>DASUUH010000151.1:0-21451 GCA_036374175.1 Jiangellaceae bacterium | reverse complement strand
GGAAGCGCCGACGACCGACCTGTCGGGGTTCACGCCCAACGTGGAGGCGATCGCCGGTTACGACCCCGATCTGGTCGTGGCCTCGTCCGACCCAGGCGACTTGGTATCGAGCCTGGCAGAGATTGGAGTCCCGACGCTCATCCAGCCGGCGGCGGCCGCCCTTGACGACACCTACACCCAGATCGAGCAACTCGGCGCAGCGACCGGTCACATTGCCGAGTCCGCGTCACTGACCGCGCAGATGCAAACCGACATCGACGCGCTGGTGTCTCGGCTTCCCGACCGCAGTGATCCGCTGACGTACTACCACGAGCTGGACGAGGCCTACTTCTCGGTGTCGAGCGAGACGTTCATCGGCCAGCTCTACGGTCTGCTCGGCATGCGCAGCATCGCGGACGAGGCCGGCGAGGAGAGCGGCGGCTACCCGCAGTTGAGTCCTGAGTTCATCATTCAGGCCGATCCCGACGTGATCCTGTTGGCCGACGCCACCTGCTGCGGAATAGACGCGGACCAGGTGGCGAGCCGGCCCGGCTGGGACCAGATGAGTGCGGTCCAGGCCGGTCGAATCATTCCGCTGGACGAGGACGTGGCGAGCCGTTGGGGTCCGCGCGTGGTGGACTTCCTCGAGACGCTTGCCGCCGAACTGGCAGCGTCGGATCTCCTCGAGCTTGAACCGGCGGGGTGAGATGGCGACCGTCTCGGCGGCGGCCGAGACCGTAACGATCCACGCGCGGCACCGGCGCAGGTGGCTGTTCGTGGCCGCCGCCACCCTCCTAGTGTCGGTGCTGGCAGGCCTGGTGATCGGGCCCGCCGAGCTGCCATGGCGCGCAGTGGTGGTCGAGACGGTCAACCTGCTGCCCGCCATTGACCTGCGCGGGGGCTTGGACGAGCGACAGCAGGCCATCTTGTGGCAACTGCGTGCGCCGCGCGTGTTGCTCGGCGTTCTCGTGGGCGGCATGCTCGCGGTGGCCGGTGCCGGGTACCAGGGAGTGTTCCGGAATCCGCTGGCCGATCCGTACCTGCTCGGCGTCGCCTCGGGGGCGGGCCTCGGTGCCACCCTTGCGATCGTGTCCGGCGGCGGGCGGGGTTTGCTTCCGCTGGCCGCCTTCGCCGGCGGCACCGGTGCAGTGGCGGCGACCTACGCGCTTGGGCGGACGGCCGGGGGTCGCAGCACCCACTCGCTGATCCTGGCGGGTGTCGCGGTGGCCGCTTTCCTCGCCGCGGTGCAGACCTACATCCAGCAGCGGCATGCGGACACCTTGCGCGAGGTCTACGGCTGGATCCTCGGCCGGTTGCTGACCGGCGGCTGGGGCGACGTACGAGCCATCGCGCCGTATGTCGTCGTCGCTGCGATCGTCGTTCTCGCGCACCGCCGGCTGCTGGACGTGCTCAGCGTGGGATCGGCGGAGGCGAGCGCCATGGGCGTGCCTACGGCGCGGGTCCGCCTGGTGGTCGTGCTGGCGGCGACGCTCGGCACCGCCGCCGCCGTGTCGGTGACCGGCCTGATCGGTTTCGTCGGCATCGTGGTGCCGCACCTGGTGCGGCTGGTGGCCGGCACGTCATACCGGATCGTGCTGCCCGTATCGGTCTTGGCCGGTGCGACGTTCCTGGTGTGGGCGGATGTGCTCGCCCGGACCCTGGTATCACCCGGAGAGCTGCCGGTCGGCGTGGTGACGGCATTCATCGGTGCACCCTTCTTCACTCTGGTGCTGCGCCGGGCCAGGAGGGCGTGGTGAGCGAGTTGTGAGCACCCTGACGGTCGATCAGGTGAGCGTCGAACTGCTCGGTGTGCAGGTCGTTCGAGACGTGAGTCTGACCGTGCCTGCTGGCCGGTGGATCACCCTCGTCGGGCCGAACGGTGCCGGCAAAACGACGCTGCTGCGCGCGATTACGGGAGCGGTCGAGCATTCGGGCCGGATCGGCCTGAACGGACGTGACGTCGGGCAGCTGGGCCAACGCGAACGAGCCAGGACCATCGCGGTAGTACCGCAGCAACCCGTGCGTCCGGACGGCATGACGGTGCTCGACTACGTGCTGCTCGGGCGGACGCCGTACGTGCCGTACTTCGGTGTCGAGACTGCCGCAGACGTTGCCGTGGTGGCCGACCTGCTCACGACGTTGGAGCTCGACGATCTGGCCGGCCGGCGGGTGACCTCGCTGTCCGGCGGGGAGTTCCAGCGTGCTGTGCTGGCCCGGGCGCTGGCCCAGCAAGCACCGATCCTGTTGCTGGACGAACCGACCAGCTCACTCGACCTCGGACACGTTCAGCAGGTGCTGGAGCTGATGGACCGGCTGCGCCGGGACCGCGAGCTGACGGTCATCGCGGCTCTGCACGACCTGACCACCGCGGCTCAGTTCTCCGATCGGCTGGCGATGCTCGTCGGCGGACGGTTGGTCGCCGAAGGGTCACCTGGCGAGGTGTTGACGCGCGAGGTCATCGAGACGCAGTACGGAGCGCGGGTCCGGGTCATTACGGATCCAGAAGCGGGGCTCATCGTCGTGCCGGTACGGCCGGACGGCCACGTCGACGAGCCTGGAGTGCAGGCATGACCGCCCCACCCCGGTTGTCCGGCCGGACTGGTTGGTGGCCAGCTACGCCACGACGAGTCGCCCGGACAAGAGGAGTTGCGCGGACAAATCGAGGATGCTGGAGGCGGCATTGCCCGCGTTGATGGTCCAAGGGTGCACGAGCTGGGCTGGCAAGAGTCTGCTGACCACTGCGCTGTGCCGCTGGTTCGCGCGCCAAGGCCTGAAGGTGGCGCCCTTCAAGGCACAGAACATGTCCAACAACGCGCGTGTTGTAGACGGTGGTGAGATGGGTGCCGCGCAGTGGCTCCAGGCACATGCGGCCATGGCCGAACCCGACGTTCGGATGAACCCGGTGTTGCTCAAGCCCGAGGCCGGCGGCAGCCAGGTGGTCCGGCTAGGCCGTTACGACCCGGAGCTTTCCCGCCGCGACTGGGCGGATCGGTCCGAACGGCTCTGGCCCGTAGTCAAGTCGGCGCTCGACGAGTTGCTCGCGTCCTACGAGCTCGTGGTGATCGAAGGCGCCGGCAGCCCGGCCGAGATCAATCTGACCGCTAAAGACATCGTCAATATGCGGGTGGCCGTTCGGGCCGCGGCACCGGTATTGCTGGCTGTGGACATCGACCGCGGCGGCGCCTTCGCCCACCTGTACGGGACCTGGGCGCTGGTACCGCGGCAGCACCGGGACCTGATCCGTGGCTTCGTGCTCAACCGATTTCGCGGCGACGCCGCACTGCTGCCCCCCGGGCCCGAACAACTGGAGCGGCTCACCGGTGTGCCAACCGTAGGCGTCGTGCCCATGATCGACCACGATCTACCCGACGAGGACGGCGCCAGCCTGCATCGACCCGCTCGCGGTGGACGCCCGCCGGTCGCCATCGTCAGGTACCCGAGCGCCTCCAATCTTGACGAATTCACGCTCCTGGAGCAGGTGGCAGACGTGCGCTGGGCCACGCGGCCCTGGCACCTCGACGGCGCGGCGATGGTCATCCTGCCCGGATCCAAGCACGTCGCCGCAGACCTGACCTGGCTGCAAAGCTCCGGCCTGGGCGATGCGGTTAAGGCCGCGGCCCAGGCCGGCGTGCGAGTCCTTGGCATTTGCGGTGGGTTGCAGTTGCTCGGCGAACGGCTAGCCGACCCGCACGGCGTCGACGGGTCCGGCGACGGCTTGCACCTGCTGCCCCTGGTGACCACGTTCGGACCGGCAAAGGTCGTCGGCCACCGGACCGTTAGGTTGCCGGCCGGCTGGCCGCCCCAGTGGGGATCGCTGGACGGCCGCGACGTCCACGGCTACGAGATCCGGCACGGCCGGACGATCGTTGCGGGTGCTGTCGACCTGCTGGCGGCCGGCTCAGTTGCCGTGGCCAGCGGCAACGTCGCCGGGTGGTACCTGCACGGACTGCTCGAAGACGCCGACCTGCTCGAAACATTGTTCGGCACCCGGCCCTCGCGAACTCTCGACACGACGTTCGACCTGCTGGCCGATGCGGTCGACGCGCACCTGGACACGACCTATCTCCGACAGCTGGCAGGAGTGGCATGACCACCGAACCCCGAACCGAGCCACCTCCAAGGCCCGAGCGCCGGTCGGTCCCGTCGATCGTCGTGGTGAACACCGGCGACGGGAAAGGCAAGTCGACCGCGGCCTTCGGCGTCGCGTTGCGCGCACTGGCCCGCGACTGGCGGGTTGCTGTGGTTCAGTTCATCAAGTCCGGGCGCTGGCGGACCGGTGAAGAAGCCATGTTGCGGAAGTTGGGCGCGGACTGGTGGACGCTCGGCGACGGGTTTTCGTGGGAATCCGATGACCTTGACGCGTCTCGGGCTCGCGCCGAAGCGGCGTGGCGGCACACGCTGAGCCTCCTCGCGGCGGGAGAGCATCACCTGGTTGTGCTGGACGAGATCACCTACCCGATGAACTGGGGGTGGATCGACACCGCCGAGGTGGTCGCGGCAATCCGGGACCGGTCGCCAGTGACCAATGTGGTCTGCACTGGACGTGACGCCCCCGCGGCGTTGTGCGATCTGGCGGACACGGTGACAGAGATGCGCAAGGTCAAGCACGCGTACGACCGCGGGATCATGGCCCGCCGCGGGATCGAGTATTGATGAACATGCTTGACGACGTCCGAGCCGCCATCGGTTTCCTGACCCGGATCCCCGCCCGGCGGCAAGGGCCCGGCCCAGACGCCGGACTGACCGGTGCCCAGGGCTACTTTCCGCTCGTCGGATTGCTCGTCGCCGGCGCCGGGATAGGTGTTTGGGCGGTTGTTCAGCCGGTGCTCGGCCCGCTCGTGGCGGCCGTCGCCAGCGTGTTCGCGACGGTTCTGATCACCGGTGCATTGCACGAAGACGGCCTCGCCGATGTCGCGGACGGGTTCTGGGGTGGGTCAACGGCAAACCGCCGGTTGGAGATCATGCGGGACAGCCGGATCGGGACGTTCGGAGTTCTCGCGGTGACCGGCGACATGCTGCTTCGGATCACCCTGCTGATTCCGCTTGATATGGCCGGTGTCGCCCGCGTGCTTGTGGCCGGACACGTCATCGGCAGAGCCGCGCCATTGCTGCTTGGGTGGTGGCTGCGGCCGGCTCGCTCTGACGGGTTGGGCGTCCAGGTGGGAAAGCCACGCCGGGGTGCCACAGTGCTGGCTGCCGCGACAGTCGTCGGGTCGGCGGTGGCCGTCGCCGGTGCCTGGGCGCCAATCCCGTTGCTGGCCGGTGCCGCGGCTGCAGCGGCGATCGGTTGGATAGCCCGGCGGCTGGTCGGCGGCCACACCGGTGACGTCTTCGGGGCCGGCGTGCTAGCGGTGAACTTAGCGGTCGCGGCGTCCGTCGCGGCGCTGATCAAGGCGGGGTGGGTGTGATGGGCAGCCTGATACTGGTGCTGGGCGGACAGAAGTCCGGCAAGTCGAGCCTCGCGGCCCGCCGGGCCGCGGCCAGCGGACGGCCGGTTGTCGTGGTGGCACCGGCGGTGGCGCGCGATGACGAGTTCGCCGCCCGGGTCGCGCGCCACCGGGCCGACCGGCCCGAACACTGGCGGACCGTCGAAACGTTCGACCTGACCGGCGCCGTCGCCGCGGCCGGGCCGGGTGCATTCGTCCTGGTGGATGCGCTGGACACCTGGCTCGCAGAGTCGATGGAATCCGCGGGAGTACAAGTGGGCGACGACGTACCGGATCAGCAGCGCCGGGCTGAGCTGGAACGAGTGCTGCTGGATCGGCTGCGCGAGTTCGCCACCGCCGTCGCTTCGAGCGACTGTGCGGTGCTGATGATTGCTGGTCAGCCCGGGCTCGGGGTGCACGCGGGCGGGCCGGGCGCACGGGCCTACGTTGATCTGCACGGGTTGGCCGTCCAGGTGGTGTCCGAGGCAGCCGACGAGGTGCTGCTGGTGGTCGGTGGGCGGGTGTTGCCACTGATTCGCGACGAGCCCATCGCTACGACTCCGATCAGGCCGCATGCACATGTCGACCGGCCGGTTGCGGACCCACGTGCGGTCGAGGAACTGGTTGGGTCGATCGTGCCCGTCGACGAAAGTGCGGCGAAGGCGGCGCGCGAGCAGCATGACGGGCTTGCCAAGCCACCGGGCAGTCTCGGCCGCCTCGAGGAACTCGGGGTCCAGCTGGCGGCGATCAGCGGCACGTGCCCGCCGCCCGTGCCGGCGTCTCCCGTGGTGATCGTGGCCGCCGGGGATCACGGAGTCCACGCGCAGGGCGTGTCGGACTGGCCGCAATCGGTGACGGCCGCAATGGTGGCCACGGTGGCGGCTGGCCGCGCGTCGGTGAACGCTATTGCGCGGGCTGTCGGCGCCAGCGTGACGGTGCTTGATGTCGGCACCCAGGGCGGTGCGTCCGTCGGCGGCGTGCGGGCCGTCCGGATCGCGGCTGGGACGCGGGACGTCACCAAGGAGCCCGCCATGACGGAGGACGAGTGCCGGGCGGCCATCGCGGCAGGAGTAGAGGCAGCCCGTGATCTCATTGAAGACGGCGCCGATCTCATCGCCACCGGTGACCTTGGTATCGCGAACACCACCGTCTCCGCCTGCCTTGTCGCAGCCCTGACCGGTGCCGCGCCGACCGATGTCGCCGGTCGCGGCGCCAATCTTGACGACACCAAGACGCCGCGCAAGATACAGGTCATCGAGGCGGCTCTGGCCCGCCACGGCGCGGACCGATCGCCGCTTGCCACGCTGGCATCACTCGGCGGTTTCGAGCACGCGGCCCTCGTCGGCGTCATGCTCGCGGCTGCGCAGGCGCGGGTGCCCGTTGTGCTGGATGGCGTCATCGCTAATGCAGCGGCGTTGGCAGCGATGGCGCTGTGCCCAGCGGTCAGCGGTTACATGATCGCCGGGCACCTGTCCGCCGAACCCGGTGCCCGGCACGCACTGGCCGCACTTGGCCAGGCAGGCTTGCTGGATCTGCACATGCGGCTCGGCGAAGGAACCGGATCAGTGCTCGCGGTGCCGGTGATCCAGGCCGCCGCGCGAGTGCTCGGCGAGGTGGCGACCCTTAACGAGGTGGCCCACCGGCTGTTGCTCTCGCCGGGGGAGAGGTAGATCATGGGGCGGGCCAAAGGAGGGCTGCGATGGATGTGTTGAGGGATGTCCTGCTCTTGCTTGCCATGGTCAGCGTCGGACTGCTGGCGGGTGTGTTCTTCGCCTACGCGATGGCGGTCATGCCGGGCCTCGCGCGGACGGATGACAGGACATTCGTGGCCGCATTCCAGGCGATGGATCGGGCCATCATCAGCCCTCTCTTCCTGTTCGTCTTCGTCGGTGCGTTGGCGATCACCGTCCTGGCCGCAGCGGCTCATCTCGGCGAGGAGAGCCGGTCGGCCGTGCCGTGGGTCCTGGCAGCGGCAGTGCTCTACCTCGTGGTTTTTGTGATCACGGTACGGGTGAACGTGCCGCTCAACGATGCCATCAAGGCCGCCGGCAATCCGGACGAGATTGACGTCTCTGCGACGCGGAAACGGTTCGGCGAGGCGACGTGGGTGCGCTGGAACGTCGTGCGCACGCTCCTAACGACGGCGTCGCTGGCCTGTTTGGGAATTGCGCTCGCCGTCGTCTAACAGTGTTGATTGCAGCCGGCTACTGATCTCGCGGACCATAGGCTGCGCATTGCCGGCGCATGATCTCTCGCATCGAGGTGCCTCTGGGGACGCCATAAACCGTGCCCGGAAAATCGAGCGGCTCTTGAACCGCCCACAGCTCGTCGTGCCGGTCGGGCGAGAAGAGCCGGGCGGGCCGCCCCGCGGCGATCCAGCCGATCGGCACGACGGTGTCGCGGTCCAGCACCGAATTCACGTGCAGCACGCTGTTGATCCGCAGCTCGCAACCCGACTGCGCACGCGAGCCGGGAAACATCGAGACACCGGTCGCGATGAACACCTCGTCGTCGACGTGGGTGCCGTTGAGATGCGCATGCGGCCCGACGAGCACCGCGTCACCGATGTGCAAAGGGTGCCCGACACGGCCCCGCAGTACTGCCTGCTCCATGATCAGAACGTCCGCGCCGATCACAACCGGACCGAAGTCTCCGCTGACGATGGCGCCGGGCAGAACCCGTGACCGCGGCCCGATGGTCACATCGCCGGTGATCACGGCAGTGGAAGCTACCCAGGCAGTGGGGTCGATCATCTGGAGCATCCGCTGACGATAACCGATGCTGCCAGGTCATCGACGGGTCAGGAGAGCGGCCAAGGACGCGCGCTCGCGCCGAGGCGGTTCCAGGCGTTGACGACGGTAATCGTCCAGAGCAACTCGGCCAGTTCGGTCTCGGTGAACTCAGCAGCCACCCGGTTCCACACGTCGTCGGAGACATGACTGTCGGCCAGCCGGGTCACCGCTTCAGTCAGCTCCAGAGCCGCCTTCTCCCGAGGGGTGAACATCGGCGTCTCGCGCCAGACCGGAAGGGCGAACAGACGCTTGTCGGTCACACCGGCATTGCGGGCATCACGGCTGTGCAGATTCACGCAGTAGACACAGCCGTTGATCTGTGAGGCGCGGGTGCGGACCAGCTCAAGTAGCGACGGCTCAAGCTGGGTCTTGCGCGACGCGGCGTCGAGTGCCTCCATTGCTTCGGAAATATGTGGAGCAAGCTCGTCCACGGGTAGCCGGACAGTGGAAGTGGTGTTGGTCGTCGTCATGACAGCCACAGTAGGAAGCCAAGTGGCACCCTGTTAAGGTCCATTTCTGTGGCTGAAAATTGGTCCACTTTCGGTGTGGACCTGCACCTCGACGTGAGCGCTCCGGGTGGCCGGCGGGCGGCTATCGAACGAGCGTTGCGCGATGCGATCCGGTCGGGGCGGCTGGCGCCCGGAGCACGGGTGCCTTCGACTCGTGCATTTGCCGGCGAGCTCGGCATTTCGCGCGGCACTGTCGCCGCCGCGTACGACCAGCTCACTGCGGAGGGTTACCTTCTCGCGCGGCGCGGCTCCGGAACCGTGGTCGCTGAGCTCACCGACCTACTGCCGCACGTGTCGTCCGTCCCGACGCTCGACCCTGCACCGCCTTATGACCTGCGGCCCGGTACGCCGGACGTCACGGCCTTTCCGGTCGCGAGTTGGCTCCGCAGTGCCCGCCGGGCGTTGTCCAGCGCGCCGGCCGCGGCCTTCGGGTATGGTGAGCCGGCCGGGCAGCCGGCGCTGCGTTCTGCGCTGGCTGAGTACCTCGGCCGGGTCCGCGGAGTGCTTGCGCGGCCGCAGCAGATCGTCGTCACGACTGGTTATGTCCAGGCGCTGGCGTTGCTGGCCCAGCTGGTCGGGCGCGATGGAGCGATCGCGATGGAGGATCCGGGCTTACCGTTCCATTGGAATGTCGTCCGGAACTCAGGTGCCGACGTCTTGCCCCTTCCGGTGGATACCGCCGGAGCACGGACCGATCTGCTGCCGGCGATGGACGTGGCCGCATGCGTGCTCACGCCCGCTCACCAATACCCCCTCGGCATGACGCTGCACCCAGAGCGGCGGCATGAGGCACTCGAGTGGGCCCGAGAACGAGCTGGGCTGGTAGTAGAGGACGACTACGACGGAGAGTTTCGTTATGACCGACAGCCGGTGGGGGCCATGCAGGGCATCGCTCCCGATCAGGTCGTCTACGTGGGAACGGCCGCCAAGACGTTAGCGCCAGCGCTGCGGCTCGCCTGGGTAGTGCTGCCCGATCGGCTGATCGAGCCGTTCCTCGAGGCCAAACGGCACGCCGACCTGCACAGCGACGTCGTCGGCCAGCTGACGCTGGCAGATTTGATCACGACGCACGGATACGACCGGCATGTTCGAGCAACCCGGTTACGGTACCGGCGACGGCGTGACGCACTCGTCGGGCGACTTGCTTCCGTGCCCCATGTCAGCGTCGAGGGAGTCGCTGCCGGCCTACACGCCGTCGTCCGGTTGCCCAGCGGCGATCAGGTCGAAACCGTACTCGCCGAAGCGGCACGGCGGGGCTTGGCCATCGACAGCCTCAGCCAGCACTGGCAGCGGCCGAGCCATGGCGAGTCGGGAATCGTCGTCGGCTACGGAACGCCGCCTGATGGTCGTTACGCAGCAGCGTTGGACCTGCTGGCCCGGATACTTCGTGGCGCGACAACGCCGGGCCGGACGTAACCAGTCCCTTCACAACGGACCAACCTCGTTCTACGTTGCGAGAGACGCGCCCGCCGCGCCATCACACAGAGAGGAGAAGGCCATGTGCGCTCCTGTCGCAACGGCACATCACCATCACCACGATGAGATCGGGATCATCAATCGGCGAAACCTGCTCCGTGCCTCAGCCGCCCTCACCGGAGGCGCAGCACTTGTCGCCGCCGGCCCCACGACTCCGGCCGTGGCGTTCCCCAAGCGGGCCAGACGCACCATGGATCTCACTCATCGATTGGTGCGCACCTTCCCCTCGTTCTTCGGCCCGCAAGTGGTGTTCGATGAGGTGGTCAACGACTTTCCGACGTCGGGCTTCTACGGAAAGCGGTGGACGCTGGTAGAGCACGTCGGGACCCACATCGACACGCCAGGGCATTTCGACGAAGGCAACACCTTGGTCGATCAGATCGGACCGGACGACCTGGTTGCGCCCATCGTCGTCATAGACATCACAGCCAAGGCGGCCGACGATCCGAATGCGATGGTCACGCCGGACGACTTGGTGGCGTACGAGCGCCGGCATGGCCGCATACCGCGACGGGCGTTGGTGTGTATGAATTCCGGATGGGCGGCCAAGGTCGACGACGGCGACGCCTTTCGCGGCGGCGTCGGCTTTCCTGACCTGAACTTTCCCGGCTTCTCATTGGATGCGACCGAGTGGCTCAACGCCAAACGGGATCCGGTCGGAATCGGCCTCGACACGATGAGCCTGGATCCCGGCAACTCGACCGACTTTGCGGTCCATGTGGAATTTCTCGCGTCAGGGCGGTACGGCATTGAGAGCATGGCCAACTTGGATCGGATCCCGCCGCGTGGAGCACTCGCATTCGTCGGACCGGTGCCGTGGGAAGACGGTTCGGGAGCACCGTGCCGGGTCATCGCGGCGTGGTGACATGCTCCGATCGTTCGGACCGACGTACCGGGCCCGGATTCGAGTAGGCGATCGAGTTAACCGGTCACATGGATGGTGAAGCTGACGGACCGGGGTGGGCACTGGCTGATGTCGTCGCAGTTGGGTTCCCCTGACGCGGTAACGACTGCGGTGCCTTGGCGCTGAGCGGTCACTATCCACTCCATGAAGCCCGGATCCATGAGGTAGTCAACCCGAGCCAGCGCTACGGCGTCACCGTCAACGGCCGGCTCGTCCCATACCCATGCACTGTCGAGCTGGAGTGAGATCTCTGAGCCGAGTGACAGCCCCACCGATCGACCGTCGTCTTCGTCGGTCAGGACCGATGGTGCCGGTGGTTGCGACATGTCGATGCTTTCCGTTGGGCTGCCCGGATCGGTCGGTGCCGGCTCAGTGGTTTTGAGTGCCGTTGGGGACGATCGGGTCGGGTCTGGTTCAGTCGTAGATGGTGCAGTCGTCGGGGGGTTCGGCATCGATTGTGTCGGGCCGGGTGTCTCGACGTCGTCAGCCCCACAGTTGGCGATGACGAGCACCAGCAGGCCCGCGGTGGTCGCGCCCCGTATCCGGCGCGGCCAGCGCGATCTAGCCGCTGACCGGGCGTCATACACGTGGGGCACCTTATCGTCACCGCCTACTACATTCGTCGAAAGTTGTTCGCGCAGCCTATCTAGCTGCAATGGCGCGACGCCTATCTTCTGCCTACCGCTTTTCGCGCTCTGCCGCCTGCTGATCGTGACGTTGAACGACGGCACTCAGCATCGGGCGAACTTCGAGTTCGTGGCGGTGGAAGAGGAGTAACACTGGCTTAGTCCCAGTAGCGATCGAGTAAGCAGGAAGAAGGGGGCGCCTGGTACCAGGGTGGGTTGCGTCGGCCCTCGCCTTAGCATTCTGGGGATGACCAATATCAACCTCCGGCCGGCCGCCGAAGCCGACGTTGCGGCGATCGCCGCGGTATGGCACGACGGGTGGCCGGACGGTCACCTCGGCAACGTTCCCGACGAGCTGGCCCGGCACCGGCAACTGGCCGACTTCCTCCGCCTCGTCCCGTCGCGCATTGACACGACTACGGTGGCTGCGGCCGAGGACGGCATCATCGGATTCGTCACGGTCCAGGACGACGAAATCGAGCAGGTGTATGTGGCGAAGTCGGCTCGCGGCAGCGGGGTGGCTGCGGAATTGCTGAGTAGTGCCGAGGCGACCATCGCCGAGCGCTTCGACCTGGCCTGGTTGGCGGTGGTCGCCGGCAACTCAAGGGCCCGGCAGTTCTACGCTCGGCAGGGCTGGCGCGACGCCGGGCCGATCGAGTATCGCGCCGAAGTCGACGGCGGCACATTCACCGTCCCTTGTCACCGCTACGAGAAGCGACTCACCATCCGCCAACAATCTTGAGACAATCCACAGCTTCAACGCTCGGGATTGTCTCAAGATCCAGCGGGTGCCTGTGCCGGCGAACCGGAGCCGCGGTCGAGGTCATTCCCGACGCACCAAGATCGGGCTGGGCGTGGCGATCCTCCGTCGAGTCATCTCGCCTGTTCCGAGCCGATGAGTGAGCGGTCCCGTGGTCGTCTTAGCTGACAAAGCGTGAAAGGGGAGCACCAAATGACTGCACCGATCGAAAATGGCAGCGAAGCGACCGCGCAGTTCGACACCCATGCCGCCGTCACTCGCTCGCTGCTGGGCTGGGGCGTCCTCGCCGGACCGATCTACTTGGGTGTTGGGTTGCTGTTAGCGGCGACCCGCACCGGCTTCGACCTTGGCGAACATCCGTTAAGCCTGCTCATGCTCGGCGAGGGAGGTTGGGTGCAGCGCACCAACCTGCTGGCCAGCGGTGTGATCTGCGGGATCGCCGCCCTGGGGTTTCGACGGGCGATGAGCCGTACCGGTTCTGCCAGCCGGGCGCCGCTTCTTGTATTCGGCTTCGCAGCCGCCCTGGTCGGAAGTGCAGTCTTCGCGCCCGACCCGGTGGATGGCTTCCCGCCCGGCGCCGAGAGTGAGGTCACCGCCGCTGGCCTGCTGCATCTGGCACTCGGGGCGGTTGGCTTCGTGTGCCTTGCCATCGCCTGCTTCCTGCTCGCCCGGTGGATTGCACGCCGCGGTGACGCTGGATGGAGCCGGTACTCGTGGACCAGCGGTGTGCTCGTGCTGGCCGGATTCATTGGCGGCGCGGCGCTTTCACAGTGGACTGTCGGCGTTGTCCTGCTGTGGGTCGCAGTGGTGGCCGGATACGCCTGGATCGCCGCTACCTCCGTTTACCTGTGGCGAACCGTCCCCCATCCGGATGCACACCGGCGGTCGCCTCAAGTGGCCGGCTGATGTCATCGGGCCATTCGACCGGTGATTTCACTGATCCGGACGGTGCTGCGGTCGGCCTAACGTAACCCGGGTGACCGATACGGCATTGCCGCAGCGATCGAGGTTCGTCGATCGGTGGCCGAGTGGCCTCGCGTTGGTTGTCATCGCCGGCGCACTTGCCGTGATCGTGCTCGGCGATCGCGACGCCGAGCTGTTCGGCCCGGCGGTCGCGACGATGGCCGGGATCTACGTGATGGCGTACGCCATCGGGCGGCCCTCTACAGCGTGGTTGGCATTCGTTGTGTTGAGCGCCGTGGTGACTTTGTTGCACATCTCAGCGCGGCTCGACCTGCCGAGCGTCGATCCGGCGGTCGGTATGACGGTCATGTTGGTGCCGCTGTGGTTGTGGGCGGTGTTGCGGCGGCGGTTCACCGATGGCGGGACGTTTTCGGTCCAGACCGCCGGCATGGTCCTCTTCGGGTTGATCACGCTTCTGGGTACGGCCGTACAGCCTCGCCTTGGCGCCGTGGTGGCTGGTATCGGCATTCTCGCCCACGGAGTCTGGGATGGGTACCACTTCAAGGCGAACAAGGTGGTGAACCGCCCGTGGTCGGAGTTCTGCTGCGTAGTAGACCTTGCGATAGGCCCAGCTCTGATCATCGCCGCGGTGGCGAGTGGATCGTAACCACCGGCTCACGAGGTGTCGCGAGGCTGGGAAGCTGCTCGCATTTCTGCTAGCAGCTTCCCAGCCTCCAGAACATTCGGAGTGAGGGCCGCAATCATCCTCCGATTAACGTGAGCCGTCAGTCAGTGATGTAGTTCAGCTCCGATTGCGACGGGGTCCGGTCCGGCGATGCGGCGCCGCGACCGAGCCCACATGCGCTGTCCGGCAGCGGTGCCCTGGTGTCTCCAGGTGGGCCGTACAGGCGCGTGGCGTCGACCCATGGCTCGGCCGCCTGGCCGTCCAGGAGCAGCGGGATGAGCCCACGGTCCGGCTGAGTCAGCGGCACCATGTAGCCGTTCGACCGCTCCTGCACCCGCCAGCCGTGGGCCGCTATGCGCTCGGCCAGCGTGGTGTGGAAGCCAGCCGGGCTGTCCGACCTCGGTCCGTTGTACTGCTCCTCGGTCAGCAGGTAACCGCAGACCGGCTCATTCAGGATCTGGTCAGGGCGGGGGATCTCCGGCGGCGGAGGTGCCTCGCCTGGGTGCGGCGGCGGGAAGGCCGGCACGTCGTACGAGCCCCTGAACACAATCCGTCCGGTGTTGGAGATTTGGAATTCCTTGCCAGCCTTGACCGCCTGCGCGATCTCAGACTGGTTGGCGCGGAAGTAGTCCAGGAACTCGTGGTAGGTGTAGAGGGCGGAGAAGGTCTTGCGCTTGCGGCTTTGTGCCGTGTTGGCACCGCCGTCGTTCGGCCGCGTCGCCCCGCCGGCGCTGCGCGCCTCCAGCAGGATGCCGACGACATTCTTAAGCCCCAGCGTGTTACGCAGGATTGTCTCCTGGCTCAGGCCGACGTTGCCGCCGCCCTGGCAGCCGTACGGGCAGTACCACCAGCCGTCCTCCGAACCTTGCTCGTAGAGCCAGTTCTCGACCAGATCTTTGGCCTGGAGGTGAACCGACTCTGCGACGTTGAGGTGGCGGGGGAACATAACCGGCAGGTCGCCGGCCTGGCTGTTGCCGAACTCGTGGCCGTCGAATGCCGCTTGCGGCTGGTAGTCACGGAGCATCTTCGTGAACCCAAACGTCTCCGGGTGCCGGAGCAACGAGAAGTCCCGGTTCAGGTCCTGGTTGGTGAAGTTGCCGCGGCGGTTCAGCGCTCGGCCGTCGCCGTTGATCGACGGGACGAGCAAGACGGTGGTGTTCGACAGGATGTCGATAGTCCGCTCGTCATCGGCGAACGCCAACTGCCGGGCCATGATCAAGCAAGCCTCGCGCGACGACGGCTCGTTGCCATGCACATTGCAGTTGACCAATGCCGCCGAAGAGTTGGCTATTTCCTCCGCGCTGGCCGGTGGCGCCGGATAGCCGATGATGAACATGTTGATCGGCCGGTCGAGCAGGGTACGCCCAATCTCGACGACCCGGACCCGGTCGCTCGCTGCGTCCAGGTCCGCCGTGTAGGCGTATTCGTTTACGTCACTGGTGAACTGCGCTCCGTTTGTCTGTTCCCATTGGGTCCGGAGATTCTCACCGGGCACTGCTGGGTCTCCCCAGTACGGCAACGTGTCGCCGAAGACCGGTTCGGAGAACGGCAGCGGGTCGGTGCCGATCCGCGCGCGCACGCGCCACCCGAACCGGTCACCCGGGTTGAAGTTGGCGTCAGCGAACGTGGGCACGTCCTGTGTGACCTGACGGTTTGGCCGCCAGATGCCGGTGATGACCGCGGATCCGGTCGGCTCGTCGTTGGCGTCGACGGGGGTTCGCTCGATTTGATAGTCGGTCGCGCCCGGTACCGGGTTCCACTTCAGCGTTGCGAAGCCGAGTTGTTGCTCCACGGTAAGCCCGGTGACCTGGCCCGGTTCTTGGGCCCGTGACGTTTCAGTGGAGATGAGCGACGCCAGAAGCGCGACGCCGACACCTACCACAAACAGCACCCAGAGCCGGTAGGCCCGGGTGCCGGTAATAACGTCCCCTCTTTGCATGGGTGTTGTCCCTTCTTCATGACTGGTATCACCCGAACAATGACGCTGGCCTCACTCACCTCCTCAAGGCCAGTTCGACCGCGACCGCGAGCATTGCGTAGATGGCTGCCGTGCCCGGTGCGGCGGTGTGGGCCGCTGGGCGGTGAACCCGGTGGGAAGGCAGCAAACCGGTAAGGCGAACAAACGCGCCTATGAAGAAGGCTGCTCAGTCCGATTGCCGTGCCGGCGGACGGGGTCATGTGGCCGGCGCCGACCGCCACGACGTGGAACTGAGCCGTCATAAGGTCCCGTTCGTTCGATGAACATGGGATCTCGCGTGAGGCTATTCGCTGCTACCAAACCTGTCAATTGGTGCTGACACCAAAGCTGTCATTTCAGCCGAACGACTTGCCGCATAGGTTCATAATGGGTGGGTACGGGTCTCCATCCACGGCGGAGCGCCGTGGCGATTGAACGGAGATGATCCCAATGGCTAGGACCCGAAACCAGATGATGGCCACGCCGGTACAAACGGCGACGGTTGTCGTCGCGGCCGTTTTTCTCCTCGTCGGTGTGCTCGGATTCATCCCAGGCATCACCACCGACTTCGACTCGATGGAGTTCGCGGGCAATGAATCCGAAGCGATGCTCCTGGGCGTCTTCCAGGTCTCGATCCTGCACAACATCGTGCACCTGCTGTTCGGCATCGTCGGTCTGGCCGCCGCACGAACCGCTTCGGGCGCGACGTACTTCCTGATAGTCGGTGGAATCGTCTACCTGGTCCTGTGGATCTACGGACTGCTCATCGACCAGGACTCCGACGCCAACTTCGTCCCGCTCAACGACGCGGACAACTGGCTACACCTGCTCCTTGGAGTCGGCATGGTCGCGCTGGGCTTCTTGTTCGGCCGGGCGGTGACCAGGAGGACCACGCGGGGTCCGCTCGCTTGAGCACTGGGTGACGGTGTTGCAGGTGCCTCACGCCGGGGAGGCGTGAGGCACCGAGTGCGGCCTAGGATGAGCTTGCCCGAGGGCCCGAGCGTGTAACGCATCGAGCGGGTCAGTAGACCTAGCGGGTACGCGAATCGTGATTGGCAGGTACCGCGCATGAGTATCGTGTCGCCGGGCTTCCGTGGCCGCCGCCGAGCCGAGCGGCCTAACCTTCCGCCGGGCCAGTACCTGACTGAGGACTTCCCTGTGCTGTCCGCCGGCCCCACGCCGCGGGTGCCGTTGACGGAATGGGAGTTCGCGATCACGACTGAGGCCGGTCAGTCGCACAAGTGGTCGTGGGCGCAATTGACGGCGCTCCCGTCCGAGACGATCACCGTTGACATTCACTGTGTCACGAAATGGTCGAAGCTCGGAACGGCCTGGGAGGGTGTGTCGCTGGACACTCTCATGCGCGACGTCGAGACTGCGGCCGAGTACGCACTCGCGCACTCCTACGGGGGCTACACGACCAACCTGCCGCTCGAGGACCTGCTGGATGGCAAGGCGTGGATCGCGTACCGGTACGACGGCGACGACCTGGCTCCACAACACGGCGGGCCGGCCCGACTACTGGTCCCACACCTCTACTTCTGGAAGTCGGCGAAGTGGATACACGGCATTCAGCTGCTGCTCGACGATGAGCCTGGATTCTGGGAGACGCTCGGCTACCACGACTACGGTGACCCATGGCGCGAGCAGCGGTACCAGGGCGACTGACCGAGCGGCTCGTCTGGCGGGTGGCCCGCCTGGTGGATTCCTGGGACGAGACTCCGACTGCGCGGACGATCGTATTCGACGTCCCCGGTTGGCTCGGCCATCTTGCGGGCCAGCACATTGATGTCCGGTTGACAGCCGAAGACGGATACAGCACACAGCGAAGCTATTCGATCGCCGCGCCGTCGGACGGTGACCGGGTCGAGTTGACGGTGCAGCGGGTGGACGACGGTGAGGTGTCGCCATACTTGACGGAAGTGATCTCCGCCGGCGACCCCGTCGAGATACGGGGCCCGGTCGGAGGCTGGTTCATCTGGCACCCGGACGATCCACGGCCCGTCCTGCTCGTAGCCGGCGGCTCTGGGATTGTTCCGTTGATGGCGATGGTCCGCGCACGACAAGCTGCAGGCGTCCGGACGCCGTTCCGGCTGATCTACTCTGTGCGCACGCCCGGCGAGCGGTACTACGCTGCCGAACTCCGGCGACTTGAGAGATCAGCGGATGGCGTCGATGTCGCATATGTCTACACCCGGGCCGCTCCCGAGGGCTGGACGCGACCGCTCGGCCGGATCGGTGTCGACGACATCACCACGCACGGCTGGCCACCCGATTTCGAACCACTGTGCTTCGTATGTGGACCTACCTCGTTCGTCGAGGCCGTGGCCGGCATTCTAACCAGCCTTGACCACGAACCCAGCGCGATCAAGACAGAACGCTTCGGACCCACCGGAGGTTGACGTGATCGATCAGTACGAGGACGGCAATGCGCTTGCCGGACCACTCCGGGAGGTCTTCGCGGTTGACGTGACGACCGCTGTGGGGCGCTGCGCGTCGTGCGGGCACACCGGCGCCGTCGCAGCCCTGCGGGTCTATTCCCGTGCGCCTGGATGGGTGGCCCGGTGCCCGAACTGTGACGAGGTGGTGCTGCGCTACGTCCGGAGCCCGGCGGCCGCTTGGCTCGACACACGCGGCGCTGTCAGCTTGCGGTTTCCGCTCGCATCCGACGACAACGGGTAGTGGGGTCAGGCGTCGCTACGGTCGTCTCGCGTACCGCCCAGAGTGATCATTCCGAGGTCCAGCACGTTGGAGTCGGTAATCATTGGGTCGCTTCGTGCCGGTACGAGTTCGGGCTCACGGTGCGGTCGCCTGATGCTGTGCCACAGCCGCTGCCAGAGGGCCTCGTGTGGGCGGGTCTCTGGCGCCTGGCCGATCGCAACGGCGCTACGGATCTGCTGCACGACTTCGAGCCCGCCGTACGCTTCAGCGATCACGAGCGCGGCCCGGAACGCGCTCGACGCGCCCGAGCAGGTGACGATACGCCCGTCAACGACAAGCGGTTCCCGGGACGGGTAAGCGCCGTAGCGCTCGAGAAGCGGACCGGCCAGCCAGTGAGTTGCGGCAGTCCTGTGGTGCAGCAAGCCGGCGGCCGCAAGCAGCGTCGAACCGGTTGAACTGGCGACAATCCAGGCCGGCGTCACCGTCTTCAGCCAATCGGCGATCTCGGTCAACCGGTCACAGCGGATGCCACCGGGAACCACGACGATCTCCGGGTTGCCGATCTCTTCGAGGGTGGCTTCGGCGACCTCTACGCCGCCAGGACCAGCATGTTCACCGCGAGTGATGCCAACTCGGACCGTCTCGAGTTCGGAAAGGTGAGAAAACACGAATCGGAAGGCATCCGTCTCGTCGACGAGGACGCCTTGATATACGACGATGGCGATCGTCGGGCTCGTGCGCATCCGCGTGTGCACACATCCATGCTATGTCGTTTCTGCGCGAAACGCGGCACGATACTTGCTGGCCCTACCTCACCCGGCGGCTTACCGCGGATTGAGGCCAGCCGCGATAGCCGGTTCGGTCAGCCGGCGGTAGATCCGATCGACCTCGCGCGGTGAGAGTGGCAACGCGCCAAGCTGCCACCACCTCATGCCGAGCCCGATCAGGGTGCTCGCTGCGAATTCGGCGAGCGCCTCGACTGGTACCTGAGTCGTTCCGGGTGGTGCCTGCGCAGTGAACTGGTCGCGAAACATGCTGGCCAGGAACTCGTGCATATACCGGATGAAGGTCTCCCCACCGCGCTTGCCGGACATGACTTTCCAGACGTCGTTGTACTCCGCGAAGTGTTCGAACACGGCGAGCGTGCGGGTCCCAGGTGGCCGCTCACGACCGCCAGGTGGGGGAGCGGTGAACGCGTCGCGGAGTTCCTCGAGTCCGTAGACGAGGAGATCCTCCTTGTCGCGGAAGTGTGCGTAAAAGGTCGACCGGCCGACGTCGGCGCGGTCGATGATCTCTTGCACGGTGATGCGCTCGTAGCCCTTCTCCCTGATAAGGGACAGCAGCGCTCCACGCAGAAGTTCCTTGGTCCGACGGACCCGCCGGTCGACCTTCTCGGCCATCCCGCATCACCTTCCCCGGACAGTTCCCGCCGAAGTGTCCACTACTGAACCGATCGGGCCCCTTGGTTGTTGTCTGGCCCCGCGTGATGTGTCAACACTATCTAAACAGTGTTCATTAACTAGACACAGTCCAATAACGGATCTAGTCCTGGAACAGGAGAACGTCGGCCATGCACGAGACATCGACTCGCGATCCTGAGCGGGTCGCCGAAAAGGACCACGCGGTGGGCGGCCGGCGAGCCTGGTTGGTCGTCGTCCTGCTCTGCGCAGCGCAGTTCATGCTCATCCTCGACCTCACCGTGGTTAACGTCGCCATGCCGTCGATCCAGGCGGACGTCGGTCTGGCGCTCGCCGACCTACAGTGGGTCGTCACGGCCTACACGCTGGCGTTCGGCGGATTGATCATTCTCGGTGGCCGGGCCGGCGACCTGTTCGGCCGGCGGCGGATGTTCCTTGCCGGGCTCGCAGTGTTCACGGTTGCCTCGCTCACCGCTGCGCTGGCGTCGGCGCCCGGCTTGCTGATCACCGCCCGTGCCGCCCAGGGGGTGGGTGCGGCACTGCTGTCGCCCGCGGCACTCGCGTTGATCACGACGCTGTTCCCGGAGGGCACAGCACGCCATCGGGCCCTCGCGGTCTGGGCGGCGGTGGCCGCGAGCGGTGGCGCGGTGGGTGTGCTCATCGGCGGCGTGCTCACCCAAGCGTTCGGGTGGCAGGCGATCTTCCTGATCAATGTGCCGGTGGGCGTCATCATCGCTGTCGCGGTGGTCCGGATTGTCCCGCCGGTTCTGCCGGTTGGCGCCGGCCGTCTGGATCCGGCCGGCGCGCTGCTGGCTACCGGCAGCCTGGTCGCACTGATCTACGGGCTTGTCGGGGCGGAGTCCGCCGGCTGGGCTTCGGCGCGGACCATCGGGCTGTTCGCGCTGGCGGCGGCTGGGTTTGCCGTATTCGTGCTGGTTGAGCGGGTGGTGCGGCATCCCCTCGTGCCGCTGTCGGTGTTCCGGCGTCGGCCGACAGTCGTCGCGCTGGTGTTGATGATCCTGGGCATGGGCCCGGTCTTCTCCGGCTTCTTCTTCTCATCGCTCTACCTGCAGTCCGCGCTGGGACATTCCGCGCTGCGCACTGGCGTCGAGTTCTTGCCGGTCGCGCTGGCCATCGTGGCCGCCGCACACGGTGGTGGTCACCTGATCTCACGGTTCGGTGCCAAGCCCGTTATCGCTACCGGGCTAGCCGTCGGCGCCAGTGGCGCCCTCCTGTTGAGCCGGCTACCCGCGGACGGCAGTTACCTTGCCGACCTGCTTCCCGGCTTCCTACTGCTGGGCGTCGGCGGCGGGCTGGCAGCCGCCGGGGTGATGATCACTGCAATGTCGGGTGCC
>DASUUH010000150.1:0-4713 GCA_036374175.1 Jiangellaceae bacterium | reverse complement strand
CTGCCGCTCGCTCCACGGCGCGAAGTGATCCGAGCACATCGCGGCGGTGAAACCGGCCTGCTCGGCCTGGTTGACGTTATCGAGCAGGTCTGCTGGGTGCACCTGCTCATGGCTCGCGTGGAATCCGATAGTGGGCACCTGAATGAGTACCCCACTCATCGCGGCCTACTCGGGCCAAGGCACGGATAACGGTAAGCAACTTGCCGACCTGCTCTCACGGGAATGACCTGCTTTTGCCCGCGGCGATATCGCCCCGCTCCGCAACTTCGCCGCAGCAACGCCCGTCGCAGCATCATCTCCGGCGATGTGACATGGTGAGTCGATGGACCGGCTCAGTCCTCTTGACGCTTCGTTCCTGCATCTCGAGCACGGCAACGCCCACCTCCACATCGGGTCGGCATTGATCTTCGAAGGTCCGGCTCCCGCGTTACGCGAGTTGCGCGCCGCCTTCGAGGCCCTGTTAGACCGTGTACCGCGCTACCGGCAGCGGGTTCAACAGGTTCCCCTCCAGTTGGGACGCCCCGTGTGGGTTGACGATGTCGGGTTCGACATCCGCCGGCATCTGCGCCGAACAAGACTGCCGCCACCGGGCACGGACGACGCACTCAAGTGGCTGGCATCGCGACTGATGTCGCGCCCGCTGGACCTTACGCGGCCCCCGTGGGAGACATGGTTCGTCGAGGGTCTTGCCGGCGGCCGCTGGGCCCTGATCAACAAGGCGCACCACGCGATGGTCGATGGAATCTCCGGTGCCGACATCACGAGCCTGCTGCTCAGTCCCGAACCGGACGTCGACTCCCCGGCCCCGCGGGCTTGGTCGCCGACCAGCCAACCGTCCTCCGCTGAGCTGGTGGGGGCAGCGCTGGCGGACACGGTGCGCACGTCCCTGGTGATGGGTCGCGCCGTGGTCAATGCGGTGCGTTCGCCGGCCCGTGCCCTACGACGAACGGCTGCGACGCTATACGGGCTTGTACATGCTGGCGCAAAGGCTGTGCACTTCGAGAATGTGCTGAACGGTCCGATCGGGGCGGGACGAAGATGGGAGTGGGCGACGACCGACCTAGCCGACATCAAGATGGTGAAGAACGCGGTTGGCGGCACGGTCAACGACGTCGTCGTGGCCGCGGTGGCCGGGGGGTTCCGCCGATACCTGATCTCCCGCGGAGAGCCGGTTGACGGCCGCAGCATCCGTGCACTGGTACCCGTTTCCACCCGTGCCCCTGACCAGCGCGGGCAACCGGGCAACGAGTTGTCCGCCCTCCTAGCCGATCTCCCGGTCGGCATCGCCGACCCTCGGGAGCGCCTCGCGACGGTCACCAGAGATCTACACAACCTCAAGTCAGGTGGCATGGCCATTGCGGTGGAAGGTCTGCTGGATGCCGCCGAGGTTCTTCCAGGCACGATCTTCGCGGTCGCTGCGGACCTTGCCGCACGAGTCCCGCAGCGGTCGTTCAGCACAGTGACAACGAATGTGCCCGGTCCTCAGCTGCCGATGTACCTGCTGGCGCGCAAGGTAACCGGCGCCTTTCCGTTCATCCCGCTCGGCGCCGACCTGCGGATCACCATCGGCATCGTGTCGTACGACGGCAAGGTCAACTACGGCATCACCGCCGACCGCGACGCCGCGGCCGACGTGCACGTGCTGCGCCGGGGCATCGAGGAGTCCACCGCTGAAATGGTCCGTCTGGTCGCTTAGCCGCCGTAGCCCGACCGCCGGTGACGCGACGGGCGATCCCGGCGAGCCGAACGCGAGCAGCGGACGACCACCTAGTGGCTGATCGCGTTCAGCTCCGGTCTTTCCGCGCCCGCGATGGGACGGTGCCTCCGTTGGGCTCGGACGGAGGCGCTAAAGATCGGCCGGGCAAGCTGCTGGGTCCTGGGACGCTGCGTACTTGGCGAGTTCACCGAAGTTACTGAACCCGAACTCTTGCAGTACCTCGGGATGAGATGCCAGGAAGGCGATGAGCTCCCGGCCCCAGGCTGTGCCGTAGGCCGCGTGCTCGGCCTGGATTGACTGCGCGACGCAGCTTGGCTGCGCGGCAGCGAGTGGTGCCGCAACGACAAGGGCGGTCAGTCCGGCGGCGAGGCCGAGACCGATCCGGGTGATGAGTTTGTTCATCGTGGTCACCTCCCTTACGCCGGCGCCGCAGTGGGCAGCGCACCGATCTGGGACATGATTGTGAACAGGTCGCAGTACTGCGTGATCTCGACGATCTTGCCGTCCTGCACGCGGATCAGGTCCCACGCCGCGAACTTCACCCGCCGGCCACTAGCTGGGACACCGGCGAACTCGGATTGGTGCGTCGCGGTGTACGACAGCCAGACGCTGACCAGGTCGCCCTCCTGGACCAGATGCCGCACGTCGGAGGCAAGGTCGGGGAAGGGCGCCAGGAAACTTTTGATCGAAGCCTTCAGGTCGGCCAGATCGGAGCCGGCGCCGGCGTGGCCGACGAGATCGGCAGAGCAGACCTCGTTGAGGGCCTCGGGTCGCCCTTCGTCGACGATTTCGTAGAACCGCCTGACGACGCTTTTCTCAACGGTTTCCATCATTCCTCCCAAGTCTCGGAGACGGTCGACTCCAAGAGTGCTCCGAGCCCAATTGGTTGAGCATGGGGAGGAATCCCCACTGGGCGTCCGGTCTCTGGTCCTTGCGTCATGACCGCCGCCTCAGGTGGAGCAGTGCGAACGCGGCTGCCTCGGTACGGCTGCGAACTCCGAGTTTGGTGAGGATGTTGCTGACGTGATGGCCGGCGGTCTTGG
Source organism: Jiangellaceae bacterium (assembly GCA_036374175.1). GTDB lineage: Bacteria > Actinomycetota > Actinomycetes > Jiangellales > Jiangellaceae > JASLBX01. The sequence goes on along the minus strand of DASUUH010000150.1, from coordinate 1,953 downwards.
GGCTGATGTATAACCTCCCGGCGATCTCGGCATTGGAGAGTCCCTCGGCAATGAGCGTCAGGACCTCGGTCTCCCTCTGGCTCAGTTCGCCGACTCCCCGGGGGCCGGTGCGGCCCCGGATCCCGAGCTCGCGCAAGAAGGCCGCGGCTCGATCGGCTTCGGCCGACGCGCCCATCCGGTCGAAGGCCTGCAGTGCACTGCGGGCCTCGGTGATCGCGACGCCCCGGTCGTGGGGAACGAGTGAACGGGCCAAAACCATCCGTGCCCGGCACGCCAGCAGCGGGACCCCCGACTCGGCGAATCCCCGTGCCGCAGACCGTAGGTGACCGGCGGCCGCGACGTCCCCGCCGGCGAACCCCACCCTTCCCAGGGCAAGGTCGTACTGCGCCAGGTGCAACGGCGAACCGGTGATCGTAGCGACCTCGCCGATCGCTTGGGTCGACATCCGCGCCACCGTGTCATCGCCAATCTCCAGTGCGGCCTCGACCATCAAGGCATGCACCGGGAGAGCGAGAACGGGCACCTGGGCAAGGTTGTCCAGCGCCCCCTGGAGCCGGCGAACGGCCTGCTCCGGACGGTGCAACGCGAGATCCAGACCTGCACCCGCGACGGCGCACTCCCAATCTTCCTCATACCCGGTGAGCAGCACCTCCGCCTCGGTCAGCCGTCCCTGGAGCACTCGCAGCTCCACGAGTTGCGCCACCGGATGCAGGCAGCGCGGGCGTAATCCGGTCGCCAGCATCGCGCCCACAGCGTCAGTCAGCTGCTGTTCCGCGGCGTCGAGCCGGCCTGTCACCAGGTAGACACCACCGCAGCACCCCGTACAGAACGCAGAAATCAGGTCAGTCGCCGACGCCTCCAGGGGCACCAAAGGCCCAAACGCGTACGACGAACGAAAATCGACGATCAACTGGGCCCACGGCTCGACCGCGCTCGGGTCGCCCAGCCAGCCGGCCACCTCCAGCAGGCTGCACAGCGCCTCGCCGACGTACTGTACGTCCTCGCCCTCTCCGGACGTCGCCGCCACCATCGCCTCATTCAGGTCGGCCAGACCCTGAGTCACCGATCCCGAAGCGGCCCGGACGGCACCGCGGCGCGCGAGTGCCACGATCTCGAGGTCGACATCCCGGTGACCGCGGGCGCTGGCCACGGCGTCGCCGACGGCTGCGATGGCCTTAGCACCAGGCTCCGCCGCCTCGGAGGCAGCCAGCGCCAGCCAACCGGACAGGCTTCCCTTCTCGTGCAGAACAGAGACTAGGGATTGCGCCCGGGTCAGCCAGCCGTCGGCCATCGCATGCCGCCGGAAGAGGTTGCGGTACTGCCGGGCGATCCAGATCGCCACGGCCGCCGCGCGGAGGTTGCGGTGCTCCCGGCGCAACAGAGCGAACGCCCGGGCGCGAACATCGAGTGCCGATGCCGGGTCGCCCAGCCACCACAGCGCCCGACCGAGCCCGTCCAGCGAATCGGCGGACTCGTCCTGGTCCCAGGCCGACCGGAAGGCAATGCGTGCAGCGGTCCAGTCGCCTGCTGCCAGGGCGGCGTCACCAGCCGCGACGAAGTCGCGGGCGCTCATCCCTAGATGATGCCCCACAAACTGAGGCTCAAGGTCGGCTAGCCACTGGACTGTGCGCTCATCGGGCACGGTGGAAGTTGGAGCGGGTCATTCTGCCGCCAGTTGATCACGCCCAACGCCACTGCCGCCCGCGCGTGTTGCTTCCACCGGCGGAGTTTTCTGTCTGCTGGCCGACAAAGATGGTGACGACCCTGTCTGCCTAGTCCAGCTGCAGGATCGTCTCCTCGATCTCGGCTCCGCGTGCCGGTGCGAACGACACCTCGGTGCCGATGATTCGGAACCCGGTCTTCTCAAGCACCCGGAGTGAGCCGACGTTGTCGCTTGCAGCCCGGGCATAGAGCGGCCGCACCCGAACTACCTCGAGAAACAAAGCGAGGGCC
>DASUUH010000149.1:0-76918 GCA_036374175.1 Jiangellaceae bacterium | reverse complement strand
ACGCGCTGGATAGGGATCATCTGCCCATGATCAACGCGAGGGGGAGGGGGCGTTGGGGAGTGCGGCGCGGAGTTCGCTTGTGGCGGAGGTGGTGGCCCGCACCCGCCGGGTCGGGAATGATCGGTGCTGTGAGTGAACCGTTCGACGCCGTCGACGTAATCCGGACCAAACGCGACCGAGCAGAACTCTCCGACGAACAGATCGACTGGGTGGTCGACGCGTACACCCGGGGCGTCGTCGCGGACGAGCAGATGGCCGCATTGGCCATGGCCATCCTGCTGAACGGCATGTCGCGGCGGGAGGTCGCGCGCTGGACTGCGGCGATGGTCGCCAGCGGTTCCCGGATGAACTGGTCGCAGGTGGGGCGGCCGACGGCGGACAAACATTCCACCGGCGGGGTCGGCGACAAGATCACCCTGCCGCTGGCACCGACGGTCGCCGCTTGCGGTGCGGCAGTGCCGCAGCTGTCCGGCCGCGGGCTGGGACACACCGGCGGCACGCTCGACAAGCTCGAGTCGGTCACAGGGTGGCGAGCGTCACTGTCCGCCGACGAGATGCTGGCCCAGCTGCGAACGGTGGGGGCGGTCGTGTGCGCGGCCGGCGAGGACCTCGCACCCGCAGACAAGAAGTTGTACGCCCTGCGCGACGTCACGGGCACTGTTGAAGCTATCCCGCTGATCGCGTCTTCGATCATGAGCAAGAAGATCGCCGAGGGAACCGGAGCTCTCGTCCTGGACGTCAAGGTCGGCTCTGGCGCGTTCATGAAGGACGCCGACTCAGCAGGTGAGCTCGCCCGGACCATGGTGGAACTCGGCACCGATGCCGGAGTGAACACCGTGGCGCTGCTGACCAACATGGAGACTCCGCTCGGGCTGACGGCCGGCAATGCGCTCGAAGTCCGCGAGTCGGTGGAGGCGCTCGCCGGCGGCGGCCCAGCCGATGTCGTCGAGCTCACCGTGACGTTGGCCCGGGAGATGTTGGCCGCCGCCGGTGTGGACGGCCGCGATCCCGCCGACGCCCTGAACGACGGCTCGGCGATGGACGTCTGGCGAGCCATGCTGCGGGCTCAGGGCGGGGACCCGGATGCACCACTCCCCGTCGCCCGCGAGCAACAAATCGTCCTCGCACCGGCCGACGGTGTGTTGACCCGCCTCGACGCACTGGCGGTCGGCGTCGCCGCCTGGCGGCTCGGGGCAGGGCGGGCCCGGAAGGAAGACCCCGTTCAGGCCGGGGCCGGCGTCGAGCTGCATGCCAAGCCCGGTGCGCTCGTGCGGGGCGGCGAGCCGTTGCTGACCCTGCACACCGACGAACCCGAACGCTTCGAACGGGCGCTGGCCGCCCTGGATGGCGGGTACGAGATCGCCCCGCCTGGATCTCGTCCCGACCTACCGCCGCTTGTCATCGACCGGATCGTCCCGTGATCATCGGCACTTTCCGGCTACATCAGCCCGAAAGTGCCGATGATCACACGGAGTTCCAACCATACGGGCGCGGAGAGTAGGCTGAGGCCACGCTGCGGCCGGGGGGTGCCGACATGGTCCGGGTCATTTCTGTCCACTCGTTCCGGGGCGGGACCGGTAAGTCCAACCTCACCGCCAACCTGGCGGTTCAGCTAGCGCAGCGGGGCCAGCACGTCGGCGTTGTCGACACCGATATTCAGTCTCCCGGGATCCACGTGTTGTTCGGGCTGGCCGGCCCGCAAATTCAAGCGACGCTCAACGATCACCTCTTCTCCGGTCGGCCGATCGGCGAGGTGGCCCACGACGTGACTCCAGAAGCAGTGAGCGGATCGATCCATCTTGTGCCGTCGAGTGTCCGCCCCGGTGAGATAAGCCGAGTGCTTCGTGATGGTTACGACGCGCAGCAGTTGGTTCGCGGGCTGCGTGAGCTGGTCGATGAACTGGCCTTGGACACCCTGCTGGTTGACACCCACCCCGGACTCGGTGAGGAGACGCTTCTCGCCCTGGTGATCTCGGACACCGTGCTGATGGTGCTGCGGCCGGATCAACAGGACTACGAGGGCACGGGAGTGATCGTCGAGGTGGCCGACAACCTCGGCGTGCCGCGGCGAGCGCTGGTCGTCAACAAGGTGCCGCCGGCATTGGATCCCGCCGACTTACGCGCGAGGGTCGAGAAGGCGTACGGGGCGGCCGTCGTCGGGCTGGTCCCTCACGACGATGCCGTCATGTCGCTGGCGAGTGCGGACGTGTTCACGCTGCGTTACCCGGGGCATCCGTTCACCACAGCCGTCAGCGAGGTGACGGATTTCGTTGTCAACGGTCGTGCTGATGAGTGAACCGCCGGACATCGTGTCGCGCCAGCAGCTGCTCGGAGGGTTGGGCGGCCGGCGCGCCAGCACCTTGCTGTTCGCCATCGAGAGCCGAGTCGCCTACCTGGTACAACGAGCAGCGGACGCGGCGACGCCGACGATCTGCGACAACCTGGTCGAAGCGAGGGAGAGGGGGCTGCTGGCGGCACTGGCCGCGGGCCGAGAAGTACCCTCGCGAGTTCGCGTCCAGCACCTGGAGCGGTTCGCCGGTGCCATTGCGCACATAATTCCGGACGACGCCAGTACTCGAGCCGACCTCGCTCACCGACTGGCGGCGAAGTACCCGGCCCGCGAGGCCGATGTTCCCGGCCTGCGAGCTGCCCTGAAGCTTGGAGAACCGGACGTCGCAGCGGCGTTGGATGCCCGCTACGGCCTCACACCGGCTCAGTTATGGGCAGACCGGATCGGGTGGGGCGAGCGCATGCGATGGGCTACGGCTCGCCCCGCGGTCAGGCTCGATCAGCTTTCGCCATTCTGGACGTCGTTCGGACTAACCCTGACCCAGACCGTCGGAGCCGGAGTTCTCGCGCTGCCGATCGCCCTGTCGGGGGTGGGCCCGCTGGTCGGTGTGGCCTTGATCGTGGTGTTGGGCGCGGTCAATGTCATCACGGTGGCGAAGATCGCCGAGTCGCTCACCCGGACCGGGCCGGTCCGCTGGGGTGGTGCCTACCTCGGCCAGGTCGTCGGCCGCTATCTGGGAACCGGCGCTCGGGTCGTGCTCTCTGCCACGATGGCGGCCATCGCCGTGGTGGCGCTGCTGGCCTACTACGTCGGCTTTTCGTCGGTGCTCGACGCGGCCACCGGGGTGCCTGCACCCGGCTGGGCGGTGGTGCTGTTCGTCGCCACCGCCGCATTCGTCTGGCGGGGCCGGCTGGACGCGACAGTCGCGTCAGCCCTGCTTGTCGGGAGCATCAACGTGGTGATCCTTCTCGTGCTGTCCGGACTCGCGTTCACCGACCTCGACTCGGCCAACCTGAGCGGTGTCGCTCGTTCGGCCGGGCAGTCGTTCGACCCCACTGTCGCGGCGGCCGCGTTCGGCGTCGTTCTGCTCGCGTTCTTCGGTCACACGTCGGTCGCGAACTGTGCGCGCGTCGTGCTTCGCCGCGAGCCTGGTGGACGCTCGCTGATGCGTGGTGCGATTGCCGGCATGGTCACTGCGGCGGCTTTGTATTCGGTGTGGACGTTCGCAGTCACCGGGGCGGTCGGGCCCACCCGGCTGGCAGATGAGACTGGAACCGCGCTCGAACCACTGGCGGAGGCGACCGGCCCGCTGACCCTCGCGGTGGGATCGGTCTTCGTCGTCCTGGCCATGGGGATGGCAGCCGTGCACTTTTCGCTTGGGCTCTACTTTCAAGCGCGTGAGCTGATTCGCGGTCACGGTCGCGCTGCCCGACTCGCCGCCATCGGCCCGCTGGTGGCCGTATTCGCCGTGGCCGAGGCGCTGCTCGTGACCAATAGGGAGTCATTCACCGGCTCGCTGAGCGCGGCCGGCACACTGGCCGTTCCGTTCATTGCGGGCGTGATTCCCGTCCTGCTGTTCGCCTCTGCGCAGCGGCGCGGAGACGGGGTACCCGAGCCTGCGGCCGATTGGCTGGCGAATCGGGCGCTGAGCGCGGCTGTGTACGCGGTGTTCGTGCTGGCGCTACTCGCCCACGCCGCGGTGATCTGGACCTCGCCGGTCGCCCGAATATCGGCCACGCTCGCAGCCGTGATCGGATTGGCGCTTACCGCGTACGTGCTTCGCATCGGCGCCATGCGACCGCTCGTCAGCGTGGAGCTGCGTCGTGACCGCGACCAAGCGCGGTACCGGCTGCGAGTGATGGCGGGCGGGACGCCCGCGACCATGCCCGTGTTCGCCGACGGTCATGACGTCTTGACGCCGGATCGAAGGGGCGCAGTCGATCTACCCCGGTGGGCGGCGACCGTCGCTGTCGACCTCGCTCCGGAGGGCATCGATCAGCTCCGGCTCTGGTCCCACGAGGTCGATACGATCGGGGAGACCGAGCCGCTCGCCGTGCGGCTGTCGCTGGACACCCCCGCCGGGCGGTCAACGCCGCGACTCGTCCAGGGCGAAAGCCTCGTGCCGCTACCGGACCGGGCCAGACTTACCTTCGAGCTGCCCGATGGACGAAGCACCCACAAGGAGCCCCGATGACTGACCGGAAGGGGGGCACGGTGCTCGTCGTTGACGACACCACCATCGATCGGGAACTGCTGGCTCGGGCGACCGCACGGCTCGGCTACGACGTGCAAACCGCGGCGGACGGCGAGTCCGCGCTTGCCGCGCTCCGGGCGAAGGGTGCGGACGTAGTACTCCTCGATTTGTTGATGCCGGTCCTGGACGGCTTTGAAACGTTGCGCCGGATCAAGACCACCCCCGAGCTGGCACATGTACCCGTCATCGTGGTCTCCGCCGTCGAGGACCAAACGAGCCTGGTGCGATGCATCGAACTCGGTGCCACCGACTACCTGATCAAGCCGTTCGACCGAGAGGTGTTGCGCGCTCGCCTCACGGCTTCGCTGGCGACCAAGCGTCTGCGCGACGTCGAACTCGACCACCTGAAACAGGTGGAGCGGGTCATCGGCGCGGCGACGGCTTTGGAAGCCGGCCGTTATGACGCTACCCAACTGCAGCTGGTCGGGGCGCGGGACGATGCACTGGGGACGCTGGCCCGCGTCTTTCACCGCATGGCGGCCGAGGTGCAGGCTCGTGAGGCGGCTCTACGGCACGAGCTCAGCCAATTGCGAATCGAGATCGACCGTAGCCGGGTGAACGAGCAGGCCGCCGAAGTTACAGGAACCGGGTACTACCTTCGGCTGGTCGCGGACGCCGCGGAGCTCAAACGAATGCTGCGCGGAGAGGACCGTCAGCTGTGACCGCGCCGAGCGACATGGCGATTTCCAACGGATTCCGCGCGGACCGCCTGGCCGTCGTGCCGATGGCGGTGGCAGGCGCCGTCTGGGGTGCCGTGTATGTCGTGGCCGGCGTTCCCGCCGTTGCGGTGTGGCCGTGGGGTTACACCCTCCTGGCGGTGGTCAACCTGTGGCTGTACCAGAGTCGCGGCTGGCGGCGGGCACTGGATGTGCAGCTGTTCTTCAGCCTGGTGATCCCCTGGCTGTTGATGATTCACATGGGCGGCTTTCAGGCCTCCGGGGCCGTCATGATCTGGTCTCTTATCGCACCGGTCGGAGCCCTGCTTGCCTACGGGACGCGGCATGCGGCCGCCTGGTTCTTGGGATACGCCGGCCTGGCCCTGGTCGCGGCGGTCGGAGAGGAGCGATTCAGCTCGTGGAGCCACAACGCAGGCGTCGGCTGGATCGCAGCATTCTTCTTCATGAACATCATCGGCGTGACGTTCATGGCCTGGCTCGTCACCGCTCGGTTCGCGTCGCAGCGCGCCGACCTGGTTGCGGCCGAACGTACTGCGCGGCTGGAGGCGGAGGCCGCGACCGAGGCCAAGAGCGACTTCCTGGCGAACATGAGTCACGAGATCCGCACGCCTATGAACGCGGTCATCGGTATGAGTGGCTTGCTCGAGACCACCGACCTGGACGCTGAGCAGGCGGAGTACGTCACCGCTGTTCGCAGCAGCGCCGAGCTGCTGCTGAGCATCATCAACGATGTGCTCGACTTCTCCAAGGTGGAGGCGGGCCGGCTTGAGGTGCGCCACGAGGCCGTCGAGGTGCGCGCGCTCGTGGACGGGACGCTCGACGTCATCGCCCCACTCGCGGCCCGACAGGGCCTGGAGTTCGTCTACCGCGTCGATTCTGATGTACCGGTCTACCTGGACGGCGACCACGACCGCATCCGGCAGATCCTGGTCAACCTGCTCACCAACGCGGTGAAGTTCACCGAGGAGGGCGAGGTCGCCCTGCTGGTGTCACGGGAGGCGCGAGCTGACGGCGACGTGGTGAAGTTCGCGGTGCGCGACACCGGGATCGGCATCTCCGAGCAGGAACGCAGCCGGCTCTTCCAGTCCTTCAGCCAGGTCGAGTCCGCGACCAACCGCAGGTTCGGCGGTACCGGGCTGGGCCTTGCGATCAGCGCCAGCCTCGCCGAGCTGCTGGGTGGATCCATCGAGGTCGACAGCGAGGTCGGCGTCGGTTCGACATTCACCCTCGTTGTCCCGGCCCGACCGGCCGCTAGCCAGCTCACCCCCACAGGGCAGGCCGAAGCTGTGCTCGCGGACCACAGCATCCTCATCGTCGTTGACAATCCCACCGACTCCGAGCTGATCCAGGGCTTCGTCCGGTCCTGGCGGATGCGACCGGTCGCCGTTCGAGGCGCCCGCGAAGCCACCGTTGCGCTGGACTCTGAGCCGTACGACGTAGTCATCGTCGATCGGGATCTCAACGGCGACGACGGCGTTGCAGTGGCCCGTCGGCTGGCTGCCCATGAGCGTGCCACGTCGGCCACCGTCGTACTGCTCGTTCCGTTCGGCGCCCGCGAGCGACTGGCCGCCGGCGACAGGTCCGTGTTCAGCATTCTCACGAAGCCGGTCAAGCAGTCGTCACTGTACGACGCTCTGGTCACAGCACTATCGGTGCCGCCGACGCCCGCCACGACGGCGCTGGACGGTGCCAGTGTGTTCGATGGTGAGTTCGCCAGGCGGCATCCCCTATCCATCCTGGTGGCGGAGGACAACCCGACCAACCAGCTGCTCCTGATCAAGTTGTTGGAGCGGCTCGGCTACGCGCCGGCAATGGTCGGTGACGGCGCCGCCGCTGTGGCGGCCGTCGAGGAGCGGCCGGTCGACGTCGTGCTGATGGACGTCCAGATGCCGGAAGTGGACGGCCTCGAGGCGACCCGCCGGATCCGCGCCAATGGCCGAGCACAGCCGTGGATCGTCGCCGTCACCGCAAACACGACGCTCGACGACCGCCGTGCCTGCGAGTCGGCCGGCATGGACGGTTATCTCAGTAAACCCATCCGGCCGGACGAGCTCGTTTCGGCCCTGCAGGCGGCAGCCGGATCACAGCCGACGGCCACACCGCGTGCTGAGCCGTCCGAAGAACTGGCCGTTAAGTCTACCGGCGTTGCTGTGCTCGACCCCACTGCGCTGGACCGGCTGGCCGAACTCACCGGTGACCGAGCGTTCGTCGCCACACTCGTCGCCGAGTTCCGGAGGGAGGCCCGCACGCTCGCCCAACGCATCCGTGCTGCCGGCAGCGCCGCGGACGCCCGCCTGCATGCCCACAGCCTGAAGTCGAGCGCGGCCAACTTGGGCGCGTCGGCGCTGTCCGCCCATGCTGCGCGCGTCGAGGCGGCGGCCCGGGACGGCGATCTTACGGCCGTCGCAGCACTCGTGGACGAACTGGACGTCGAGGTAGCGGCGGCCGTACACGCGCTGGAGCACGTCGATGAACCGTGACAGCGAACCCGCGACCGTCCTGGTGGTGGAGGACACGCTGGTGAACCGGCTTGCGCTGGCCAAGGGTGTCGAGCACGAAGGTCACCGGGTTCTCCATGCCGACAACGGACGTGCGGCACTCGACACGTTGGCCGCCCAGCACATCGACATGGTGCTGCTCGATCTGCTGATGCCTGAGATGGACGGCTTCGACGTGCTGGCCGCGATGGCGCGCGACCCGGCCATGCGGGACATCCCGGTGCTGGTCATCTCCGCCGTCGAGGCCACCGAGGACATCGCGCGGGCCATCGAGATGGGCGCGATCGACTGCCTGCCCAAGCCGTTCGATCCGGTAATCTTCAGCGTCCGCATCCGCACCGCGCTGGAACAGGCCCGCCTCCGCCGGGTCGAGCAGGACTACCTGCGGCAGGAGCTGGCCTTGCGCCAGCAGGAGCGGCTGGCGATGCTGGGCCGGCTCAGCGCCGGGCTTGGACACGAGCTCAACAACCCGGCGGCGGCTGCCTTGAGCACCGCGCGCCGGCTCAACGGTTCGTTGTCCGCCGTTGATGACATCCTTACCCGGCTCGTCGAGCGCCCCGACGCCGCCCGGCTCATCCGAGCCTTCGATCATGTGGCCACCGCCGAGCTGGTTCGGTTGTCGGCGGCAGACCGCGAAGACCAGGTAGCCGGAGTCGCAGCCCGGCTCGATCGGCACGGCGTGCCGAATGTCTGGACGGTGGCCGAGGACCTGGTCGCGGCGGGAGTTTCCGCCAAGGATGCCGAAGCTGTAGTCGCCGACCTCGGAGACGGAGCGGGCATGGCCGCCGCCTGGTTTGGCGTGCGATCGGCACTCGGCCATGCGGCCCGACAGATCAGCGACAGCATCGGCCGCATCGCCGAACTCACTGCGGCCCTGCGCGGTTACTCGTACCTGGATCAGGCTCCCCAGCAGGACGTGGACATCCACGCCGGGCTGGATGACACTCTGACGATCTTGCAGCACAAGCTGCCGGCCGGAGTCGCGATAGTCCGTGACTACGCCGACGATCTGCCAGTAGTGACCGCCTACGGTGGCCAGCTCAACCAGGTGTGGACGAACCTGCTGGACAATGCCATCACCGCGGTGGGCGAAGCCGGACGAATCACCGTGCGTACGCGGCGCGCGGATGGTGGCGTCGTCGTCCAGATCGCCGACGACGGCCCAGGCATCCCGGAAGACCTCCAGGGCCGCGTCTTCGACCCGTTCGTGACGACGAAACCTCCGGGTCACGGCACCGGGCTGGGGCTGAACATCTCGCATCAGATCGTGACCGACGTCCACGGTGGCCGGCTGACCGTACGGTCCCGTACAGGCGACACGGTGTTCTCGGCCGAGCTTCCGGCGCGGCCGCCAGCGAGGAGATCCGATGACAGCTGATGCCCCACCACAGCCGGCCGTGCCACTGCTGGTCAGCGTTGACGACGACGCGCCGGTCCTGGATGCAGTGGTTGCGGACCTGCGCGCGCGTTACGGCGGGAGCTACCGAATCGTCGGAGCCGGATCGGGACCGGACGCCATGGAGATCGTCGAGCGGGCGACGCGACGCGGCACTCCCGTCGCGGTGATGGTGGCAGATCAGCGGATGCCCGGGCAGACGGGTACGGAGTTGCTTGCTGCGGCCAAAGGTCTCCAGCCGCACATGCGCTCGGTTCTGCTCACCGCCTACGCCGATACTGACGCGGCGATCGCGGCGATTAACGAGGTCTCGCTCGACCACTACATTTTGAAGCCGTGGGATCCGCCCGACCAGCACCTCTACCCGGTTATCGACGAACTGCTCGAGGAGTGGAACGCCACCCGACCACGCCCAACTAGCGGTATCCGCCTGATCGGCGAGCGGTGGTCCGCCGAGTCGCACCGGCTGCGGGAGTACCTCGCCAGGAACCTGGTGCCGTTCCGCTGGGTGGATGCCGAGCATCCGGATGCCGCAGCGCTGGTGGCAGCCGCCGGGCCGGCACCGGTGCTGCCGGTGCTGATTCTCGACGACGGCCGGGTGCTGATCGACCCGAGCGCGGTGGAGGTCGCCGAAGCGCTGGGTGTGCCGGGTAGACCTGAGGTGGACTACTACGACCTGGTCGTCGTCGGAGCCGGGCCGGCAGGTCTCGCGGCCGCCGTCTATGGCGGCTCGGAGGGCCTGCGGACACTGGTGATCGAGGCCGAGGCGCCTGGTGGCCAGGCCGCACTGAGCTCGAAGATCGAAAATTATCTGGGCTTTCCTGGTGGAGTGTCCGGAGCGGAGCTCGCCCGCCGGGCCTTGGCGCAGGCACGGCGGTTCGGTTCAGTATTTGTCTCACCCCGACGCGCCGTCCGGCTCAAGGACGCATACCCACAGCACATGGTGGTGCTCGACGACGGGCGCGAACTGCTCTGCGGGTCGGTGATTCTGGCCACTGGCGTCCAGTACCAGCGACTCGAAGCCGCCGGCGCTGACGAACTGACCGGCGCGGGCGTGTACTACGGGGCCAGCAGCTTCGAACCGGACGCCTGGAAGGGCGAACAGGTGGTGATCGTCGGCGGCGCCAACTCGGCGGGCCAGGCTGCCCTGCACCTCGCGCAAACGGCAGCGCAGGTGACGATCGTTATCCGGGCCGCGAGTCTGGACGAGCGGATGTCGCGTTACCTCATCGACCGAATTGAACGCGCCGAGAACATCGTGACGCGGACCGGTACCCGAGTTACCGGCGTCAGCGGGAGCGAACGGCTCTCAGCCGTGACGCTGGAATCCGCGGACGGCTCGACCGAGGAGCTGGCCGCCGCTGGGCTCTTCGTGTTCATCGGCGCCCGGCCCCGGACCGACTGGCTGGACGAGCAGGTGGTCCGCGACCAGCACGGGTTCCTCATCACCGGTCCACAGCTCAGGCCCACCTACTGGTCGCTGGACCGTGACCCGTACCTGCTGGAAACGAGCCGCCCCGGGGTGTTCGCCGTCGGAGACGTCCGCTCGACGTCGATGAAGCGTGTCGCGTCGGCGGTCGGCGAGGGATCGGCCGCGGTTCAGTTCGTCCACGCCGTCCTACGCGGCGCTTGAAGTCAGCGAGGTAGGGCGAGGGCGCGGGCCTGGCGGGCGATCTCGACTTCCTCATTGGTCGGGACGACCAGTACAGCCACGTGCGAGCCGTCCGGCGAGATCAAGCGCGCTCCGCGCTCGGCCGCCTCGTTGCAGGCCGCGTCGACCTCGATGCCGAGCCGGTCCAAGCCGGCGAGCGAGCGGGCCCTTACGTCGGGATCGTTCTCGCCGACACCCGCGGTGAACACGACCGCGTCCACGCGACCCAGCACGGCAGAGTATGCGCCGATGTACTTGCGCAGCCGGTAGCAGTAGACGTCCAGCGCGAGCGATGCGCCCTCCTCGCCGGCGTCTGCGCGCCGGTGGACCTCGCGCATGTCGTTGGCGCCGGCGAGGGCCAGCAACCCGCTGTTGCGGTTGAGCGCCTCGTCGACCGTCTCGGCGCTAGCGCCGGCGAGCCGCCCCAGGTGAGCCACTATCGCCGGGTCCACGTCGCCGCTGCGGGTGCCCATCACCAGGCCTTCCAACGGGGTGAGCCCCATCGAGGTGTCAACGCTTCGCCCAGCCGCGACGGCCGTGATGCTCGCGCCGTTGCCGAGGTGGGCGACGATCAGGTTGGCATCGCCGGGATCGCGGCCGAGCATCCGGGCGGCCTCGCGCGCCACGTACGCCACCGACGTCCCGTGGAAGCCATAACGGCGCACACCGAAGTCCTCGTGCCATTGCTGCGGCACCGCATAGGTGTAGGCGTGCGGCGGCATCGTCTGGTGAAAGGCCGTGTCGAACACGGCGACGTGGGGGACTGTCGAGAAGATCTTGCGGGCGACCTCGATGCCGGCCAGGTTGGCGGGATTGTGCAACGGGGCCAGTGGGACGAGCTCCCGGATCGTCGCGACGACGTCGTCGTCGATGAGCACCGGATCAGCGAACCGGTCGCCGCCATGCACAACGCGGTGGCCGACGGCGACCAGTCCGGCGTCATCCAGCGCGGGGCCGGCGTCGTCGAAGGCGTTCAGGATGACCCGCAGCCCGGTTTCGTGGTCTGGGATCGGTTCTGAGCGATCTACGTCACCGCGTGGGCCGGTGTGCGTCAGGCGGCCGGAATCCTCGCCGATCCGCTCGGCCAGCCCGCGGCCCAGCACGCTGCCGGCCTCGTCGATCAGCTGGTACTTGATCGACGATGAGCCGCAGTTGAGCACTAGGACGGCGTCAGCCATTGTCGTTTCCCGTGGCGGCCTGGATCGCGGTGATCGCCACGGTGTTGACGATGTCGCGCACGGTGGCCCCCCGCGAAAGATCGTTGACCGGCCGGCGGAGCCCTTGCAGGACCGGGCCGATGGCGACCGCACCGGCCGAACGCTGGACCGCCTTGTAGGTGTTGTTGCCGGTGTTGAGGTCAGGGAACACGAACACCGTGGCTCGGCCAGCGACCTCACTGCCGGGCAGCTTGGTCTGCGCCACGGAGGCGTCGATGGCAGCGTCGTACTGGATCGGCCCGTCGACCGACAGGTCCGGCCGGCGGTCGCGGACTAGGGTCGTCGCCTCGCGGACCTTGTCGACGTCCGCACCCGTGCCGGACTCTCCGGTCGAGTACGACAACATCGCCACTCGCGGCTCGATCCCGAACTGGGCGGCGGTGGCGGCCGAGGAGATGGCGATGTCGGCCAACTGGTCAGCGGTCGGGACTGGAACCACCGCACAGTCCCCGTACACAAGCACGCGGTCGGGCAGGGACATGAAAAAGACGCTGGACACCACCGACACACCCGGGGACGTCCGGATGACCTCGAACGCGGGACGGATGGTGTGCGCCGTCGTGTGCGCCGAGCCGGACACCATGCCGTCGGCCATGCCGAGCAGCACCATCATGGTGCCGAAGTACGAGACGTCGACTACGACGTCTCGCGCCGCGTCTGGGGTCATGCCTTTGTGCGCCCGCAACCTCGCGTATTCGGCCGCGAATCGCTCCCGCAACTCGGGGTCGTAGGGGTCGATCACCTGGGCGGCGGAGATGTCGAGCCCGAGTTGTTGCGCCTTGGCGTGGATGGCGGTCGGCTCACCGAGGAGCGTGAGCTTGGCGACCGAGCGGCGCAGCAGCGTGTCAGCGGCCCGCAGGATGCGCTCCTCGTCCCCTTCGGGAAGGACGATGTGCTGGCCGGCCGTTCTGGCCCGGTCGAGCAACTCGTACTCGAACATCAGCGGTGTGACGACCTCGCTGCGGGTGACATCCAGCTGGCTCGACAGCGCCGCGCCGTCGACATGGGATGCGAACAGCGAACGAGCGACCTCCACCTTGCGCGGCGAGTCGCGAGACACCCGCCCGCGGGCCGCGGCCAGCCGGGTCGCCGTGTCGTAGGTGTCCTGTTCGGTCAGGATGACCGGCAGCCGGGTGTCGACACCCTCGAGCAGCCGGGTGATGGCCGGCGCCGGCTCGATGCCGCCGGTGAGCACGACGCCAGCAAGCGAGGGAAACGTCTGGGACGCGTGCGCCATCAGCACGCCGAGCACAACGTCCGCTCGATCTCCTGGGGTCACCACGACGCCGCCGTCGACCAGCCGCTCGAGCACGTTGGGCAGCGTCATGGCGCCGATGATCAGACCCATAACCTCGCGTTCGAGCAAATGCGGATCGCCGCTGACAAGTCGGCCGCCGCACGCTGCCTGCAAATCCGCGACGGCCGGCGCGGTCAAGAAGGGCTCGGCAGGGATCGCATAACCCGGAACCTTGCCGGCCAGCGCCTGTCGTACCGCGTCCAACGTGGCCGGATCTACCCGGTTGGCGACGATCGCCAGCAGCTTGGCGTAGTTGGCCGCCAGCTCGGTGACGGCCATGTCCGCCACGGCCCGTACCTCGGCGGCGGACCGGTCCTGGCCACGCACGACGAGCAGCACCGGCGCACCGAGGTTGACCGCGATGCGCGCGTTGTACGCCAACTCGGTAGGCGTGGCGACGTCGGTGTAGTCGCTGCCGACGATGACGACGCTGTCGTAGCGGTCCGCGAGCGCGTGGTATCGCTCGACGATGGTGGTCAGCGCGGCGTCCGGATCCGAATGCACCTGCTCGTACGTGACGCCGGCTGCATCTTCGTACGGCACGTCGACGCCGTTCTGGTCCAGCAGCATCTCCAGGACGTAGTCGGGCTGGCTGCCGGACCGCACGATCGGGCGGAACACGCCCACCCGACCCACCCGACCCACAAGCAGTTCAAGGACGCCGAGAGCGACTGTCGACTTGCCGGACTCGCCCTCGGCGGAGGCGACGTAGACGCTGCTCGCCATGATCACGAGCCTACCGGCAGGGTAGGGAGTCGCGCAGGGCTAAGCGTTCCTAGTAGCCGCGGATACGGGTCATCCGCACCCGGACCGGAACGGAGTATTCGGCGGAGAACGCCTCGAGACTGCCACTTATCGTGATCATCGCGTCGCGGTATTTGGCCAGATAGGCGGGTGACTGGTGCGGGGGCGGGTCGTGGTCGACGCGTTCGGCGATGCCGCGGGCCACCACCACGTCATTGCCGTCCTCGCCGCTGTTGAAATGCAGCGACACGGCCGGCCGGGCGGCGATGTGGGCCAGCCGGTGAGCAGACGGGGTGTTGTAGGTGAGGATCTCGTCGTCGTGCGGCCAGATGAACCACACCGGATTGGGCTGTGGCGTACCGTCCTGGCCGACAGTTGTCAGCCAGATGACCTCCTCCTCACGGAACCGGGCGCGGACCCGGCGGCCGAACGACGACGCTGGATTAGGGAGCACTGATGTCATGAGCGCTCACCTTAGAGCGAAGCGGTACCGTCGATCACATGGCGCCGACTCACGAGGAGATCGTTTCTGCTCCCAAAGTATTGCTGCACGACCATCTGGACGGCGGGTTGCGCCCGGCCACGATCATCGAACTGGCGGCCGACATCGGGCACGAGCTGCCGGCCACAGACCCGGACGAGCTGAACAAGTGGTTCGTCGATTCCGCGAACTCCGGATCGCTGGAGCGTTATCTGCAGACGTTCGACCACACCGTGGCGGTGATGCAGAACCGCGAGAGTCTTGTCCGGGTGGCCGCTGAATGCGCCGAGGACCTGGCGGCGGACGGAGTCGTGTACGCCGAAGTGCGCTACGCCCCCGAGCAGCACCTCACCGGCGGGCTCAGCCTTGAGCAGGTCGTCGAAGCGGTGGAGGAAGGCTTCCGGCTCGGTGCGTCCAGAGCCGCGGCGGCCGGGCATCCCATCCGGATTGCCACTCTGCTGACCGCCATGCGTACCGCGGCCCGCTCGCATGAGATCGCCGAGCTCGTCGTGCGCTACCGCGACGCTGGCGTGGTGGGCTTCGACATCGCCGGAGCGGAGGCCGGGTTTCCGCCAACCCGGCACCTGGACGCCTTCGAGTACCTGCGCCGCGAGAATGCCCACTTCACCATTCACGCCGGCGAGGCCTTCGGGTTGCCGTCGATCTGGGAGGCGCTGCAGTGGTGCGGCTGCGACCGGCTCGGCCACGCGGTACGGATCATCGACGACATCACGGTCGAACCGGACGGCCAGGTGTCGCTCGGCCGCCTCGCCGCGTACGTGCGGGACCGGCGAGTGCCGCTGGAGATGTGCCCGTCGTCGAACATCCAGACCGGGGCCGCCGAGTCGATCGGCCAGCATCCCATCGGGCTGTTGACCCGCCTTCGCTTCCGCGTCACGGTCAATACCGACAACCGGCTTATGAGCGCGACGTCTGCCTCGCGGGAGTTCGAATTGCTCGCCGAGGCCTTCGGTTACGACGTGGACGACTTCCGCTGGTTCACCGTCAACGCGATGAAGAGTGCGTTCGTGCCGTTCGACGAGCGGCTGGCCTTGATCAACGACGTGATCAAGCCGGGGTACGCCAACCTCGGAGCGCAGCGGGCGTTCGCCCGGATCCGCGGCTTGAAGTGAATGGCCCGGCTCGGTCCTAGGTTCGCGGGCTCGGCGGCCACGCGCGACGTAGGCGATCTCACGGCGGTCAGGCCGGCTGCTGCGGCTCCACGGCCAGTGCCGCCAGCGCTCGCCTGAACTCCGCTGCGTTCATCGGGCGGCAGCCGAGTTCGATCTGCCGACGCAGCAGCGATCGCTCCGCCCGCCACAGGGTCAGCCCGCGGCGCACCAGGGTCAGTGGCGGCTTGCGCCGTTCGGCCAGATCTCGGACCAGGCGGCGGACGAAGTTCTTCCACGGCCTGCGCCGCACCACGATCGCATCGGCCAAGATGCCGCGCTCGCGGCAGGCCGGGACGATATCGGCAGCGAACAGGCCCTCAGCAACGAAAACCGGAGCCGTGCCGACGGAGAACCGTTGGGTGCGCACAGCCCGATCGTGCGCAATGTCGTACACCGGAATGTCCGCCGTGCCAGTGGCGCAGATGGCGGCCAGCGTATCGACCGCGCGAGCGGCGTCCCACGCATCCGGATGGTCCCAGTCGACGATGCCCAGTTCAGGGTGGCGGGGCAGGGCCGGGTCGCTGCCGTCGCGGTAGAAGTCGTCCAGGGTGATCACGGGCAACCCGCTGGATCGGGCCAGGTGGGATTTTCCGCTGCCGGACGGACCGGCGAGAAGGACGACTCTGGGCACGGACCGCAAGTCTGTCAAACCGGCCGCGTGCGCCGACACGCCTACATCTGGCTCTTGTGTAGTACTCCGGATAGCGCAATAGTGTCCTCAGCACAGCACTGCTGACGAAGGGACTTGCATGGACACCAGCCAGCTCCTCAAAGGAGTCCTGGATCTCGCCGTGCTCGCCGTCCTCCGCGACTCGGACGGTTATGGCTATGACGTCGTCCGCCGGCTTCGTGCCGCCGGGCTGACCGACGTGGGGGACGCATCGGTGTACGGGACGCTTCGCCGCCTCTACCGCGCCGGCGGGCTGACCACGTACGTCGTGCCGTCGGACGAAGGGCCGCACCGCAAGTACTACGGGCTGAACGCTGCCGGGCGTGACCTGCTCGCGGAGTCGACGAAGACCTGGCGGGAGTTCGCCGATGCCATGACCGCCCTACTCGAGACCGGTGCGAAGGAGGTCGCGTGAACACGATCCAGACAACCGCCGCCGCCAGTTATGTCGATGCGGTACGAGATGCGCTCGCCGACCTGCCGGACGACGAGGTGGCCGAGGTGGTTGAAGACGTCGCGGAACATCTCGAGCAGGTGATGGCCGAACTCGGCGGCGACGCGTCTGAAGCCGCGCTTGAAGACCGATTGGGCACGCCGGAGCAGTATGCCGCCGAGCTAAGAGCGGCCGCCGGATTCCCGGAGGGTGGCGTACGTCGCAGCCGGATGGCCGCGCCGCTCGGGCTGATGAGGTTCCTCGTTACCTGGCTCTCCCGGGCAGGGGCGGCGGTGGCCGCACTAGGGCTCGTGCTCATGTTCGCGGACGGGCCGCCGTTGACGCCCGCGTACCTGCTCGGCTGCGCCGTTGTGTTGGGGGCGCTCGGCGAATGGGTACTGGTCCGGCGCCGTTCGGGCGACGCCGCATCGGTACTCCGCGAGCTGCCCGACGTGCGACGGGTGGAGAGCTGGATTGCGGCGCTGACAGCGAAGCCGTGGGGCGCGGCGACCGTCGATTTTGTGGTGTCCCTGCGTCCGGCGTGGTGGTTGCTCCGGGCGTGGGTCGCCACCCAGGTGCTGCTGGTCGCCTTGGGTGCCCGGCTTGCCTTTCCGGTTCCACGCACACCGATTGCCATGGTTGTGCTCGCCGCCGCGGCCATCGGATCGGTGTGGCTCGGCCGGCAGGCGGTGCGGGGCACCCTGTTCGGATGGCGGCGGCTGGTTCAGGTCGCCGGCAACGCCGTGCTCACGGTGCTCACGCCGGCGGTTCTAGTGCTGGCCGGCTCCAGCGATAGCTACCTGTCGGTCTGGTACGACGAGCCGTACTACGAACCCGACTACTACGGCCTTCATCACAACGACGGCTCTGCCATCCTCAACCTGTTCCTGTACGACGAGGATGGCCGGCTGCTCGAAGGCGTGCGGATCTACGACCAGGACGGCCGACCGGTGGACAACGTGGAGGTGTGGGACTGGGCGGAGTGTCTTGATCAGGGAGGTTGGTACGCCGGCGGCGCCCAAGGCAACGTCTTCCCTCGGCCGGCCATCGTCTACACCGAAAGTGGGTTCAGCCGGTGTGTCGATCCTGCGGACGCCTCGCCGTTCGGATTCACCCTGCCGGGAAGTTCGGCGCCGGCCGGTGTCGGCCCAGAACCGGCCGCGGGTGACCCGGAGCGGCTTGAGTTCGAGAAGTAGCACCGGCCGGCAGGCTCCGGTCGGAACTCGGCGATCGCGTATGCTGTTCGGCGTGGCAGTCAGCCGGCATCTCGTGCGTGCCCGCACCGGCTCGGTTCGGGCGCGAGTAGCCGTGCGCGCATAGGCGCGCACTCGCACCACGATTCCGCCGGCGCCCCGGCGGTCACATCTGCCGGGCGCTCCTACACCTAGGTGAGCCACCATGCCACGAGACATTCCACAGCGGCCTGCCCTCGATGGGCTCGATGAGAAGTGGGCCGCCCGCTGGGCTGAGCAGGGGACCTACCGGTTCGACCGCTCCGCACCCCGCGATCGAGTCTTCTCGATCAACACACCACCGCCGACGGCGTCCGGCAACCTCCACGTCGGGCACGTGTTCTCGTACACCCACACCGACGCGATCGCCCGCTACCAGCGGATGCGCGGCCGCGAGGTGTTCTACCCGATGGGTTGGGACGACAACGGGTTGCCGACCGAGCGCCGGGTTCAGAACTACTACGGCGTCCGGTGCGACCTGTCGTTGCCCTACGATCCCGATCTGGTTCTGCCGGATCGGCCGGCCGCCGACCCGATCGCCGTCTCGCGCCGCAACTTCGTCGAACTCTGCGAGCGCCTGACCGCGCAGGACGAGCAGGCTTACGAGGAACTGTGGCGCCGAGTCGGCCTCTCGGTCGACTGGTCGCTCACGTACACCACGATCGGTGCCACGGCGCGTGCTGTGTCGCAACGGGCCTTCCTGCGCAATCTGGCCCGCGGCGAGGCCTACCAGTCCGAGGCGCCGACGTTATGGGATACCGGCTTTCGGACCGCGGTGGCGCAGGCTGAAATCGAGGACCGCGAGCGTCCCGGCGCTTACTACCGCCTCGCGTTCACTGCTTCCGACGGTGCGGTCCTGGTCGACACCACTCGCCCGGAATTGCTGCCCGCATGTGTCGCGCTGGTCGTGCACCCCGACGACGAGCGGTACGCCGGCATGGCCGGGACGTCCGTGCGGACTCCGCTGTTCGGTGCCGAGGTGCCCGTGCTGACCCACCGGTTGGCCGATCCGAGCAAAGGCACCGGGGTCGCCATGGTGTGCACGTTCGGGGATGTCACGGACATCACCTGGTGGCGCGAGCTCGACCTGCCCATCCGGGCGGTCATGGGGCGTGATGGCCGGTTCCTGCCCGCCCCGCCGGACGGGTTGAACGCCGAACCGTACCAGCAGCTCGCCGGGCGCACTGCGGCATCGGCGCGGCGCCGCCTCGTGGAGTTGCTGGCCGAGTCGGGGGACTTGGTCGGCGAGCCGCAAAAGATCGTCCATCAGGTCAAGTTCTACGAGAAGGGCGACAACCCGCTGGAGATCGTCACCAGCCGGCAGTGGTACATCCGCAACGGGGGAAGGGACGACGGTCTGCGGGATGCGCTGCTTCGCCGCGGGCGTGAGCTGGACTGGGTGCCGGAGTTCATGCGGCACCGGTACGAGCACTGGGTGGCCGGTCTGACCGGTGACTGGCTGATCAGCCGGCAGCGATTCCTCGGCGTGCCGATTCCCGTCTGGTACCGCATCGGCGACGACGGCGCGATCAAGTACGACGAGGTGATCGTTCCCGCGGAGGACGACCTGCCGGTGGACCCGGCGTCGGAACCGCCGGTCGGCTTCGACGAGTCACTGCGGGGCCGCCCGGGTGGCTTCGCTGCCGATCCGGACGTCATGGACGCCTGGGCGACGTCGTCGTTGACGCCCCTGATCGTCTGCGGTTGGGGGCGCGACCCTGACCTGTTCGCCCGGACCTTCCCGATGGACCTGCATGCCCAGGCCCACGAGATCATTCGGACCTGGCTGTTCACGTGCGTGCTGCGGTCTCATCTGGAACACCGGTCGCTGCCGTGGCGGCGCGCGGCCATTTCGGGATTCGTCGTGGACCCGGACCGCAAGAAGATGAGCAAGTCGGCTGGCAACGCCACGACGGCGATCGGCGTGCTGGACAAGTACGGCGCGGACGCGGTGCGTTGGCGGGCGGCCGGCGCTCGTCCCGGTATGGACACTCCGTTCGACGAGGCGCAGATGAAGGTCGGCCGGCGGCTGGCAACGAAGATTCTCAACGTCGGCCGCTTCGTCGCCCCGCTGTCCGGCCGGACGAGTCCACTGCCTGCGACGGAGCGGGCGACGGGCCGGACAACCCACCCCGTGACCGAGCCACTCGATCTGGCGATGCTGGCAGCGTTGGCTGATGTCGTGCAGACCGCGACCGAGGCTTTCGAGCGATCCGACTACACGAGCGCGCTCGAGGCGACCGAACGGTTCTTCTGGACGTTCTGCGATGACTACGTCGAGCTGGTCAAGGACCGCGCCTACGGGGAACGCGGAGAGCCCGCAGCAGTGTCGGCCGCGACGGCGCTGCGGCTCGGCCTCGATGTCCAGCTCCGGCTGCTGGCGCCGATCATGCCCTTCGTGACCGAGGAGGTCTGGTCCTGGTTCCGCGACGGATCCATCCACCGGGCGGCGTGGCCGTCTCCGCACGAGCTGCCAACCGGCGGCTCGGCGAATGTGCTGCGAACAACCGCAGCAGCCCTCTCGGGGATTCGCGCCATCAAATCCGGGCATCAGCTTTCTATGCGGGCTGAACTCGCGCGCGTCACCGTTCAGGGACGGGACGAGCAGATAACGCAGATTGCCGCGAACGACCTGGCAGCCGCCGGACGGGTCGGGCGGCTGAATTTTGTCCACGATGCGGCGGCAACTGAGATAGCCGTGACGGCCTAGTTATGGTTGGCAGCGCGGGGAGGTACCGCAGGTCATGAGGGGGACCAGGTGTTGAAAGAGGAACCGGTGGCTGCCTCAGTCACTAACGGAGTGGTCGAAGCGGAATTATCACCGCAGGTCCAGCTGAATCTAAACGTGCGGGGCCTGTCGAAGTCGGCGACGGTAGCGATCAACGAGCGCTGTGCCGTGTTGGTCCGTGACGGGCAGGATGTGGTCCGGCTCGGGCTGGGCCAATCACCGTTTCCGGTACCCGACGTGATGGTCCGCGCGCTGCGTGAGCACGCCGCCGAAAAGGACTACCTCGCGGTCAAGGGCCTTCCCGAGCTACGCCGCGCAATCGTCGGTTATTACCGGCGCACTCAAGGCCTGGAATACCTGCCCGAAAACGTGCTCATCGGGCCCGGCACGAAGGAGCTGATGTTCCTCGTCCAGCTCGTCTATTACGGCGATCTCGTCATCCCCGCGCCGAGTTGGGTGTCGTACGCGCCGCAGGCCCGGATCATCGGCCGTAACCTGCATTGGTTGCCCACCGAGATCGAGACCGGGTTGGGTGTCACTCCCGAGGCGCTGGAGACCTTGTGCGCCGCCGACCCGCACCGTCCCCGGCTGCTGATCCTCAACTATCCGGGCAACCCGACCGGCTCTGCCTACTCCGAACAGCAGTTGCGCGAGATCGCGGAGGTGGCCCGCAAGTACCGGGTGCTGCTGCTCGCCGACGAGATATACAGCGGCCTGCGCTTCGATGGCGATCACGTCTCCATAGCGCGGTTCTACCCCGAGGGCACGATCATCAGCAACGGCCTGTCGAAATGGGGCGGTGCCGGCGGCTGGCGGCTCGGGGCATTCGCCTTTCCGGCGACGCTGAGCTGGCTGGTCGACGCTATGGCGGCGGTGGCCAGCGAGACATTCACCTCGACCTCGGCGCCGATCCAGTACGCAGCGATTCACGGCTTCGAGCCGAGCGCGGAGTGGGACGACTACCTCGACCGGTCGCGGAAGGTCTTGCGGGGGCTGATGCTGTACAGCTACGACCGGCTGCGTTCGGTAGGTGCCGAACTCGCCGTACCTAAGGGCGGGTTCTATCTGTTTCCGAACTTCAGCGAGCCGCGGACCCGGCTGTCGGCGCGGGGCATCAAGTCGAGCCGGGAACTGTGCGACCGGGCGCTCGACGACCTCGGAGTGGCGTTCCTGCCGGGCAGCGTCTTCGGCCGTCCCGAGCATGAGCTGTCGGTACGCATTTCGTGTGTTGACTTCGACGGCGGAGCGGCGCTGGAGGCTGCAGCCGAACTGGGCGAGGACGAGGAGCCGGGGCAGGACTTCTTGAAGAAGTACTGCAACCCCACCTTCGACGCCATCAACCGCCTCGCCGACTGGGTCGCCGCCTCCTAGATCACCTGATCTCCTCGCGGACGCCCGACCACCACCACCGCCACCACAACAAGCCGATTAGGTCTTGACAACGCCATACCCTGCCCATAATACTCGACTCAGAGTAACCGAGATCGGATGTACGGAGGCGAGTATGGCGGCGACTCGACGAAACCCGCTGGCTCTCGCGGTGCTCGTGCTGCTGTACGAGCAGCCGATGCATCCGTACCAGATGTCGGCCACGCTCAAGGAGCGCCGCAAGGAAGACAGCATCAAGATCAATTATGGGTCGCTCTACTCCGTCGTGGAGTCGCTACAGAACCGCGGACTGATCGAAGTTCGCGAGACCGTTCGGGCGGGTAACCGGCCGGAACGAACCGTGTACGCAATCACCGAAGCCGGCCAGCAGGAGATGATCGACTGGCTCAGCGAACTTCTCAGCAAGCCGGTCAAAGATTTCCCCCAGTTCGAAGCGGCGCTGTCGCTGATGCCCGCCTTGCCGCCGGAAGAGGCCACCGAACTGCTCGAGCGCCGCCTGTCGACGCAGCGGGCCGCGCTGGAGAACGGCCAGAAGCTGATCGCCCGGGCCCTCGATGGTGGCATGCCGCGCCTGTTCGCCGTGGAGCACGAGTATGAGCTCGCCATTCTCGCTGCGGAGGTGGAGTTCCTGACCGCCCTGCTGGACGACATGCGAAACGGCTCGTTCAGTGGGCTCGCCGGCTGGCGGCGGATTCATGAGCTTCGCGGCACAGGTCTGTCGCATGACGAGATCTGGGCCATCGTGATCGAAGAGTTCAAGGAGGACTTCGCCTGGATCGACCACGCGCACGAATTCGAGTAGCAGAACGGCCCCCGACCGCGGTGCGGCAACACCACCAGCCAGGGGCCATCCGAAACGCTTGAGCCGAGTACCACGGGGGCCTACAGCCCAAGGCGTCGCACCTGTAAGCGTAGGCCAGTCGCGGCACATCGGCTCTCCTCACCCACTTGGAGGGAGAACCATGTCCGAATCGACCCGCCTCGCCATCGAGGCGTCCGGCCTGACCAAAACGTATGGCAAAGGCGCCAAGGCGGTCCGGGCGCTGGACGGCGTCACCTTCGCCGTCCCAGCCGGTTCCGTCTTCGGCTTGCTCGGCCCGAACGGCGCCGGCAAGTCCACAACCGTCAAGATCGTCACCACGCTCGCCTCGCCCGACACCGGCGAGGCCTCCGTCGGGGGGATCGATGTGCGACGAGATCCCGCCGGCGTCCGGCGCGTGATCGGCTACGTGCCGCAGAAGCCGTGCTTCGACCCCACCGCGACGGGATGGGAGAACCTCACCCTGCAGGGCCGCATTTACGGCTTGTCCAGCCGGCACATCAAACAGCGCTCGGCCGAGCTGTTCGAGCGGTTCGGCCTGACAGAGGCTGCCGGCCGCATCACCAAGTCTTGGTCAGGCGGCATGCAGCGCAAGTTGGACGTCGCACTCGGGCTCATCCACCGTCCGCAGGTGCTTTTCCTGGACGAGCCCACCACGGGCCTGGACCCCGAGGCACGAGCCGACATGTGGTCCGAGATCGCGGAGCTGACCCGGTCCGATGGCCTGACCGTCCTGCTCACCACGCATTACCTGGACGAGGCCGACCGCCTCGCCAGCCGGCTGGCGATCGTCGATCGCGGCCAAGTCGTAGCAGCGGGCACGCCTGAGCAGCTTAAGGGCGAACTGTCCGGCGACACGGTGCAGATCGAGCTGGCCGAGCCCGCCGTCAACGGTCACGCTCGCACGGCCATCGAAACGGTTACCGGCGTTCGTGAGGTCGCCACGGACGGTGCGATGGTGCGGGCACGTGTCGGCAATGGTGCAGCCACCCTGCCGGGCGTGCTCGCCGCGCTCGACGCCGCACAGATCCCGCTGGCGTCGGTCACCGTCGCCCGTCCGTCCCTCGACGATGTCTACCTGCGTCACGCCGGCCGGTCGTTTCAGGCCGCCGACGAGGCCGGCACGAAGGAGGTCGCGGCATGACAACCGCTCTTGCACACTCGACGCACCTTGCCGTCCGAACCGTGCGGATCTTGTACCGGCAGCCGGCGTACCTGGCGTTCACTCTTATCCAGCCGATGGTGTGGCTGCTGCTGTTCAGCCAGCTGTTCGAGCGGGTGGTCGAGCTGCCGGGGTTCGGTGGCACCAGTTACGTCGCTTACCTGACCCCTGGCGTGATCGTGATGACCGCGATGATGAACGCCGGCTGGGCAGGCAACACGCTCATCGATGACATGGACCGCGGCGTGATGGACCGCTACCTGGCTTCGCCGGTGCGACGCGTCGCGATCATCAACGGCATCCTGGTGTACCAGGCGGCCGTGACTATCGTCCAGTCGCTGATCGTGTTCGGCGTCGCGTTGCTCATGGGTGCGCGATACGACGGCGGCGTCGTCGGCATACTCGTCGTGCTCGCCGCGGCGGTGCTGCTGGCGGTGCTGTTCGCGGCGCTTTCGTGTGCGGCCGCGTTGCTGCTGCGGACTGGAGAAGCTTTGATCGGCATCTTCCAGTTCCTGGCATTCCCGCTGCTGTTCTTGTCCTCGACGCTGATGGCGCCGGCGTTGCTGCCGGACTGGATCGGGACGGTCGCTACCTTCAACCCGGTCGACTGGGCGGTGGTGGCAAGCCGTGAGGCGCTGGCCGCAAGCCCCGATTGGGGTCTGGTCGGCGGGCGGATCGCCCTGCTGGCGGCGCTTGCGGTCGTCATGACGTGGCTGTCGGCGCGGGCATTCCGCGCCTACCAGCGCGCCGTCTAGCCGTTGATCATGGACGAATGGCCCCTTCCGGCAGTGCGGAAGGGGCCATTCGCCCGTGATCAACGAGGGGGTGGTGGACGGAAAGCCTTGGCTACGGGCCGGGGTGGGCGCCCGGCGACTGGGACTGGTCGAGGCAGAACGACGCGCCGGGTGCGAAGCCGTGCACGAAGTGCGAGCCCGGGCCTGGCGCGCCGGGCACCGCGGCACCCGTGCCGGCCAGTGCTTCACCGACGAGGCCGCCGCTCGGCGACCACTCGACGTTTTCACGGCCGAGCCCGGTGATGTAGTCGGCGACGATGTGCTCGCCGTGGTTGGCGATGTCGAGCGTGCCGGAACACGTCGCGTCGGCGGCGGCCATCGAGGCCGGCACCAGCGAAGCGGCGGCGATCACCGGCAGGGCCAGCGCGATAAGAGCCCGGCGAGACTTTGCGGTCTGGAAGCGGTACATGAGAATCCTTTCGAAAGATGTGGACGTAGCGTCAGAGGGCGGCGGCTACTGGGTCTTCACGGACGAGGACGGTGTCGATCACGAGGGACACCTCGTCTGCCGGCATGCCGCTGCGCTCGGCCTGCTCGCGCACCTTCTCCGGGCTGGTGCCCTGGTAGATGCAGACCGTGCCGAGCTTGCCCGACTCCTCCTGGACCACGTAGCTGCGGATCCAGCGGACGTCGTCGGCCATCTCCTCGCCGACCTGCGCCGACTTGGCCGCCGTCGCCTGGAGTTGCTCAGGGGTGCCCCAGTAGTCCCGGCGGCGAATTGCGTAGAGGTTCATGTCGTCTCCTTCGGGTTGGTTGGTTGTTGAGCGACATGAGCAACGTATGAGCGCACCACGGGGCCCTACATCGGGTGGAATTCCTATGTTGGCGAGCGCCGATCCCCATGTTGGAGAGTGCGGATCACCCAGTGAGCCCCAGTTCGCGAGCGATGTTGGCGGCCTCGATCCGCGATCGGGCGCCCAGTTTCTCCAAGATCGCCGACACGTGGTGGCCGGCGGTCTTCGGCGATATCACCAGCTCGTCGGCGATCTCCGCGTTGGTCAGGCCGGCGGCGAGCAACGCGACAACTTCAACCTGCCGGGCGGTGAGTAGTGCGGGGTTGGCTCGGGTCGTCGGTCGCGGGCCCCGGGGCACGCCCGATGCACCGAGCTCGCGCAGCTGCTGGCGAACGCGACGTGCCGTACCCTCCGCGCCCAGTTCGGTCAATAGCTCCAGCGCTTGGAGCAATCCCTGCTCGGTACCTGAGTCGGCAAGCGCGATAGCCGCATCGTAGGGGCAGCTCAGCTCGCGCCAGACCGACGCTGCGGCAAAGTACTGGCCGGCCAGTTCGAGTTGGTACGGCTCTGGCAGGACCACGTCCGGCGCAGGCTCGACGGCTTCGCCGATCCGGCGTAACCAAGTCAGGGCTTCTCCCACCAGCCACCCGTCGTGGACAGTGCGAAGCTGTTTGTAGACGTCGCGGAACTCGTCAAGCGGAGGTTCGATCCCTGCCGCCCAAGAGTGCTCAGCGCGTGCGGCTACCAGCGGCGCCAGCCGTAGAATCTCACCCACCTGCACCCCGAGCGCCCACGCCTCGGCCAGTACCTCGCCCGCGCCGGGATCCCCGCGCCGAGTACGAACCTGGCCAAGGACCATCAGCGGCCAGATTCGGCTCACCGGGCTCGCCGGTTCTGCCAACACTGCGGTGGCGTCGTCAGCGGCCGCCGTCAGCCGCCCACGCAGCAGGTGGTGGCGGGCCCGGCAGCCGAGCATGTATCGCCGCCAGGCGTCGAGGTCGCGCTGAGCCGCGAACGCCAGACCCTCGCGCAACAGAGGCTCGCCGTACGCGAACTGCCGGTGTTCGACCGCCTGCCAGACGAGGTTTGTGTAGCCGCGCGCTACGTGTTCGTCCAGGCCGTGTTGACGGGCGAGGGCGACGCTCTCAATCAGCATGTCGTGACCCTTGGGGTCGCCGATATGTCCGAGCGCCGTGCCCACATTGTTCAGTGCGTGGGCCCGCAACTCGACGTCTCCGAGCCGTTCGGCCACTTCGAGCGCGCGCTCGCCCCACGTGATCGCAGCGGCCTCGTCGCGTGCCAGCATGACCAGCTGCGAGCGGTTGCTGTAGGCGAAACCGAGTTCCCGGCCGTCGCCGGCTTCTTCGAGCAACTCCACGGCACGCTCAGCGTGACGCTCAGCTTGCATTCGCCGCCCGGAAAACCAGGAGAACCGTGAGAGCCAGCGGTGGCCGGACCCGACGGCGATCGTATCGCCGATCTGTGCGCGGAGCGCAACCGCTTCTTCCCGCGTGGCGATCGCCTCGTCGACCCGATCGGTCAAGTACAGCTCGTACGAGCGGGCCTCGAGCAATTCCGCCCGATCCCGCGCACCGAGCCGGTCAGCGGTTTCGAGGGCGGCCAGCAGGAAGCTGGCCGCTTCGCGGTGAGCGCCGGCCGCGGCCGCGTCCGCCGCCGCCAGGCGGGCATGCAGGTGTACCCGGTCGGCTGCCGCCGCCTGCACCGCATGGTGAGTGAGGACCGCAGGGTCCGTGTCGGTTCGCTGCTCGAGTGCCGCCAGGATCGTGCGATGCAAGTCACGGCGACGAAAGGCGGGAAGTGACTCCACGACCGCCAGCCGGACCAATTCATGCCGAAAGGTGACGCCGCGGCCTTCCACGGACAGCAGCCCCTTGGCGATCAACCCGTCAAGTGCGGTGCCGCCCTCGACAAGTGTGGCGGCCAGCGTGTCGTCGACTCGGCCGGGTACGCACGCCAGGAGCTCCAGGACCGCCCGTTCCTTATCGTGCAGCGTGGCGAGGCGTGCGAGCACTGCATCGCGAACGGTGTCGGGCACCGGTTCGTCGGCATGTTCGGTCACTTCTGTCACGAAGAACGGGTTGCCACCGGTCCGCCGGTACACAACATCGGCATCGTCCCGGCGTCCGGCCAACAGTCGGGCGACGCCGGCCGGTGACAAGGGCCGCAGCCGTACGCGGGTGAGTACGCCGGCACGGCTGAGTTCCCCGATGACCGCCTGCAACGCGGCGGTGTCCGCCGGCTCGTCATCACGCACGCTCAGCACCAGCATGGACGGAGTCGACTCGATGCGCCGGCCGGCGTAGCGCAGCAGGTCCAGCGTCGCTTCGTCGGCCCACTGCAGGTCCTCGAACACGACGACACGCGTCCTTTTCCGCAGTTCGGCGACAACTGCTGCGAACGCCTCGATAGTGGACACACCGCTGCCGAGCGCCCGGCTTACGTCTCCGCCCAACTCCGGGGCTGCCTCGCGAAGGGGCGCAAGCGGGCTTGGTGTGGTGAGCGGATCACACGCGCCCCACGCGAGTCGAATACCCTGCGGCAAGTTGGCGGTCCACGTCCGCAACAAGCTCGTCTTGCCGATGCCTGCTTCGCCATGGACCAGAACCACCGAGCCGTCCCCTTGGAGAGCCTCGGCCAGTCGCTCATCAAGCGCTGCCAAGGCGGCCTCGCGCTCGATCAGCTTCACCCGGCTCAGCTTAATGTCCGGCTATCGGCGAACGCGGCATGTCCAGCGGTGGCCCCGATCAGCGCCTCCACCGCCAGGCCAGCCCGGTGACATGCGGCCCGGTATAGACGGTAATCGCCGTGCCGAAGGTGCCTGCGTACAGGCGTCGGACCGCCAATCGTCCGGTGTTCTGCGCGTGTGTTAACCGAGACCGGAGATCCGCGTCATCGCCGAGCGTGACGATGTCGGCCACCGAGCCGGCGCGAGCCGACATCATGCACAGGTTCGCCATCCGTTCAACAGCGGCACTGCGGCTGATGGCCGGCTTGATGGGCCGGATTGTCCCGCCCCTAAGCCTGAACATGAATTGCATGCCGGTCTTGCGGGCCGCCGTAGCGGCCAGGCCGGGGACACGGCCGCTGCGCACCAGCCCTTCCAGGTCGGCCAGGCAACCCACCAACTGCACCTCACCCGCCGCTGCTCGGGCCGCCTGAGCGACTTCATCAATACTTCCGCCGTGAGCAGCCTGTTCGGCGGCGGCCAGGACGACCAGGGCTTGGGCGCCGGCAGCGGTCCCGCTGTCGACGATCTCGACGGGGACGTCGATGACCGTCGTGGATGCCCTGGCGGACGCATTCGTGCTGCTCAGCGAGGCGGCGACGGTCACGATGACCGCGCCGTCCCGGGCGTCCGCGAGGGCGGCAAGGAACTCGCCCGGCGGTGGCCCAGACGTCGTGATCCGCCCGGTCGGCAGGCTGCACGGGTCGATTTCGGTGTCTCTGTACGTTCGCCCGGCTACGGCGATAGTGAGCGGCACCAGCCGGACGTCCCATTCGTCGGCAAGGTGGCGGCCGATGGATGCCGCCGTGTCGGTAAGAACGGCCACGGTCATGGCTTCGATCGCTGATCCCGGTCGTAGAGCAGCCGCCAGAGGTACGTGCTTACCTCGTCCGCGCGCCGGTTGCCGGCCATCCGCTTGCCGAAGATCGGCACGAGCACTGCCATGGCGGTCAGCGTTCCAGTTCGCCCGCGGGTTCTGGACAACACGAAGGGCAGCCCGGTGTAGGCCGCGAGTGCTCCGGTCGCCGAGTCGCCGGCGACCGCGCGCCCGAGTGCGACTCCCGCCAAAAGGACGGCGGCGCCTTCGGGCGCAAGGACGCCGAGCGCCCCCACGGCCGGTGAGAAGCCCCGGCCACCGGCGCCGTGAAGGAACGGTGACCAGTTGTGGCCGGCGATGGTCGCCCCCGCGGCCGCCGCCGCCAGTAGGGGACGCCGTGAGGGCCGGGCCAGCAGCGCGCCAGCCATTCCCTTAACGACGTCAAGGGCACCGGCCGTGACCACCGTGCCGGACCCGGACACCACAAGCAGCGCGCCCGCCGACACCGTTCCCGTCCCAATCCGCCGCAGGTCTGCTCCGCACGTCCGGCGCGCGATGATCTGGGCGACCGGGACCGCGCCGATGAGGTAGGCGGCCGCGGAAATCGCGACGGCCGAACCGGCCTCTGATCGCATCACCGGTTTCGATTCTATTGGCGGCGATCACCAGCCTGATCCATTGGTCGGTTCAGGCCGGGATGATCCGGCCGGTGACGGCTCCGAGCTGGATGCGGGTGCCGTCCGGGCCAGGTGCGGTTGCGGAAATGGTGACCTCGTCGCCGTCCTCAAGGAAGGACCGGGTGCTTCCGTCGGCAAGGCGTACCGGCTCGGTGCCGTTCCACGACAGCTCGAGGAACGAACCGCGTTGGTCGCGTTCGGGCCCGCTGACCGTTCCCGACGCGTACAGATCGCCGCAGCGCAGCGACGCCCCGTTGGCCGTGAGGTGGGCGAGTTGCTGGGCCGCCGTCCAGTACATGGTGGCGAACGGCGGCCGGGCCACGGTCGTCCCGTTCCAGGACACCTCCAACTCAAGCGCAAGCCCCCAGGGTTCGTCGTCGCGCAGGTATGGCGCCGGCTCCGGGTCGCGGCGCGGCGGTGCGACCCGAGCTTCTTCCAGCGCGGCGAGCGGGACGACCCATGGCGAGATCGACGTGGCGAACGACTTGCCGAGGAACGGTCCGAGGGGGACGTACTCGAAGGCCTGGATGTCGCGCGCCGACCAGTCGTTGACCAGCACGACACCGAAGACGTGGCCGGCGAACGCCGAGACGGGCACCGGCGAGCCGAGTTCGGACGGCACCCCGACGACGAAACCGACTTCGGCTTCGATGTCCAGTCGCTCCGATGGCCCGTACTTGACCTCGTCGCCGGCCCTGCGCAGGCCCCACGGCCGGACGATGTCCGTTCCCGACGCGACAACGGTCCCCGCGCGGCCGTGGTACCCGATCGGCAGATGCCGCCAGGCCTGGGGCAGTGCAGGTGAATCGGGACGAAGAATCTTGCCGACGTTC
Source organism: Jiangellaceae bacterium (assembly GCA_036374175.1). GTDB lineage: Bacteria > Actinomycetota > Actinomycetes > Jiangellales > Jiangellaceae > JASLBX01. The sequence continues at coordinate 46,206 of DASUUH010000149.1, read as the reverse complement.
TCAGCGTGGTACTGCGAGGAGTAGAAGTCCACGTAGTCACCGATGTCGAAAGGCATGTGCAGCCGGACATCTGCCACCGGCACCATATGGGGTTCGACCAGGTCGCGCTGCGCTTCGTCGCGGACCAGTTCGGTGAGCCATCCACGCACTGCCGTCCACGCCTGAGGCCCGAGGGCCATGAATGAATTGAGCGTGCGTTGCGCGAACACATGCCCGCCTTCTAGGTTCTCCACCGCAGCGAGCGGCGCAAGGTCCAGGACGTACGAGCCGATGGCGGCGCCAACCCGAGGATCTTCGCCGACGGTCGAGAACACCCCGTAAGGCAGGGTGTGCGCGCCGAACGGATCGCTGTCTGAGATGGGCACCCACGACGTAGCCGGCACGCTCACTCCCTTGTGACGAGGCCGAGATCGAGCAAGTCCTGCAATGGTTCGTCGATGCTGCACGAGCCGTACGAGCCGAACCAGGTTCGTACCGTAGCGGCTCGTCCGACCGGCAGCGTGCGGATCCGGTCGGCGAGTGTCGTGGCGTCCCGCCCTGCAAGCGTGCGCGCCAGCGCTGTCGCGTCCGCGCCGTCGAGCGCTTCGGCGACGGCAAGCAGGACGTTGAGGAATCCGTGCTGTTCGAGCCCGTCGGCGGTGGTGTTGCGGATGGCGTGGTGTAGGCCGGCGGTGAACTTGAACCGGACGTCGAACTCAAGGCACGCCAGCACGAATTCGGCGACCTCGGACTCGCCGGGGAACGCCTCGGCCGTCTCGCCGCCGGTCCGGAATTTGCCCCGGTATCCGGCCACAGCCACCTGATCGAGGGCGTCGCGCCAGCCGGGTACCCGCGGGATTTCGACGTACACGGGCAGTTGGTCGGGGTCATCGACATCGAGCAAGGCCGTGTCGAGGGCGACGAGCGTCCGGCGTGCGGATTCATCGAGCGGCTCGCCGCGCAACGGCACCTCGATACCCCGAAGCTCCAGTTGCCGGTCGGCGAGTACGGAGTCGACGGCCGGCGCAATGTCTCCAGGACCGCTCGCCACGACGATTACGCCGACGCGGCCGCTCGTGAACTGTCCCACCTCGCCGAGCCGTGAAGCCGGGCACAGGAACGGGCCGACGAGCGGCGCGTACCACTCGCCGCGGTGGCGTTCGTGCGCGGGCACGGCGTCCGGCATGGGCGTGTTGCCCGGCGGGAACAGCGCGGCGTCGTCGACCAGCCGGTGGAAGAGCAGGGGGATTGACACGCGTCGGACTGTAGCGCATCGTGTCAGTGAGCGGACATAGGTGTCCGATAACCGAACAGCCACGTGCCGATCTTGATGCAATCCACACCGTTCAACGCTGTGATTGCCGGGAGATCGCGAGGGAGAGGTTATGGCTTTCTACCGCAGCGTGGGTGAGATCCCGCCAAAGCGTCATACCCAGTTCCGCCGGCCCGACGGCGGCCTGTACTACGAAGAGTTGATGGGCGAGGAGGGCTTCTCCTCCGACTCGTCCCTGCTGTACCACACGGGCGTCCCGGCCGCGATCATCGACTCGCGAGTGTGGGACATTCCGGATGCCCGCACGGTCCCCAACCACCCGCTCAAGCCGCGCCACCTGAAGCTGCACGAGTTGTTCCCCGGCCGGGACTGGAAGGCGGCAGACGTGGTCACTGGTCGCCGCATGGTGCTGGGCAACAACGACGTTCGGATCGCGTACGTGGCCGCGGGCGAATCGTCCCCGCTGTACCGCAACGCGATCGGCGACGAGTGTGTGTACATCGAATCCGGCGAGGCCACCGTCGAGACCATGTTCGGGGTGCTACCGGCCCGCCAGGGCGACTACGTGATCATCCCGCGGGCCACAGTTCATCGCTGGGTGCCGACCGGCGACGAGCCGCTGCGGGCATACGTCATCGAGGCCAACTCGCACATCGCCCCGCCCAAGCGGTACCTGTCGCGGTACGGGCAGTTCTTGGAGCACGCGCCCTATTGCGAGCGCGACCTCCACGCGCCGGCCGAACCGTTCATCGTCGAGCAGGAAGACGTCGAGGTGTACACCAAGCACCGCGGCCACGGCCCGTCCGGACTGGTGGGCAGCATCGTCACGTACCCGACGCACCCGTTCGACGTCGTGGGTTGGGACGGCTGCCTGTACCCGTACACCTTCAACGTTTCGGACTTCGAGCCGATCACCGGACGGATCCACCAGCCGCCGCCGGTGCACCAAGTCTTCGAGGGCTACAACTTCGTGATCTGCAACTTCGTCCCGCGGAAGGTCGACTACCACCCGCTGGCCGTGCCGGTGCCGTACTTCCACTCGAACGTCGACTCTGACGAGGTGATGTTCTACTGCGGCGGCGACTACGAGGCGCGCAAGGGTTCGGGTATCGGCCAGGGGTCGATCTCGCTGCACCCGGGCGGCCATACCCACGGGCCGCAGCCGTCGGCGATCGAGCGGGCGCTCGGCAAGGACTACTTCGACGAGCTGGCCGTCATGGTCGACACCTTCCGGCCGCTCGAGCTCGGCGAGGGTGGCGTGGAGTCGGACGACGGGACGTACGCCTGGACGTGGGCCGGCCGCAGCGCCTGACCCGCTGATCATCGGCACTTTCCGGCTGCATAACCCGGAAAGTGCCGATGATCACGCCGGTGGGGTCAGGGGACGGGGTGGACGGTGGGCGTGCCTTCGAGGGCTATGCCTGCCGAGCGCATGTCGCCGAGTGCACGGTCGGTCGTCGTCGGGTCGACGCCGGCGGTCAAGTCCAGTAGTACCCGGGTGCGGAAACCCTCCCGTGCGGCGTCGAGGGCAGTCGCGCGCACGCAGTGGTCGGTGGCGATCCCGACGATGTCCACATCATCGACCTGGCGGCGGCGTAGCCAGTCGGCGAGGGCGGCCCCATCCTGCGCCTTGCCTTCGAAGCCCGAATATGCGGCGCCGTATTCGCCCTTGCTGAACACTGCGTCGAAAGGTTGTGGATCGAGGTTGGGGTGGAATGCCGCGCCGTCGGTGCCGGCGACGCAGTGCGGCGGCCAGCTGTGGACGAAGTCGGGGTGGTCGGAGAAGTGGTCGCCGGGCTGGATGTGGTGATCCCGGGTGGCGACGACGAACTCGTATGCCTGCGTCGCCTGCGGATCTTGTCCGGCCTCCTGCCACTCGTGCAGCACCTCGGCGATCTTGAACGCCACGTCGGCACCGCCGCCGACGGCAAGGCTGCCTCCCTCGCAGAAGTCGTTCTGTACGTCCACCACGATGAGCGCGCGGGCCATCGCGTCACGTCCCCTCGTAGATCGTTGGTATCGCCGCCTCGCCCCGAGACAGCTTGAGTGCAGTTGGCGGCAGTTCGGCGCGGGATGCTTGGTGCCGAGCTTGGGCGTCCGCCAGGGATTCGGCCCCCACCACCTCACCGTCGCGAACCAGCGGGATCAGGAGTTGCCGGTCGTGGTCACCACGCTGATCCGGGTGCATCGCAACGACCTCTGCGTCGGCCACTCCGTCCGGCGTTCTGCGGCGGAATGCATACTTGCGGCCGCCGATGCTCCGTTTGTCCTTGCTCTTCTTGCCTACGCCCACCAGCTCACCGTCGGCCCCCGTCCGAGCGACCAGCTTGTACACCATGCCGGCGGTCGGCGCGCCCGATCCGGTGACAAGTTGGGTGCCCACGCCATAGGCGTCGACCGGCGCGGCGGCAAGCGCGGCGATGGCGTGTTCGTCGAGATCACTCGTGACGACGATCTTGGTGTCGCCGGCGCCGAGCCGATCGAGCTGGGCGCGTACCTCGTGAGCCTGCGTGAGGAGGTCACCGGAGTCCAGACGTACCGCGCCTAGCTCTGGGCCCGCCAGCTCGACCCCGACGGCCACGGCGTCGGCGACGTCGTAGGTGTCCACGAGCAGCGTCGTCCTCTTGCCGAGCGAGTCGATCTGCGCGGTGAACGCGTCCCGCTCGGAGTCGTGCAGCAACGTGAAGGCGTGCGCGCTTGTCCCACGGGTAGGTACGCCGTACGTGCGCCCCGCCTCGAGGTTGCTGGTAGAGGAGAATCCGGCGATGTACGCGGCGCGCGCAGCGGCCACGGCCGCCCATTCATGAGTCCGGCGCGAGCCCATCTCGATACAGGGACGATCGCCGGCCGCCACCGTCATCCGGGACGCGGCGGCGGCGATGGCCGAATCGAAGTTCAGAACCGAAAGCGCCAGCGTTTCCAGGACGACGGCCTCGGCGAAGCTTCCTTCGACGACGAGGAGTGGGGAGTACGGAAAGAAACATTCCCCTTCGCCGTACCCCCAGATATTGCCGGAGAACTTGTAGTCAGCGAGCCAGCGAAGCGTCGGCGAATCGACGACCCGGCGACGTTCGAGGTCGGCCAGCACGTCGTCGTCGAAGCGAAATCGCTCCAGATCAGTGAGCAGGCGCCCGGTGCCTGCCACGACGCCGTAGCGGCGGCCTTCGGGGAGTCGGCGGGCGAACAGCTCGAACACACAGCGCCGCTGGGCTGTGCCGTGCGCCAGGGCGGCCTGGAGCATGGTCAGCTCGTAGTGGTCGGTCAACAGCGCAGTGGTTGCCGGCACAGTCACGAGCTTATCCACACCGGCTCTCCCGCGCCGACCGTTGAAAGTGTCACCATAGGGGCATGGTCACCGCCCCTGTTGAGGTTGAGCGGCCCGACGTTGACGAAGTAGTTGCGCAGGAGACGCCGTGGGTCACCGTGGTGTGGAACGATCCTGTCAACCTGATGTCATACGTCACGTACGTGTTCCAGACCTACTTCGGGTATCCGAAGAAGAAGGCCGAGCGGCTGATGCTCGATGTGCACGAGAAGGGCAAGGCCGCGGTGTCCTCCGGCTCGCGTGAGGAGATGGAGCGCGACGTCGAGGCGATGCACTCCTATGGCCTCTGGGCGACAATGCAGAAGGCGGGGGAGTAGACACTGAGCACCGCGTTCCGGCGGGCCCGCGGGGGAGGCGTGTCCGCGTCCTTCCACGTGGTCGAGACCGAGCTGCTGGCATCACTGGTGGGCCAGTTGCTCGAACTCGTGCGCGACCATCCCATCCAGTCCCAGGATCGCGACGATCCGCTCGCGGACGTGCTCGGCGGCGTGGGCGTCGACGACCCCGGACGGCCGACCGACCCGGTGTTGCTGCGGCTGTTCCCGGATGCCTATCGGGAGGACGATGAGGCCGCATCGGACTTCCGGCGATTCACCGAGCGGGGTTTGCGTGAGAAGAAAGCGGCGTATGCCGCCACCGTCCTCGCGTCCCTCGCGACCGCTGACCAGGCCGCCGACAGCTACGCCGACGCGCAGCAGCGGGAGAAGGTCAAGGTCCACCTCGACGGCAACGAGGCCGAGGCGTGGCTGCGGACGCTGACCGACCTGCGGCTCGCACTAGGGACCAGGCTCGGCGTGGAGGAAGGCGACGAAGAGCATTGGCAGTCGCTGCCGGAGGACGACCCGCGCCGCCACGTGCACGATGTCTACCAGTGGCTCGGCTTCGTGCAGGAGACCCTCGTGCGTGCCCTGAACACGTAACTGTTCGCTGCTCCGGCTGACACACCACTAGGCGTGTTGGTGCCGTACCACCCGCACGCGCCTAGTACGGCATGGCTGCGCATGCTGAACGTGATCGACCGGACCGTAGACTTTGCTGTCGTGCTGGAAATCCGCCGCGACCTGGTCGATGCTGTGATCGCCCACGCGCGTCGTGACCACCCGGACGAGGCGTGCGGCATCATCGCCGGCCCGATCGGTTCGGATCGCCCCGAGCGCTTCATCCCGATGGCCAACGCGGAACGTTCGCCCACGTTCTACCGGTTCGATTCCATGGAGCAGCTCAAGGTGTGGCGTGAGATGGACGACCGGGACGAAGAGCCGGTGGTGATCTATCACTCGCACACGTCGACCGACGCGTACCCATCGCGGACCGACATCTCCTACGCTTCCGAGCCCAACGCTCACTACCTGCTCGTGTCGACCAGGGAGGAACTGGACGAACCCGAGGTGCGCTCGTACCGCATTGTCGACGGAGAGGTCACCGAGGAGGACGTCCAGATCGTGGCGGGTGCGGAATGATGGCGACATGTCCGGTCGTTGCGCATGAGGCGAGTCCGACCGTTCGAGGAGCGTAGAGAGTCAATATGTCCATCGAGGTTCGTATCCCCACGATCCTGCGCCAGTACACCGGCGGGGCCAAGGCGGTCGAAGGCACAGGCGACACGATCGCCGCAGTGATCGACGACTTGGAGTTGCGTCACCCCGGCCTGCGTGACCGGCTCATCGAGAACGGCGGCCTGCGCAGGTTCGTCAACGTGTACCTGAACGACGAGGACGTGCGCTTTCTCGACGGTCTCAAGACGCAGGTGACCGACGGCGATTCGGTGACGGTCCTGCCGGCTGTGGCCGGAGGCTGACACCGAATGCGGTTCGACTCGCTGCTGGACGCCGTCGGAGGCACGCCGCTGGTCGGCCTGCCGCGGCTGTCGCCCGCGCCGGACGTCCGGTTATGGGCCAAGCTCGAGGACCGCAATCCGACCGGATCGATCAAGGACCGGCCCGCCCTTCGGATGATCGAGATGGCCGAAGGCGACGGCCTGCTCACACCCGGATGCACCATCTTGGAGCCGACGTCCGGCAACACCGGCATCTCGCTGGCCATGGCCGCCAAACTCAAGGGGTACCGGCTGGTGTGCGTGATGCCCGAGAACACCTCGCAGGAGCGCCGCCAGCTTCTCCGCATGTGGGGTGCGGAGATCATCCCGTCACCCCCAGCGGGTGGATCGAACGAAGCGGTCCGGGTGGCCAAGCAGGTCGCCGCCGAGCACCCCGACTGGGTGATGCTCTACCAGTACGGAAACCCGGCCAACACCGAGGCGCATTACGCGACCACCGGCCCGGAACTCCTCGCGGACCTGCCGACCATCACTCACTTCGTGGCCGGCCTGGGAACCACCGGCACGCTCATGGGAGTCGGGCGTTACCTCCGCGAGAAGGTTCCGGGCGTGGCGATCGTCGCGGCCGAGCCGCGCTACGGCGAGCTCGTGTACGGCTTGCGGAACCTCGACGAGGGCTTCGTTCCCGAGCTGTATGACGAATCGGTCCTTACCACGCGCTTTTCGGTCGGGCCACGTGACGCCGTCCGCCGGGCCCGCGAGCTGCTGGAGGAGGAGGGCATCTTCGCCGGCATCTCTACAGGTGCTGTGCTGCACGCCGCCCTCGGCGTTGCGCGTAAGGCGGTTGCGGCCGGGGAGCGGGCCGACGTCGCCTTCGTCGTGGCCGACGCCGGCTGGAAGTACCTGTCGACCGGCGCCTTCGAGGGCACACTCGACGACGCGGAGGAGCGCCTGGAGGGGCAGCTCTGGGCCTAGCCGCGCCCGACGCATAAGCGCCGCCACTTCTACGGATCGGCTTCGGCGGGCTGCAGCGGCCAGTGGTCGGGGAGCACGTTCATAAGCACTTCGCAGTCGCAATAGCCGCCGCTGCTTTCGAACCAGCGCAACAGTCGCTCAGGGTTGGCGAAGGAAGAATCGCTCAGCCAGCGCCGGGTGAAACGCAAGCTGGTGTCGCAGCCGTGGGACGTGACCAGACGTTGGATATAGCAGCGCAGGCACTCTCCTGGCGATGGACGCTCACTGGCCGCTGTCGAGCGGGCGCGGTTCGGAGTGACGCTCCTCAGGTAGGCGGCGGCCTCGTCGGCGATCGTCGTGTCGAAGTCCACGGCGACAACCCTCCTCGGATCGGACAACAGTTCGATGAGGCCTGTCTACCGCCCGCCTCTGACAATGCGATGGTCCGCCGCCGGTGCCGCCCTAGCGCTGAACCGGGCTCACGCGCTCTGGCGGGCGCGGGCGCGGTAGGCACGGACTTTGGCGATGCTGCCGCAGGACCGGCCGTCTGGCCCGCCGGCCGTCATCAGGCACCACCGCTTGCTCGCATTTCGGCTGTGGTCGTAGAACACCCACTGGCAGTCCGGGCATGCCTTGAGCCGGGTCCACTGCCCTAGGGACATCGCGGCCAGGCTCGCGACGAGGACGTCGCCGCACCTGCCGGCCGCATGCCAGAACCCCACCGACTCGGCAGCGACATGAGGCTTGACGTCTAACTCGGCGATCCATCGGTTGACAACGGCATCGGCCGGCGCGGACCGGTCCACCACACGCCGCAGGTCATCGCGCAACTCCCGCAGGCGTGCCCGCTCGGACGTGGCGACGTGGTGTTCGTCGGCATACGCGTCGAACCGATCCTCGGCCACGCGCGTCTGGTTGGGAATCCACCAGCTGTTCAGAAGCGTGCGAACGCTCTCCAGCCGGCCGGGCGCCACCTGACGTTCACCATGAGTGTTAACCACCTAATCATCTTATTGGTTGCGTCGCGCATCTTCCGGCGTTAACCTACAAAAATGATGACTGGTTACACCGCCACGGTGGACGGCTTTGCGGCAAAGCTGGCGAGCCCAGCACCGCATCCCGACTTGAGCGACCGCCTCGCGCTTTTCGGCCGGTTCGTCGGCGAGTGGCGCATGCGAGTGCAGTTCTTCGCCGCCGACGGGGCCGCCGTGTACGACAAGCCGGGAACGTGGTCATTCGGCTGGACCCTCGACGGCCGGTGTGTCCAGGACGTACTGTTCTACCCGAACTCCCGGACAGGTAGCGCTGAGCCGGGCCGGCGGGGCATCGGCACCTCTGTGCGCCACTACAACGCCCATACCGACACGTGGCACGTCGTCTGGTTCGGCGCGGTCTCTGGCACGCTAATCACCCTGATTGCGCGTGCGGTCGGCGATGAGATCGTCCTCGAGGGCCCGGACGTCGACGGAAGCCCGCTGCGCTGGGTGTTCAGCGACATCACCCCGGAGAGTTTCCATTGGCGCGGGTTCATCGCGGACGAACCGGGTCGTTGGCGCATGGAGCAACAGATGTTCGGCCAGCGCATCGTCGCGGAGATCACGTCGTGAACAGAGAGCTGGTCTGGACGGCCGAGCGATGGCCGGGCATGGAATACACATCCGTTGGCATCGCCGAAGATCGAATCACAGCCGACGGCACAATCATCGCCGTCGTGGACGCACAGCCGGTCCGGCTCCGGTACCAGGTCGACTGCGATTCGTCCTGGCGGCCGGTCCGCGTGTCGGTAACGCTGCATGGCCGGCCGGCGGTGTCGCTTCGCCGGACAGGCGACCGGTGGTACGACACCGATGGCCGTGAACGCCCCGACTTGGCCGGCTGCCTGGACGTCGACATCGCCCTCACGCCGTTCACCAACACGATTCCGATCCGCCGGCTCGGGCTCGAAGTGGGCGATTCGGCCGACATCGATGTGGTGTACATCCACCCCGTAACGACCGTTGATATCAGCCCGGCACGACAGCGGTACACCCGCAGCCAAGCCGGCTTCACCTATGAGTCGGGCTCCTTCCGCGCCGATCTGCTCGTCGATCCGGACGGGTTTGTGATCGAGTACCCGGGCTTGTGGACGCTGACAACCCGCTGAGCGGTGCATACCCCCGCAGAAGCCACCCCATGCCGTAGGCTCGGGAGGCCATGAGCGACGCGCCGATCGGGATATTCGACAGCGGAGTGGGCGGGCTCACGGTGGTGCGCGCCGTGCTCGACCAGCTCCCGCACGAGGCGATCCACTACGTGGGCGACACCGCCCGCGGTCCGTATGGCCCGCGTCCCCTCGCCGAGGTTCGAGCATTCGCGCTCGACGTGATGGACTCCCTCGTCGCCGACGGTGTGAAGATGCTCGTCATCGCCTGCAACTCCGCCAGCAGCGCAGTGCTGCGCGACGCTCGCGAGCGATACGACGTGCCCGTCGTCGAGGTGATCCAACCCGCGGTGCGGCGAGCCGTCGCGATAACCCGCAACGGCCACGTCGGCGTGATCGGGACGCGAGCGACGATCGAGTCCAAGGCGTACGAGGATTCCTTCGCCGCCGCCCCGCACCTGCGCATCACAACCCGCGCGTGTCCCAGGTTCGTCAAGTTCGTCGAGGACGGCATCACCCACGGACCAGAACTGGAGCATGCCGCCCGGGAGTATCTCGAGCCGGTGCGTGAGGCCGGAGTGGACACCCTGGTGCTCGGTTGCACGCATTACCCCATGCTCACCGGCGTTTTGTCGTACGTCATGGGTGCCGGTGTCACGTTGGTCAGCAGCGCCGAAGAGACGGCTCAGGACGTGTACCGCGTCCTGGCCGAACGCGAGCTGATGCGCGACGACCACCTCCCGCCCCCCACCCACCGGTTCCGTGCGACGGGCGACCCGCGGCCATTCGGCGAGATCGGCCGGCGGTTCCTCGGCCCGCGCATCGAGTCGGTCGAAGACACTCTGGGCTTTCGGGCAGTCGTCGCTTCCGAGACCGAGGATCTGCTCTTGACCAAGGACGTGGGCCGGTGAAGCTCACGGTCGTGGGCTGCTCCGGATCGCTTCCCGGCCCCGACTCGCCGGCGTCCTGCTATCTCGTCCAGGCCGGTGACACCACGATCGTGCTTGACCTGGGCAACGGCGCCCTCGGCCCGCTGCAACGGCGGATCGGCCTCGAGACGGTCGACGCCGTGCTGCTGAGCCACTTGCACCCGGATCACTGCATGGATCTGTGCGGCTACTACGTGGCCGCCCGCTACAGCCCGTGGCGCGATCGGGACCGCATCCCGGTGTGGGGGCCGGCAGGCACGGCCGACCGGATGGCGCGGGCGTATGGCCTGCCCGCTGACCCCGGCATGACCGACGAGTTCGACTTCGGCACGTATCCAGAGCACGCCTTTGTGATCGGCGACGTGAAGGTGAAAGCTGCGCGAGTGGTGCACCCGGTACCTGCGTACGCCCTTCGCATCGAGCATGAGGGAAGCGTCCTGGTCTACTCGGGTGACACCGCCGCCACGCCGGCCCTTGTCGATCTCGCCCAAGGAGCCGACCTGCTGCTGTGCGAGGCGGCTTTCCTCGAGGGCGACGGCAACCCGCCCGGTCACCACTTGACCGGCCGCGAAGCCGGCGAACATGCCGCCGCCGCCAACGTCCGCCAGCTGATGTTGACCCACATCCTGCCGTGGGGTGATCCGCAGCAGGCCGTTGCCGAGGCCAGGAGTGTGTTCGTTGGCCCGCTTGCACTCGCGCGCCCAGGGGCGGTCGTCCAGCTCTGACCCGGCGCTCGTCGGTGCTGCCGGATAATGTTCCCTGCATGACCCGACCCGATGGCCGCCAGGCCGGCCAACTCCGTCCCGTCACGTTCCAGCGTGGCTGGCTCGACCATGCCGAAGGTTCGGTGCTCGTCAGTTTCGGCAACACGAGAGTGCTGTGCGCGGCTTCGGTCACCGAAGGCGTCCCGCGGTGGCGAAAGGGGTCGGGAGACGGCTGGGTGACGGCCGAGTACGCGATGCTGCCGCGGTCGACCAACACCCGGTCCGACCGCGAATCCGTGAAGGGACGCATCGGCGGGCGGACGCACGAAATCTCCCGCCTCGTGGGGCGCTCGCTTCGCGGCATCATCGACACGTCCGCGCTCGGAGAGAACACGATTGTGATCGACTGCGACGTCTTGCAGGCTGACGGCGGTACCCGCACTGCGGCGATCACCGGCGCGTACGTCGCGCTGGCCGATGCGGTCCAGTGGATGCGCGCCCGCGATTTGATCGCCTCGGGCGATGTACTCCGTGACTCGGTCGCCGCGGTGTCGGTCGGTGTGGTCGACGGTGAGCCACGGCTCGACCTCTGCTACGAAGAAGACGTTCGTGCGGAGACCGACATGAACGTCGTGATGACCGGCAGCGGCGCCTTCATCGAGGTGCAGGGCACGGCTGAGGGGGCGCCATTCGACCGCAAGGAGCTTGACGCACTCCTCGCCCTCGCCGAAGCGGGTTGCGCCGAGCTCACTGCTCTCCAGCGGGGGGCGCTGGGGTGATGCAGCCGGTTCCGCGGGTGGTGTTGGCCACCCGCAACGAGCACAAGGTGGAAGAGATAAGGCGCATCCTCGAACGGGCCGGCGCGCCGGTCGACCTGGTGCCGGTCACCGCGTTCGACGGCGTCGACGACGTCCCGGAGACCGGCCTGACCTTCGCCGAGAACGCATTGCTCAAGGCACACGCCGTAGCGGCGGCGACCGGCCTGCCGGCAGTCGCCGACGACTCTGGCATCAGCGTCGATGCGCTCAACGGCATGCCCGGTGTGTTCTCCGCCCGTTGGTCCGGCCGCCACGGCGACGACGAAGCGAACCTTCGGTTGCTGCTGGCCCAGTTGGCCGACGTGCCCGACACTCGGCGCGGCGCCTCGTTCGTCTGCGTCGCGGCGCTGGCCCGGCCAGATGGGCAGGAGGTCGTGGAGGAAGGCCGGGTCATTGGCCGGATCATTCACGAGCCCCGGGGTGCAGGCGGCTTCGGCTACGACCCGATCTTCGTCCCTGCCGGCCACACTCGCACCACGGCCGAGATGCCACCGTCCGACAAAGACGCGATCAGCCACCGCGGCCGAGCGTTCAGCGCGCTCGCCCGGCACTTGCGCGAGGTGGTGCAGCGCTGAAGCTGACGATCCGGTGACGTCCGCCCGTCAGGGCTTCCAAGCCGGCTCCCAGCGGCGCACGATGGAGCGGTGCGTCGACTTATTCACAGGTGGCCGGCCGCGCTGGCCGGGATTGTCGCGGCCGGGCTCGGCCTTGGCGTCGCCGAATTGCTGGCCGGGCTGCTCAACCGCGGCATAACGCCGGTGTTGGCGGTCGGCGAGGCCGTCATCGAGCTGTCACCGACCTGGCTCACCGAGTGGGCGATCGCGACGTTCGGCACGGCCGACAAACCCGTCCTGATCGGTGGAGTCGTGGTCGTGCTCGCGGTCTTCGCCGCGGCCATCGGGGTGGTGGCGGCCCGCCGTCGCGGTGCCGGGATGCTGGCCGCCGCCGGGCTCGGCGCAGTGGCCGGGCTCGCCGTCTGGAGCCGGCCCGACACCGTGACGTACGACCTGCTGCCGGTTATAGCCGGTGCCGGTGCGGCGGTCCTGGCCCTGCCCGCGCTGGCCCGCCGTGCGGCGGCCGAGCCTGTCCCCACCGCAGGCTCGGTCGCCCCCGATATGCGCATGGACCGGCGGGCCTTTGTGCAAGCCGCCGGCATCACGGCGGCAGCAGCTGTCGCGGCCGGCGGGGCCGGGCGGCTGCTCGGCGGGCGCCGGCGCGCGGTCGAGGCGTCCCGTACCGATGTGGACGTGGCCCTGCCGCGCGCATTGCCAACCGCCGAGCCGGTACCAGGCGCCGACCTCGAAATCGACGGGAGCGAACCGTGGCTGACACCGAATGACGACTTCTACCGGATCGACACCGCATTGTCCGTCCCGCTGATCCAGCCCGACGACTGGACTCTGCGGGTTCACGGCATGGTCGAGCGGGAGGTCGTCCTCGGCTTTGACGACCTCGTCGGGCTCGGGCTGGTCGACCGGTGGGTGACGCTCTGCTGCGTGTCTAACAACGTCGGCGGCAGCCTGATCGGTAACGCGTTGTGGACGGGCGTTCGGGTGGCAGATGTTCTGGGTTTGGCTGGACCGCATGCGGACGCCGATGCAGTCCTGTCCACCTCGCGCGACGGCTGGACCTGCGGCACGCCGCTCGACGTCCTCACCGACGGACGCGACTCGATCTTCGCGGTCGCCATGAACGGCGAGCCGCTGCCTGTCGAGCACGGCTTCCCGGTCCGGATGGTCGTACCCGGCCTCTACGGGTACGTCAGCGCCACCAAGTGGGTGGTCGACCTCCAGGTCAGCCGGTTCAACGAGATCACCGCGTACTGGACGTCGCGGGGTTGGTCCGAGCGTGGACCGGTCAAGGTCTCCTCGCGGATCGACGTCCCCCGGAACGGCGCCACCGTCCAGTCCGGTCCGGTGGCCGTCGCCGGCGTGGCGTGGGCGCAGCATCGCGGAATCGAAGCCGTGGAGGTGAGGGTCGACGGCGGACCCTGGCGGCAAGCGGACCTCGGTGCAGTCCCGAATGCCGACACGTGGCGGCAGTGGGTGTGGTACTGGGATGCCGAGCAGGGGCGACACCGCCTGGAGGTTCGCGCGATCACCGCGGACGGCGAGGAGCAGACAGGAAACGAGCGCCCGCCCGCTCCGGACGGCGCTACCGGGTGGCACGGGGTGGCGGTGACCGTCGAAGGCTAGTGTCGAGGCCATGGCTGACATGACCTACCGCCCGCTAGGTGATTCCGGGCTCCTCGTCTCTGCGGTCGGGCTGGGCTGCAACGCGTTCGGCACCCGGATCGACGTCGAAAACACCGCCGAGGTGGTCGACGCGGCGCTCGAGCACGGCGTCACTCTGTTCGACACCGCTGACATCTACGGTCATGGCCAGAGCGAGAAACTGCTCGGCGCGGCCCTCGGCACGCGTCGTGACGAGGTGGTGGTGGCGACCAAGTTCGGCGGTGACATGAAAGGTCTGAACGGTCCCGACTGGGGTGCCCGGGGCTCACGCCGGTACGTCAGGAAGGCGGTCGAGGCCAGCTTGCGCCGACTCGGCACGGATTGGATCGACCTCTACCAGATGCACTGGCCGGACCCGATCACGCCGATCGAGGAGACCCTCGGTGCGCTGGACGAACTGGTCACCGAGGGCAAGGTGCGCTACATCGGGTCGTCGAACTTCGACGGCTGGCAGGTCGTAGATGCCGACTGGGCCGCACGGTCGGCCGGATACGAGCGCTTCATCAGCGCCCAGAACAAGTACTCGTTGTACGACCGCACGGCCGAGGACGAACTGATACCGGCCTGCGAGCACGTCGGTGTGGGCATTCTGCCGTACTACCCGCTGGAGTACGGGCTGCTCTCGGGCAAGTACCGGCGCGCCGAACCCGCGCCCGCGGGTTCGCGGCTGGAGTCCCGCCCCGCGTTGCTGGAGGGAGCCGACTTCGACCGGATCGAGGCGCTGGCGCAGTTCGCGGCCGAGCGCGGCGTCGGCATCCTCGACGTGGCCATCAGTGGCCTGGCGGCCCAGCCTGCGGTTGCGTCGGTCATCGCCGGAGCAACCAGGCCGGAACAAGTCGCAGCCAATGTCGGCGCGCTCACCTGGGAACCCACCGCTGCGGACCTGGCCGCCTTGGACGAACTCACCGAATAACCGGACCGACGGCCTCGGTCAACACGCCTTCAGTATTGGCTAGCCCCAGCGCTACAATTCACGGCGCGCGGGCGTGGTGAAATCGGAAAACACGCCGGCTTTAGGTGCCGGTGCTCGTCTGAGCTTGAGGGTTCGAGTCCCTCCGCCCGCACACCTCCGCCCGCACACCCGTCCCCCCACGACTCCCAGCTGCTATGTGCCGGGATCTACTCGATGCCGAGCTCGCGACGCAGCTTGGCGACGTGGCCCGTGGCCTTGACGTTGTACATCGCCTTCTCGACGGTGCCGTCCGGCGCGATCACGAACGTGGACCGGATGACACCTTCGACCACCTTGCCGTAGAGCTTCTTCTCTCCGTACGCGCCGTACACGAGAAGCACGGACTTGTCCTCGTCGGCCAGCAGGGGGAACGTTAGGTGGTCCCGTTCACGGAACTTCGCCAACTGCTCGGGTGAGTCCGGCGAGACGCCGAGCACGGACACTCCGGCCGCCTGCAGTGCCGACAGGCTGTCGCGGAAATCACACGCCTGCGTCGTGCAGCCGGGTGTCATCGCCGCCGGATAGAAATACACGATCACGCGCTCGCCTCGGTAGGACGACAGGCTTGTCGGGTTGCCATCGGCGTCGGGCAGCGTGAAGTCGGGCGCTACGTCGCCAGGGGAGAGTCGGATCACCGGCCAACGGTACCGCCGCCGGTCGGATGGCCACTCGCCTGGTACTAGTTATTGCAAATCTCTTGCAATTAGAATCGGGGGTCAAGAGCGATACGAAAGGCCTGCGACGACATGCACGTGCCCGACGGGTTCCTGAACGCCCCGACATCGGTGGCAACCGGTGCCGTCGCAGCTGCCTGCATCGCCGTGGCACTGCGCAAGGCTCGGGAGGAGCTGGACGAGCGCACCGCGCCGCTGGCCGGCCTGACCGCAGCCTTCGTGTTCGCGGGGCAAATGATCAACTTCCCGGTCGGGATAGGCACCAGCGGCCACCTCATGGGCGGCGCGCTGGCCGCCGTGCTGGTCGGGCCCTGGACCGCCGTACTTGTGCTGTCCGTCGTCCTGATGGTGCAGTCGCTGCTGTTCGCCGACGGCGGCCTGACCGCACTCGGCACCAACATCACGCTCATCGGCATCACCACCGTGGTGGCCGGCTGGCTGGTCACCAGGGCCGTGCTGGCGCTGCTGCCCAAGCGGCCCGGGTCCGTGGTTCCAGCCGCCGCACTGGGGGCTTTCGTGTCGGTACCCGTGGCCGCCGCGGTGTTCGTCGTGTTGTTCGCGGCCGGCGGCGAGGCGAACCTGCCGTTCGGCCCGCTGCTCGCGACGATGCTCGGCTGGCACCTGCTGATCGGGATCGGCGAAGCGTTGATCACGGGCCTTACGGTCAGCGCGGTCGTAGCCGTGCGGCCCGATCTCGTCTACGCGGCGCGCGGACTCCGGCCCGCACTACAGCTCAGGCAGGCCGACGGCACGCTGATCCCGGCGCCGGCCGGCCCGGGGCCGAGCGCGTCGGGTACCCCCCGGGCCAGCCTGCGTGGCTTGCTGATTGGCGGCGGCCTGATGGCGGCCTTGATCGCCGGTGCGCTCAGTTTCCTCGCCAGCGCCAGCCCGGACGGGCTCGAGCGGGTCGCAGAGAGCGAAGGTTTCGCCGACTCCGCGCGCGAGCACACCTTCGGCAACTTCTCCCTCGCGGAGTACGGCGAGATCGGCGGCATCCCGGTGGGCCTGGCCGGCCTCGTCGGCGTTGTGATCACAGCCGGCATCGCGGTTGTCGTGTTCCGGTTCGTCCGGCGCCGCGCGGCCCGCCAGCAGAACGTCAGTACATGAGCAGCGCCCACTCCCATCTGCTGTACCGGCACGGTGACTCGCTGCTCCATCGACTGCCGGCGCACGCCAAGGTGCTGGCACTTGTCGGTTTCATGCTCGTCGTGGTCGCGACGCCGAGGGAGCGGTTCCTGGCTTTCGCGGGGTACGCCGCGCTGCTCGCGGTTGTTGCGGTCGTCGCCGCCGTGCCGGTCAGGTTCATCGTCACCCGGATGGTGGTCGAGGTCCCGTTCGTCGTGTTCGCGCTCCTCCTACCGGTGATTTCGGGCGGGCCGCGGGTCGACGTCCTCGGCCTTTCACTCAGCGAAGACGGCCTGCTGGCCGGCTGGAACATCCTGGCCAAGGGCACGCTTGGCGTCGTCGCGGCGATCTTGCTGGCCGCGACCACCGACGCCCGCGCGTTGCTGATCGGCCTGCAGCGGCTTCGGCTGCCGGCCCGACTCGTCGAGATCGCGGCCTTCATGGTGCGCTACGCGGACGTGGTGATCAGCGATATGCAGCGGATGCGGATCGCCCGCGAGTCACGTGGCTTCCAGGGCCGGCACCTCGGCCATCTGCGGGTGGTCGCGCAGAGCGCCGGAGCGCTGTTCATCCGCTCGTACGAGCGCGGCGAGCGGGTGCACCTGGCCATGTTGTCCCGCGGCTACACCGGGGCGATGCCGCTGGTCGATGACGCTCCGGTAGCACCGGCTGCCTGGGCCACCGTGGCCACCCTGCCCGTCGGGGCCGCAGTTCTAGCGGTGGCGAGCGGGTGGCTGGCATGACGCCCTCGCTCGAGGTTCATGGGCTCGCCTACGCGTATCCGGACGGTCACCAGGCCCTGTTCGGCGTCGACCTGACCGTCCAGCGCGGCGAGCGCGTTGCCCTCCTCGGTCCCAACGGCGCCGGCAAGACCACGTTCATCCTGCATCTCAACGGGATCCTGCACGGTGGCGCCGGGACGATAAACGTTGCCGGGCTGGACGTGCGGCCCGCCGACCGCGAGGTGCTGCGCGAGATCCGCCGCCGGGTGGGCATCGTCTTCCAGGATCCGGACGATCAGCTCTTCATGCCCACCGTCCGGGATGATGTCGCCTTCGGCCCGGCCAACCTCGGACTGCGCGGCGCCGAGTTGGAGTCCCGGGTGAGCGAGGCTCTCGAGGCCGTCGGCATGGCGCACGTCGCCGACCGTCCGCCACATCACCTTTCGTTCGGTCAGCGGCGGCGGGTGGCGGTGGCGACGGTGCTGGCCATGCGCCCGGAGATCCTCGTCCTGGACGAGCCGACGAGCAACCTGGACCCGGCGAGTCGCCGTGAGCTGGCCGGGATACTGCGGTCGCTGGCCGTGACACTGCTCCTGGTCACCCACGACCTGCCGTATGCGCTCGAGTTGTGCGAGCGGTCGGTCGTGCTGTCCGATGGTGCCATCGTCGCCGACGGCCCCACCCACGACCTGCTGACCGACGACGAGATGTTGCGCCGGAACCGGCTGGAACTGCCGTACGGCTTCGACCCGCACGTGCGGCCGTCGGGTTGACGCTGTGCCGACAGCCTGCGGCGGTGGCATGGTGATCGGTACGGTGGATGCGGGACGACAGGAGGGGGCACGGTGGCCGCTACGAACCGCACCGCACCGCAGACCGAACCGGTGCTGCCATCGTCTCGGCAGCCGGTACCTGGCTCCGAGCAGTACGAGCGGCCGGCGCCCGCTCCACGCGAGACGACCGGCCAGGGTGATGACGAGGCGCGCACTCCGCGCCGCACCGCGGACGAGATCGAAGCCGAGATAAACGCGACGACCGACCGGCTGGCCGCCTCCATCGACGAGCTGGTCGATCGCCTGAGCCCGGCCCAGGTGGCCAGGCGAGGGTTCGCCGGCGCCCGCAACGCGGTCACCGATGGCAACGGGCGCCCGCGCGCTGAACTGGTCGGCGCGGTGGTGGGCGCCCTCGTCGGCGTGGCATTCCTGGCCTGGCGCTCCCGGCGCGGGTAACAGATTGGCTCGATGCCGCTCGTGAGCCGTACCCTCAGGACGTGAGCTCTGACGACGACAAGCTGCCCATCCGGATGCTGCATGATCGGTTGCTGGTGTCTCTGGACAGCGAAGAGGCCGAGCGGCGCTCGAGTTCGGGCATCGTGATCCCGGCAACGGCCTCCATGGGCAAGCGGCTGGCTTGGGCTCGCGTCGTCGCCGTGGGCGGCAATGTCCGCACCATCGAGGCCGGTGATCGGGTCTTGTTCGACCCGGACGATCGCGCCGAGGTCGAGGTACGCGGCGACAGCTACTTGCTGCTCCGCGAGCGTGACCTGCACGCGGTCGCGTCCGAGCGACTCGCGGACGGCCAGACCGGGCTCTATCTCTGAGCCGCGAACCGCGGAACCGTGTCCGCACCCGCGAGCGATTCCAGCCTGCCTAGCCGGGCTGCCGACGCGTTGGACGCCATCCGGCCCGCCGAAGGCGTGCGCGATCGACTCCGGCGCGTCCGGCGCACTGCGGTGCCGATCGCGCAGGGGGCAGTCGCAGCGGCGCTGGCCTGGTGGATTGCCACCAGCCCGCCGATTGAACACGAGCGGCCCTTCTTCGCGCCCATCGCAGCCCTCATTTCCGTGGGTGTCGGCCTCGGTCAGCGACTGCGCCGGGTGATCGAACTGGTGGTCGGCGTGGCACTCGGAGTGCTGGTCGGCGACCTGCTGATCGGAGTGATCGGCACCGGTGTGCCGCAGATCGCCGTTGTGGTGGCACTCGCCATGATCGTGGCGATCTTCCTCGGTGGCGGCGCGGTCATCGTCACCCAAGCCGCCGCCTCGGCCGTCCTGGTCGCAACTCTCGTTCCGCCCTCAGGAGACGAGACGGTCAATCTCGACCGCTTCGTCGATGCCACTATTGGGGGACTCGTCGGGCTCGCGGTCACGGTGCTGCTGCTGCCGATCAACCCGGTGTCGGCGGCGCGGCGCAAGTTCGACCCGCTCCTCGATACGCTGGCCGAGCTGCTCGACGGCTGTGCCGACGCGCTGGCCAAGCGCGACCGTGCCGGCGCGGCACTCGTTCTGGGCCGGGCCCGCGACACTCAGCAGGCGATCGACGAGCTGACCGAGGCCCTGGAAGGTTCGGCGGAAGTGGCCCGCATCGCGCCGGTACGGTGGCGCAAGAAGGGCCAGCTGGTGGGCTACCTCGATGCCGCCGAACCGGTCGATTACCTGGCCCGCAATCTGCGGGTCCTGGCCCGCCACGTGATCACGATGCTGCGTCGCAGGGAGCCGGTCCCCGAAATGTTGCCTGCGGCGCTGCGAACCCTGGCTGGTGCGATCCGGTTGCTCCAGATGGACCTCAACCACGCTGCCGAGTCAACGGAAGCGCGGGCGTCAGCGGTGGCCGCCGCGGAACTCGCCACCGAAGCTCTCGACCAGACCGGCGGCTTCGCCGGGCAGGTGGTGGTGGCTCAGACCAGGTCCATGGCGGTGGACCTGCTGCGCTCCACCGGACTCGACCGCGACGACATCCAGCGGCTGCTGCCGACCCTGCCATCCGGGCCGGTGTCATACGGATGACACCGATGCTCGCCGTGGCCGGCGCGCTCCCGAGAGATGACGGAGCGTGGTCGTACGAACTGAAATGGGACGGGGTGCGCATGCTCGCCGAGGTCACGCCCGACGGCGTGCATCTGACCGGACGCTCCGGCTCTGACATGACCGTCGCCTACCCCGAACTCGGCGGGCTGGCCGAGGCGGTCGGGGACTTGCGGCCCGTCCTGGACGGCGAGGTCGTGGTGCTGCGTCCCGACGGCCGGCCGGACTTTCAGGCGCTGGCGCCGCGGATGCATGTCAGAGCGGCCGAACGGGCCCGGCAGCTGGCGGCGAGCGTCCCGATCACCTATGTGATCTTCGATCTGCTCGAGCTTGCCGGCACTCCCACGGTGACGCTCCCCTATGAGCGGCGGCGAGAACTGCTGGAGAGCCTGGAGCTGTCCGGCCCGCACTGGCAGGTGTCCCCGTCCTTTCCTGGCCCGGGAGCCGACATCCTGGCGGCCAGCAGCCGGATGGGTTTGGAGGGCGTGATCGCCAAGCGGCGGGATTCGCCGTACCGGCCGGGCCGGCGGTCGGACGAGTGGATCAAGATCAAGAATTTCCGGATGCAGGAGGCCGTGATCGGTGGTTACACGGTCGGTGAGGGCCGGCGGCACGCCACGTTCGGTGCGCTACTGCTCGGCCTGCCGGTGTCGGGCGGCCTGGCCTATGTCGGCAGCGTCGGAACGGGCTTCGACGACGCCGCACTTGTCGAGCTGAAAGCGCGGCTGCGTGGGCTTGAGCAGGCTGTCTCACCGTTCGTCGGAGCGGTCGATCCGCGGCAGGCCCGCACGGCGCGGTGGGTGCGGCCGGTGCTGGTCGGAGAGGTCGCGTTCGGGCACTGGACGGATGATGGCCGGATGCGCCATCCGACGTGGCGCGGCCTGCGCCCGGACAAGTCACCCTCCGAAGTTGTCCTTGAGCCCTAATCGCGAGGTGGGGGAAGTGCGGCGGCCTCGTCGTGGAGGCTGGCCAGCAGGTCGCCGTCGTCCTCCACCCGCTCCAGGGCGTCGGTGATGTCAAATCGCAGCGGGCTGCCCTTCGTCGCCGTGCGCTCCACCTCGTCCCATGTCACAGGCATCGAGACGGTCGGCGCGTCGGCTCCCCGCAGCGAGTACGGAGCGACGGTGGTCTTCGCGGCGCTGTTCTGGCTCCAGTCGATGAGCACCTTGTTGCGCCGCAGGCTTTTGTCCATCCGCGAAACGATCAGCTTGGGATAGGCCTTCTCGAGCCGTTCGGCCAGCCGCCGGGCGTAGCCGTGCACGTCTTCCACCGGCGCCAAGGCGTCGAGGGCCACGTAGGCCTGCATGCCCTTGGAGCCGCTCGTCTTCGGGTGACACAGCAGGCCGTCCTTCGCGAGCGCCTCGGCGACCAGGATCGCCACCTGGCAGCACTCCACGATGGAGGCCGGCGGCCCGGGATCGAAGTCGAAGACCAGCCGGTCGGGGTTCTGCGGCTCGGTGCCGTCGACCCGCCACTGCGGGACGTGGAACTCCAGGACCGCAAGGTTGGCCAGCCAGACCAGGGTCGGTAGGTCGTCACACACGACGTAGGTGACGGTCTCGGTGCCCCTGCTGCTGCCAGGTGAGGCAAGCTCGACGGTCCGCACCCAGTCGGGCGTTCCCCGCGGGGCGTTCTTTTCGAAGAAGCTCTCCGCGGCTACACCGTCCGGCCAGCGCTTACGGGTCAGCGGGCGGTCGGCCAGATGGGGCAGCAGCACCGGCGCGACCCGGGTGTAGTACTCGATCACCTCGCCCTTCGTCGTACCCGTCGCCGGATACAACACCTTGTCGAGGTTGGACAGACCGAGCCGCCGTCCCTCCACGTCGACGACTACCTTCGAGCCCGGCACGTGCCCAGTCTGCCGCACGCGGCAGTTTGGCATCGCCGCCCGGGCATGGCACCCTCACGCCATCGGGCACGCAGCCGCGGCAGCGCTCAGAGCCTGGCTTTGCCCGACACGACGGCTTAACATCGCCTGGTCGGCTATAGGCGGGCCTTTTCTGAACGGGGGTCGACAGTGACCGCAATCCACCAGAGCCATCCAACCCGCCTCGCTGAAGTTGACCGGCATCTCGCTCTGGTCAGCCAACCCGATGAGTACCTGGACGGTATATGCGTCCAGGCCGCCCGGGCGTTCGACGTGCCGATGGCCACGGTGAGCTTCGTCCACGACGACGAGGTGATATTCGTCGGGCGGCACGGCGTGGACCTGCCAGGCGCCAGCGCGGCGCCAGGGTTGTGCGCGTCCGCGATAGCCGAAACTAAGGCGTACGTCGTTCCGGACGCCCCTGCGCATCCGATCGCCTCCCAACATCCGCTGGTGAGCGGCTCGCCAGGACTCTGCTTCTACGCGGCCGCGCCCATAACCACGGCCGCCGGGTACCGGATCGGCACGGTCAGCGTGATGGATCTGCGGCCGCGGCACACCGTGCCCGACGAGATCGCGGTGCTGCGTGATCTAGCTGTCCAGGTGGGCCGCGAGCTCGATGCAAGGCTGGCCGCAGCGGCACGTAAATAGGGCCGGCACGACAGGTGGCACCCGGGCCACGGGGGAAGACCCGGATGCCACCCGCTGCGGCACCCGGCCAGGGGGAGAGGCGAGGCGCCGCCGTGATGGTGTTGTGCGGGGGGACACAACACCACCGGTACCGGGCCGACGACACTAGCTGGCTCGGTTGCGACACTGGCAGAAGGCAGCAACGACTCGCTAGCCCCGAGGCGTGACGTCTTTACGTCATGGCGCAAAGACGTCACATCGCGGTAGTGTGCGCTGGCGCAGAACTCAAGACCCGGGAGGGACCGTGACGCTGACGGCCATCGGGATCAGCGCACTTCAGGAGCGCGTGTACCGCGCACTTCTCGCCCAGCCGGACGCCACCACGGCGATGCTGGCGAAGGAGCTCGGCATACCTGTGGAGACCGTGCTAAGCGCGCTCGAGGCGATCGCCGAACGGGGCCTCGCCGCGCACTCAGCCGGTTCGGATCGCTACGTGCCGGCGCCACCGGCGCTCGCACTCGGCGCCATCCTGGCTCAGTACCGCGATGACCTGCGGCGGGTGGACATTGCGCTGGCCGAGCTGGCCGAGGAATACCGCCGAGCGAACCCGACCAGGTCCATTAAGGACGTCATCGAAGTCGTTGTCGGGCGAGAAGCCATCCGGCACCGGTTCGAACAGCTCCAACTGGGCGCGAAGGAAGAGATCCTCGCCTTCGTGACCGGCCCGGCGGTGGCCGTCCCATACTCAGAGAACACCGCTCAGCTGAGGGCGACCGAACGCGGTGTCGTCTACCGCCGGGTGGTCGGCCGAGGTGAGCTCGAGGACCCCGACTTCGTGGCCGAGATCACCGCGCGCGTCCGGTTAGGGGAGGAGATCCGGGTTGTCAACGCACTGCCGATGAAGTTTGTCATCGCCGACCGGTCGACGGCCCTGGTCGGGTTGGTCACAGACGGACGACCGGCGGCGTTGCTCGTGCACTCCAGTGGCTTGCTGGACGGATTGGTGGCGTTGTTCGACGGCGCCTGGCGGGCCGGGGTATCGCTGCAGGTCGGGGCCAGCGGTCTCATCGAGGGCACTCCGGAGTCCGCTCTGGACCCCACCGACATCAAGATCCTTGGCCTGCTGCTCGCCGGCCTGACCGACCAATCGGTCGCCGGACAGCTGGATGTGTCCGTACGCACCGTCCAGCGCAGGGTCAGATACCTCATGGAGTGCGCGGGCGTGCAGACGCGGATGCAGCTGGGGTGGCATGCGGCCCGCAACGGCTGGGTGTAGCCACGTCGCGGTCCCGACTTGCGAACCCCAGGGTCAGTCTGAGTCGGCCAGTACGCTCTCGTAGTACGCGATCTTGTGCTGGATCGTCTCCTGCCGCTGCCGTAGTTCGGCGATGCGTTCGGTCAACGCCTGATTGTGCGTCGTCAGGATTTCCAGTCGCGCCGGGATCGTGTGGCCGCCTTCGCGTACCAGCTCGGCGAACGTACGCAACCGCGAGATCGGCATGTCAGTGTCGCGTAGGCAGCGCACCAGGTCGAGCAGCTCGACGTCGGACGCGCGGTAGCGGCGGTGACCGGACGGCGCCCGCTCAACGTCGGTGAGCAGCCCCTCCCGTTCGTAGTAGCGCAGCGTGTCCAGACTCAGGCCGAAACGGGCAGCGACCTCTCCCGGTGTGTAGGCGGTTTCCATGTCTTCAGCTTGATACCTGGAGTGCGGTCCAGGTCAAGCCCCGTATCCTTAAGTGAGCATGCACGGCCTTTGAGCCCAGACTGGGAGGTGGCCGATGCGCTTCCTGCACGAGCGGGTTCCCGACCACGACCTCACCTACAGCGACGTGTTCCTCGTCCCGGCGAGGTCTGGAGTGACATCGCGGCTTGACGTGAACCTCGCCACGTCCGACGGCAGCGGCACCACCATCCCGATAGTGGTCGCCAACATGACAGCGGTGGCCGGCCGCCGGATGGCCGAGACGGTCGCGCGGTGCGGCGGGCTTGCCGTCATTCCGCAGGACATTCCTGGGGACGTGGTGGCCGACGTGGTGCAGTGGGTCAAGCAACGGCACATCGTCTATGACACGCCGATCACGATGGCACCGTCCGGGACTGTCGGTGAGGCGCTCAACCTGCTGCCGAAGCGCGGGCACGGCGCGGTCATCGTGGTCGATGACGGCCGGGCGGTCGGAGTCGTGACCGAGCCGGACTGCGTGGACGTCGACCGCTTCACCCAAGTGGGTTCGGTGATGTCGACCGAACTGCTCACCCTTCCGGACGGCATCAAACCGGAGGCGGCCTTCAACCAATTGCACGAGGGTGGCCACCGGCTGGCACCGGTGGTTGATTCTTCGCGCCGGGTCGTGGGCATCCTGACCCGTGAACGCGCACTGCGGGCCAGCCTGTACAAGCCCGCGCTCGACACCGCCGGCCGGCTGCGGGTCGCGGCGGCGGTCGGCATCACGGGCGACGTCACCAGCAAGGCCAAGGCGCTGCTCGACGCGGGTGCCGATGTCCTGGTGATCGATACTGCGCACGGCCACCAGGAGCGGATGATCGAGGTGCTGCAGTTGGTCCGCGGGCTCAACCCACCTGTTCCCATCGTGGCCGGAAACGTCGCGACGGCCGCTGGGGTGAACGATCTGGTCGCGGCCGGCGCGGACATCGTGAAAGTGGGCGTCGGGCCGGGGGCGATGTGCACAACCCGGATGATGACCGGGGTCGGGCGTCCCCAGTTCTCCACCGTGTACGAATGTGCTCGCCGTGCCCGGCAACTGGGCAAACACGTCTGGGCCGACGGCGGTGTCCGGCACCCGCGTGACGTCGCGTTGGCCCTGGCTGCCGGTGCGTCCAATGTCATGGTGGGCTCGTGGTTCGCGGGAACGTTCGAATCGCCGGGCGACGCCCAGCGCGATGCCCACGGGCGGCTTTACAAGGAGAGCTTCGGCATGGCCTCGTCACGAGCCGTCCGGCTGCGCACCGCCGAGGACTCGCCGTTCGAGCGCGCGCGCAAGGCGATGTTCGAGGAAGGCATCTCGAAGGCTCGGATGTACCTCGACCCGGAGCGGCCCAGTGTCGAGGATCTGCTCGACATGATCGTGGCAGGGGTGCGCAGCTCGTGTACCTACGTCGGCGCGGGTTCACTGGACGAGTACCACCAGCGTGCGGTCGTGGGCGTCCAGAGCGCGTCGGGGTACGCCGAAGGCATGCCGGTGGACGAAAGCTGGTAACCGCTGCCGGTCGATCACGTTCAGCATGCCGGTGGGTGCCGTACCATGCGCACGCGCCTGGCACGGCACCGAGTTGCCTAGTGGTGTGCGCAACGGCGGCCCGCATACATAGACTTCACCGACGTGACCGACACCAGCCCCGCTCCTGCCGCCGACCTGCCGACCGCGTTCGTGCCGGCCGAGGTAGAGGGCACGCTGTACGAGCGCTGGGTCCAGCGCGGCTACTTCGAGGCCGACGACAAGAGCGACCGGCCGCCCTACTGCATCGTGATCCCGCCGCCGAATGTCACCGGCAGCCTGCACCTTGGCCACGCATTCGAGCACACGCTCATCGACGCGCTGATCCGCCGCCGCCGCATGCAGGGGTACGAGGCGCTGTGGATGCCTGGCATGGACCACGCCGGCATCGCCACGCAGAACGTCGTCGAGCGCGAACTGGCCAGGGAGGGCCTCTCGCGCCACGACCTCGGCCGCGAGGAGTTCATCGAGCGGGTCTGGCAGTGGAAGGAACGGTCCGGCGGGCAGATCTCCGGCCAGATGCGCCGCCTGGGCGACAGCGTCGCGTGGAGCCGGGAGCGGTTCACCATGGACGAGGGCCTGTCGCGGGCTGTCCAGACCATCTTCAAGCGGCTGTACGACGACGGGCTGATCTACCGCGCCGAGCGGATCATCAACTGGTGCGTGCGCTGCCACACGGCCCTGTCCGACATCGAGGTCGAGCACACCGAGGACGAAGGCGAGCTGATCTCGATCCGGTACAACGACGAGGTGGTGGTCGCCACGACCCGGGCCGAGACAATGCTCGGCGACACCGCCGTCGCGGTCAACCCGGGCGACGAGCGCTACCAGCACCTGATCGGCACCGAGGTCGAGTTGCCGCTGACCGGGCGCCGCATCCCGGTCGTGGCCGACCCGCACGTCGACCCCGAGTTCGGCACCGGCATGGTCAAGGTGACCCCCGCCCACGACCCGAACGACTTTGAGATCGGCCGCCGGCACGGACTGCCGGCGCTGACCATCATGGACGAGCTAGGCGTCATCACCGCGCACGGCCCGTTCCAGGGTCTCGACCGGTTCGAAGCCCGGCCGGCTGTGGTGGCCGCCCTACGCGAGCAGGGCCGGATCGTCTCCGAGAAACGTCCGTACGTCCACGCCGTCGGGCACTGTTCGCGCTGCAAGACCGTCGTCGAGCCGCGCCTGTCGCTGCAGTGGTTCGTCCGGGTGGGGCCGCTCGCCAAGGCGTCCGGCGACGCCGTCCGCGACGGCCGGGTGCGGATCCACCCCAAGGAGATGGAGCCGCGGTGGTTCGCCTGGGTCGACAACATGCACGACTGGTGCATCTCGCGCCAGCTGTGGTGGGGGCATCGCATTCCGGTGTGGTACGGCCCGAACGGCGAGGTCGTGTGCGTCGGCCCGGACGACGAGGTGCCGACGGGCGAGGGCTGGACGCAGGACGAGGACGTGCTCGACACCTGGTTCTCGTCCGCGTTGTGGCCGTTCTCGACGCTCGGCTGGCCGGAGCAGACCCCGGCGATGGAGAAGTTCTACCCGAACCAGGTGCTGGTGACCGGGTACGACATCCTGTTCTTCTGGGTGGCCCGGATGATGATGTTCGGGCTGTACGCGAACGCCGACGCCGGCCCGGAGCAAGCAATCCCATTCTCGACGGTGGCGCTGCACGGCATGGTCCGTGACGAGCGCGGCAAGAAGATGTCCAAGTCCTTCGGCAACGTCGTCGACCCGATGGACTGGATGGACGCCTACGGTTCGGACGCGCTGCGCTTCACGCTGGCCCGCGGCGCCAATCCGGCAACGGACGTCCCGATCGGCGAAGACTGGGTGCAGGCGTCCCGGAACTTCTGCAACAAGCTGTGGAACGCGACCCGCTTCGCGCTGCTCAACGGCGCGCAGGTGGGCGTGCTACCGGACGCTTCGGAGCTATCGGTGACCGACCGCTGGATCATCTCCCGGCTCCACGCGACGCTGGCCGAGGTCGACGCGCTCTACGAGGACTTCCAGTTCGCCAAGCTCACCGAGGCGCTGTACCACTTCACGTGGGACGAGTTCTGCGACTGGTACGTCGAGCTGGCGAAGACGCCGCTGTCCCGTGGCGGAGCGGTGAGGACCGGAACGAGGGACGAGCGGAGCGACGAGCGCGACCAGACCGGTGGCGCGGACGCCGAGCGGACCCAGTTGGTGCTGGGGCACGTGCTCGACGCGTTGCTGCGAGTGTTGCACCCGATCACGCCGTTCGTGTCCGAGGCGCTCTGGACGACCCTGACCGGCGACGAGACGCTGGTGACGGCGGAGTGGCCGGTGGCCGATGCGTCGCTCACGGATGCCGATGCGGAGGCCGCCGTCGCAGAACTCCAGCGGCTGGTGACCGAGGTGCGGCGGTTCCGCAGCGAACAGGGCCTCAAGCCTGGCCAGCGGGTGGCTGCCCGGCTGGCCGGGTTGTCCGGGTCGCTGGCCGGCCATGAGGCCGAGATTCGTTCGCTGGTGCGGTTGGACGTCCCAGCCGACGGCTTCACACCTACGGCGTCGCTGTCCGTTGGTGGCGTGACGGTGGACCTCGACCTGTCCGGGGCGATCGATGTGGCCGCCGAGCGTCGGCGCTTGGAGAAGGATCTGGCGACGGCTCGTAAGGATCTGGAACAGGCGGAGAAGAAGCTGGCCAATGAGCAGTTCCTGGCCAAGGCGCCGGAGCAGGTCGTCGCCAAGATCCGCGACCGGGAGGCCGCGGCCAGGTCCGAGATCGACCGGATCGAGGCTCAGCTCGCCGCCTTGCCATCGGCGTAGCGTGCCGAGCGGGTGATACTCCACCAGGCGTCTCGGTGCCGTACCACCCGCATGCGCCTGGTACGGCACCCACAGGCATGCTGAACGTGATCGAACGGAGTAGTGGGTGAGCGTAGATGCGCTGCGAGCCGTCGAGGCCGAGCTGGCGACGCGGTGGCCGGAGTCGAAGCTCGAGCCGTCGCTCGACCGGATTCGGGACCTGACCGACCTGCTCGGCCGGCCGCAGGACGCCTACCCGGTGATCCATATCAGCGGAACCAACGGCAAGACCTCCACCGCCAGAATGATCGACGAGCTGCTCCGGGAGCTCGGCCTGCGCACCGGCCGGTTCACCAGCCCGCATCTGGTGTCGGTCACCGAACGGATCTGCCTGGACGGCGAGCCGATCGACGGCGACCGGTTCGCGGCCGGCTACCGCGAGCTCGCGCCGTACCTCGATCTGGTCGACTCGCGGCACGACGTGCGGCTGTCGTACTTCGAAGTGCTGGTGGCGCTCGCGTACGCGACATTCGCCGACGCTCCGGTCGATGTCGCCGTGGTCGAGGTCGGCATGGGCGGGGTGTGGGACGCGACCAACGTCGCCGACGGGAAGATCGCCGTCATCACACCGATCGCCATTGACCACGCCGACTACCTCGGCGACACGATCGAGCAGATCGCCGAGGAGAAGGCCGGCATCATCAAGGCCGGCAGCGTTGTTGTCGTCGGGCAGCAACCGGACGAGGCCGCTGAGGTGCTGGCCCGGCGATCAGCCGAGGTCGGGGCGACGGTCGTGGTCGAGGACGGCAACTTCGCGGTGCGCGACCGCCAGCTTGCCTTGGGCGGACAACAGTTGGCACTGCGCGGGCTGACCGGTGACTACGACGATGTGATGCTGCCGCTGCACGGGTGGCATCAGGCGAGCAATGCGGCGTGTGCCGTGGCAGCGGTCGAGGCGTTTGTCGGCGGTGCGCGCGAGCCGATCGACACCGAGGTTGTGCGCAACGCCCTGGCCCGGGTCGGATCGCCCGGACGGCTCGAAGTCCTGCGCCGCGGTCCCACCATCTTGGTCGACGCCGCGCACAATCCGGCCGGCGCTCGCGCGCTGAGCGAGGCGATCCAGGACGAGTTCTCGTTCACCAAGCTGGTCGGGGTCGTGGCGGTGCTCAGCGATAAGGACGTGCGCGGCATCCTGGAAGAACTCGAACCGATCATGGAGACGATCGTCGTCACGGAGAACAGTTCGCCGCGCCGCCTGCCGGTTGCCGAGTTGACCGCGGTCGCCGAGCAGGTGTTCGGCGCCGAGCGGACCGTCCCGGCCGCGAACCTGCCCGACGCCATCGACACGGCCATGAGCCTGGTCGAGCAGGACGCGATCTTCGGCGGTGCCGGCGTGCTGGTGACGGGTTCGGTCGTGACCGCCGGCGATGCCCGTCACTTGCTGGGAGGCCCGCAATGAACCGGGTGGCGGCGACTGTGCTCGTGCTCGAGGGAATCGTGCTGATGCTGGCGATCCCGGTAGCCGTCGTGGTGGCCGATGTCGAGCCGTCGCTCGCGGTCCCGGTGGGCGTGGGCCTCGGTGTGCTCTGCATGGTGGCCGCCGGCCTGGTGCGCCGCGGCCGGCCTGGTTACGTGCTCGGCTCTGTTCTGCAGGTGGCGGCGATCGCGACGGGTTTCGTCGTCCCAGCCATGTTCTTCCTCGGTGGGTTGTTCGCCCTACTGTGGGTGGTGGTGCTGCGCATCGGCCCCGAGGTCGACCAGGCCCGCGCCGAGGAGTGATCGACGGCGCTGCGAGTTTGCGCCCGGACAACTGTTCAGGTCAGGCTAGAGTGCGCTGGTCGAACCAGCCCCTGAAGGAATGCCCAAGGAGATATGCCCGTGTCCGAGCGCACCCTTGTCCTCATCAAGCCCGACGCCGTTCGCCGCGGCCTGATCGGTGAAATCTTGGCCCGCTACGAGCGCAAGGGCTTGACGATCCTGGCCATGGACCTGCGGGTCATTGACACCTCATTGTCCGACGCCCACTACGCCGAACACGCGGACAAGCAGTTTTACCCGTCACTGCGCGAGTTCATCACCGGCGGTCCGCTCGTTGCCGCCGTGCTCGAAGGCGACTCGGCGATCGATGTCGTCCGGGCGATGAACGGAGCCACCGACGGCCGCAAGGCCGCGCCAGGCACCGTCCGGGGCGACCTGGCGCTGTCGACCTCGGAGAACCTGGTGCACGCCTCTGACTCGCCCGAGGCGGCCAAACGCGAGATCGACCTCTGGTTCCCCGGTCTCGTCTGAATCCAGCTCAGTGCCGCGCGGTCACCGGCTGACGCGCAACGGCCAAACCAGGGCGGTTAACCTGGTATGTCGATCCAGTCCGCAATCCCGGAGTTGTCCCACCATGCCTGTCGAGTCGCTGTTTCCGCGCCTGGAGCCGCTGCTGCCACTGGTGCAGAAGCCCATCCAGTACGTCGGCGGCGAGCTCAACGCCACGGTCAAAAGCTGGGACGAAGCTGCCGTCCGCTGGGCGCTGATGTACCCCGACGCCTACGAGGTCGGGTTGCCGAACCAGGGCGTGCAGATCCTGTACGAGGTCCTCAACGAGCAGCCCGGGGTGCTGGCCGAGCGGACCTACGCGGTCTGGGCCGACCTCGAGAAGCTCATGCGCGAGCACGGCATCGGGCAGTTCACCGTCGAAGCGCACCGGCCGGTGGCTGCCTTCGACCTGCTGGGTATCTCGTTCGCTACCGAACTCGGCTACACCAACATGCTCACCGCGCTCGACCTGGCCGGTATCCCGCTCGACGCGGTCGACCGCACCGACGAGCACCCGGTCGTCATCGCCGGCGGGCACGCGGCGTTCAACCCCGAGCCGATCGCGGACTTCCTCGACGCTGCCGTGCTCGGTGACGGCGAGGAGATCGTCCTGGCCATCACCGAGGTGGTGCGCGAGTGGAAGGCCGAGGGCAAATCCGGCGGACGGGACGGACTGCTCGAGCGCCTGGCTGCCTCGGGCGGGGTGTACGTCCCCAAGTTCTATGACGTCACGTACCTGCCCGACGGGCGGATCCAGCGGGTCGCGCCCAACCGTCCCGGTGTGCCGTGGCGGGTCCACAAGCACACCGTCATGGATCTGGACAAATGGCCATACCCCCGCAAGCCGCTCGTCCCGCTGGCCGAAACCGTGCACGAGCGGTTCAGCGTCGAGATATTCCGCGGCTGCACCCGCGGGTGCCGGTTCTGCCAGGCCGGCATGATCACCCGTCCGGTCCGGGAGCGGTCCATCACCGCTATCGGCGACATGGTGCAGACCGGCCTGGAGAAGTCCGGCTTCGAGGAGGTGGGGCTGCTGTCGCTGTCCAGCGCCGACCACTCCGAGATCGGTGATCTAACCAAGGGGCTCGCCGACCGGTACGACGGCTCGAACGTCTCGCTGTCGCTGCCGTCGACCCGCGTCGACGCGTTCAACATCACGCTCGCGAACGAACTGTCGCGCAACGGCCGCCGGTCCGGGCTGACCTTCGCCCCCGAAGGCGGCACCGAGCGGATGCGCAAGGTGATCAATAAGATGGTCGACGAGGAAGACCTGATCCGGACGGTCGCGACGGCCTACAGCAACGGCTGGCGTCAGGTGAAGCTCTATTTCATGTGCGGGCTGCCGACTGAGACGGACGAGGACGTGGTCGCGATCGCCGACCTGGCCCGCAAGGTCATCGAGACCGGGCGCGAGGTCTCCGGACGGCGCGACATCCGCTGCACGGTGTCCATCGGCGGATTCGTCCCCAAGCCGCACACCCCGTTCCAGTGGGCAGCGCAAGCCGACCACGAGACGGTGGACGCCCGGCTCGCCAAGCTGCGCAACGCCATTCGCTCGGACCGCAACTACGGCAAGTCGATCGGGCTGCGTTACCACGACGGCAAGCCGAGCATCATCGAAGGCCTGCTCTCCCGCGGCGACCGCCGGGTGAGTGCGGTGATCCGCACCGTCTGGGAGCACGGCGGACGCTTCGACGGCTGGAGCGAGCACTTCTCGTACGGCCGGTGGGTCGAGGCGACGGAGAAGGCGCTGGCCGGCACGCCGGTCGACCTGGACTGGTACACCACCCGCGAGCGCGGCTACGCCGAAGTGCTGCCCTGGGACCACCTGGACTCCGGGCTCGACCGCGACTGGCTGTGGGAGGACTGGCAGGACGCGCTCAACGAGGTCGAGGTCGACGACTGCCGCTGGACGCCGTGTTTCGACTGCGGTGTCTGCCCGCAGATGGGCACCGAGATCCAGATCGGCCCTACCGGTAAGAAGCTCCTGCCGCTGACCGTGGTGTCGAACGGCTCACCCGTGGCCGCCGCCCGAAGCTGACCATGGAACGCACCCAAGCACCCCCGGTGCAGAAGCTGCGGATCCGGTTCGCCAAGCGGGACCGGCTGCGGTTCACCAGTCACCGCGACTTCCAACGTGCCTTCGAGCGCGCACTGCGGCGGGCGCACGTGCCGGTCGCGTTCTCGCAGGGTTTCTCGCCGCATCCCAAGGTGTCGTACGCCGGTGCGGCTCCGACCGGCGCGGCGAGCGAGGCCGAGTACCTCGAGATCGCCGTCACCGAGGAGTGCGACCCGGCCGCCGTGGCCAAGGCGTTGGACGACGCACTCCCACCTGGCCTCGACATCGTCGATGTCGTAACAGCCGACCAAGGCTCCTTAGCCGACCGGCTTCAAGCGTCCGAGTGGATCATCGACCTGCCTGGAGTCCCGCCGGAGCAGCTATCGGCCGCCGTCAAGACCTTCCTCGCCGAAACAGCAGTCGAGGTCGAGCGCATGACCAAGAACGGCATCCGCAAGCTCGACGCCCGCAGCGCCATCGTCCGGATGGAAGTGGATCACGCCGAGCCCACCCTGCACCTCGTCGTACGCCACCAGACACCAACAGTCCGGCCGGACGACATTCTGACCGGACTCCGCCACCTCACCGGACTACCCGAATCGGGCCACGTGGCCACCCGCCTCGCCCAAGGCCCACTTGACGAAAGCATCGGCACGGTCGGCGACCCATTCAATCAATCGCGTCGAAGCGGCGAATCCGGCCGGGCGCCGGGCCAGGGCGTGGCCGGGCGTTGAGGGCGACGAAGGAGCCCGACGGGCGAGGCCCGGCGCCCGGCCGCATCTCGCCACGCTCGGCCGCATCTCGCCACGCTCGGCCGGAGCTCACCCACGCTCTGCCGGACTCGCCCGTAGTTCAATCCACCCGGTGGTCGACGACCCGCCAGGTGACCTCCAACAACACACCCGCCACCACGGCGATAGCCGCCCCTACCCACGGCGCCTGGTAACCCACCAGCCGAAGCTGGAAGAACTCCTGCAGGAACGGCACGGTGAGCACCAGCGTGAAGCCCACGCCCATGACCGCCACCAGCCCGGCTCGCCACCAGGTGTACGGCCGGGCAATCACGGCCAGCACCCAGAGCACCACGATGAACAAAGTCAGGGTGGCGGCCGACGTTTCCGCAGCCAGATCGCCGCCGTACACCCATCGAGCGTGAAAGTAGGACGCCAGCGTGGCGGCAGCGGCGATGGCGCCTGCGGGGATCGCGAACCTCAGCACCCGGCGGACGAATCCCGGGCGCGCTCGCTCGGTATTCGGCGCGAGCGCGAGGAAGAACGCAGGCACGCCGATGCTGAGCGTGCTCACCAGGGTCAAGTGCCGTGGCAGGAACGGGTACGGCACCTGGGTCAGGACGACCACGATGGCGAGCAGCGCGGCATAAACCGTCTTGGTCAAGAACAGGTGGGCGACCCGCTCAATGTTGCCGATCACCCGGCGGCCCTCGGCGACGACCGACGGCAGCGACGAGAAGTTGTTGTTCATCAGCACGATCTGAGCGACGGCCTTGGTGGCCTCGCTGCCCGACCCCATCGACACGCCGATGTCGGCATCTTTGAGCGCCAGGACGTCGTTCACGCCGTCCCCGGTCATGGCGACGTTGTGGCCGCGAGACTGCAGCGCATGCACCATGTCGCGCTTCTGGTGCGGCGCGACGCGGCCGAAGATCGCGTGCGACTCCAGCGCGGCGGCGAGTTCGCCCTGTTCGGTGGGCAGGGCGCGGGCGTCGACGGGGTGATCGGCTCCGGCGATGTGCAGCTTCGCCGCCACGGCGCCGACCGATACGGCATTGTCGCCGGAGATCACCTTGGCCTGCACACCCTGATCGGTGAAGTACCGGATCGTTTCCGGCGCCTCTTTGCGCAATCGCTGCTCGATGACAACGAGCGCGGCCGGGGTGAGGTGCGCGTGGATGTCTGCTGGGGCGGCCAGCGCCTGCTCGGCCGTGAGGTCACTGCGCGCGAGCAGCAGGACGCGCAGTCCTTGGGTGCCGAGCGCATCCGCCTGCTCGAGTGGGCCGGCGCCGGCCGGCAGCAGCACGTCCGGTGCCCCGAGCAGCCAGGTCGACGACCGGCCATCCGGTTCGCTGAAGGTCGCGCCGCTCCACTTGCGAGCCGAGGAGAAAGGTGCGGTTTCGGTGGCGATCCAGCCGGCTGGGGCGGGATACCGCTCGATGATCGCCTGCACGCTCGCGTTGGGTCGCTCGTCCACCGAGCCGAGCGCGCCGAGTGCTTCGCCGATCGGTGGTCCCTGCTCGAGCTCGACCACGTCGGTGACGTCCATCGCGCCTTCGGTCAGGGTTCCGGTCTTGTCCAGGCACACGACGCTGACCCGGGCCAAGCCCTCGATGGCGGGCAACTCCTGGACGAGGCACTGCCGGCGCCCGAGGCGGATGACCCCGACGGCGAACGCCATCGACGTCAGCAGCACCAGCCCTTCGGGCACCATGTGGACCAGCCCGGCAACCATTCGCCTTATCGCCTCCGGCAGGTCGTTCTCGTTAACGACGATCTGGCTGATGACCAGCGCGATTCCGGTGGGAATGATCACGTAGGTGACGAATTTGAGGATCTTGTTGATGCCATTGCGCAGGTCTGATTTGACGAGCGTGAACCGGCTGGCCTCCTCGGCCAGCTGCGCGGCGTAGGCGTCGCGTCCGACCTTCGTGGCCTGGAAGGCGCCGCCGCCGGCGACCACGAAACTTCCGGACATAACCGTCTCACCAGGGCGTTTGTGCACCGGATCGGCCTCGCCGGTAAGCAGGGACTCGTCGATCTCCAGCCCGTCCGCTTCGACTACCTCGCCGTCGACGACGACCTTGTCTCCCGGGCCGAGTTCTATGACGTCGTCCAGGACGATCTCACTTGGTGCCATAGGGATCGCCGCGCCGTCGCGGCGCACGTGCGGCCTGGCCTGGCCGATGACGGCGAGTTTGTCGAGCGTCCGTTTCGCCCGGAGTTCCTGGATCATTCCGATGAGCGTGTTGGCCACAATGACGCCGCCGAACAAGGCGTCCTGCCACGGTCCCACGATAAGGATCAGCACGAGCAGCGAGCCGATGATCGCGTTGATCCGATTGAAGACGTTGCCACGCACGATCTCGGCGACGCTGCGGCTCGACCGGACCGGTACATCGTTTACCTGACCTGCGGCGATCCGCTCGGCCACCTGCTGGGAGGTGAGGCCGGTCGCCTTGGCCACCGTCCCGCCCACCGCCGGTCCTCCGCCCGAGGAGCCGACGGTGTCAGTCACGGTTCAACCGTAGTGGGCACCGGCTGCGGGCCCGGCATCGGCGTCGGCTCGGCCGCGTCCGTACCGGTTTGGGCCGCCGGGTGTGCGATACTTCAACTGGTTGGGCGGTCGGAATTCCGCCGCTCAATCCGACGTTGTCCTCGCCGGGCACTGTCGAGGTGGCCTACCTTTGCGCCACCCAGCCGCCGATATGTGACGCGGCTGGCGTGAGCGGCCCCAGACGACGTGGTGTCCGGCACGGTGACCGGTCGTCGGGCCTTGGACCGCGATAACACGCGGCAGGCCGGCGAGCTACGGTCGCCGACGGATGGACTCGGTGGGCAACGTGGCTGACAGGCTTTCCGCCCGGCCGCCAGGCCGCGGCGACCGACAACGAAAGCCACGGTGCAGCGAGCAGCGCGCCCTGCGGCGCGGCGCCCTGCAGCGTGGTTGACGGGAGTACACCCGAATGCACGACGAGAGCAATACAATCGGGGACGCGGCGACGCTCACGACCGCGGACGCTGCGACTGCCAATAGCGAAGGTGGTGACAAGCCGGCCCGCAAGCGGGCTTCCCGCCGGCGCGCCGCGAGCCGGCCGGCCGGGCCTCCCGTTGAGCAGGTACCCGTGGGCGGCGACGAGCCCCCGAAGGCTACTGACAGTGCCGGCGAGACGCCGGCGGCTGCACCCGATGAGCCGCCTGCGGCCGACACCGTCGCCCCGACCCGGCGACGGGCCCGCAAGTCGACGAGCCCCAAATCGACGAGCCGCAAGTCGACGAGCCGCAAGGCGGCTGGCCCAGCGGCCGAGTCTGCTGAGACCGGCAAGAAGGCCGGCACCGAAACGGCACCCGCCAGTGTCCCGGCCCATGCTTCCGGTGAGGCCTCGGCGTCAGCTGCCGCAGAGGCACCGACCGCCGCGTCCGCTGCGACACCGGCACCTAAGGTTCCGGCGGACGGCGGCCTGCTGTTCCAGCCTCCGGAGTTCGTGAGCCCTGCCCCGTCCGTCGCCGAACCTGAGCCGGAACTGCCCGACCAGATCGTGGATTCGGCTGACGACGACGAGGACGACTCGCCGCGCCGCCGCCGCCGGCGAGGTGGTCGTGGCCGGCGCAAGAAGTCCGACGCGGCAGTCGAAGCACAGGACGAAGGGTCCGAGGGCGGCGACGAGGCCGAACAGCCGGCTACGGACGCAGCGGACGTTGCCGTGGCCGACGAGGACGAGCAGGCCGACGTCCAGGGTGCGACCGGAACCAGGCGGCGTCGCCGGCGCAAACGTAAGGGCGACGGCGAGTTCGAAGAGGTCCGACCCGACGACCCGCCGAACACGGTCGTCAAGGTGCGCGAGCCGCGCGAAGCCGACGACGAGGTCACGAAGGTGACCGGCTCGACGAGGCTGGAAGCGAAGAAGCAACGCCGGCGCGAGGGCCGTGAGGCCGGCCGCCGCCGCACTCCGGTGATCAGTGAGTCGGAGTTCCTGGCTCGCCGCGAGGCCGTCGAGCGGGTCATGGCGGTGCGGCAGAGCGGCGATCGCACCCAGATCGCTGTGCTGGAGGACGGCGTGCTGGTGGAGCACTACGTCAGCAAGACCTCCGAGCAGCCACTGATCGGCAACGTGTACCTCGGACGGGTGCAGAACGTACTGCCCGCTATGGAGGCTGCCTTCGTCGACATCGGCCGGGGTCGCAACGCCGTCCTGTATGCGGGAGAGGTGGACTGGGTCGGACTCGGCCACACCGATGGTCCGAAGCGGATCGAGGACGTGCTCAAGTCGGGCCAGTCCGTGCTCGTCCAGGTCACCAAGGAGCCGGTCGGGCACAAGGGCGCCCGGCTGACCGGCCAGATCAGCCTTCCGGGCCGGTACGTCGTATACGTCCCGGGCGGATCGATGAGCGGCATCAGCCGCAAGCTGCCCGAGAACGAGCGGAACCGGTTGAAGAAGATCCTCAAGCAGGTCGTTCCCGACGACGCGGGAGTCATCGTGCGAACGGCCGCCGAAGGCGCGACCGAGGAGGAGCTCACCCACGACGTTTCCCGGCTGCGCGCGCAGTGGGAGGAGATCCAGAAGAAGGCGTCGGGCAATGCGCCCCAGCTGCTTTACGGGGAGCCCGACCTGGCGATCAAGGTGGTCCGCGACCTGTTCAACGAGGACTTCGCCCAGCTGGTGGTGTCCGGCGACCGGGCGTGGGACACCATCGAGCCGTACGTCTCGTACGTCGCATCGTCGCTGCGAGACCGGCTGGAACGCTGGACCGGCGAGGCGGACGTCTTCGCCGCGTACCGCGTGGACGAGCAGATCGCCAAGGCGCTCGACCGCAAGGTCTGGCTGCCCAGCGGCGGTTCCCTGGTGATCGATCGCACCGAGGCGATGACCGTTATCGACGTCAACACCGGCAAGTTCACCGGCTCTGGCGGCAACCTCGAGGAGACCGTCACCAAGAACAACCTCGAAGCCGCCGAGGAGATCGTGCGGCAACTGAGGTTGCGCGACGTCGGCGGCATCATCGTGATCGACTTCATCGACATGGTGCTCGAGGCCAACCGCGATCTCGTGCTGCGTCGCCTGGTCGAATGTCTGGGTCGCGACCGGACGAAGCACCAGGTGGCCGAGGTCACCTCGTTGGGCCTGGTCCAGATGACGCGCAAACGGATCGGCTCGGGGCTGCTCGAAGCCTTCAGCGAACCTTGCGAGCACTGCAACGGCCGCGGGCTGCACATCCACACTGAGCCGGTGCTGGGCAAGAAGGCAGCGGTCGGCGAAGCCCGTCCAGCCCGCGCCGGACGCCGTGACCGGCGTCGCCGGGGCGACAAGGCCGGCGAAGCCGAAGCCGTACAGCCCAAACTCGAGGCCACGGCCACTCCGGGTGAAGCGTCGCCAGCCGACCTGATTCCGGTGGATATCCGCAAGGTGCCTGACCCCACCGAGCGGGACGCCGACATCGCCGAGGGCGCGGAGACTGAACCCCAGAATGTTGTGGCTGCGGAGCCCGGGGCGGCAAAGCCTGCTGCTGAGCACGCGGGCGAGGCTGAGCGCGATTCCGGTGCCCATGCGGCGCCTGAACCGGCCGCCGCCACCGCCGACGGATCAGGTCCGGCTGAGCAGACTGCGGCGGGGGTAACCGCCGAGCCGGCCCCGGCCGCGGAACCGGTTCCCAAGCGCCGTCGCCGCCGGGCCCAGCGCCCCGCCGGGAGCCCTGATGCGGTCGCGGAGTCGTCCGAGGCCGAGCCGGCCAAGGTCTGAGCAAGCTCGAACGCTGGTACGGCCCCGGCGACGGCAGCGGCGGAGCCGGTTTGACCTCGGAGCGGCCGACTCCGTATTCTTGAGCGTCGGCGCGTCTCGCGCCACCAATCCGTGCGCCCGCCGCTAACCAGCGAACGTGCGCCTGTAAGCCCGACA
This sequence comes from Jiangellaceae bacterium, assembly GCA_036374175.1. GTDB lineage: Bacteria > Actinomycetota > Actinomycetes > Jiangellales > Jiangellaceae > JASLBX01. Next base: position 6,316 of record DASUUH010000149.1, on the reverse strand, counting down.
CGAGAGAGTGAGCCCGCGGTGTACGCGATCGTCCGCAGTGGCGGCATCCAGCAGAAGGTGTCCGTCGGCGATGTCATCGACATCGACCGGATCGACGGCGAGACCGGTTCTACCATCTCGCTGCCCGCGGTCCTGCTCGTCGACGGTGAGCAGGTCACGTCCAGCCCGGACAAACTGGCGAAGGTGTCCGTCACGGCCGAGGTCCTCGGCGCCACCAAGGGCCCGAAGATCAGGATTCAGCACTTCAAGAACAAGTCCGGTTACCGCCGCCGCATGGGTCATCGCCAGAAGTACACCCAGGTCAAGGTGACCGATATCAAGGCCAAGTAAGGGGACGCTGCCATGGCACACAAGAAGGGCGCCTCGTCCACCAGGAACGGGCGCGACTCCAACGCTCAGCGGCTCGGCGTCAAGCGGTTCGCCGGTCAGATCGTGAACGCCGGCGAGATCATCGTTCGCCAGCGGGGCACGCACTTTCACCCCGGCCTGAACGTCGGCCGTGGTGGCGACGACACACTCTTCGCGACCGCCGAGGGCGCCGTCGAGTTCGGCGTCCGCCGCGGCCGCAAGGTCGTCAACGTGATCCCGGCGGGGGAGTGACCCCCGCTTAGGCGTCGAAACAAGCCAACGAAGGGCGGACCGGTCACAACGACCGGCCCGCCCTTTTAAGTTTTCGCAGGTGAGGTGAGGTGTAGCGATGGCGATACCGTCGTTCGTCGACCGCGTCGTGCTGCACGTCGCCGCAGGCAATGGCGGGCACGGCTGCGTGTCGATCCACCGGGAGAAGTTCAAGCCGCTGGGGGGCCCGGACGGGGGCAACGGTGGTGACGGTGGCGACGTGGTGCTCGTGGTAGACCCCAACACCACCACACTGCTCGACTATCACCGCGCACCGCACCGACGTGCGGGCAACGGTGCGCCGGGTGAAGGTGACAACCGGCACGGTGCGGGCGGCGGCGATGTCGTGTTGCCCGTTCCCGACGGCACCGTGGTATCCACGCCGGACGGGGACATGCTGGTCGACCTGGTGGGTGCGGGCACCAAGTACGTGATCGCGCAGGGCGGGCGAGGCGGCCTGGGCAACGCCGCGTTGGCAAGCCAGCGGCGCAAGGCGCCCGGCTTCGCGTTGCGCGGTGAAGAGGGCGAGCAGCGCGACGTCGTCCTCGAGCTAAAGAGTGTGGCCGACGTCGGACTGGTCGGCTTCCCCAGCGCCGGCAAGTCTTCCCTGGTGGCGGCCATCTCCGCCGCCCGGCCCAAGGTCGCCGACTATCCGTTTACGACCCTGACACCGAACCTGGGTGTGGTCGAGGCCGGGGACGTGCGCTACACGGTCGCGGACGTTCCGGGTTTGATCGAAGGCGCCAGCGAAGGGCGCGGGTTGGGCCATGAGTTCCTGCGACATGTCGAGCGGTGCCAGGCGCTGGTTCACGTCGTCGATTGCGCCACGATGGAACCTGGCCGCGATCCGATCACGGACATCGACGTCATCGAGCGCGAATTGGAGTCGTACGGCGGTCTGGCCGAGCGCCCCCGGTTGGTCGCACTCAACAAGGTGGATGTCCCCGAGGCGCGGGATCTGGCCGAGATGGTCCGTCCCGATCTCGAACAGCGCGGCTGGCCGGTGTTCCTGATTTCCGCCGCCACCCGGGAGGGACTGCGCGAACTCACGTTCGCAATGGCCAAGGTAGTCGCCGAGGCGCGTGCCGCCGCGCCACCGCCCGAGCCGACCAGGCTGGTGCTGCGGCCCGCGGCGGTCGACGAATCGGGCTTCACCGTGACCCGTGAGGGTGAGCGTTTCCGGGTGCGCGGCTCCAAACCGGAGCGCTGGGTCCGGCAGACCGACTTCAGCAACGATGAGGCCGTCGGCTATCTCGCCGATCGGTTGGCCCGGCTCGGCGTCGAGGACGAGCTGTTAAAAGCCGGTGCCACGCCCGGCGTCGAAGTGCTGATCGGTCCGGAGGACAACGCTGTCGTCTTCGAGTGGGAGCCGTCGGTCACGGCGGGCGCCGAGATGTTGCACGGCCCGAGGGGCACCGACACCCGGCTGAACGGTCGGGAGTGACCATGCGAGGCGGGTACCAGGGCGGGGAGCGCAACGACCGCAGCGCATTCGCGAACGGCGGGCGGATCGTGGTCAAGGTGGGTTCGTCATCGCTGACGACGGGGACCGGTGGCTTGGACGGCAGTCGGCTCACAGCGCTCGTCGATGAGCTAGCCAAGGCTCGCTCGAGTGGGCGCGAGGTCATTCTCGTCTCGTCCGGAGCTATCGCCGCCGGCCTCGCGCCGCTCAACCTGCCCCGCCGGCCTCGCCAGCTCGCCCTCCAGCAGGCCGCCGCCGCCGTCGGGCAGGGCCTGCTGGTGGCGCGCTACACCCACGCCTTCGCCCGGCACGGCCTGGACGTCGGCCAGGTGCTGCTCACCGTCGACGACATGACCAGGCGCACCCACTACCGCAACGCCTACAGCACGCTGCACAAGCTGCTCGACCTCGGTGTGGTTCCTGTCGTGAACGAAAACGACACGGTTGCCACCCACGAGATCAGGTTCGGCGACAACGACCGGCTCGCTGCGCTCGTCGCCCAACTAACCCACGCCGACGCGCTCGTCCTGCTGTCTGACGTCGACGGGTTGTACGACGGCGATCCGGCGCTGCCGCACACCCGCCGCGTCCCTGAGATCCGCGACCTCAGCGACCTGGACGGGCTGCGTATCGGCGGCACCGGCCGCGCCGGCCTGGGCAGCGGTGGCATGCGGACGAAGGTCGAGGCCGCGCGGATCGCCACCGCTTCTGGAATCGATGTCGTGCTGGCCTCGGCCGGCGAGATCGCCGCCGTCCTGGCCGGGGAGCCCGTCGGCACCAGGTTCGTGCCGAGAGCTACCGGCCGCCGAGCGAGACGCCTGCTGTGGCTCGAACACGCCACCGATGCGTTGGGCGAGCTGCGGCTGGATGCTGGAGCGGTACGTGCGGTTGTCGAACGGGGCAAGTCGCTGCTGCCGGCCGGCATCACCGGGGTCGAGGGCCGGTTCGCGGCCGGAGATCCCGTGGACCTGGTCGACGAACATGGCCGGGCCGTAGCCCGCGGCCTGGTGAACTACGACGCCGCCGAACTTCCGGCGCTGCTGGGCCGGTCGACGCGTGAGTTGGCCCGCGAGCTCGGCCCCGAGTACGAGCGTGAAGTCGTCCACCGCGACGACATGGTCGTGCTGCGGCCCTGATCGAATGTCCGGCGTGTGGACGGCAACGTCTCGCCTTCCGGACACCGGGCTAACATCGAGAGCATGACCGAGGACCTTGCCACGCCGGTGCTCGACGCCGCTCGGCGGGCCAAGCAGGCCGCCGCGAACCTTGCCGTCCGAACCCGCGCCGAGAAGGACGCTGCCCTACTTGCGATGGCCGACGCTTTGCAGGCCAACGCCCAGCAGATCATCGATGCCAACGCAGCCGACATCGCGCGCGCCGAGTCCTCCGGCAGCCCGGCGGCCATCATCGACCGGCTCCGCCTGGACGACCGCCGCATCGCGGGCATGGCCGACGGGCTCCGCCAGGTCGCCGCGCTGCCCGACCCGGTCGGCGAGGTGGTGCGCGGGTACGCGCTGCCGAATGGGTTGTCCGTCGAGCAGCGCCGGGTGCCGATGGGTGTCGTGGGCATCATCTACGAGGGGCGTCCCAACGTCACCGCCGACGCTGCCGGCCTCTGCCTGAAGAGCGGCAACGCTGCGCTCCTACGGGGTTCGTCCAGCGCTGCTACGTCCAATGCCGCCATCGTGGATGTCCTGCGCGGCGCAGTGGGCGCTGCCGGACTTCCGCAGGACGCCGTCCAGCTCGTCCCCGGTACGGGTCACGAGGCGGCCAAGCACCTGATGCGCGCCCGCGGGCTGGTCGACGTACTCATCCCGCGGGGCGGTGCCGGCCTGATTCGCAGCGTGGTCGAAGAGTCGACGGTTCCTGTCATTGAGACCGGCGTCGGCAACTGCACGGTGTACGTCGACGCCGAGGCCGACCTCGACCAGGCGCTTGCCATCGTCCTTAACGCCAAGGCGCAGCGTCCGAGCGTATGTAACGCGGCCGAGACGCTCCTGGTGCATGAAGCTGTGGCCGACGCCTTCCTGCCGAGGGTGCTCGAAGCGATGGAGAAGGCCGGGGTAACGGTCCATGGCGACGAGCGCGTGCAGGCTCACGCCGGCAACATCGTCCCGGCCACTGACGACGACTGGGCGGTTGAGTACCTCTCGCTCGACATCGCGGCAGGTGTGGTCGCGTCGCTCGACGAAGCGGTCGCCCACATCCGGCGGTGGGGTAGCGGGCACACCGAGGCGATCGTCACCAGATCGCTGCCCAACGCGCGAAAGTTCGCTGCAAGCGTCGACTCGGCGGCTGTCATGGTCAATGCGTCCACCCGGTTCACTGACGGCGAGGAGTTCGGCTTCGGCGCCGAGATCGGCATCTCGACCCAGAAGCTGCATGCACGCGGCCCGATGGGGTTGCCGGAGTTGACCACGACGACGTACATCGTCACCGGGGACGGTCACGTCAGGGAGTGACCCGGTAGGCTAACCGGCCATGACCACGATCGACCTGCTCGCGGCAGAGACGCACGTCGAGTCGCCGTTCTCGCCCGAGGTGTGGGGTGGCGGCGTGCTGCTGATCTTCCTGATCCTGCTCTTCATCGTCCTGGCATTCGGCAAGGGCCGTCCTCACGCGTGATGTCGGGAGCGGGCGCGGTGGCTGACCGCAAGCGGCTCGGTGTGATGGGCGGGACGTTCGATCCCATTCACCATGGCCACCTCGTCGCCGCCAGCGAGGTCCAGGCCTGGTTCAACCTGGACGAGGTGGTCTTCGTCCCGACCGGGCAACCGTGGCAGAAGGAGGAGCGGGAGGTCTCACCGGCCGAGGATCGCTACCTGATGACCGTCATCGCGACGGCGTCCAATCCGCGGTTCTCGGTCAGCCGGGTCGACATCGACCGACCAGGGCCGACCTACACGAAGGACACGCTGCGCGACCTCAAAGCGGTGCGGGGCGAGGACTGGGACCTGTATTTCATCACCGGTGCGGACGCCCTGGGGCAGATCCTCACGTGGCGCGACGCCGACGAGTTGTTCGAACTCGCGCACTTCGTCGGATGTACTCGGCCGGGCCACGAGTTGTCGGATATCGGCCTGCCGGAGGGCAAGGTGAGCCTGGTGGAGGTGCCCGCGTTGGCCATCTCGTCGACCGAATGCCGCGACCGGGTGAGTCAGGGCGAGCCGATTTGGTACCTCGTTCCGGATGGAATTGTCCAGTACATCGCCAAACGTCAGCTCTACACTGTCGCCAAGACGTGACATCCTGGGATTGACGACACCCGACGAGAGGTTCGACGCTTGCCCGTCTCCGACCGAGCCCGTGAGCTCGTGATCGCCGCTGCCGAAGCGGCCGGTGACAAGCTCGCCGACGACATCATCGCGTTCGATGTATCCGAGCAACTAGCCATCACAGACGTGTTCATCGTGTGCTCCGCGCCCAGCGACCGCCAGGTCAAAGCCATCGTCGACGGCATCGAGGAACGGCTGCGCGACCATCAAGCCAGGCCGCTACGCCGTGAGGGCGAGCGCGAGGGCCGCTGGGTGCTGCTCGACTACAGCGACATCGTGATCCACGTCCAGCACGCCGAAGATCGCCAGTACTACTCGCTTGAGAAGCTGTGGAAGGACTGCCCGCTGATCCCGCTGCCCGAGGCAGTCCATATGGGACGCCGGGGCCCCAACGGGGCGGCGGGGTGAGCCGTCGCGTCGTTCTGTGGCGGCATGGGCGCACCGAGTGGAATGCCGCCGGCCGGTTCCAGGGTCAGACCGACATAGCCCTTGATCCCGCCGGACGCAAGCAAGCCCACGACGCGGCCCGGCGCCTCGCGGCGTTGTCCCCGGATCTGCTGGTCTCGTCGGACCTGAAAAGAACCCGAGACACGATGGCCGCGCTCGCGGCACTCGCCGGGCTCGACGTTAGCGTCGACCCCCGACTGCGCGAGACATTTGCCGGCGAGTGGCAAGGCCTGACCGGCGCCGAGATCGCCGCCCGGTGGCCGCAGGAATACCTGGCCTGGCGGGCCGGTGACCCGCTGCTGCGCGTCGGGGGTGGTGAGACGAGGCAAGAAGTCGCCGCCCGGATGGCCGAGGCGGTCCGCGACATCGCAGACAAACTGCCCGACGACGGTTTGGCGGTGCTGACCACCCACGGCGGCGCGGCGCGCCTCGGTATCGCCGCTCTGATCGGCATGCCGCTGGAGCGGTTCACCAACATCGGCGGGCTGTCCAACGGGTCCTGGTCGATGCTGCG
>DASUUH010000148.1:0-55294 GCA_036374175.1 Jiangellaceae bacterium | reverse complement strand
TCGTCCGGTGGTTACCGGCTGTCGCGCGATCCAGGCACGATTCCGGTCGCCGACATCATCCGGGCGATCGAGGGACCGCTGGCGGCCGTGCGGGGAATGCCGCCTGAAGACACGGAGTACCCGGGGCCGGCCCGGCACCTGACCCAGGTCTGGGTGGCCGTGCGGGCCAGCATGCGAGAGGTCCTCGAGGCGACGACCGTCGCTGATGTGCTGGCCGGCACGCTGCCCGAGCACGTCAGGGCACTCACCGAACGGCCTGACTCCTGGGCCCGCCGCTAACGACGCAGATCATGGTGGAAGTCGCCGGCGGCCACGCGAACCTCGCGTAGCACCTCGAAAAGTCGCGCCCGGCTTTCGGCGTCCAGCCCGCCAAGGCCGAACTCGGCGTCCATCAGTTCCTTGGTCACCTTCTCGACCACTTCCACGCCAAGGCCGGTGATGCGGGCAAGCGTCCCCCGGCCATCGCGCGGATTGGGCTCGCGGGTGACGAAACCGGCCGCCTCGAGCCGCTGGATCGTGTTCGTGACGCTCGTCGGGTGAACCATCAGGCGTTCGCCGATCTTGGCCATCGGAAGTGCTCCCGTTCGGCTGAAACTCAGCAGGACGAGTGCTTCGTATCGGGCGAACGTCACGCCGTACGGCTTGCAGATGCGGTCGAACTCGGCGAGCAGCAATTGCTGCACCCGCATCACCGAGGTAGCCGCCGCCATCGCGTCGGCCGGCCCGAACCGGTCGCGCCAGATCGACGCGGCCCGCTCGATCGGGTCGAATGCCAGCTCGAGTGGGTCAGCCACGCGGCAAATCTATCGAGTACGGCGCGCGCTGACCGGCCGGGGCTTGCGTGGGTGCTGAGACGGCGGAACTCGGCGCTCGTTCGGTTCGGTGCCCGACTCCTCGTCGCCGATCAAGCCCATCATCCGGCGGCGTCGGCGGTGAATGGCGATCGCACGCTCAGACGCCCGGGGGATCAGTTTGATCTCGCGAAGGCCTTGTTCTTGTGCCGCGTTCTCGAGAACCAGGTTGCCGGACCCCACCAACCGCAGGTGCCACGGCCGGTCGACGGTGATATCGAGCACCCTGACGATCTCCATCTCGGCTTCCTTGAGGGAGAAGACACCCCAGACGCGGAAGACTCGCGAGTCGGTGATCACGAACCGGTCCCGGGCGACCTCGAGAATCTTGTAGAAGCTGTACGCAATGATGCCGAAGACCACCGCGATCGCGAACCACGCCGACGACACCGACACCCGCGGCAGCCAGATGATGCCCAGCACCACGCCGGCGAGACCGATCAGGACCGGCACGACGTAGGCGACCCAGCTGTGCAGGGCGACCGAAAGAACTTCTTCGCCCGCGATCAACTTCCTGGCGACCATCCGGCGACCGAAGATCGCGGTAACTCCCCGGAACCCCATTCGCAGGAGGCCGTACTCGGCGATCCGGTCCAGCCAGCGGAGGAAGGCGTCAATCATCAGAACAGCTCAGTGAAAAACCTGATGATGGACTCGAACACAGAGGCAACCGCAGACCCCGCGCCACTCACCGCATCGGCCGCCGCCTCAGGGGCGGTGATCAAGTAATACGCGGCGAAGGCGATGGCCAGCACGGTCAGCACCTTCTTGAACACGTGTGCCCGGTCCTCTCGTCTTTGGCTGCTACCTTCGTTTTTACCCGATAGCGGGCGCCATGTCGCCACGCCGCGCCGCATTGATCTCAGAGCGCGGCGATCACATCATCTGCAGCAGCGTACGGGTCGAGCTCGCCTGCAAGCACCTTTTTGGCCAGCGTGTCGAGCCGGGTGTCACCGTGCAGGTGGCCGAATCGCTGCCGGAGCGCAGTCATCGCGATGGCTTCGATCTCGTCGCGGACCCGCCGATGGCGGCGGCGATCCAATTCGCCAGAACCTTCCAGCCAGGCACGGTGCTTGTCGATCTGAGCGGCCAGTTCGTCGACCCCTTCGCCGCGCGACGCGATCGTCGTGACGATGGGCTGGCGCCAGTCTCCCGGCCGCCGCTCGGCCAGTCTGATCATGCCGCGCAGGTCTCGAACGACCTGGTCGGCTCCCTCGCGGTCCGCCTTGTTCACGACATAGATGTCGCCCACCTCGAGCAAGCCGGCCTTGGCCGCCTGGACGCTGTCGCCCAACCCAGGTGCCAGCAGGACGAGGGTGCTATCCGCCAGGGCCGCGATCTCGACCTCCGACTGGCCCACGCCGACGGTCTCGATCAGGACGACGTCGCAGCCGGCCGCGTCAAGTACGCGCAACGCTTGCGGCGTGGCCCAGGCCAACCCGCCGAGGTGCCCACGGGTCGCCATCGAGCGGATGTAGACGCTGTTGTCGGTCGCGTGCTCTTGCATCCGGATCCGGTCGCCGAGCAACGCCCCGCCGGAGAACGGCGACGTGGGATCGACGGCGAGCACACCGATCCGCAACTCCCGCGCCCGCAGAGCGGTGACGAGCGCAGACGTCACCGTGGACTTTCCTACGCCGGGGGAACCCGTGATGCCGATGACGGCTGCCTTGCCCGAGTGGGGTGCGAGCGCGGCCATCACATCGCGCAGTTGTGGTGATGCGTCTTCCACCAGCGAGATAAGCCGGGCGACCGCCCTGGGACTCCCAGCCCGAGCCCGCTCGACGAGCTCGGCGATGGACGGTGCCATCAGCTCCGCGGCACCCGGACGATGAGCGCGTCGCCCTGTCCGCCACCGCCGCACAGGCTGGCCGCCCCGGTCCCGCCTCCGCGCCGCTTGAGCTCATGTGCGATATGCAGGACGAGGCGAGCGCCGGACATCCCGATCGGATGGCCGACGGCGATTGCGCCGCCGTTGACGTTGACCTTTTCGGGGTCCAGCGCGAGCTCGCGGGTGCTGGCGATGCCAACCGCCGCGAACGCCTCGTTGATCTCGACCAGGTCGAGTGTGCTGGGATCGATTCCCTCTCGTGCGCACGCCGCCGCGATCGCCCGCGCCGGCTGGCTCTGCAGGGAGGAATCGGGGCCGGCGACAACGCCGTGCGCGCCAAGTTCGGCCAGCCACTCGAGACCCAATTCCTCCGCCTTGGCCTTGCTCATCACGACGACCGCGCACGCGCCGTCGGAAATCTGGGACGCCGACCCGGCCGTGATCGTGCCGTTCGCGGAGAACGACGGGCGCAGCTTGCCCAGGGCCTCGGCGGTCGTGTCCGGGCGGATGCCCTCGTCTTCGTTGAAGATCACCGGCTCACCACGCCGCTGTGGGATCTCGACCGGCACGACCTCATCGTCGAACAGGCCGTTCTTCCAGGCCTCGGCCGCGCGCTGGTGCGAGCGCGCGCTGAACTCGTCCTGTTCCTGGCGGGTGGGAACACCGGCCGACTCGGTCAGCGCACCCATCGCCTGGTCGGTGAAGATGTCGTGCAGGCCGTCGTGCGCCATGTGATCGAGCATCGTGATGTCGCCGTACTTGAACCCATTGCGGGAGTTGATCAGCAGGTGCGGCGCGTTGGTCATCGACTCCATGCCACCGGCCACGACGATCTCGAACTCGCCGGCCCTGATGAGCTGGCTGGCGAGCGCGATCGCGTCGATGCCGGACAGGCAGACCTTGTTGATCGTCAGCGCCGGAACCGTCATGGGAATACCGGCCTTGACAGCGGCCTGGCGGGCCGGGATCTGCCCGGTGCCGGCTTGCAGCACCTGGCCCATGATCACGTAGTCGACCTGGTCGGGCGCGACCCCTGCCTTGTCCAGGGCACCCTTGATGGCGATGCCACCGAGGTCGACGGCGGAGAATCCGGACAGCGAGCCCTGCAGCTTGCCGATGGGCGTGCGGGCGCCGGCAACAATGACGGTCATACCGTCCACGATACGTGCCCGTGCCAAGCTCTCCGATGTGAAGGTTTACACAAAACGCGGAGATGACGGTACAACCGGCCTACTGTTCGGCGGGCGGGTGCCGAAGAATGACCCCGTCATTCGGGCCAACGGTGCGGTGGATGAGGCCCAGGCGGTGATCGGGCTGGCCAGAGCTGGTGTTGAGCGTGGTTCCGAGATCGACGCGCTGCTCATCGGCGTTGAGCGCGACCTTTGGGTTCTGATGGCCGACCTGGCCCTCAACCCTGAGCGGCGCGCCCGCGGCAAGCCCGGTCAGACTCTCGTTACGGCTGACATGGTCACTGCGCTGGAGGCGACCATCGACGACATATCGGCTCGCTTCGAGCCGCCGAAGGATTTTGCTGTGCCAGGAGAGCATCCAGTGGCTGCGGCTCTCGACCTCGCCCGCACGGTCGTCCGTCGAGCCGAGCGAGAAACGCTGGGCGCCGCTTCGGAAGGGTCCCACGTCGTGCCGTACCTGAACCGCTGTTCAGACCTGCTCTGGACGCTGGCCCGCTGGGTCGAGGGCGAGTCACTCCTCGCGAAGGACACGTAACGACTCTTACCGCGGCTCGATAAGTTCGACCAGCACTCCCGCGGCATCCTTCGGGTGGATGAAGTTGATCCGGGCACCGGCGGTACCGCGGCGCGGCGAGTCGTACAGCAGCCGTATCCCGCGCGCCGCCAATTCACCCGCAACAGCCTCGATGTCGGCGACGCGGTAAGCGATCTGCTGAATACCCGGCCCGGACCGGTCGAGGAACCGGGCGATCGGCGAGTCCGGGCGCAGCGGTGCAAGGAGCTGCAGCTGCGTGCCATCCGCGGTCCCGACGGCCAGCATGGCCTCCCGCACCCCTTGCTCTTCGTTGACCTCCTGATGGGTCACTTCCATGCCGAAGGTGTCCCGGTACCACGCGATCGCCGCGTCCAGATCGGGGACGGCGATGCCGACATGATCCACGGCAGTGAACAACGGCGCCATGCCTTCGCAGGGTACTGGCTTGCGCGACGGACGTCCGACTACGCTGCAGCTGATCAAATCAGGCTGCGGGGGACGATGGAGGGGGAAGCGATGACCATGAGCCGCTCTGACCGGGGATCGATCTTCGACAGGGAGCCCGGTGGCGGCTTCGAGGTCAGGTTCCGGGGTTATGACCGGCGCCAGGTCGAACTGCACGTCCGCACCTTGGAAGCGGCCATCAGGGATCTTCGCAAACAGAACGAAGAGCTCGACAAACGGATAGCCGAGCTTCGCCGGCTCTTAATGTCGCCAAACTGATACGTTCTCGTGCCGAGATGGGGCCGGATGACCCATCAACATCGCGCCAAAGTCGGAGTAGTCTGCCTATTCGCGTATCAGACACGGCACGGCTCGGCGTTCGCGGGGAGACTCGGGCCACACCCAGGGGACGCCACCCCGACGAGGGAGATCATGGAAAAGGCACGGAACCAACTCATGACCACCGACGTGCCCGAAGATGGCCTGTCGATCTTCGACAAGGAGCCTACGGGCGGCTTTGAGATCCAACTGCGCGGCTATGACAAGGTCCAGGTTGAACAGCACATCCGCAATATGGAGTCTGCTGTAGCGACGCTGCGCAAAAAGAACATCGAGCTGGACAAGGCGGTCCAGCGGCTCCGCGCGGAGAACGCCGAGGCGGCGACCAAACTCCGCCAGCTCGAACAGATGGAGCAGCCGACGTACGCCGGTCTCGGCGCCCGCATCGAGCACCTGCTCCGGGTAGCCGAGGAGCAGGCGAACGAACTCGTCGGGCGCGCCGACGCCGAGGCGACCGAGATGCGCGCCGAGGCCCGGATCGACGCCCAGGAGATGCGTGCGGCGGCTGAGAATGACGCCGCGGACCTACGAGCCAACACCAAGCGTGAGGCCGACGAGCTGATCGGCGAGGCGAGCCGCGAAGCCGAGCAGCGTCGCCAGGCAGCGCAGCGCGAGGCCACCTCCCTGGTCGAGAGCGCCGAGCGTGAAGCCACCAAGATCCGTACCGCTGTCGAGCACCAGGCCGCCGAGGCGCGGGCCAAGCTCGAGCAGGAGCTCGACCGCAAGCAGGCCCTGGCCGACCGGGAGGTCCAGGAGACGAGGGCCAAGCTGCGCGCTGAGATCGCCGAGCAGAAGAAGCAGGCCGTTCGCGACATCGAGCGCGACATCGCCGAGAAGCAGGCCGAGCTGGCCGACCTACGGGTCCGCGTCGACCGCGAGCTCCACGACCTCGAGACCGAACTCAACGCCCGCCGCCAGGAGGCCGAGTCCGAGCTCGAAGACCGCCGCAAGAAGGCCGACCGGAGCACCCAGGAACTCATCGAGAAGGCCGATGCGAGGGCCCGAGCTGCCGAGTCCCGGGCCAAGGCCGAGGACGAGCGGTCGGCGAAGGTCAAGCGCGAGACCGACGAGCAGGCCAAGGCTCTGGTCGACAACGCCAAGCGCAACGCGGAGCAGATCGTCGCCGAGGCCAAGGCCAAGGCCGAGTCGACCGTCAGCGAGGCCAAGAAGGAAGCCGCCCGGATCAAGTCCGAGGCCCAGCACATCGCCGAGGACTACAACCGGCAGGCCGAAGCCGCCCGCTCCACACTCAACCAGCTCAAGAGCATGCTCGGGTTCGAACCACCGCGGCCGGCAGTGGGGTCGGCGGGTTCAGACGAGGACGTCGTCGACGCCGAGGTCGTCGAGGACGACAACAAGTAGTTATACGTGGCGTAGGACGTCGCGCAGGGCGCCGGTCACCCCGGTGGGGTTCTCCACCGCCGACAAGTGACCGGCGCCCGGCACTACGTAAACCGGCGCCTGCGGCTCGAAGGCCGCGGCCATCGCGATTGCGTCCTCATGCGGGGACGGCATGTCCTGTTCCCCGACAATCACAAAACCCGGTACCCCGGCTGACCGCAGTGTGTCGTACGACGCCGGCCGGGCCGCCATCGCATACTCCGCCCAGGCGACGGCCTCCGGCCGCGCCGCGTCGACCCAGGCGGTCACTTGCTCGACGGTGTCCGGACGGCCCTTCTTCGTGTCCTCACCGAGAAGCGTCTCCAGCAGCGGGTGCAGTGCCGACGGGCCGTCCTCGAGGACCGCGCGTGCGACGCGCTCGCGGTTCGCCCGGGCTTCGTCGTCGTCGGCGTCGGCCCGGGTGTCCATCAGCACTACGGCATTCACCCGCTCCGGGTGGCGGCGCAGCATGGCCATCGCGACGTACCCGCCCATCGACAACCCGCCGAGCACGCAGGTCCGGACGCCAAGCCGGTCGAGCAACCCGGCCACGTCGTCGGCCATCACATCCATGGCCGGCTCGGCCTCACCAGGTCCTGGCGAGTCTCCGAATCCGCGCAGATCAGGGACTATGACTCGGGAGGCGTCGGCCAGGCCGGCCAGCTGGTCGGCGAACATGGCTCGCGACAACGGAAAAGCATGCAGCAGCACCAGCGGGGTGCCGGTGCCGGCCTCGTCGTAGGCCAACTTGACGCTCATTTCTTTCGCTCCGGGCCGGGCACCGGTACGTCCGCAAACGCCGCGACCGTGCGGTCGGCATAGGCGCTGGTATCCGCCGTCTTGACCGGACCGTCCCAGGTCGTCGGCAGCGGGGCACGGTCCGGCGCCACCCGGCTCACGATCTCGTCCAGCACCCGCTCGGTGTGGCCCACCCAAAGGTGCTTTGCACCTTCGACCGCGACCACGTCGGCCTGTGGCACCCGGGCAAATCGCTCCTGCGCCTCCGGCGGGCGCAGGTAGTCGTCGAACTCTGGGATCATCGTAATGAGGGGACGACCGTCGTCGGCCCAGGCGGCCAGCTCGTCGTTGGTCGCGTATCGCAGCGGCGGCGAGAGCAGGATGGCTCCGACGACGACGGGATCGAGGCCGTACATCAACACCAGATCGGTCCCGAACGACCAGCCGACCAACCAGATGTTCGGCAGGTCGTGGAAGTCGGCGTACTCGATGGCGGCGGCCACGTCGTACCGCTCTCCGCGGGCATTGTCGAACGCGCCCTCACTGGTGCCTTGCAGGCTGGATGTTCCGCGCGAGTTGAACCGCAACACAGCGATGTCGGCCAGGGCCGGCAGGCGCCACGCCGCCTTGCGGAACAGATGGCTGTCCATCATCCCGCCGTGGGTAGGTAGCGGATGAAAGCAGACCAGCGTCGCCAGCGGGTCGGATTCGGGCGGCAGCGCGAGCTCGCCGACGAGATCAAGCCCGTCGGCGGTGTGCAGGGTGATCGCCTCGCGGCGCGCGGGCAGGACGGTATTGCCTCGGATGCGTTTGCTCATAACACCAACGAGCCTAGTGTGCTGCCGGTGCCGGCAGGTGGGCCTGGACGACGAGGTCGCCTAGCCCCGGGGGCCGCGCCGATCACGCGCTTGCCAGCAGCCGGTATGCCAGTGCCGGCGCTCACCGGTGCCGCCACCGCTCAACGTCCCGCCCGCGACCGGCCAGGCCACGATGTGCGGCGTGGCAGGTGTGATCAGCTGATCGCAGCCCGGGCAGCGGTACGGCTTGGTCGCTGAGCTGCCGGTCAGCGAGCGCACCACCCAGTCGCCGTCCGGCCAGGTCTCCACACCTTCGATCGCCGCCGGCGGTTGCCGGCGGCGCGGGGGGCGACGGCGGGACATGTCGCTCATTGTTCTTCATCCGCCACGATCGAGGGGTCCGGTCGTTCCCACTGGCGTTTCTGGCAGCCGAGAACGCCATCCGCGCCGTCCCGGAGCTGATCTTCGCCATCGCGATCATGCTGCCGGTGTTCGGTTTGGGACCGCTGGCGGGGCGCATCAGTTCGGTGGGCTCGCTTGGCAAGCTGACCACGCCCCGTTGATCACGGGCAGATGACCCCACTGGGGAGCTCCGTGTCGCGTTATCCTTGGCCCATGCCGAGGTACGACTTCCGCTGCCGCGCCTGCGGCGCCACGTTTGAGGTGTCGCGTCCGATGATCGACTCTGCCGAGCCCGCCGTCTGCCCGGAAGGTCACACCGACACGGTCAAGCTGTTGTCGACCGTGGCGATCACCGGGCGCTCGGCCGGCACCTCCAACGCATCGTCGGGCGGCGGTTGCTGCGGCGGGGCGTGCGGCTGCGGCGGCTGATCAGCGTCCTGCCGGGCGAACCACCTGCACCGAACCCACCGGCGTGAAGCCGGCAGCGAGAAACGCCCGAAGCGCCCTCGCGTTGCCTGGCGCCACCGAGGCCAGCACCGGCTCACCGGCAGCCACCAAGCCGAGCGAGTCGCGGATCAACGACCGGCCGGCCCCGCCGCCGTGCCCGGCGAGGCTTTCGATACCGAGTTCGGCCAACCCACCGATGCCAATGCCGAGGGTGAACAGGCCGCGGTCGTCGCCGAATACCTCGACGTCATCTCGGATCAACCGGGCATGCGCCACCCGGGGATGATCGGTCATGGCCGGCAACGGCGGCGGCCCGCCTACACCGGTACCGAACGCGGTCAGCACAACGTCCAGGCAGTCAGCCCAACCCGCCGGTCCGGCCAGCCAGCAGATGAAGCTCGGATCGACAGCCCGGCCGTAACCATCTAGATCATGCGCCAACACGGCTTCACGCGGCAGCATCGTGGCGATGTACGCCCTGCCGGTCAGCGAGACCACCCCTTCCACACCTGGCTGCCAGAGTGGGACGATCTCGACGGACCCGTCGGGCTCCGGAAACCTTCCATGCGCGGCCTCGCTGAGGACGCGGCCGATCAGATGACCCTTCACCGCTCGGCGACGATCTCGAACGGGCCCCTGGGCAAGCCACAGCCGAGCTTCATCGCCGTGTCGATGTCGTGCGCGGAGGCGTAGCCGCTGTCGCGCATCTGGGCAGAGTCGTCGAGATAGGGCTGGATGAGCGCCTCAGCGATCTCCGCAGCGGATGGCGCAGTTGCTGTTGTCGACGCTGCCGGCGCCGCCGGGTCACCGTAGAAACCCTGGCCCGACTTGCGCCCGAGCCGACCTCTAGCCACCAACTCGCGCAGGATGCCCGCCGGCGCGTGCCGGTCGCGGCGCGACTGGCTGTGCATCCGTTCGAGGATCTGCACGGCGGTGTCAAGGCCGATCAGATCCAGCAGGGCGAGCGGTCCCATCGGGTATCCGTACGCTGTCTGCATGGCCGAATCGATCGCCTCTGCCGTCGCGTGGCCGGATTCCACCATCGCCGCAGCCTGGTTGAGATAGCCGAACAGCAGCGCGTTCGCGATGAAGCCGGCCTGGTCGCCGCATACGACCGGCACCTTGCCGACCTCACGGGCCAGCCCCGCGATCGATTCGACCACTTCCGGCGCGGTGGCTCGACCCTGGACGACCTCGACGAGCTTCAGCACCGGTGCCGGGTTGAAGAAGTGCATTCCGGCGACCCGCTCGGGGTGCTTGCTGGCCGCACCGATTTCACTGACCGACAACGACGAGGTGTTGGACGCCAGGATCGCGTCCGCGCCGACGATGTCGTCGAGCCGGGTGAACAGGTCGAGCTTGATCTCCATGACCTCGGGAACCGCTTCGACCACCAGATCGCACCGGCCCAGCCCGGCCAGATCGGTGGTGAACGTGATCCGCTCGCGCAAGGCCGCCTGATCGTCCTCGGTGAGCCGCCCGCGTTGGACGGCTTTGCCGGTCGATCGCTCGACGTGGCCCCGGCCGACCGCCAGCATCTCGGCGTCCCGCTCCACGCCGACGACCGGCCGTGCGTGTTTGGCGAAGACCTCTGCGATGCCCGCACCCATCGTGCCGAGCCCGACTACACCGACCGTTCGAATCTCACGTACCACGCCCCGCAGTCTCGCACGGCGGGCTCGGCTCAAAACAAGCGAGCCGTCGGGTCGTCAAGGCCGCGCAGCGCGTCGTAGTCGACCGTTAGGCAGTCGATGCCGCGGTCGACAGCGAGCGTCCGGGCCTGCGGCTTGATCTCCTGGGCGGCGAAGACACCCCGGACCGGCGCGAGGTGCGGGTCGCGATTCAGCAGGTCGAGATACCGGGTCAGTTGCTCGACTCCGTCGATCTCGCCCCGCCGCTTAACCTCGACGGCAACCGTCCGGCCGGAACCATCCCGGCACAGCAGATCAACCGGGCCGATGGCGGTCGGGTACTCCCGGCGAACCAGCCGCCAGCCCTGGCCGAACGTCTCGACGTGTTCGGCCAGCAGCTCTTGCAGGTGCGCCTCCACCCCATCCTTGACCAGCCCGGGATCCACGCCGAGCTCGTGGGATGTGTCGTGCACGATCTCCTCGATCGTGATCACCAACCGCTCCCCCGCTGGATTGGCCACCGTCCAGACCCCGTCGGCGGTCTCCAACCGGCACGGCGGGCTCATCCAATTGAGCGGTTTGTAGGCGCGGTCGTCGGCGTGGATCGACACCGAGTTATCGGCCTTGACCAGGATCAGCCGGGTGGCCATCGGCAGGTGTGCGGTCAACCGCCCCACGTAGTCGACCTGGCAGCGAGCAATCACGAGACGCACGCCGCACGACGTTACCCCTTCCCGACGAACACTTGCCGCACCGGCGACCTGGATGCAAGATCTAGGGAACGGACGTCGCAACGAAGCGAGGTGCGCCATGTCGGATGTAATACCCGCCGCAAAGCGAGAGGTCTTCGGCAGCCGGTTCGCCTTCATCGCCGCCGCCATAGGCATGGCCGTCGGCACCGGCAATATCTGGAGATTCCCCAGGGACGTGCACGCTTGGGGAGGTGGTGCGTTCCTTCTCGCCGTCGTTGTGGCGAACCTGGTCTGGGCCATCCCGATCTTGATGGCCGAGTCCTACATGGGCTCGAAGTCTCGGCTCGGGACCGTGGGAGCGTTCCGCGACTTCGTCGGCCGGCGTGCTGCCTGGATGGGCGGGTTCATGGCGGTCGTGACGATCGCGATCATGTTCTACTACTCGGTCGTCTGCGGCTGGGCGATCCGCTATTTCGTCTACGCGGTCACCGGCCGGTTCGAACAGGGCATCACCGTCGAAGAGACCAACGGCATCTGGGAAGGGTTCACCGCCAACGGTGCCCAGACCGTGCTGTTCCATGCAATCGCCATCGGCCTGGTGGGATTCATCGTCTACCGAGGCCTCAAACGAGGATTCGAGGCGGTACTCAAGATCGTCGTGCCCGCGCTGTTCGTCATCCTGACGATCCTTGCGGTCCGAGCGCTCACGTTGGACGGCGCCGCCGAGGGGCTGCGGTACCTGTTCGTCCCGGAGTGGAGTCTCCTCGGCGACGCCGAGCTGTGGCTGCAGGCGTTCGCCCAGATGGCGTTCTCGACCGGCGCCGGCTGGGGGCTCTACCTCACCTACTGCGTCTACATGCGCCGCCGGGAGGACTTCGCACTCAACGCCACCGCCATCGTCGCGGGCAACCACCTCGCGTCGTTGCTGGCCGGCGTCGCTGTGATCTGCACGGTTTTCGCGGTCGGCGGTGTCGCCCTCGCGGACGAGGCGACCGGAGCGGGCAACGAAGGACTGACGTTCATCTATCTGTCCGCACTCTTCGGGGACATGCCCGGCGGAACGTACTTCTTCGCGCCGCTGTTCTTCCTGGTTCTCGCGCTGGCCGGCATCTCGAGCCTGATAGCCATGGTCGAACTCGCCGCCCGCAACGTCGTCGACATGGGCTTCCGGCGGGAGCGGGCCGTTCCGATCATCGCCGTGGTGGCTTTCCTGGTCGGCATCCCCGCGGCGCTCAACCTCGACTACCTGACCAACCAGGACAACGTCTGGGGCATCGGCCTGTTGATCAGCATGCTGTTCGTGGCCATTGCGATGATGAAATACGGGCTCGAGGAGGCGCGCCGCGACATGGACGCCGACAGCGACTTCGGTGTCAAGGCCTGGTGGACGGTCCTCATCCGGATCTTCCCGGTGATGTTCGCCATCCTGTTCGGCTGGTTCCTGTGGCAGTCCGTCACGACACCGGACCACGCGTGGTGGGACCCGTTCGACACATTCAGCCTGGCCGCGATGGTCGTCCAGTGGGTTGTGGTTGCCGCGATCTTGCTGCTTCTGAACAACGCGCTCGCCAGGAGAGTCAATCGTGGGCCGTTGACCGCGTCGGGAGTAGGCCGCGAACGGGTAGGGAGGTAGGCCGACATGGATGCCGAAACCTGGATCTGGACGCTGATCTTCTTCGGCGGGACGATCGTCGTCGTCGTGTTCCTGATGTTCTGGGCCATGAAGAAGGACCGGGAGAAGACCCGCCAGGGACTCCACGACGAAGACGACTAGGCGGGCTCCCGGGGGCGCGAAGGCGCCTACCGGAAATCGCGGCTGCGGATATTGCCGCTCACCCGCAGCGGCCGCAGCCGCTGGGCCAGCAGGTTGATCGCGCCCTCGGCTCGTTCGAGCCGACCGTCGATCAGTAGGGCGGACGAGTCGAGGGCGATCCTGCGTTGCCGCTCCCACACCTTCTGCGGGCAGATGACGTTGACCATGCCGGTCTCGTCCTCGAGGTTCATGAAGACGGTGCCATTGGCGGTGGGTGGGCGTTGGCGATGAGTCACCAGCCCGCCGACCAGCACTTGTTCTCCGTGCTTCTTGCCGGCCAGCCGGCCGGCCGGAACGGTGCCCCACTCGGCCAGCTCGGCTCTTATGTGCTGGATGGGGTGGCTGTCCGGCGAGGAGCCCGTCGCCCACAAGTCGGCGAACGTCTGCTCGACCGGAGTCATCGCCGGTAGCTTCGGCGCGACCATTCCAGGAGTCGTACCGGCCAGCTGGCCGGGCCCTGTTCCGGCGAGGGCGCCGACGGCCCACATCGCCTCGCGCCGGTCCAGGCCGAAGCAGCCGAACGCACCAGCGGTGGCGAGCGCTTCGAGGGCAGGTAGCGGCACTCGCACCCGCTGCACCAGGTCTTCCAGGCTCGGGTACGGCCGGCCGGCGGCGATGGCCTGGGCGATGTCCTCACCAAGGTTGCGGACGGTGGACAGCCCGAGCCGGATCGCCGCCTGCGGAACCTCGGGGGCGTGGGGATGGTCGGACACCACGGGCACCGGTTCTTCCAGCTGCGCTTTGACATCGCTGGCGTTGATGTCGACCCCGTGCACCACGACGCCGTGCCGACGGGCGTCGGCGATAAGTGTTTGGGGCGCATAGAAACCCATCGGCTGGTTGTTCAGCAGCGCCGTGGTGAATACCGCCGGGTAGTACCGCTTGAGCCACGAGCTGGCGTAGACGAGGTAGGCGAAGCTGTACGCGTGCGACTCGGGAAACCCGTAACTGGCGAACCCGTGCAGCTTGTTGTAGATGTCCTCGGCGACATCTACCGGGATGTCGTTATCGGCCATACCGGTCAGCAACCGCTCGCGCAGCGCCGCGATGCGCTCCGGTGAGCGCTTGGAGCTCATCGCCTGCCGGAGTTCGTCGGACTCCTTCGGTGTGAACCCCGCACAGTCGATGGCCAGTTGCATCATCTGCTCCTGGAACAGCGGGACGCCCAAGGTGCGCTCGAGTGCCTTGCTCATCGACTCGTGGGGGTAGGTGACGTCCTCGGCTCCGTTAGCCCGGCGGATGTACGGGTGCACCGAACCGCCCTGGATCGGTCCCGGCCGGATCAGTGCCACCTCGATCACCAGGTCGTAGAACTTGCGCGGCTTGAGCCGGGGAAGTGTCGCCATCTGGGCTCGTGACTCGACCTGGAACACCCCGACCGTGTCGGCGTCGCACAACATGTCGTACACGGCCGGATCTTCTGGCGGCAGCGTGTGCAATTCGTAGGTCTGGCCGTGATGTTCGTCGAGCAACTTGAACGAATCGCTCAATGCAGAGAGCATGCCCAGGCCCAGCAGGTCGAACTTGACCAGACTGACCGCCGCGCAGTCGTCCTTGTCCCATTGCAGGACGCTCCGGCCGGGCATGGTCGCCCACTCGACCGGACACACCTCGCCGATGGGCCGGTCGCAGAGCACCATGCCGCCGGAGTGGATGGACAGATGCCGCGGCAGCCGCAGCATCCGGTGGACGATGCCGGCCACCCGGTCGGGCATGACGCCGTCGTCTGGCAACGGCTGGGCGGGGGTCTTCTCTCCTTGCGGTCCGTCGTCGGGGCCGACGCTGAACTCGACCCGGCGGGTCCAGGCATCGGCTTGACCGGGGCTGTAGCCGAGAGAGCGGGCGGCGTCGCGGATGGCCATCTTGGGCCGGAACGTGTTGACGTTGGCCACTTGAGCTGCGCGGTCACGGCCGTACTTGTCGTACACATGCTGGATGACCTCTTCGCGACGGCCGTTCTCGATGTCGATGTCGATGTCCGGCGGTCCGTCGCGAGCCGTGGACAAGAACCGTTCGAACAGCAGCCTGTTCGCGATCGGTTCGACCGCGGTGATACCGAGCGCGTAACACACCGCCGAGTTGGCCGCCGACCCTCGTCCCTGACAGAGGATGCGCTCCCCGCGGCAGAACTCCGTGATCTCGTGGACGATCAGGAAGTAACCCGGAAAGTTCAGCTCCTCGATCACCGCGAGCTCGTGGTCGATGCGGTCGTAGATGTGCCTTGTCGCCGGGCCACGTGGGCCATACCGGTTGCGAGCACCTCGCTCGACTTCGTGCCGCAGCCAGCTCGCGTCGGTGTGGCCTTCTCCCAGCTGCCGCGGGGGCAGGTCGGGAGCGATGAGCTTGAGATCGAACGCACACGACCGGCCGAGTTCGAGGGTGGTCTCGTAGACACCCGGGAACCGGGCCAGGCGCGCTGCCATCTCGGCTCCGGACCGGAGGTGCGCCGTGCCGTTCGCCGGCAGCCAGCCGACCATTTCGTCCAGGCTGCTCCTCGCCCGGGCCGCCGCCAGCACCTGCGCCAGATCGGCGTCGGCGGGACGCGCGTAGTGGACGTTGTTGGATGCGATGGCGGCTACGCCCGTCCGCTGCGCGAGTTCGTAGAGAACGTCGTTGCGGGCGTCGTCGAGCGGCTGGTCATGGTCGATGAGCTCGACGAAGACATTGTCGCGGCCGAACATGTCGACCAGCCGGCGCAGTTCGGCCTCGGCGGCTGCCGGGCCGCCGGCCGCGAGTGCAGCCGGCACCGAACCCTTGCGGCAGCCGGTGAGGATCACCCACTGCCCCTGGTGGGCGGTTGCCAGCTCGTCAAGTACGTACACCGGCCGGCCCTTCTCACCGCGCATCTGCGCACTGGTGATCGCCCCGGCCAGCCGGCCGTAACCCTCGACGTTGCGGGCGAGTACCAGCAGATGTTGCCCTTCAGGATCCGGGACGCCGCTCTGCCGGGAGCTCAGGCCCAGACTCAGCTCGGCACCGTAGATCGTCTTGATACCGGCTCGCTCGGCTGCCTCGGCCAGCCGGACAACTCCGTACATGCCGTCGTGATCGGTGATCGCCAGGGCTTCGATGCCGAGCCGGGTCGCCTCGGCCACCAGCGCATCGGGATCGGACGCGCCGTCCAAGAAGCTGTACGACGAGTGACAGTGCAACTCGGCCCAGGGTAAGGCGAAGCCGCCGGCTGCTGACTTCGGCGGGCTCGCGATCCCGTCTTGCCACCCTTCCGGGTGCAACTCGGTGACTTTCGATCCCCACGTGAGCCGCGCATTGAACTCACGCCAGGAGATCGGCGGATTATGCCAGCCCATGATCTAGAACGGTGGTGGGTCGGAGTTGTTGTGGACGACCTGCCCCACCTTTTCCGGCTCCTGCGTATATCGATGTCCGGTGGGTGAGGTGTATTCGAACCTGCCTGGCTCGGGCTGGCTGACCTGCCACCTTGAGTTGTGCTTGTCGACGTGGTGTTTCTCGCAGAAGGGACCGAGGTTGTGGTCTGTGGTCGCCCCGCCGAGCGCCCAGTCGAGGATGTGGTCGATGTCAACCCCATGTGAAGTCGCCGGACGCTCGCAGCCCGGCCACACGCACCGGACGTCGCGAAGCATGATGTGCTCGGCCAGCGGTGCGGGCGGGCGGTACCGGGTGCGGCCGACGTCGAGAACCGTTCCCGACACGGGATCGGTCAGAATCCGCCGCCACACCCCGACCGCTGCGAGCTTGCGGGCTGTTGCCGCAGTGATCGGGCCGAACCCGGCCAGCTCACCGGGCTGCTCGTCGAACCCGAGCAGGCTGCTGGCCGGCACGGTGACGTTGACGGCCACCGGGCGGTGCTGCGCGCCGGCCAGCTTGATGCCGGCACCGCATGCCGAGCACCCGCCGATCCGGCCGGCGGCGATCGCCGCAAACGCCAGCGCGGCCAGCACGTCGACCCGGCGCGCACCCATGGTGCGCTCGTCGTCGGGGTGCTGCTGCTTGAGCGACGCGGCGCCGGCGTCCAACGTGGCCTTCACAGCTGCGGCTACTTCGTCCGGCACGTACCCCTCGATCCATGACATGCCGTCACCGACCGGAGTGACCGTGATGTACCGCCGCTGCTTAGCGTCCTCGTGCCGGGTCTCCGCATCTTTGGGGTCGAGCCGATGGATCTCACGGTTGATCAGCCGGCGGAGCGACTCGACCGTCAGCTCTGGAGCCTTCGGCAGCACCATGGCCTCGACCTGGTGGGCCAACTCGTCCGCGTGCCGGCACAGCTTTCGGGCGATCAGCTCTGCCTTGCGGGTGTCGATCAGCCCTGCTGCCCATGCGGCAAACGTGGCCGGCAGCACCCGCTGCACATACTCGGCCCGCGCCACCAGCGCCTCACCTTCGGCGCTCGAGACCGCCAGCCGGGCCGCCACTTCCAGCGCCGTCACCCGTTGCGGCGACATCGACACCCGAGCTCCGTCGACCGGCCGCATCTCGACCCGGTTGGCCAGCTCGGCGATTCCTCTGGCCTGCAGTGCATGCATGGCCGTGGAAGCACGCTCGCAGCCGGCGATGAACTCGACCAGCTCGTATGCGCCCAACGCCGACACCTCGGCCGCGGCCAGTACGGTGGCCAGCTCTGCACCACCAGGCAAATCCTCGACCGGCGGCATCAGCGCCGGCACCCGTGCCGCCGGGTGCTGCGCCAGCGCTGCCGTCAGCTCCACCGGCTCCTGAGGAGGTACTTGCGGCTCGACGAGGTAAGCGACCGCTTCCAGCTCCTCGTCCGGCGACGGGCCGACCCATCCGGACTCGACGAACTCTTCGACCCACGAGTCGCCCGTCTCGTACTCGGCCAGCACCTGCGCCAACCGAACCGGGTCAGGCGCGCCGGGAATCAACGGGAAGACGTCACCACTCGGACGTGTGCTATTGGGTACGTCTGCCTGGAACATGTGTTCGATTCTAACAGTGCCTTCCGACAACCTCCGCAGCAAGTGCATCCGGCCGATGCGCCGCGCTAGGCCACCCCGCGCGGCGCGTACATGATCACAGCCACTCCGAGCACACAGATCGCCGCACCGAGCACGTCCCACCGGTCCGGGCGGAACCCGTCCACAATCACGCCCCAGATCAGCGCACCTGCAACGAACACACCGCCGTAGGCGGCCATGATCCGGCCGAAGTGTGCCTCCGGCTGCAGCGTCATCACCAACCCGTACGTGCCCAGCACCAGCATGCCGGCACCAACCCACAGCCAGCCCCTGCTCTCCCGTAAGCCCTGCCAGGCCAGCCAGGCACCGCCGATCTCGGCGAACGCGGCGAGGATGAACAGCAGGATCGACCGGCCAACCGTCATGACCCGGACGCTACCTACCGAGCACGCTGACCGACGGTGAAGCACCGCCGGCAAGTTGCGCGAACGGCAGCGGGCAGCCGGGATTCTCGGCGCACTCGACAAGATCGTCGCAGCCGGCCTCCAGGGCTGCCAGCAAGCTCTCCCGGATGACCTCGAGGTCGGCGATCCTCTCCTCGACCTCCACCAACTTCGTCCTCGCCCGCCGCTGCAGGCTTGCATCGGACACGGCATCGCGGTCCGCGCGAAGGCCGTGCCGGTGCCGCGCGGCGTCGAGCAACTCCGCCACCTCGGCCAGCGTGAAGCCGAGCCGTTGGGCCGCCTTGATCACCCTCACCGTGGTTACCGCATCCTGCGGATACGCCCGGTGACCGCCGAGCGTCCGGTCGGGTTCGGGTAACAGCCCGCGCCGCTCGTAGTACCGCAGCGTCTGCTGATTCACACCCGCGGCTGCGGCGACCTCACCGCTGCGCATGGTCTGACCCAGCCGATGCCGCCAGGGCGTCCAGAACTGCCGCGTGCCGGGCAGGGACAGCGACGTCCAGGCGCAGCCCGTCACCGTCCGCGGTCAGCGTGAATGTGAAGAACAAGCAGCAGGAGGCCTCTCGGACGGCAAGCTCGGCAGCGTGCGCGGCCACTGCCGGTGTCGGCTCGAGCGTCATGCGAAGGTGATCGGCCGTCGGCCGCTCCAGCGTGCGCACCGACTCGGCGAAAAGGCCGGCGAACGCCTCCATCCGGGCCGGCTGCTCAGCGGTCGGAAGTGTGCACTCCGTGGGGATCCAGCTCGTCATACCTCGACGATAAACCCGTACCTAGGTACCGGATTCAAGTGGTTCGGACAGCCGGATCCGGACGGCCCGGAACTGCCGCGGCGCATCCCTGAGCACCGCCAGCTTTGGATCGGGGACGGCCAGCTGGCCCTCCACCACCAGATCACGCAACGATGTCAGCCGCGGATCATCCATGACCTGACCCACCGCCGCCTTGTCGCCCCCCAGCACCACGGCATCCAGGCGGCCGGCTTCGGGTGCTACGACCCGCGCCACCACGTCGGCCGCGGCCTCGAAAGCCTCCCGGGCTTGCTTCTCGCGCCGCCGCGCGAACCGCTGCTGCGATTGCCCGCCCGCCGCCGTGCGCCCCTGGACGTGACGTGAGCCCACCTTCGACGCCACGAGCGTCCGGCCTTCAAAGACGCCGGCCGCGTAGCCGCCCCGGCGTACCAACACCACCCCGACCCGGCGGTCTCGCCCAACGTGGTCGAGCAGTCCGCCGTACGGCTCCGTATCGTCCACCGCCAGCGGCGGAAAGGAGACGTGGCACTCGGCGCGGGCACCGTCCGCCGCAGTGACAGTCACCACATCGCTGGTGGCGGAGTACGACGTGGGGCCGTGCCGCTCGGCGAAACCCGCCAACCAAAACGGCAGCCGTTCAGGGGAAACGAAGACGTCCTTCACGAGGCCCGAGTATGCCTTGACGTGCTTCCTACGTAATTACGTACAATCGTAGCCATGGGTTTGGCTGATCGCGTCGCGGCGCTGGAGGAGCGCGTACGGCGCCTCGAAGAGCAAGAGGTGGTCGCACCGCAGCCGACCGGCCAGGACGTCTTCTGGGCGCTGGACGGACTCAAGTCGCGGGCGCCTGACGGGGGTGTGCTCTTCACCGGCATCGTGACCTTACCGACCGGTGAGACGTACGAATGGCAGTACGGTGAACCGGCCCAGGCGTTGCTCGACGCCGATTGGGACGAGCTCGCAGCCGATCTCACGCCGCAGATCACTGCCCTTGCCCACCCGGTCCGACTGGTGCTGCTCGGCCAGGTGCTCGGCGGCGCTCGAACGGTGTCCGACCTCCAGCAGAACCCTGCGCTCGGCACGAGTGGCCAGCTCTACCACCACCTGCGCCAGTTGGTGTCGGCCGGCTGGCTGCGCTCGATCGGACGTGGCCGGTACGCCGTCACGCCCGAGCGCATCATTCCGTTACTCGTCATCCTGTCCGCTGCCAGGAGGTAGCCCATGTCTCGGTCGAGCCCGACCGCCACCCGCTCCGATTCCCCACTCAAGCGGTACGCGCCGAGGACCTCAGGTCCGGCCATCCTCGTCGGCGTCTTTATCATCCTGGCCGGCTCGGTGCTCCCGCTCGGCCGGGTCGGGTTCGCCGGCACGGCGCTCATCGTCGTCGGCCTTGCTCTGTACTTCGTGCGCTCCGAGGACGTTGCCGGCGATCCCGTCACCGTCCGGCCGCCGGTAGAGGGGCGGTGGATCGCCATCAACAGTCCGGCCAGCCGGGTGCCCAGCCACGGCACTCGCGAACTAGGCCAGACGTACGCAATCGATCTGGTATACCACCCTGATCCGAGCGTCACCTGGCGAGGTGTCCACCGCTGGCCACCGGCTCGCCGCCCACACACGTTTCCGGCGTTCGGCCAGCCGATCTTGGCTCCCGCCGACGGCGTCGTCGTCGCCGCGACCGGCTGGCAGCGAGACCACTGGAGCCGCAACTCCGTCCTGGGGTTGGTGTACCTGATCCCCGAGATGCTGATCCGGGGAATGGTGTCGCTGCTCAGCGGGTACTTCGTGCTCGGCAACCACGTCATCGTCGACCTCGGCGACGGCGTCTTCGCCGTCTTCGCCCACCTCAAGCGGGGCTCACTGCATGTCCGCCGGGGTGACCGGGTCCGCGCCGGGCAGCAGATCGCCGAGTGTGGCAACTCCGGCAACACGTCCGAACCGCACCTGCACTTCCACCTGATGGACCACCGCAGGCCGGCCGTCGCCGCCGGCGTGCCCTTCAGCTTCGACCGCTACGAAATCGGCGGGCAGTCGCGCTCCGGCGTGCCGGCCAACAACGACGCGTTCACCGCCGGGTAGGCCGGCTGCGCCCGATTCCCACGACGCGGGCCGCCGTCCGGCGGAACATCCGGGCCAGACGACGCAGGAGGTTAGGCATAACACCCCTCCACCTGCCACCGGCCGCCTTGCAGGAGTAGCAGCCAGGCCCGGCCGTCCTCGGTGGCGACCTGGAAGCGGGCCAGCCGGCGCGCGGCGGAGTCGTCCCACCACTGCTCCAGCGCCGGCCACGGGCCGGTCCAGCCGGTGACGGCCAACGGCTCGCCGTCCACCACCACCTCGGCAATCGGCGCGGAGACCTCGCACCGGCCGCTGACCGTGACCGGCCGGCCGTCCTCGTCCACGACAAGCGTCGGCTGCGGCTCTCGGTGGACGACGGCCGGCGCCGGTGCGGGCACCCGGCCTGGCCAGGGCGCCTCTGCGGCCCCTGCTGCCTCCAACCGATCGCCCCATGGAATCTTGGTCACCTGTTCACCCGGGCCCCGCCCGCCCGTGAGTACCGGCCGGGTGATGGCGGCATGCCCCAGCATGGCTTGAATTCGGGTCGCCGCGCGCTCCACCGCGTCGCTGGGAGCCTGAGAGCCCCACAGCACCAGCTGCCGCCCTCTGTCGACCACGAGCTGATCGGGCGCCAATCGAAGCCGCACCACACCGCCGGTATGCGGGACGGACGGACCTTTGCGTGGCTCTGCCCGCCAGGCATCGAGCTGCCACCGCACTCGCTCGGCGAGCGCGGGTGACGACAGCAGGCCGTCGTGCCGCCACAGCCTCGTCCAGCTCCGGCCGTCGGAGGTGGTGACCTCGACTTCGACCCGGACGCAGGCGAGCCCCCTGGCACCGAGGTTCTCGTGCAGTTGGTCTGCCAGGCTCTTGGCGGCGAAGGCCACCGGCTCGGCATCGAGCGGAGGGTCGAACGTCATGGCAGCGGCGAGGTCTTCACCCGGCGGGCGGGTAGCCGGTGGCCGGGCCTGCCGACCCTGGGCCAGCCGGTGAGCCAACGCTCCGTCGTCGCCGAAGCGGGCCAGCACGTCCGATGCCGGCAGGGCGGCCAGATCGCCGAGCGTCCGGATACCCAACCGGACGAGCAGGCCAGCCAACTCGGGCCGATCAAGAACAGATACCGGATGCGGCGCCAGGAACCGCGCCGTCTCACCTGGCGGGACGACGATCCCGGCCGAGAGCATCCGGGCGGCCAGCGCCGCCGCGAACGAACCATCGGCCACCCCGGCCGCGCATTCGAAACCAGCAGCCTCGACGGCTTCGCGCACGGTGTCGGCCGCTGCCTGCTCGCTCCGGTAGTAGCGGGCCGGCCCTCTGGCCGGGACGGCCAGCAACCCGGGACGGATTACCTCGACCCGCGGGCACAGCGCCTCGACCACGGCGATCACCTGCTCGAACAGCCGGGCCTGAGCGTCGAGATCGTCGGCGTAGATCTCCAGATCAGCACACCGGCGCTGGGCATCGCGTAGTTTCTGGCCGCGGCGGATCCCGGCCTCTCGAGCCGCCGCCGTGCATGCTGTGACCTTGCCGTCCGAGACCACGATGGCCGGGGTTCGCGCGTCGGCGCCGGCTGCGACGACCGGCCAGTCGGGGCACCACAGGGCGAGAACTCTGGTCATCCGGCCACCTCCAGGGCGCCGACGGCCTCCGAGGCGTCGACGACCTCGAGGTCGGCACTGGCCACCGAACCATCCGGACCGGGCAACCACAGCCACGCCGACCGGGGGCGCCCGCCAGCGCCGCGTCCGTCGGCGACCACTTTCACCCGGCGGCCCTGCAGGTGACCGTGGCCGTGATCCAGGCCCGTCCACAGCGACGAGGTGACCTGTAGGCGCAGCCGTGCGCCCTCCCACGGCCCGACCACCACCAGGGCGGCACCGTGTTGGCGGGCAAGCGCGGTCAACCGCCGGATCACCCCGGTGGGCGGCAGGCCGGGCGGCTGGACCAGCACAACCCCGGTTGCCGGCAGCAGCGTGGCCACCACATCGGCCCAGCGCTCCCCCGGCTGGTCGACGAGGACCAGCCGATCGAGGTTCGCCCCCATGCCGGCCGCCGCCAGCATCCCGCACTCGGGGAGTCCGACCATGCCGCACCACAGATCAACGGTGGGATCGCCCGCCGGGACCGCACCGGCCACCAGTGCAAGCGGCAGCGCGCCCATCGCGTCGACGGTGATGACCTGGCCGCGCAGCAATCCGCCAGGCAGCAATCCCTGGAGAGCCGGCAGCACCGGTATCGGCTCGGCCCCCGGCGGACCGCCGCCAACCCGCTGCTGTACTTGGGCCAGGGACTTCACCCTTCTATAGTCGAACATTCGTTCGATTCCGTCAAGTTACCCCGGCAGGTCTTGACAAGTTTCCCCGCGTTCTCAATGATAATTTGAACGTGCAATTTGCACGTTCAAATCACGGCGAGGAAGGCCTCGATACATGGTCGAAGGCGCGCCAACCCTGAACGACGTTGCGGCTGCGGCCAACGTCTCGCGGCAGACCGTCTCGAACGTGCTCAACGCTCCTCACCGGGTCCGCCCGGACACCACCGAGCGCGTCCGCGCCGCGATCCGCGAACTCGGCTACCAGCCACACCGGCTGGCCCGCAACCTCAAGACCCGAACGTCGCGCATGATCGGCTACGAGATCGCCCGGACACCACCCGGGACCATCAACCCCGTCCTCGACCGGTTCGTGCACGCCCTCGTCGAAGCCGCCCGCGACGACGGCTACCACGTCCTGCTGTTCACCCCCGACGACAACGGGCAGGCCGCTGCCTACGACGAACTGGTCGGCACCCACACCGTCGATGGATTCGTGCTCTCCGAGGTCGGATACGGCGACCCGAGGGCGACGGTGCTTCAGGACCGGGGCACCCCGTTCGTCACCTTCGGCCGGCCCGAGCTGCCGATCGACCACTCCTGGGTGGACGTGGACGGCGCGGCCGGCACCGCAACCGCTGTCCGACACCTCGTCCAGCGCGGCCACCACCGGCTGGCCTTCGTCGGCTGGCCGGCCGGATCGGCCACCGGAGATCGCCGCGCCGAGGGTTTCGTGGAGGCTGTCAAAAGGGCCGGGCGCTACTACGACCCAGCACTGGACGTCCGGGTCGAAGACGGTGTCGACACCGGCGCCCGCGCCCTCCAGCAACTCCTCGAGACACCCGAGCCGCCCACCGCCGTGGTCTGCGTGAGCGACTCCATCGCAGCCGGCGTCGTACGCGCAGCCCGCACCCGCGGCCTTGCCGTCGGCACCGATCTCGCCGTCACGGGCTTCGACGACACACCCGTCGCGGCCCTGCTCACACCATCACTGACGTCGGTACGGCAGCCCCTCGAACAGGTGGCCAGCCGTATCGTCTCGCGGCTCACCGCGCTCCTCGCCACACACCAGGTGGAGCCGACCGGTGAGCTGCTCGCACCCGAACTGATCGTACGCGACAGCACGTAACCCATTACGAAGGAGCAGATGACCATGCAGATCAGAACACCGCAGCGGCGCCGGGCCAGGATCGCCGCTCTGGCCGGCTCGATTGCCCTGCTGGCCGCTGCCTGCGGCGGCTCGGACTTCGATGACGGCGACGACGCCGCCGACGACGGAGCCGAGCCGACGGGTGAGGCGCCGGCCGAAGGCGTCGAGCTGACCCTGATGGGGTGGAGCTCCAGCCCGGCAGAGGACGACGCCCTCAACGCGATCATCAGCAGCTACAACGAGCAGTCCGAGAACACTGTGCAGTTCAACCCGGTGCCTGAATATGACACCGCCCTACAGGCCGCGCTGGCCGGCGGCACGCCCCCCGACGTGATCTACATCGACTCGAACCGGCTGCCGGACCTGGTGGAGGCCGGCGCACTCGCACCCGCCGAGGGCAACGTCGAGGACGACGGCGACTTCTACGAATCGCTGCGCAACACCTTCACCTACGACGGCACGTTCTGGTGCCCGCCGAAGGACTTCTCCACCCTGGCCTTGGTCTACAACGTCGACATGTTCGAGGAAGCGGGGCTCGAGCCGCCGACGACGTGGGAGGATTTGGCGGCCGCCGCTGAGGCCCTCACCGATGGTGACCGGGTGGGCCTGGCCATCGCGCCGGAGTACCCCCGGTGGGGCGTGTTCATGTTCCAGGCCGGCGGCGCAGTGACCAACGAGGACGTCACCGAGATGGCGATCGACTCCGACGCGAACCGCGAAGCGCTCGGCTACCTCGAGGAGCTGTACGCCAACGGGTACGCCGCCACCCCGACCGATCTCGACGCCGGCTGGGCAGGTGAGGCATTCGGCCAGCAGCGGGCCGCCATGACCATCGAGGGCAACTGGATCGTCGGCGCCATGAACAACGACTTCCCGGACGTTAACTGGGCGGTCGCCGAGCTGCCGGCCGGCCCGGCCGGTCAGGGGACGTTCGTGTTCACCGTCTGCTACGGCGTGCCGTCGGCCAGCCAGAATCCGGAGGCGGCGTGGGACCTGGTCAACTACCTCGTCAGCCCCGACTCACTGATCGAGTTCACCGGGCAGTTCCCCGTCATGCCCGGCCGCGAATCGCTGGCCGGTGACTGGACCGACGCCCACCCCGAGCTCGGCCCGTTCCTGTCCGGCGCCGATTACGCGCGGCCATTCCAGTTCGTCCCCGGCTTCCAGGCTGTCGTCGACACGCTGAACGACGGCATTCAGGGCATCGCAGCGGGCAACCGTGACGTCGACGAGGTCATCCGGCAGGTCGACGAGGCCGGCCAGGCGGAGCTCGGCGGCTAAGGGCCCAAGCCAACGATCTTGAGGCAATCCACAGCGTCCGGCGGTGTGGATTGTCTCAAGATCGACCAGGAGGTGACGCATGAACTCACTCCGGGCGCGGTTCTCGACCAATGAGACACTGGCCGGCTGGACGTTCGCCTTGCCCGCTCTCATCGGTATAGCCGTCTTTCTGATCCTGCCCATCGCCTTCACATTCTGGATCAGCTTCACCGACTGGAACGGTCTGTCACCGCCTGAGCAGGCCGAGTACGTCGGCATGCAGAATTACCGTGACCTGCTCACCGACCCGGGAGTGCAGCGGATCGATTTCGCGACGGGAATCCGCAACAACCTTTACTACGTGCTGGGCGTGGTGCCGGCGCAGACCACGATCGCCTTCGCGCTGGCCGTGATCGTCAACCAGAAGTTCCTGCGCGGGCGCGGCTTCTTCCGTACCGCGTACTACTTCCCGTCGATCACCTCGTCGATCGCGATCTCGATCGTGTTCCTCTTCCTGTTCCAGCGCAGCGGCGTGATCAACCGGCTGATCAGCGTTCTGCTACCTGGTGATGTGCGGCTCAACTGGCTGGATAACGCCGACGGGATCATCCACAACATCCTCGGCTGGGTCGGGGTCGACAGCGCTCCCGCCGCGCTCGCGGACAACGACTTCATGGGCCTGTCGTTGTGGCAGTGGCTGTCCGGTCCGAGCGTCACGTTGTTCTCGATCATGATCTTGGTGACCTGGACGACGATCGGCACGATGATGCTGATCTTCCTGGCCGGCCTGCAGAACATCCCGCCGGACGTCGAGGAGGCCGGCGTGGTCGACGGCACCAGTGCGCTCCAGCGGTTCTGGTACATCACCGTCCCGCTGATGAAAT
The DNA here is from genome assembly GCA_036374175.1 of Jiangellaceae bacterium. GTDB lineage: Bacteria > Actinomycetota > Actinomycetes > Jiangellales > Jiangellaceae > JASLBX01. Next base: position 28,436 of record DASUUH010000148.1, on the reverse strand, counting down.
CACCGCTGTTCTTCGTCCTGACCATCGGCCTGATCAGCACCTGGCAGGTGTTCGACCAGATCTTCGTCATATCCTCCGGCGGCCCGCAGAAGACCACCCTGACCCCGGCCTTCCTGGTCTATCGAGAAGGCTTCCGGAACTTCTCGATGGGACGCGCCACTGCTATCGCATTCCTGCTGTTCTTGCTGATCATCGTCCTGACGATCATTCAGCGCCGGATCATCAAACCCGAACGGGCGTAGGGAGCCACCATGACAGTTCCCATGCAACAGACCCCCGGCCCGGACGCCGCTCGCCGCGTTGCCGGACTGGCCCCGGACACTAGGACGCCCACCCGCGCCGACGAACGTGGTCAGCCGGGCTGGTACCGGATCGGCAAGCGCCTGCTCGGTTATGCCGTTCTGGTGTTCTTCGCCGCGATGTTCATCTTGCCGTTCGCAATGGCCCTGGCGAACTCGTTCAAGTCGCGTGCCGAGGTTGCCGCGTCGCCCTTGACCCTGATTCCTGACGAGCCGACGCTGCGGGCGTACGAGGCGATGACCCAGACCGCCATTCCCCGCTGGACGCTCAACTCGATCATCGTCACCATCATGGTCACGCTCGGCCGGCTGTTCCTGGACTCGCTGGCCGGCTACGCGTTGTCGCGGCTGGACTTTCCCGGGCGGCGGGCGATCTTCGCCCTGGTGGTCGGCGTGTTGGCGATTCCGCCCATCGTGCTGGCCATTCCGCGTTACCTCATCCTGGGCCAACTGGGCATGCTGGACACCTACGGCGGCCTCATCTTGCCGCTGGCCGTCGACGCGTTCGGGATCTTCTTGATGAAGACGTTCTTCGACTCCATACCCAGGGAGATGGAGGAAGCGGCCAGAATCGACGGCGCGTCGATCTTCCAGACCTACTGGCGGATCATCCTGCCGCTCGCGGCGCCCGGGCTCATCGCGCTGACGATCCTGTCCTTCCAGGCGTCGTGGAACGAGTTCTTGCACCCGCTGATCGCCGCACCGAGCAATCCCGACCTGCGGACGTTGCCGGTCGGATTGGCGACCTTGCGCGGCTTCGGCGGCGAGAACCTGGACTTCCCGCTGCTGCTCGGCGCCTCGCTACTGATCACCATTCCAGTCGCGATCATCTTCTTCACCTTCCAGCGCTACTTCGTCCAGGGCGTCGCCGCGTCCGGGGTGAAGGGCTAACCTCCGTACGACCGCCCAAATCGGAAAGTACCTGATTGACCATGCACGACTTACCACTCACGCTGGTACAAGGCGGCACGTTCGTGATGTCCGACCACGCTGGCGACATCAGCGCGGACGGGTACAACGGCGTGTACCACCGCGACATCCGCGTCCTGTCGGCCAGCCTCCTGACCCTCGACGGCGCCAGCCCGAAGGTGCTGGCGGTCGACCGCGTGGGGGCGGACACCGCGCATTGGGTCTACATCCTCGCTGCTGACGAACACGACAGCCCTATCGCAGTGCTGTCGCGGCATCGTGAGGTGAGCACCGTTGTGCGGGAGAGATTCGTCGCCCGCGTGTACGCCGGACGGCTGGACGGCGCGCTGTTGCGACTGACCTTGGCTACCGACTTCGCGAACCTGCTGGAGCTCAGGGCCGGACGCATGCCGCCAGCCGCCGTGCCCGCTCAGGTGGACGGCGCAGAGCTGTCCGCGCGGACGCCAGAGATCGGTGTCGAGATCCTCGCCACGGGGCCGGACGCCACGGTCAAGGGCGACGGCATCGAGTGGCTGCTGCACCTCGATGCCGGTCAGACCAGCACGCTGGAGGTCGAGATCAGGCCGTCCTCCGTGGTCGACGAACCCGCACCTGGCTTCGACCCGACTGTCGCGGCGCCCGTCGAGACCCTGCAGGTACGAAGCGGTTCGGACCGCTGGACGCGCAGCGTCGCGTCCTCGCTCGCGGACCTGCGCGGGCTGCGCGTCGAGGTGCCGTCGATGGATCTGCGCTACCTCGGCGCAGGAGCTCCGTGGTTCATGGCCCTGTTCGGCCGCGACACGCTGCTGACCGCGTGGGAGAGCTTGATCTCCGGGACCCAGCTGGGGCTGGAGGTGCTGCGGGCGCTGGCCTCCCGGCAGGGGCGGCAGGTTGATCCCGCCACCGGTGAGGAGCCCGGCAAGATCCTCCACGAGATGCGTACCGGCCTGGCGTCGGTGTTCAACGTGCCGCCCGGGATCGCGTACTACGGGACGGCCGATGCCACGCCGCTGTTCGTGATGCTGCTCGGCGAACTGCACCGCTGGGGGGCGCCGGATTCGCAGATTCGCGATCTGCTGCCTGCCGCCCGTGCCGCGCTGGCCTGGTGCACGGAGTACGGCGACGTGGACGGCGACGGGTTCGTGGAGTACGCGGGCGACGAACACGGCCTGGCCAACCAGGGCTGGAAGGACTCCGGCGACTCCATGGTCCATGTGGACGGGACGTTGGCGCGCGGGCCGATCGCGCTGGCCGAAGTCCAGGGCTACCTCTACGCGGCGTACCTGTCGATGGCCGACCTCGAGGAGCGGCTCGGGGACGCATCGGCCGCACCGCGGCTGCGGGCCGAAGCCACCAAGCTGAAGGACGCGTTCGCCGGAGCGTTCTGGCAGCCGGACCGGGGTGTCGTCGCAATGGCCCTGGACGGTGACAACCGGTCGCTGGCCGTCTCGGCGTCTAACGTCGGCCACTGCCTGTGGACCGGAATCCTCGACGGCGACATCGGCGCCGCTGCCGCGGAGCGCCTGACCCGCGCCGACATCGCCACCACCTGGGGCCTGCGCACCCTGGCGGCCAGCGAGGTCGCGTACAACCCGCTGGGTTACCACCTCGGCTCGATCTGGCCGCACGACACCGCGATCGGGATCGCCGGCCTCATGCGGCACGGCCACGTTGAAGCCGCCCGCACGCTGGTGGACGGCCTGCTCGCCGCGGCGGCAGCGTTCGACTGGCGGCTGCCTGAACTGCTCGGTGGGATGGCCGGCGACGAGATCGCCCAGCCGGTGCCGTACCCGGTGGCGTGCAGCCCGCAGGCCTGGAGCGCTGCCGCGCCGCTGCTGCTGCTGCGGTCGATGCTCAGATTGGAGCCCGATGTGCCGGCCGGAGTGGTTTCGGTCGCCCCGGTGCTGCCGGCTCACGAAGAGCTGCTGATCACCGGCATCCCGCTCGGCACCGGTACCCTCGGGCTTCGGGTCCGCGGCAGCGAGGTAGAGGTACTCGACTCCCCCGTCGGGCTTGCCGTCACCACCCCTTGATCATCGGCATTTTCGGGGCTATGTAGCCGGAAAGTGTCGACGATCACGGAGGTAGGGTGGTGCCATGCTGGCGGTTGTCGGGTTGCTGTTCGAGGTGCTCGCCGGTCCGGTCGGCGTAGCCACCGAACTGGCCGGCACACCTGCGGGCATGGCGGCCATCGTGGTTGCGGCGGCCGCCGTGCTGCTGCCCGCGCTCGTCGGAGCGGTCCACGCCGTTCCCGTCCGCGTTTCGCTGATCGCGTCCGCGGTTCGCCAGCGCGCTGAGCGCACTGTCTTCCTGCCGCTGTGCGACCCGGACGCCCAAGGCCGCCCCCGTCCGAGAGCACCCTCGGTTCGGCCCGGGCTCGCGTAGCTTTCACCAGCGCGCGGCCCAACTCGTCGTCCTCCATTCCCACTGACGAGGGGCCACCTCCATGTACTCGTTCGCTCCGCTGGCTGCTGCCATCGGCGTTCTCTACGCCGCTGTCATCACTCTCACCACGTTCCTCACACCACTGCTCGGGTCGGCCAGTGCCGCCGCCGCGATTGTCGTTTTGACCATGGCCATCCGCACCGTGCTCGTGCCGCTCGGCGTCGCCCAGGTCCGCGGCGAACTTGCCCGGGCCGCCCTGGCACCCAAGCTGCGCGAACTGCAGCAGAAGTACCGCAACAATCCGGAACGGCTACGCCGCGAGCAAGCTGCCCTCTACCAGCGGGAAGGCACGTCGCCGCTGGCCGGGTGCCTGCCCGCGCTGGCCCAGGCCCCGGTGTTCATGGTGCTGTACGGGCTGTTCCTGACCGCCGAGGTCGGCGGGCAGGCCAACGCGCTGTTGACCAGCACGCTCGCCGGGGTGCCACTCGGTGCTCGCTTGCTCGACGTGGCGGGCGCGGACCTGCTGGTGTTCGCCGCCCTCGGTGCGGCCCTCGTCGGCGTCGCGGCGCTGACCCGCCGACTGAACCCCGCGCCGCCGGCCGACATGCCCGGTGCCGGCGTGATCCGGCTGCTGCCGTTCGGCACCGTACTGGTCGCCGCTATCGTCCCGCTCGCAGCCGGCATCTACCTGCTCACGACCACAGCGTGGACGCTTACCGAGCGGACGATCCTGCGTCGAGTTCTCCGCGCTCACACGTCACCGTGATCATCGGCACTTTCCGGGTTATGTAGCCGGAAAGTGCCGATGATCACGAGAGTGGGCTGGGGTGCGTTGCCGTCAGTCCAGGATGTCGACGACCGAGCCGGCTCCGACCGTCAGACCGCCCTCACGCAGGGCAAACCCGAGTCCGGGAGCGAGCGCCACCGGCTTCTCCAACTCGACCCGGACTTCCACGGTCTCGCCCGGCTGAGTTTCGCGGTCGAGGTCGAGGCGTCCAGGCACGTCGGTCGTGCGCAGGTAGAACTGCGGCCGGTAGCCGGAAAGCACGGGCTTGTGCCGCCCGCCCTCCTCTGCGGTCAGGAAGTAGACGCGCGCGACGAACTGCCGGTGGGCCGACTCCGTGCCCAGTGCCGCCAGCACCTGGCCCCGGCGCACCTCATCGCGGCGGACCCCACGCAGCAAGAGCGCAGCGTTGTCACCGGCCTCCCCGCGCTCGACCGTCTTGCCGAACGTTTCGATTCCCGTCACAACAGCCGTGTGCGGCGCACCAAAGCCCACCACCTCGATCGTGTCACCCGCTCTGACGGTGCCCCGCTCTATCGCGCCGGTCACGACCGTGCCCCGGCCGGTGACGGTGAGCACGTTCTCAACCGGCAGGAGGAACGGCGCGTCGAGGTAACGGAACGGCACGGGAATGTGGTCGTCGACGGCCTGCAACAGCGAGTCGATGCCCGTCACCCACTCCGGGTCGCCATCGAGCGCCCGGAGTCCGGACACCCGCACCATCGGCACGTCGTGGTATCCGTGCTGAGCAAGCAGTTCGCTCAGCTCGAGCTCGACCAGGTCGGCGAGCTCCGGGTCGGCGCCATCCGCCTTGTTGAGCGCCACCACGAGATGCTCGACACCGACCTGACGCGCGAGCAGCACGTGCTCACGGGTCTGCGGCATCACGCCATCCAACGCGGAGACCACCAAGATCGCCCCGTCGAGCTGGGCCGCCCCGGTGATCATGTTCTTGACGTAGTCGGCGTGGCCCGGCATGTCCACATGGGCGTAGTGCCGCGTGGCGGTCTCGTACTCGACGTGCGAAATGTTGATCGTTACGCCACGTGCGGCCTCCTCAGGTGCGCGGTCGATCCGCTCGAACGGCGTGTACGTCGCCTGCCCGCGCTCGCTAAGGACCTTGGTGATGGCGGCGGTCAAGGTGGTCTTGCCATGGTCGACGTGCCCCATGGTGCCGATGTTGAGATGTGGTTTCGCACGCACGTATGCCTGCTTGGCCATGACTGATTCCTTCGACTGAGTGGTCGCTGAAGTGACCCGTAAGCGCGTCGTCAACCCCTCCCCGCCGGGTCACGTGGACGCACGGGAAGGGGTCAGCGCTCGGCGCCCCAGAAGATTTCGTCGAAGGCACGCGCCAGCACACGCAGTGCAGTGAGCTGGGCGCGGCGAACCATGGCAACACGGTCGGCTACGGCGCGGTCCCGCCGCAACTGATTTTCGGCTGACTTACTCCGATTCGGGCGGACGCGGCGACGGGCGGGGCCGGCGGCCGGTTTCGGTCTCCCACGCCGTCAGCTGGCGTTCCAGAGCCTTCATGATCTCGAACACCTGGCTGGGCGGCACGCGCACCCGCGCCACCACCTGTGCCTGGGCCTGCGTCACCGGAGTGCCGTCATCACCCTCCACCCGGGCAGGTGGCCGGCTCAGCGCGGCGAAGTCGAAGGTGAATACATCGGCGGTGTGCCAGACGCTGACGAAGTCGGCGTAGACGCCGGGGACCTTGTCGTCGGGCATCGAGACGCGCATCTGCGGGGGCTGGCTCATGCCTTGACCATAGTCGGGCAGATGCTTCCCGCGTGACGACCGGATAGCTCACCGGTCGGTATGGTCGGCAAGCGTGACACCATACCCCCGCCCGCCCCGCACCGACCACGTCGACATGCTGCACGGCATCGCCGTCCCGGATCCCTACCGGACCCTGGAAGACGAGTCTGATCCGGCGACTGCCACGTGGTCGGCCGCGCAGGACGAGTTGTTCGCCGAGCACCGGGCCTCCTGGGCCTCACGACCGGCGCTGCAAGCACGGCTCACCGAGCTTCTCCGTGCCGGCAGCATCGGGACGCCGGCATGGCGGGGTGAACGGGCCTTGTTCACCCGCCGCACCGCCGAGCAGGAGCACGCCATCCTGCTCACGATCGACCCTGGCGGCGGCGAACGTACGCTGGTCGATCCGATGGCGATCGACCCTGCCGGCACCACAACCCTGGACGCCTGGCAACCGTCCAAGTCCGGCGACCTCCTCGCCTACCAGCTCTCGGCGGGAGGTACCGAGGAGTCCGTCCTGCGAGTACTCGATGTCGCCACCGGGCAGGACGTCGACGGTCCGATCGACCGCGCGCGTTACTCCCCCGTCGCGTGGCTGCCGGACGGCAAGGCGTTCTACTACGTGCGCCGGCTGCCACCATCTGCGGTGCCGCCCGGCGAGGAGCAATATCACCGCCGTGTTTACCTGCACCGGATCGGAACCGATCCGGACTCCGACGTGGAAATCTTTGGCGGGGCAAGGGACAAGACCACGTACTACGGCGTGTCGGTCAGCAGGGACGGCCGCTGGCTGATCATCACCGCGGCGGAAGGGACGGCACCCCGCAACGACGTGTGGCTCGCGGACATCGGCGAATCGGACCCGGCCGCTCCGGTACTTGTCGCCGTCCACGTCGGGGTGGACGCCCGCGCGTATCCGCACGTCGGCAGGGACGGTCGCCTGTACATCTGGACCGACCTGGACGCTCCGCGCGGCCGGCTGGCGGTAGGCGAACCCACCGATCCGGCAACCTGGCGCGATCTGATTCCGGAGGACCCGTACGCCGTTTTCGAGGACTACGCCATCCTCGATGACCTCGAAGAACCGGTGCTCGTCGCGTCCTGGACCAGGCACGCCATCTCCGAGATCACCGTGCACGCGTTGCACACCGGCGCGCGGATCGGCACCCTCGAGCTGCCCGGGCTGGGCACAGTGGGCGGGCTTTCCGAGCGTCCCGAGGGCGGGTACGAGGCATGGTTCGGGTACACCGACCACACCACGCCGACTCGCATACTTCGTTACGACGCCCGCTCCGCTGAGGTCACGACGTGGGCGGATAGCCCCGGTGCCGTGGAAGTCCCGCCCGTGCGGTCGCGGCAGGTGACCTTTCGCTCGAAGGACGGGACCGAGGTGAGGATGGTCATCGTCTCCCCCACCGGCGAGCCGGACCGGCCGCGCCCGACCGTCCTGTACGGCTACGGCGGGTTCTCGGTACCGCTCACTCCCGCGTACTCGGCAAGCATCCTGGCCTGGGTCGAGGCCGGTGGCGTGTGGGCGGTCGCCAATGTGCGCGGCGGCTCGGAGGAAGGCGAAGCCTGGCACCGCGCCGGCATGCGAGAGAACAAGCAGAACGTCTTCGACGACTTCATCGCCGCGGCCGAATACCTCATCGGCAACGGATGGACGACGAGTGGCCGGCTGGGCATCTCGGGCGGCTCCAACGGTGGATTGCTCGTCGGCGCTGCGCTGACCCAGCGTCCGGAGCTGTTCTGCGCAGTCGTCTGCTCCGCGCCGCTGCTGGACATGGTCCGGTACGAGAAGTTCGGCCTCGGCGCCACGTGGAACGACGAGTACGGGACGGCAGACGACGCCGAGGAACTGGGCTGGCTGCTGTCGTACTCGCCATACCACCGGGTGCGGGACGGTGTGGCTTACCCGGCTGTCCTGTTCACCGTCTTCGACGGCGACACCCGAGTCGATACCATGCACGCCCGCAAGATGTGTGCGGCGCTGCAGGACGCGACGACCGGCGGCATCGTGCTGCTGCGAGCCGAGCGTGAAGTGGGGCACGGAGCCCGTGCGGTGTCGCGGACCGTCGATCTGGCGGCCGATCAGCTGGCGTTCCTTCGAAGGGAGCTGACGTCGTGATCGCTCAAGTGGAGGACGCACCCGAGCGGTACAGCGCCGCGTGGTGGATAGAAACGCTGCTGGACGTACCGCTGCGGGTCGTCGGCCTGCTGCTGCTCGCCTTCATCGCCCGGTACCTGTTGCACAGGCTTATCAACCGGCTGGTCCACCGGGCCGAAACCACCCAGCCACCCGATCGTGTACTCGGTTCGAAGCACGCGGCCCGGATCGTATTCGGCAGCACCGGCGCCTACTCCGCTCGGCGTGCCCTTCGGGCCCGGACGCTCGGCTCGCTGGCCAAGAGCATCATCACCGCTGTGATCGGCGCGATCACCGCCATAATGATCCTCGCTGCCTTCGCTTACAACGTCGGGCCGCTGCTCGCCTCGGCCGGTATCGCCGGCATCGCGCTCGGCTTCGGTGCGCAGAACCTGGTCAAGGACTTCCTCTCCGGCGTGATGATGCTGCTGGAAGACCAGTACGGCGTCGGCGATGTGATCGACATGGGCGAAGCCACCGGCGTGGTGGAGGCCGTCGGGCTGCGGGTGACCAGGCTGCGGAGTGTCGACGGCACCGTGTGGTACGTCCGGAACGGCGAGGTCATCCGGGTAGGCAACTCGAGCCAGGACTGGGCACGCGCGGTCATCGACATCGGCGTGAGTTACCAGGCCGATCCGGCACGCGTGCGCGAGATCCTGGCCGAGGTGTCTCACGAGCTGGCAGGAGACCCCGAGTGGGAAGACCTCATCCTGGAGGAACCCGAGGTATGGGGCGTGGAAAATCTCGCCGCGGACAGCGTGGTGGTCCGTCTTGTGGTCAAGACAAGGCCGCTCGAACAGTGGAAGGTAGCCCGCCAGTTGCGTGAGCGAATCAAGATCCGGCTTGACCAGGAAGGCATCGAGATCCCGTTCCCGCAGCGAACGGTATGGGTTCGCGGCACCGAGGGCGACGCCGGCGCACTGTCCGCCGATTGACGGCGATCAGGCGAGCGCGGTGTCCAGTGTGATCGGAACCGCCCTGAGGGCCTGGCTGACCGGGCAGTTCTGCTTCGCCGTTTCTGCGGCTGCGGCGAAGTCTTCCGCACTCATGCCAGGCACGGTGCCGCGCACTGTGAGATGGATTCCCGTGACGCCCTCGCCAGGCTGGAACGTCGTCGCAGCCTGGACGTCCAGCGAACTCGGCGGCATACCCGCCTTGTCCAGTATGTTTGAGAAGGCCATGCAGTAGCACGACGACAGCGCAGCCGAGATCAACTCTTCTGGGGACGTCCGTCCGCCCGGATCCTCTGTACGCGCCGCCCAGGTGACATCGTGCGTGCCGAGGCTCGACGCCTCGAACGTGACCTGACCGGCACCCTGGAAAAGGTTGCCTTCCCAATGCGTCGACGCGGTACGAGTTGCGGCCATGTTTGTTGACTCCTCCGTTAGAACGCTCGAGTGGCAGACGTGCCCATCCTGCCGCATCGGGCGCCTGAGACAATGGGCAGCGTGACCCAGCAAGCCCAGACCTTCTACGACGCAGTCGGAGGACACGACACATTCCGGCTTCTCGTCCACCGCTTCTACCAGGGCGTCGCGGACGATCCGGTGCTCCGTCCCCTTTATCCCGAGGAGGACCTGACCGGCGCCGAAGGCCGGCTGCGGATGTTCCTCGAGCAGTACTGGGGCGGGCCGACGACCTACTCCGAGCAGCGCGGCCATCCGAGGTTGCGGATGCGGCACGCACCGTTCAGGGTGAACCCGGAAGCACGAGACAGGTGGCTCCATCACATGAAGGCGGCCGTCGATTCACTCGACCTGTCACCGGAGCAGCACGACATGCTCTGGGACTACCTGCAGCGAGCGGCGTTCTCACTGGTCAACACCTTCGACGAATGACGGTGAGCCCGCGGTGACCCCTCAGGAAAGATTTCACGAACTGCACCGGCAGGGCCTGTTCGTCATGCCCAATGCCTGGGACGTGGGCTCGGCGCGCTTGCTCGAGCATCTCGGCTTCGCTGCGGTCGCCACGACGAGCTCCGGATTCGCAGGGACGTTGGGACGGCGCGACCAGCGGGTGCGACGCGACGAACTCGTGGCACATGTCGAGGCGGTGGCTGCTGCGGTGACGATGCCGGTCAGCGTCGATTCCGAACACTGCTACCCGAACGAGGCGGGCGGCGTGGCCAGGACGATCCAACTGATGGCGGACGCCGGAGCCGCCGGCTGCTCGATCGAAGACTACGACCCCGGGGCGGGGGTGCTGCCGATCGAGGCTGCGACCGACAGGGTCGCCGAGGTGGTCAGGGCCGCCGCTCCACACGGTCTGGTCATTACTGCGCGCGCGGAGAACCACCTCTACGGCGAGAACGACCTCGACGACACCATCGCCCGGCTGGTCGCCTACCGCGATGCCGGGGCCGACGTCTTGTACGCCCCGGGCCTCGCGGCGATGGCGGACATCGAGCGGGTTGTGCGGGAGGTCCAGGCGCCTATCAACGTGCTGACCGTGCGCGGCGGCCCGACCATTCCGGAGCTGGCCCGTGCCGGTGTGCGCCGGGTCTCCACCGGTGGTGCCCTGGCCTGGGTGGCGTACGGCGCGCTCGTCACGGCCGGCCGGGAATTGCTGGACCACGGCACGACGATGTTCCTGGGAACGACGCTCGACGCAGCGGTACGATCGTCCGCCTTTAGCGACGCAGCCCTTGGTCCTACCTCTCCGCTGATCTAGTCTTTCTCGCTGGGGGTTTGATCTAGTGGGGACTTCGGGCGATGGACGTCTTTCTCGAAACCGAGCGGCTGGTGCTACGCCGGTTCACCCGCGACGACGTGGACCTGCTCGTGGAGTTGGACAGCGATCCGCATGTCATGTGGTACATCAGCAGGGGCCGACCGACGGCGCGTGCCGAGATGGAAAAGATCATCCTGCCCCGGTTCCTGGAGTACTACGAACTCTTCCCCTGCTATGGCACCTGGGCCACGCACGAGAAGTCGACTGGTGATTTCATCGGCTGGCTGAGCCTGCGTCCGCGCGACGGCGATCCGCCCGACGAACCGGAGCTGGGTTACCGCCTCCGGCGTTCGGCGTGGGGCAAGGGATACGCCACCGAAGGCGCCCAAGCCCTGGTGGATCTGGCGTTCCGCGAGCTCGGTGCCCGCCGCGTCTACGCCGAGACGATGGCGGTCAACGTCGCCTCCCGCCGTGTCATGGAAAAGGCCGGGCTGAAGTTCGCTCGGACGTTCCACATGGAATTCGAAGATCCCGTGCCGGGCACCAAGTTCGGCGAGGTCGAGTACGAGCTACTCCGCGAGGACTGGGAGCAAGCCCAGCGCAGCGGCGAACGTTAGGCGGTGACCAGCCAGATCTTTACGATCTCACTTGGGTAACAGGCGTTCGATCCAGTACGTGGACTCCATATTTGCCCTGCCACCCGGTGAGATCCGTAGGCTCTTGCGCGTGACCGACGTTCAACAGGACTGGTGGCGCAGCGCCGTCATCTATCAGGTGTACATCCGATCGTTCGCCGACGGATCGGGGACGGGCGTGGGCGACATCCGCGGCCTGCGCTCGCGGCTGCCGTACCTGCGTGATCTCGGTGTCGACGCGTTGTGGATCAATCCGTGGTATCCCTCACCGATGCTGGACGGCGGCTACGACGTGTCCGACTACCGCGGGATCGCCCAGGAGTTCGGGACGCTCGCCGACGCAGAGGCGCTCATCCGCGATGCCCACAAGCACCGCTTACGAGTAATCCTCGACATCGTGCCGAACCATACGTCCGACCGGCATCCGTGGTTCCGGTCCGCGCTACCGGCGAGCCCTGGGTCGCGGGAGCGAGCGCGCTACGTGTTTCGGTCGGGCCGTGGACCGGACGGGAAACTGCCGCCCAACAACTGGAAGAGCGCGTTCGGTGGACCGGCTTGGACGCGGGTGACCGAGCGGGACGGTACGCCCGGCGAGTGGTACCTGCACCTGTTCGACTCGTCCCAACCGGACCTGGAGTGGGGCAACGAGGAGGTGCGCGAGGAGTTCCTTGACATCCTCCGGTTCTGGTTCGACCGGGGTGTCGACGGCATGCGTATCGACGTCGCCCACGGCATGATCAAACATCCGGATCTGCCAGACCTGCCGGTCGGTGAGGCGGGCGAGGTTCTGGTGGAGTCGGACGATCATCCGCACTGGGACCGGGCAGATGTTCACGAGATATACCGTGGCTGGCGGAAGGTCGCGGACAGTTACGACCCACCTCGGATCTTCGTCGCCGAAGCGTGGGTCGACTCTCCTGAGCGGCTGGCCCACTACGTCCGACCCGGCGGCCTGCACAGCGCGTTCAACTTCGACTACCTCCGGGCCCCCTGGTCGGCGCGGGAACTGCGGCTCATCATCGACCAGACGCTCAGCGTGTTCGACGAGGTGGGGGCACCGGCGACGTGGGTGCTGTCGAACCACGACGTCGAACGGCACGTCACTCGTTACGGCCGGCCGGTCACGTCCGCGGCCGTCGGCGCGAGCCGGCTGGAAAGCCCGGGCGAGCCGGACGAAGCAGTGGGCGTCCGCCGCGGCCGGGCGGCCGCCCTGCTGATGTTGGCCCTACCCGGCGGCGCGTACGTCTACCAGGGCGAAGAACTCGGCCTGCCTGAGGTTCTCGACATACCGGAGTCGGCATTGCGCGATCCGATCTGGGAACGCTCGGGACACACCCGCCGGGGCCGGGACGGCTGCCGGGTGCCACTCCCCTGGACGACGCACGGGCCTTCGTACGGTTTCGGCGTCGACGGCTCGTGGCTGCCGCAGCCCGCCGGTTGGGGTGCCAGGTCGGTCCAGGCTCAGCAGAACGACCCGAACTCCATGCTCAACCTTTACCGCGAAGCGCTCCGGATGCGTCGCGATCTGCGCGCCCTTGGACTCGGCCGACTCGAGTGGCTGCCCGGCCACGGTGAGGAGGTGTTGGCGTTCCGCCGCGCACCGGACTTCGTGTGCGTGGTGAACCTCGGTGCGGCCCCGGTCGAACTGCTGGACTACAACCGGGTACGGCTGTCCAGCGTGCCACTGGAGGACGGATTGCTGCCCCCCGACGCCGCCGTCTGGCTGGATGTGTAGCGCTCAGTTCGATCTTGGCCATTGCCTCCCGCTGTTGTGGCGCCCCTCGCTCGTGACAACTTGGGTCTTCCCGAGTCAACAGAAGGGTCGTACTGTCTGTGCATGCGGCTCGAGCTTCGTCACCTGCAGATGGTCTGCTCGATTGCCGATTACGGCAGCCTCACCAAGGCGGCGTCGGCCCTCGGGCTCGCGCCGTCCGCCCTTACGACCCAACTCCAACGCATCGAGCGCAGCCTCGGTGGCCCACTGTTCGAGCGAGATCGGCGAGGCGCGCGACCCACGCCGCTCGGCGACCTGGTGCTCAGTCGGGCGCGGACGCTGCTGCCGGCGGTCAAGGATCTACACGACGAGGCCGTCCGGCTGACTTGCACGGGTGCCTCAGCTGAGTTTTACCGGATCGGCTCGGTGAGCAGCCCGATCCTGGGCGGGATCATCCGCCGGTTGAACGCCGCCGACCCGAGCGTCCACGTCATGGTCCAACCGTCCTCATCGCCGACCGAGCTGGCGGGTCAGCTCGCCGCGCGTCGTATCGACGTGGCACTGATCGGCCTGTGCGGCAGCGCACCACCGCCTGGCGAACCGGAGCTGAGGTGGCATGACGTCGCCGTCGACGCGGTGTGCGTGCTGCTGCCGGTGAGCCATCCGCTCGCCGACCGCGACGAGGTCGATCTCGCCGAGTTCGCCGAGGCGACGTGGGCGGCCGGTGGTCCGTACGAGTGCTGCTTCGACGACTGCTTCGCCGCTGCGTGCGCTCGCGCCGGGTTCACGATGCGCCGCATGTACGAGGTCGATGTGCGCACGGCCATCGAGTTGGTCGAGGCAGGTGAGGCGATCGCCCTCTGCCAGTCGAGCTTCCGGCCACCGGACGGCCTGGTCGCCGTGCCCATCGCGGGCACGCCGCTGCGATGGCGACACGTTGTGGGCTGGCTTCCGGGCGCGACAAGGATCAAAGCGATTACCCAGCTGCTCGAGTTCGCGGCGCGGTCGTACGAGGACGCGCTGGCCCGGGCCCGCCGCAAAGCCGGCTCATCGTCCGCATCATCGCCGGGTGCGGCCGTCGCTACCACGCACTGAGCTCCCTCCGAGCGGCCGGCTCGTACCGGCCGCAGAGGATCACGCGGTGGCTGCGGCCGACCCGCGCGCCTGGTGCTCCGGCGGATACTCCTGGTCCGCGGCAGTACTGGTCAGCCGGAGCCAGCGATAGCCGTACCCGCGGAGCTCGAGCGACTTCAGGTCGACGTCGTCACCGTTGTAGCCGGTGTCTGAGGCCAGCGTGAGCGGCCGGTTCTCCTCCCCGGGCTGGGGCGGAAGGCTTACCGTGCACGGCTGAGCCGACAGGTTGTGCGCGAAGAGCACGGTGCCATACCGGCCGCTCGCCCGATGGACGAGCACCTCCGGCACGCCGACGTCGACGACCTCGTGATCTCCAATGCCGATCTCCTCGCACTCGCGGCGGGTGTGCAGGATCCGCTCGAACCAGTTCAGCAGGCTGTTCGGGTCTCGTCGCTGTTCCATGACATTAACCCGCTCGTACCCGTAGGGCCCGCCGCTGACAACGGGCACGTGGGGCTCGCCGGTGGTGAATCCTGCGTGTGCGGTGTCGGTCCACTGCATGGGAGTACGGATCGACTCCCGCTCGGGCAACGACAGGTCCTCGCCCATGCCGAGCTCGTCGCCGTACCGAATGACGGGAGTGCCCGGCATCGACAGCTGGAGGCTGTACGCCAGCTCCAGGCGGCGGCGATCACCGCCGAGCATGCAGGCCAGCCGGCGGCGTAGGCCCCGGTCGTACACCTGCATGTCGGGCTCAGGCCCGAACTCGGCGTACACCTCTTCACGTTCGGCCGGGCTGAGGCTGCTCAGGTCGACTTCATCGTGGTTACGCAGGAACGTCACCCACTGCGCGCCGCCTGGCAGTTCGGGCAACTCGGCCAGCGTCTTAGCGATGGGGCGGGCGTCCTCGCGAGCGAGCGCCAGCATCATCGCCTGGTTGAGCCGGAACGCGAACATCATCATCGCCCGGCTAGACCGGCCGTCTTCCGAGCCGAAGAAGTCCAGCATTTCGTTGACCGGCACGTTGGCTTCGGCGAGCACGGCCACGTCCGCACGCAGCCACGCCGCGGTCTCCCGGATCTCGCGCAGCAGTGAGTAGTCACGCGAAGGCTCGCCTCCGACACGCGATTCGGTGAGAAACGGGGCTGCATCGATGCGGAACCCGGCGATCCCCAGCCTCGTCCAGTACGAAACGATCTTCCGGAACTCATCGCGCAGCGCCGGGTGGTCCGTGTTGAGGTCAGGTTGGAAGCGGTAAAAGTAGTGGCGGTACCAGGCGCCTGCCTCGTCGTCCCACGTATAGATGTTCTGCTCGGGACCGGGGAAAACAGATTCGCCGTGCCCGTCCGGCGGCTCCTCCTCCGACCAGACGTACCAGTCGCGGTACGGCGAGGACGGATTGCGGGCAGCACGGAACCAGGGATGCTCGTCGCTCGTATGGTTGAGCACAAGATCCATCATGATCCTGATGCCGAGCTCCTCGGCCTGGCCCACCAGCTCGACGAAATCACCGAGCGTTCCGAACTTCGGATCGACGCTGTAGTAGTCCGTGACGTCGTAGCCGCCGTCCTTGCGTGGAGATGGATTGAACGGGTTGAGCCACACCGTGTTGACGCCGAGCCGGGACAAGTAGTCCAGCCGGCTCGTCAGGCCTGGTAGGTCACCGAAGCCGTCGCCGTTCGAGTCCTGGAACAGGCTGATGTCCAACGAATAGATCAGCCCACTGCGATACCAACGTTCGACCACGTAAGGACACATGCCCGCGGACGGGCATTTCAGTCCCCGCTGCCGGTAGCGGGGATAAGACCAAGTTGCGAATTACCGAACGCCTCAGTCCTTCGTACCGTGACGGAGGTCCATCGCCTTCGCAACCCGAATGGAGGACCGATGAAGCTCACCCTCCCCAGAGCCCTGGCGGCAGCCGCTACAGCGACGCTGCTCGCCATCGCTCCCAGCCAAGTGGCCGGAGCATCCACCGGCCTGACCGAGTCCACCGGCAACCCGCCGGTCACGGCCTCGCCAGAGATGACCGAAGCCATGCAGCGCGACCTGGACCTCACCGCGGCCCAGGTCGAGGAGCGCGTCGCACACGACGAGGCCGGTAGCGATCTCGCCGACCGATTCGAGGACATCCTCGGCGACACGTTCGCCGGGGCCTGGCTCGACGAGGACCAGCTGCTCGTCGTGGCCGTCACGGACACGAAGGAGGTCAACCGCATCCGAGCCCTCGGAGCGACACCGCGCGTCGTCGAGCGCAGCGCCGATGATCTGGCGGCGGTCATGACCGCACTCGACCGGACCACCCGGCCGTCCCCAAACCAAGTGACCGGTTGGTACGTCGACGTCGAAACCAACGAAGTCGTGATCGAGGCGCTGCCGAACGCCCGCGGAACGGCACAGCGGTTCGTCCGTACTGCGGGCGCGGACGCCGACGCGGTCCGTATCGAGACCACCACTGACAAGCCGCAGCTGTACTACGACGTGCGCGGCGGCGACGCCTACTATCCCGGCAGTAGCCGGTGCTCGATCGGCTTTTCGGTCAACGGCGGCTTCGTCACCGCCGGCCACTGCGGCGGTGTGGGCACGACCACCCGCGGCTACAACCAGGTCACCCAGGGTGTCGTCCGCGGTTCCAGGTTCCCGGGCAACGACTACGCGTGGGTGGAGGTCAACAGCAACTGGACGCCGACTCCGCTGGTGAACCGGTACAGCGGCAGCCAGACCGTCACCGTGGCCGGTTCGGCTGAAGCCGCCGTCGGCGCGAGCGTGTGCCGGTCCGGCTCGACGACCGGTTGGCGGTGCGGGACCATCCAGGCCAAGAACCAGACGGTCAACTACCCGCAGGGCAGCGTCAGCGGCCTCACCCGCACCACGGCGTGTGCCGAGGGCGGCGACTCGGGCGGTTCGTGGCTGGCCGGCCAGCAGGCCCAGGGCGTCACGTCCGGCGGATCGGGCAACTGCTCGGTCGGCGGGACGACCTACTTCCAGCCGATCTGGCCGATCCTGTCGGCTTATGGCCGCACGCTCGTGACCTCGGGCGGCGGCACCCCGCCACCGACGGGTTGCAGCTCGTACCCGAACGTCTTCACCGGATCGCTGTCGGGCACGGGTAGTTACCAGTACCAGCCGAACGGCAGCTACTTCTACTCGTCCCGGTCCGGTACCCACCAGGGCTGCCTGAGCGGGCCGTCGAGCGCCGACTTCGATCTCTACCTGCAGCGGTGGAACGGTTCGTCCTGGGCGACAGTCGCCAGCTCGACCGGGTCCACGAGCAGCGAGACGATCAGCTACAACGGCTCCACCGGCTACTACCGGTACGTCGTGTACTCGTACAGCGGATCGGGCAGCTACACACTCGGCATCCGAGTCCCATAACCTCACTCCCCCCTCCCCGTTGATCATGGGCGTTTCGTGGTTCCAGAGGCCTGCGAACCACGAAACGCCCATGATCAACGCAGTGGTGGTGGAGGAGGGGCTGGCCGTTCTACAGGGCGAACAAGGCCAGGCCGCTGCGGGCCATCACCGAACCGAACCGAGCGTCCAGCCGCCACCACATGCCGACGCTGCGCAGCGTCACCTCGCCGCCGCCCAGGAAGCCGTAGGAATCGGCCGCGTGGGCGAGCCGCAGCGGGACGCCAGCCGCCAGCTCACGGTCCCAGATCTCGTCGGCGAGCTTCTCCAAGGCGACCCGTCCTTCGCGGAGGGCCAGCCCGTCCGTGGCGGACGGCGCCCGCTGCCGGAACTCTTCGACGCCGGCCCGCAGACGTTTCTCCACGCCCGCGCCCCGCAGCGCCGCAAGCACTGTCCAGCCGGTTCGCGGGGGCAGGCTGGAGGTCCAGCGAAGCGCCGGAACGGGCGGCGGCAACTCCAGCTCGCCTCGGTCGCCTACAGCGCGAGCCGCCAGCGTCCCGGCCTCGAACACGAGGTCCATCGATACCGGTTCGGCCAACTCGAGCGCGCGCAGCGCGAGGGCGTCGAACGGGGTCTCGGCGAAGCAACCCGCGACGCGGCCGTCGGCCACGATCCGGACGACAGCCTCGGCTTCATACCGGGCGACCCGGGTGGCGAACTTAGCCAGATCTGCGGCACCGCCGGGGTGCTGGGGCACGAGAACGGTCATCCGGCGAACTCTCCCAGTACTGCGCGTTCGCGATCGTTCAGCGGACGCGACTGTGCTGCCTCGACGTCGTACGCGACCATTGTCGTCGTCGCCTTGGCGAGCAGGGTCTCACCGTCGCGCACTTCGTAGGCGAGGTGGTAGGACGACGTCCCGATCCGGGTCACCCACATGGCGATCGCTAAGGGAGCGGTCAAATGCGGAATCGGCCGCAGATACTCGATCACCTGGTGCCCGACCACCGCCCGTTCATGTGGCGCCGACGGGTCGGCCAAGTGCCGGTGCACGAAGTTGAGGCGGGCCTCCTGCAGGTAGTCGGCCAGCATCACGTTGTTGACGTGTCCGTACGAGTCGAGGTCGTCCCACCGCACTGGGCACTCGAATACGTACATCACGCGAGGGACCCCTGCAGCGAAGGCGCCGGGCCGTCTAGTTCGACGTAATCGCTCAGGACCTCACGCTCGTGCGGTCGAATCCGTCGCGGCCGGCCGGCGTCGAAATCGTACGGGACCAATGTCGAGGCAGCCACCGCGTAGACGCGCCGCTCGCCGTCCGGTCCGACGTCGAGGATTTCGTACCCGAGGTCGAACGATGCCGCACGGATGGTGGTCACCCACGTCTCCACCCGGATCGGCTCGGGGCGGTCGGCTCCGCGGAGGTACCGGATGGGGGCCCGATACGACATCTCGTGCCGGCGCACGACCATCCCGCGAGCGAACTGCTCGGCCCCGCGCGACGGCGCGTGGACGTACAGCATGTCGACCCGCGCCTCCTGCAGGTAGCGCAGGTAAACGGTGTTGTTGACGTGCCCGAACGCGTCGAGGTCGGACCAGCGCAGCGGGACGTACGAGACGTGGCGCGCCATGCGGCCCGGCCTAGTCGCGCTTCAGCTTGCGGTACGTAACTCGGTGCGGGCGGATCGCGTCCGCACCCAGGCGGTCGATCTTGTTCTTCTCGTACGAGTCGAAGTTTCCCTCGAACCAGAACCACTTGGCCGAATCCTCATCGTCGCCCTCCCAGGCCAGGATGTGCGTGGCAACGCGGTCGAGGAACCAGCGGTCGTGCGAGGTGATCACGGCGCAACCGGGAAACTCCAGCAGCGCGCTCTCAAGGGACTGCAACGTTTCGACATCGAGGTCATTGGTCGGCTCGTCGAGCAGGATCAGGTTGCCGCCCTGCTTGAGCGTGAGCGCCAGGTTGAGCCGGTTGCGTTCGCCACCGGACAGCACACCCGCCGGCTTCTGCTGGTCAGGGCCCTTGAAACCGAAAGCCGCGACGTACGCCCGGCTGGGCATCTCGACATGGCCGACCTTGATGTGATCGAGTTCGTCCGAGACGACCTGCCAGACGGTCTTCTTCGGGTCGATGCCGGCCCGGTTCTGGTCGACGTACGACAGTCGGACGGTGTCGCCGATGCGGATGCTGCCGGAGTCCGCTTGCTCGTCGCCCACGATCATCTTGAAAAGCGTGGTCTTACCGACACCGTTAGGGCCGATGACGCCGACAATGCCGTTGCGTGGCAGCGAGAAGGACAGGTCGCGGATGAGCTGGCGGTCGCCGAAGCCCTTGCTGAGGTCGCTCGCCTCGACGACGAGGTTGCCCAGCCGCGGACCGGGCGGGATCTGGATCTCGTCGAAGTCGAGCTTGCGGCTCTTTTCGGCTTCGGCGGCCATCTCCTCGTACCGCTCGAGGCGCGCGCGCTGCTTGGTCTGGCGGCCCTTGGCGTTGGAGCGGACCCACTCAAGCTCTTCCCTCAAGCGCTTCTGCCGCTTGGCGTCCTTGGCGCCCTCGACCTTCAGGCGAGCCTGCTTGGTCTCCAGGTACGTCGTGTAGTTGCCCTCGTAGGGGTACGCCCGGCCGCGGTCGAGCTCGAGAATCCACTGGGCGACGTTGTCGAGGAAGTACCTGTCGTGGGTGACCGCGACCACGGCACCGTGGTACTTCTCCAGGTGCTGTTCGAGCCACTGGACGCTCTCGGCGTCGAGGTGGTTGGTGGGCTCGTCCAGCAACAGCAGATCGGGCTGCTGGAGCAGCAGCTTGCACAGCGCGACGCGGCGGCGCTCGCCGCCGGACAGGTGGGTGACCGGCGAGTCGCCCGGCGGGCAACGCAGCGCGTCCATGGCCTGTTCGAGCTCGGAGTCAAGGGCCCACGCGTTGCGGTGATCGAGCTGCTCCTGCAGCTTTCCCATCTCTTCGAGCAACTCGTCGGAGTACTCGACGGCCATCTTCTCGGCGATCTCGTTGAACTTGTCGAGCATCGCCTTTGTTTCGGCCACGCCCTCCTCGACGTTCCCGAGCACCGTCTTGTCCTCGTTGAGCTCAGGCTCCTGGAGCAGGATGCCCACGCTGTAGCCCGAGGTCAGGACGGCCTCGCCGTTGGACGGCTGGTCAAGCCCAGCCATAATGCGCAGCACACTTGACTTGCCCGCACCGTTGGGGCCGACCACGCCGATCTTGGCGCCGGGGTAGAAATGCAGGGTGACGTCATCGAGGATGACCTTGTCGCCGTGCGCCTTCCGCGCCTTGCGCATCGAATAAATGAATTCCGCCATAGCGTCCTCAAGCCTACGGCCTGCGCTGCTCACGCCCGAAATCCAAAGTGGGTCCTGGCGCCACTGCGATGACGAGGTCGGCGGCGTGAACGTTCTTGGCTTGAGGTCCGGCCGAGCCTGGTCCCCGGCGATCAAGCTCGGCCGAACCGTCCATGGCCCCGGGTCAAGCGGCCTGCTTGTCGGCCTGCTCCTGGGCAGTTGCCGCACCGAGGTCATACCCGGACCCTTGCCGGCCAACCGGGTCGCCGCCATCGGATGCGCCACTCTGCGCAGATTCGTTGCCGGACTCATCACGCGGCTCAGACCACGGACTGTTCGCGGACTGCTCGGCCAGTTGCTTGTGATGCGCGCTGACCTCGTCGTCCTCGTCAATGAACTCCGCCGCCGGCCTGGTGACCTTGGTGAAGCTGGACACGCCGCGCTTGATGTCGTGCCCGACAGTGATGGCGTGCAACTCGGCAAGCTGACGCGACGTGCCGTCGTCCGTGGTGAACTCGCGCACTTTGAGGCGACCGGTGACGACGACCGGCTGCCCCACCTTCAGCGACTGCGCCACGTTTTCACCGAACGACCGCCAGCAGGTGACTGAGTACCACGATGTGTCGCCGTCCTCCCAGCGATTGGTTCGCGGGTTGAACCGCCGCTCGGTCTGAGCGAGCCGGAACGCCGCGTACGGAGTGCCGCGGTTGGTGATCTGCACGGCGGGCTGGGTGGCGACGATTCCCAGGACAGTAATGGTGGGTTGAGCCATGAAAGCCTCCTGCGCTCGTTGATCGTGCGAAGCAAAGGTTTATGGCAAGGAGACTGCAGGCTTCCGCAAGCAAACGTAAGGTGCTGAAGCCAATCTGTGGATATCGAAGGCGTTGGATGCCGGGTGTGGATAACCGCGCGTTGGGCTCAGCCCTTAGCGATGGTCGCCGCGTTGCGGAACGTGGCGAGGCGCTCGACCTCCTTGGTCACCGGCGCCACGACTATCTCGTCAGCCTTCACGGCGACGGCCTCCCGCAGGCGACGACGGGTCAAAATTGTTCGCCGCAGCGCCCCGGTCCGGGCCGCAACACGCGTGATCATGCCGATGACCATGCCCAGCAACGCGCCTCCAAGCAGTAGCAGCGTCGGTATGGGCACGACGCCTATCTCGGGCGTGGGCAACTCCGGCAGCCGCAACCACGCGACTATTGCGAGCCCTATCAGCCACACACCTCCGACGATCATCGCAATGAACAGCAACCACTGCACGGCGCCGACGAGGAACCACCAGATCGGTCGCCGGTCGGTGTCCAGGTCGGTCGCGGCGATCGTCTGATCCAACTCGTCGGGCAACCGGTCCGCCGCCGAGCTCGCGGCACCCCGGATCGCGGCCACCCAGGGATCTGGGGCCTTCGTCGCCGCCGCATCACCGAGGGCGCGGATCGCCGACTCGGCCCGAGCCCGCTGGATCGGCGTGGGCGTCGGCAGTGACGTGCGCAGGAGTTTGGGATCCACATCCTTCTTGGACACGCGCAGCCGGCGCAGCGGATCGGGCCTCAGTTTGGCCAGCCACCTGGTGAGCGGCCAGCCGGTCGCAGCCCGGGCCCGCCTGCGGTACGAGTTGCCGACCGCCTCGGCGACAGCCTCCGCTCCCGCGGCGTCGGCAAGTGCATTGACCAATCGCTTGCGGTCGTCGTCCTGGACGCCAGCCGGCTCGCCGCGGCCCGTCGCGTCGAGCAGGCCAGCGGCAGCGGCGCTGACGTCCGCGGCCACGCGATCGTCGGACGCCCGCCGAGTCGCGACCGCCCCGCGCAGGACCTCGATGAAGTCGTCGACGCCCGCACCCGTGACCGCTGACATGGGGACGATCGGAATCTTGGCAAACCCGTCTTCCCTGAGCAGTCGCTCAAGATCGTCCACGCACGCCTTGACGTCGGTCGGCGCGAGCCGGTCGATCTGATTCAGGACGACCACAGTGACCGTGCCGTGGCTGGACAGGCGCTTGAGGTACCGGTTGTGTAAGGCCGCGTCCGCGTACTTCTGCGGGTCGACGACCCACACGAACAGGTCCACCAGCTCGACCAACCGGTCGACCTGCGCGCGGTGGGACTTGTCGCGCGAATCGTGATCGGGCAGGTCGATGAGAACCAGCCCGTCGAGGGCATCGGCCTCACCAGAGTCGAGCAGGCTCTCCTTGGGCACCTGGTGCCGGCGCGGGATGCCCAGCCAGTCCATCAGCGGTGCGACGCCCTGCGTGCCCCAGATACATGCGAGCGGCTCGGACGTCGTGGGGCGGCGGACGCCGACGCGAGCCAGTTCCAGACGGGTCACGGTATTGAAGATCGACGACTTGCCGCCGCCGGTGGCGCCGGCCAGGGCAACGACGGTGTGGTCCCCCGACAAGCGTCTCCGCTGACCGGCCCGGCTCACCACGGACCGGGCCTTATCGATGAGTTCGGCCGGCAGCCGGCCTTCGGCCTCCTCCGCGGCGGCCGCGAGCGCGTCGAGGCGCTCGGGCAGGCTTGCTGGAGCCGAGCGGCGAAGCACCTTCACTTCCCTGCCTCCCGGTGCCGGGTGTGCTCGACGTTGCGGTGAGCTTCACGTAGCGCGTCGCTGGCACCTGGGTCGATCGCCAGCACGTCGATCCGGTCCGTGAACCGCGCAGCCTCCATCCGCAAGAGCTCCTCCGCGCGCTCCTTCAAGTCTTTTCTGGCCTCGTCGGCCAGCCGTCGGACCGCCTGGTCGCCGAACACGGCTTCAAGTAACTTCTGGCCGACGACGGCTGTGCCGCCGGCGATCCCAACCTCGGCCCCGGTGAGACCGCCAGTGGACGCGAATACCACGACCATCAGCGCGACCCCTAGCCCGTTGACGCCGAAAGACAAGACTCTCGCGGTCAGGCGCTTGTCTTGACCTTCGGTACGGACCAGGTCGAGCACCGTACCCTGCCACGCACGCACGGCCGCGGCCGCTCGGTCACCGAAGTCGGAGCTGGACCTGGACAGGTCGTCCTTGCCGAGCAGAGCCTTGCCGGCGCGGTCGGCGCGCCACCGCGCGTATGCCGTGTCTGCCGCACGGTCGGACTGATCGATGAACAACGCCTCCAGGCCGTGCTCGATCGCCTCCTCCACTTCCGCCGCGGGCATCGGTCGCGCCCTCAGGAAGGCGACGATGCGATCGCGGATCCGTCCGACCTTCTCCTCCACTGAGCGGAAGAACTCGCCGGTTCCGACGAAGTCCTGCCATCTGGCGAGCACCTCACCCCGTAGCAGGCTGCCGTCCCGGCTGGCCCGGTCGATCGTGTTGAGGGCATCGTCGTACGCCCCGACGACGGCGGCGCGCAGCTGGCCGGCCATCGCGGCCTGCGTGTCCGCTGCCTCGGCAAGCTCGGGCGTGCGTCTCATCACGTCGCCGACTGCACCCTCGAGCGTCCGCTTCACTACTTCGGTCCGTGCTGCAGCATCAGCGGCAAGGCTGGACAGCCAGGCGCGCAGCGGAGCGATCTGCTCCGGAGGCAGCATGCCGCCGGCTTCGAGGACGGTTTCCTCGATGACGAACATCGGTGAGTCGCCGAGACCGTGGTTGTCCAGCATTGCCGCTAGGTGCTGGCGGACCTCGTCCAGCGCCTCCGGCGGTACCCGATCCAGCACCACCGAGACCGCCGCACTGCGGTGAGCCGCGTCACTGAGGAAATCCCACGGGACGGCGTCGGCGTACCGGGCCGCCGTCGTTACGAAGATCCACAAGTCGGCCGCCTTCAGCAGTTGGGTGGCCAGCTCTCGGTTCTTGGTGACGATGGAGTCGATGTCCGGCGCATCAAGAACTGCCAGGCCCTGTGGAACACCGTGATCGGAAACCAGGTGCAGTGCTTTCGGCCCGCCGTCGCCTTCCCCGGTGACACGGGTCAATTCCGGCAGGATGCGGCCGCTGGTGAACCAGTCGGCGTCACGTGGATTGTGGGCCAGCAGCGGCGAACGGGTTGTGGGACGCAGCACACCGGTCTGGCTGACCGGGCGTCCGACGATCGCATTAACCAGGGTCGACTTGCCGGCGCCGGTGGATCCGCCGACCACCGCGAGCAGTGGAGCGTCGACGCGTGCCATCCGGGGCAATACGTAGTCGTCCAGTTGGGCGGCGATCTGCTTGCGCAGATTGCGAGCCGCGTTCGAACCGCTCACCTCCAGCGGGAACCGCAGCATCGCGACACGCTCACGTAGGACTGTGAGCGCGCCGAGCGTACTGTCGGTAACGTCCGGGAGGGTCACGGCGACGATCCTGCCGTGGCGCGACGCGTTAGTCCAAGTGACCGCCGCATTTGGGTATGACCTCGTAACTTGTCCGCGACTAGGTTCGGATTCATCCGAGTCATAAGGAGGATCATCCAATGTCCCTCGATCGGCCCGTCGCCCCGGACCCCTATCCGCTGCTGCCAGCCGCAGGGACGTTCACCGTGACGAGCGAGGACGTACGCG
Source organism: Jiangellaceae bacterium (assembly GCA_036374175.1). Taxonomy (GTDB): domain Bacteria; phylum Actinomycetota; class Actinomycetes; order Jiangellales; family Jiangellaceae; genus JASLBX01. The sequence continues at coordinate 2,945 of DASUUH010000148.1, read as the reverse complement.
ACGGTGAACATCTTTCCATCGACTACGCGTTCGACGATTGGGGCGTAGGTGGCGGCAACCAGTCGCCGCAACTGTCCTGGTCCGGCGCGCCGACAGAGACCAAGAGCTACGTGGTGACGTGCTTCGATCCGGACGCACCGACGCCGAGCGGCTTCTGGCACTGGTGCGTGGTCGATTTGCCCGCGTCAGTGACGTCCCTTGAGCGTGCGGTCTCGATCGCGCCGCCTGCGTTCGCTGTGCGTAACGACGCCGGAACCGTGGGGTACGCAGGCGCCGCTCCGCCCGAGGGCGACCGGCCACACCGGTACTACTTCGTGGTTCACGCCGTGGACGTCGAGTCACTGGGTGTTACCCCAGAGGCATCCTGCGCCGTCGTGGCGTTCAACCTGGCGTTTCACACGCTTGCCCGGGCGATGATCGTCCCGTTGTACTCGCGGTAGCCGGCTGTCGGTGCTCGGGCCGGTGCTTGGCGCCGGTGCGGCATATCGGACAAATGTTGCCTTCGCCGGTCGGTCTTTCGTAACTGGGCCATTCTTGACAGGGCCGATCTGACTCTCACAGGAATGGCCCACACCTGCTGAGGCGACCTGCCGTCGCGGACAACCGGAATTGTTTGATCAAAAAGTTGGCTTCAACCTCTTGCGCTCCCGTGCGTTATGACTAGTCTCACGACCCGTGATCATTCCGGTCGCGCGGTTCGCGTTGCTCCTCAGTGTCGTGGTGGTGGCTGCATGCAGCGGCGACGCGGGCGAGCCGAGCGCGCTGCCTGACATCGCGGGTGCTTCTTCAACTAGCACGCACACTCCGACGGAGTCGCCAGCTGTTGAGTCTCCGGTCGAGCCGGACAACGCGCATGAGTACTCGGCCGAAGGGGTCGAAGCATTCACGCTGTACGCGATCGAAGTGATCAACTACGCGTACCAGACGAACGACGTCTCCTACCTCAAGCAGATCATGAGTCCCGACTGCCAAACCTGCGCGAACGTGGTCAACACACTTGAGAACCTCGCCCGTGACGGCGGACGCATTGAGGGAGGTCAGCTGATACCAGAACTCATTTCGGTGACTGGCCCGACACAGGGCGTCCGAACAAGTGCCGGAATTGATCTAGTTCTGACAGCATCCCGGAGCTACAACTCCAACGGCGATGTGACGAACTCGGCTGAGGACCGCGAGGTTCAGTACATCTTCGATTACCAAAGGGAGGACGATCGATGGATGCTGGACGGCGTACGGCGTGGCGTCGAGCGCTCATCGTGATCTCGATCGGACACCTCTTGCTGATGTCACCCAACTCCACAACGGCGACGCCGGACTTTGATTCCGAAATCGCTGACGACACAATCAGCGTCCAGGGTGAGGCGTCGAACGTCGAACAAACAGGCAATGCGCCGGACCAGAGCGGGCAGAGCAACGGGGGCGATGCTCCAACTGGACCGATCGTGCAGAGCCGGTGGGTGCCCGACTGCGTTGACTCGAGTCCGTACGAGGAGGTCATGTGCGGCACCGCGCTGACTTGTCCGGAGAATGTCGGCCTTGCCGAGCCGACCCACGTGCGCGTTAGGCAATACCAGCGAGAAGTCGACCGGGAGACCGGCGATCCATTGACGGAGTGGCAGCACGTCGGGACACAGTGCCGCACTGTCGAAGAACTCGCGGAAGCGCAAGCCGAGCAAGCAGAAGGGCCCAGCCTGCTGCAGCTTGTTATCCGCGAGTGGGAGACGATTCAGATTCCTGCCGCGACGATTGGCATCAACCCACCGGAAGGGCGGACTCTCGTCAACTTCGAGACCATCTTCTTTACCGACCCGGGGGAGCAATCATTCCCCATGACGCTGCTCGGGCGATCGATCGTGATCTACGCGATCCCGATCGAATACACCTGGCACCACGGCGACGGCACTTCGCAGACGACCCAATCCCCGGGTGCGCCGTACCCGAGCAAGGACGTCACGCACCAGTTCGACACCATAGGAACCGTGAATCCACGAGTGGACATCCGCTACCGGGCCGAGTTCACGGTTGATGGAGGCGCGCGCCAACCCATTCCAGGCATCGCCAGTGTCACCGGGACCAGCGAGGAACTCACGATCCTGGAAGCACGAACGCGGTTGGTCGACGGATGATCGGCAAACTCGAACCCGTCCCCGCGTTGTCGCGGCCGGACCTGCTGGCTGAACCAGTCGTTCGGGTGCTTCAAGCACAGCGAAGCGACGACGTGCTGGTCGCCGAGATCGACCCTGAGCTGGCGGATACGGCCGCATTCTGCGCGGCGTACCTGGTGCCGCTCGAAATCTCCGCCAACTGCGTGGTAGTCGCGGGCAAGCGGGAAGGCAGTCAGCGCGTCGCCGCCTGCATCGTGCTCGCCACGACCCGGGCCGACGTCAACAACGTCGTCCGCAAGCGGCTGAACGTCCGGAAGGCATCCTTCCTACCCATGGAGGACGCCGTCGAAGCGACCGGCATGGAGTACGGCGGCATCACGCCGCTGGGCCTGCCGGCTGATTGGCCGATCCTGGTAGATGCGACGGTCGTTGAGCTTCCGTACGCGATCGTGGGCAGCGGCGTCCGGCGGTCGAAGATCGCCATCCCGGGCAAGGCGCTGGCTGCGCTGCCGAATGCCGACGTCGTCGAAGGCCTCGGCCGTCGCGTCTAGCCGGGGCCTCCGAGCCAGGTGTAGCCGGACCTGCGAAACACCATCGGCAGCACCCAAACCGGCTGGTCCGGATAAGGTCTTGGGGCGTATGGTCCGCAACAATGGATGTGGACCATGCGCCTGTAGCTCAGTCGGATAGAGCAGGGGCCTTCTAAGCCCAAGGTCGGGGGTTCGAGTCCCTCCAGGCGCGCCACCTGCGAAGACGGCCCACCTTCGATCAGCCCTGGACGACGGGATTGCGCAGTACACCGACGCCCGGGATACGGCACTCAGCCACATCTCCCGGACG
>DASUUH010000147.1:0-47957 GCA_036374175.1 Jiangellaceae bacterium | reverse complement strand
CGGCGAGGTCGCGGATCAACCCGAGACCCCCGATTCGGTTGCGGAGCCCGAAACGGGGGACGCCGAGACCCCCGCGCCGGACGAGGGTGTCGAGGCATACGGCGAGAGCACCGACGCCGACCCGGCCCTCGTCGAGAAGGCCCTCGGCCCGGTGACCGACCTACCTGACATCGTGGCGGCCGCCATCGCCCGTGTTGAGCCGAACCTTGACGACGCGACCATCCAAAAGGCCATGGAGTGCTTCAACGCCGTCGAGTGCGACACCGGCACCGGTGGCGAGGTGATCATGGGCTATGCCGACGGTGGCGGCCTCAACGTGTGGCGGCAGGTGACCCGCATGGAGGCGATCCTCCAGGCGCTCACCTATCCCGAGATCGGCACCATGGTATTCCGGGACGCCCAGTGGTCCGAGGACCCGGCTGTGCCCGCCGGCGACATCAGATACATGATCGAGCGGGGCGTCACCTTCATCATCGGTTACCCCGACTGGGGCGTGGCGCTCGCCGACGCGATCCGCGAGGCCGAGTCCGCGGGCATCCCCTACGCGCCGTACTCGGCGGGTTGGGTCGGGCTCCCCGGTCAGGACGGCGCGCTCGTGCCTGGCGAGGACTACCTGACGATCGTCGGGGAGGACCTGTGTGCGCTCGGCGAGAGCTTCGCCGAGATCATCAACACCGAGGTCGGCTCCGGCACCATCGGCATCCTCGGCGGCACGCCTGGCAATGCGCTGTCCGAAGGCTGGCAGCAGTGCGAGATCCCCGCGTTGAACGACGAGATCGAGCTGGTCAGTGAGCCGGCCGACACCTACTGGGTCAACGACATCGCGCTGCAGACCGTCACCGGCTGGCTGTCGACCAACCCGGACATCAAGGGCTACAGCTACGAGTACGCCGACGGGCTCTACACCGCACTCGACGCGTACGAGCAACTCGGCGTGCCGCTGGACGAGATGGTGATCACCGTCCGGACCGACGAGCAGACGCTGTTCTGCGACTGGGCCGAGCGGGACAACCCGAACTACAAGATCTTCTTCTCCGCAGGCGGCAACTTCCAGTCCCGGGTGGCCGTGACCGCGCAGATGATGAATCTCAACGGCGCCGACATCCCCGCGGAGATCGTCGTGCCCCACGTCATGCGCGAGGTCACCGAGGACGACTGCAACCCCGACCGGGTGACACAAACCGTGTCCAACACCTCCTTGGTGCCGGACGAGGTGCTCGCCCAGATGTACTCCGACTGATCAACACGATCACCAACACGGTGATCCCGAAGGAGGGTCGATGACCGGTGATGTCGTCCTCGAACTGACGGGTATTTCCCGCCAGTTCGGGGCGGTCCGGGCGCTCAGTGATGTGAGCTTCGACTGTCGCGCCGGCGAGGTTCATGCCCTCGTGGGTGAGAACGGCTCTGGAAAGTCGACCCTCCTCGGGATCGCCAGCGGGTTCGTCGATCCCGATGCTGGAACGGTCCGCATCGGCGGCAAACCGCTGCGGACCGACTCCCCCGCCTTGGCCCGCAAGCTGGGCCTGGCCATGGCGTATCAGGACACCTCGCTGATCCTGGCCCAGCCGGTCAAGAACAATCTCTACCTGGCGGCACCGCCCGACCAGCGTCCTGCGTTCTGGCAGCGCAAACGCTGGGCCCGGCGGGTGCTGGGCGAGCTCGACCTCGACCTCGAACTCTTCCCGGACGCCCCCGCCGGTGCCTTAACCCTCGCGCAGCGCCAGCTGTTCGAGGTCGCCAAGGCGCTGGTCGCCAACCCCCGAGTCCTCCTGTTGGACGAGCCGACCACGGCGCTGGGGCCCGACGAGGTGGACGCGCTGCACCGGGCCGTGCTGGCCTGCAAGCGACGCGGCGTCGGAGTGGTCTACGTCAGCCACCGGCTGCCCGAAATCCTCGAGATCGCCGACCGGATTACCGTCCTGCGCGACGGCCGCAACCGCGGCACCGTCGACGCAAGCTCGACCACGGAGGCAGCGCTGGTCGAGCTGATCGTGGGACGCCCGTTCGAGGCTGCCTTTCCCGCCGCAGCCGACCGCGCGGCAGAACGCGAGGAGGTGCTCGTAGTCGACGGCCTGCAAGGGCAGTCGTTCGGCCCGGTCAGCTTCACGCTCGAACGCGGGGAGGTGGTCGGGATCGCCGGCGCGGAAGGCAACGGACAGCCGCAGTTGTTCGACTGCCTCGCCGGGCGGACGCCGCCTCGGGCGGGGCGTGTTGTCTGTGCGGGCAAGGAGCTGACCCTCGTCTCGGTTCACGAAGCGTTGCGGGCCGGCATCATGCTGCTGCCCGGCGACCGCAAGCAGGAGGCGCTGATGCCGGTGCTGGGTGTGCGGGTCAACTCGACCATCCAGTCGCTGCGCGCGTTCAGCCTCCTCGGCCTGTTGCGCAGGCGGGGCGAACGGCGCCGCGTGAGCGAGCTGGTCGACGAGCTGGAGATCCGCACGCCGTCGCTGGAACAGCCGGTCGGGTTCCTGTCCGGCGGCAACCAGCAGAAAGTTTCGGTGGCCCGCACGTTCCTCCGCGAACCCGCCGTCATCCTGGCGTACGAACCCACCCAGGGCGTCGACGTCGGGTCCCGCTTCGACATCTACCGGGCACTGCGGGCTCGCACCGACGCCGGAGCCGCACTCATGGTCAAGTCGAGCGACCCGCTGGAGTTGTCCGGCCTCTGCGACCGGGTGCTCGTGATGTCCCGCGGCACGATCACCGAAGAGATCCCCGGAGACGAACTCGACGAACGCCGGATCGTCGAGGCCATCGTCCGCGGACCGGGAATGTCCAAGGCCCGGCGGTCACCACTCGGTGCAGCCATGCCCAAGGCCCCGACCTCGGCGCAAGCATCATGAGCGGACGGATCGACACGGCGCGCCGGCTGGTCCGCAAACTCGTCCGCGAGGCCCGAGACAAGAACCGGTGGCGCAAGATCGTCAGGTTCCGGCTCTGGATGCCGGTGGCGCTGCAACTGCTGTTGATCTGTGCCGTCCTCTGGTACGCCTCGGTGCGGTTTCCCGGCTTCATCAGCACCAGCAACATCGCCAACATCCTGCTGCTCGCCGTCCCGCTCGCCGTGGTAGCTATCGCCCAGACTCATGCCCTGCTGGTGGGCTATCTGGACCTCTCCGTCGGGGCCATGGTCACGCTCGGGGTGGTGGTCGCGTCCTTCCTGATCGTGCCCGGCTCGGGTTTCACCCGGACCCTGCTCGGGGTCGCCGCTATCCTCCTGTGCGGGCTCGCGCTGGGCGCGGTCAACGCCGGGCTGGTCCGCGGAATCAAGATCCCGTCCATCATCGCCACGCTGGCCACGCTCAGCATCCTCGACGGCATATCGCTCACCATGCGCCCGACACCCGGCGGCACCATCGATCCGGAGTTCACTTCCCTGCTGCGCACCGGCATCGGGCCGGTGCCGATGGCCTTCATCCTGGTTCTGGTCGGCGCCGGGTTGCTCGACGTCTGGCTGCACGGCAGCGGGTCGGGGCTGGCCCTACGCTCGGTCGGGTTCGACGACCGCTCCGCGAAACGGGTCGGTGCCCGCACCGGCTGGCTGCGCGCGCGGGCCTTGGTGCTCTCGGCCGTGCTCGCAGCGGCGGCGGCGTTCTTCGTGATGTCGCGGTCCGGTGTCGGCAACGCCCAGATCGGCAGCAGCTACACGCTCAACAGCATCACCGCCGCGGTGCTGGGCGGGGCCGCGCTCACCGGCGGACGGGCGACGTTCGTCGGCGCGACGGTCGCGTCCGTGCTGCTTGCGGTGATCATCACGGTGCTGCCGTTCCTGGGCCTCAGCACGGACTACGGCCTGATGATCATCGGCATTCTGGTGCTGATCGGGATCATCCTGTTCCAGATTGGCGACATCAAGGAGCTCGTCAAGCGCAACTATCGGCGGGCCCGCCGGCTGGTGGTCGGCAGCCGTCCGCCGAAGCCGCCGAGCCTGCCCGAGCTCTATCCCGCGGGCACGGCGGCCACCGTCGTCCCCAGCGAACGCATGCTGATCAAGGGCGGGATCGTGCTGAGCCTGGATCGGGACGTCGGCGACTTCAGCTCCGGCGACGTGCTGATCGAAGGCGAGCGGATTGTGGCCGTCGGCCCCGGCCTCGACGCCGCCAATGCCGAGGTGATCGATGCCAGCGGAATGATCGTCATGCCCGGATTCGTCGACACCCACCGGCACATCTGGGAGGGGGTGCTGCGCAACATCGGCACGGACGTCCCCCTGGAGGGACGCACGAGTTACATCTCGTTCGTGCTGCACAAGCTGGCGCCGGCGTTCCGCCCCGAGGACGCGTACGCGGGCAACCTGGTGTCCGCCCTGGGCGCGATCGACGCGGGTGTCACCACGCTGCTGGACTGGTCGCACATTCAAGGCTCGCCGGCGCACACGGATGCGGTGATCCAGGCGTTGCGCGACTCGGGCCTGCGGGCGGTGTTCGCCTATGGGTTCCCGTGGTGGGGCAAGTGGGAGGAGCGCCAGCCCAGCTGGTTCGTCCGCGCCGCTACCGAACACTTCTCGACAAAGGACCAGCTGCTCACCCTGGCGCTGGCCGCACCCGGGCCGGAGTTCACCGACTTCGAGATCTCCCGCGACCACTGGAAACTGGCCAGGGAGGCCGACGCGCGGATCACCACCCACGTCGGCGTCGGCACCTACGGCCAGGACGGCAAGGTGCAGGAGATGGGCCGGGCCGGGCTGCTCGGACCGGACACCACGTACATCCACTGCACCACGCTCAACGACACCGAGATCCAGATGATCGTGGATTCCGGCGGCACAGTCTCCTTGGCCACCCCGGTCGAGATGATGATGGGCCACGGCATGCCGCCGATCCAGAAGTTCCTCGACCGCGGCGTGCGCCCGAGCCTCAGCGTGGACGTCGAGACGAATGTGCCCGCCGACATGTTCAACCAGATGCGCTCCGTGCTGGCCCTGCAACGCGCGCTTGCCGCGGCGGACGGCAAGGCGCCGGCGTCGCCGCGCGAAGTGCTCGAGTACGCCACCGTCGAAGGTGCGCGGGCCAACGGCCTGGATCATAAGGTTGGCACACTCACGCCCGGCAAACAGGCCGACATCATCATGCTGCGCACCGACCGGCTGAACGTCACCCCGCTGAACGACCCCGTGACGGCGGTAGTGACCAGGATGGACACCAGCAACGTCGACACCGTGCTGGTGGCCGGCCGGGTACTCAAGCGCGGCGGCCGGCTGCTGCACGTGGACTGGGACGCAGTGATGCGGATGGCCTTGGAAGCCCGCGACCACGTGGTCGACAAGTCCGGGTTCAAGCTGCCGAAGATCTAGCCGCGCGCGCCGCCCAGGCCCACCAGCGCGGCCAGGCCGAGCGCGCTGCGTGGCGCGTAGGCAACCCGCCAGATCCCGCCGTGGGCCGCGTTCGCCGCTTCGTCCAGCCACGGGTGCGCGCGCGGCGGTGCGGGCCGGCGCAGGTCGTGCACCAGCAACGCGGCCATCAACGTATTGGCCGTGCCCGGCTCGAACACCTCGACTCCGAACAGGTGCGCGCCGGCGTAGGCGGCCGCCAGCGCACGGTTCTTCATCACCGACCGAGTGCGGGTCGGCGGTGCGACGGTCAGGTTCACCGTCCGGCCCTCGGCTCGGGCTGTTGTCGCCCGCCACCGCTGGAGCCGTTTGGCCAGCGCGTAGTTGGGCCCTTGCTGGGTGACCAGGCTGTCGCAGATGCCGGGATCCGCCCCCGGCAGGTAGTTCCGCTGGAGTAGCCGCCCCCCGGACAGCACCTTCAGCGGCCGGCGGATCAGCTTCAGCTTGGTCCGCCGCTCGTAAGCCTCGACGGACTGCTCGACCGCCGCGGCCGGCACGGCGTACACCTCCGTGGGAGTGGCAAGGCAGGACACCGCGGCGTCCGGCCGCTCGGTCAGCAGCCGTTCGGTGAGCACGTCCACGGCCATCGCCACCCGCACGTGCAGCGCGCCGTCCGCGTACACGTAGTTGCCCAGCACCAGCCGGCCGTCGATGCCGTTCAGCCAGTGCCGCACGGCAGGGAGCTCGTGCACGAGGTTCACCCCGGCCCGCTCGGCCAGCGGCGCCGTACCGGGGCGCGCCGGTAGGTGAAGCCGCCCGGCGTAGCGCCGCGCCGTCTCGGTCAGCCGGTTCCAGATGGCCGGGCGGGCCAGGTCGATCGCGACCACGTCGCCGCCCCACCGCAGTACTGACTGCACCGGCCCCATCTCGGCTCCCGCCCCGAACGCGACGACGGTGACGTCCGACAGGTCCAGCCAGTCCGGCTTCTGCTGAACCGCACTGACCGCCTCGGCGCACGATGGCTCGATCACACCGGCCTCGACCCACGCGGTGAGCTGCCGGGTGATCTCGTCGCCGCGCAGCCGCTGCCCGCGGTACGGCAGCACCAGCTCACGCTCGGGTTCGCCGTCCCCTTCGACCACCACCGTGCCTAGTGGTTCCGAGCTAGGCACGTGGTCCAGAGCGTCGCGCATGGTCGTCTCGTGGTCGGCACTCGCGAAGCGCATCCGCTCGTGCAGCGATGCCAGGCCGTCCGCGGCGATCCGCCCCGCGGCCGCGGCCGAGCTCAGCCCCGCTTCGACGAGCCGGCGAAAGTGCACGAGATAGCCCCGCCGCCAGTCGGTCTCCTGTTGTGCAGATCGTGCGCCGACCGGGTCGACCGCACGCAGCGCATCCGCGACGACCGCTCGGCCCAGCGCGGAGGTGCTGCGCGCGCCGTCGGCCGTCGGCGGGAACACGACTCCGGACTCAGCAGGCATGGGGCCACCCTACGGATCTCGCGACAATCCACAGCGTGGGACGCTGTGGATTGTCGCGAGATTGAGTTACCTAGTTGCGTTCACCGAGCCGTGGCTTGACCAGGAAGAGCCCCTGGTAACCGTGCACGGCCACGACGCCGCTCTTGAACCACGGGTAGTTGCTCCACGTGCCGAAGCCGAAGCCCGGATCGTCGTTCGGCGGGTAGACGTCGAAGTACGCGACTTCGTTCAGCTCGCCGGCCGCAACGTTGCGGGTGTCATAGACACGCAACCCGGACTTGTAGTTCGACTGATAGGCGTACCGGTTCTTCTGGTACAGGTTGTGCTGCGTCGACTGAGCAGGGTTCTCGAAGAAGCCGATGTGCTGCGGAGCGGTGAGATCGGCCAGATCGAAGATGTCGACACCCTGCGGCATCCGCGACGTCGACTCGGTGTTGTGAAGGAAGTACCGGTGCCCGTCCAGCAGCCAGCCCTGATGGCTGAAACCGGAGTTCGGGTAGGGCGTAATCGACAGCGTCACCGGGTTGGCCTTATCGGTGACATCCACCACACCTACGCTCTGTCCTCCGCCTGTGGACGTGATGCACAGCTCGCGCCCTGTGAAGCGGGTATCGGGTCCGTCGTAGATCACGCAGTGCGCATCGTGGACACGAGTGTCGTCATAGCAGCCGGCGAACATCGGGTTCGTGGGGTCGTTGATGTCGACGATGTGCATTCCGCTGCCACAGCCCTCGGCATCGTTGCGCTGGTCGACGGCGTAGGCGAAGCCGCTGTCCTCGTTGATCACGATGTTGTGCGCTCGCAGGAAGCCGGTGTACAGGGCGTCCTCGTCCAGGGTCACCGGGGCGTCGGCCGGGTCGAGATCACGCAGTCTCGTGAGATCCAGGACCTGCATGCCGTGGTTAGCCGACTCGGCCACGATGAAGGCGTGGTCATTGAAGGTCTTGATGTCGCGCCAGATCAGGTTATTCGTGGCGGACGTGGGCAGGTGGGCCAGGAACAGCGGCCGCTTGGCGTCGGTGATGTCGACGATCGCCGTACCGTTCTCCATTCCTGCCAGCACGTATTCACGTCCGGTCACAGGGTCGGCCCAGCCCCAGACGTCGCTGCCGCGCCCGGTACCGACCTCGAACCCGCCGCCGAGTTCATCGGGCGGAAGGTACGAAAGCAGGTCGACGCCGTCACACGGGAACGCGCCGGATCCGAGCACCGGATGCCCGTCGAACTCCGGCAGGTACGCGACGCCCCGTACGCAGGGGGCGAACCGGTCGGGACGCTCTGAGTGGGGCGGTGCCGAATTCTGTGCGCCTGGCGCCACAGCCTCTTGCTGGGCCTCCCAACCCGCCTTCGGGTCGTCCGGAGTGTCGTGCTTGCCGTCATCGTCGTGTGCCAGCGCCGACCCGCCCACCACAGACATGGTCGCGACCAGCACGGACACCAGCGAGGTTCGTAGCCTCATGAGACCTCCTCGTCTAGGAGCGGTCAGGCTGACCCGGCCAGCGTCTGGTTACGCTGCCGCGCCTAACCGAAGGGGGTGCATGACCGACATCCCAATCGCGATCATGACTGCTGTCAAGAGCTGACTCTCGAGTAGCCGCACTATCCGACGATTGACGAGTCGCTCAGTGGGCTGCTGAGTCCGGCCGCTTGCGCATCACGGCGACGCCGCCGAACACCGCCTTGCCGGTGACCCGGACTAAAGGAGCGCCGGCTGGCGGCTGGACGTCCTCGGCGTCCCCGGCGAAGCCGCCGAAAATGCCGGATCCGTCGATGATCACGGTGACGTCTGGCGGCACGACGATGCTGATACCGCCGAAGACGGCCTTGGATTCGATCGTCACCTCGTGAGACTCCAGCTGAGCCTCTCGCAGGTCCAGATCGACGCCGCCGAACACGGCCTTGACCCGGTAGCGCTCGGGCACGACCCACTGCCCCCGGCGGGCCACGCCGCCGAAAACGGCCTTCGCTTCGCGGGATGTCGGTGTTCCGCCGACCCGGTCGGGGACGGCCGGCCTCGGGGCAACTGCGGGCACACTGGGCCGCGGCACGCTGGCGAGCCCCGGAAGGTCCGCGACGACCGGCTCGAGTTCGCCGTACGTCTTGGCTGCGTAGAGCCGGTCGAGCCGCTCGTCCAGCTCCTCGAGGCTCAGCCGCCCGTCGGCCGCCGCGGAGCGCAGCACCTCGGCGACCCGCTCCCGGTCGGCATCCGAGGCGCGCAGCGTCCGTTCGTCCCGTGCATCGTCCACGGCGCCTACCCTATGGCGGGCTCCTGTCCTGGCAGAAGGAGGTTGCGGTCGCGTCGTGGCGCCGCGGCAGCCGTGAAGATCTGGTCGATCACGGCCATGTTGGCGATCGCATCGGCCGGTGGCGTGGGCAGCTCGGCTTCACCGCGCACGGCGGCGGAGAACAACTCGCCCTGCACGCGGTACTGGTCGGTTGCGGGCACCTCGATCACCTCGGTTCCAGGCGCGACCGGTGGGTTGCCGCCGGCGACGTGGATCAGGCGGGTCGGCCGGTCCGGTGGAATGTTGAAGGGGATCTCGATCGTCAACCGTCCCTCCGTGCCAAGCAGGTCCACTCGCTGGTCGGGTTCGAGTTGGGTCGAGCAGACGAAGGTGGCCTGACGTCCGTCGAAGTCGAGCACGGCCGAGGTCAGCACGTCCGTGCCGAAGGTGGGATCGCGGCGGATCGCGGCATGCACCTGCGTCGGCTCGGCGCCGAACATCATCCGAGCCACATTGATCGGGTAGCAGCCGATGTCCATCAGCGCGCCACCGCCGTACTCGGCGACGTTGCGGATATTGGCCGGATCGACGTTGTGGTACGTGAACACGGCGTTGATCGAGCGCAGTTCGCCGATGCGGCCGGCGGCCACCAGTTCCCTGGCCGCCACCCACTGTGGGTGCAGCCGGTACATGAACGCCTCCATCAGCAGCACGCCGGCCTGCTCGCAGGCGATCACTACAGTCGCCGCCTCAGCAGCGTTCATGGCCAGCGGCTTCTCGCAGAGCACGTGTTTGCCGGCCTTGGCCGCCCGGATGGTCCATTCGGCGTGGAGGTTGTTCGGCAACGGGATGTAGACCGCGTCGATCTCGTCGTCGTTCAGAAGTGCCTGGTACGAGTCATAGTGGCGGGCTATGCCGAGTTGTCCGGCCGCCTGCGCTGCTCGTTCGGCGTTGCGGGAAGCGATGGCGACGACCTCGCAGTTGCCGGCCTGCTGCATGGCGGGGATGACCTTCTTGGTGGCGATGGCCGCCACGCCCAGCACTCCCCAGCGCACCCGATCTGTCATGGCGTCCTCTCCCGTGCGTCAGCGCCGCGCAAACCGTATCGTTCGGTGCCATTCTTGCCGGTGCTCGGTCAACTCCGCCGCCGAGGCCGGCCCGGCACCGCTCCCCTCGCACCGCCGAACTCCTCCCGCCAGCCCCAGCCACGGCCCACTCCGAGCCTTTGCACTGCACACCATGAGGAAGCGCCACCCCTCGCCGCGGGCGTTGCACTGCACACCAGGAGGAAGCGCCGAGCGTGTCTCCAAACCGCTTCCGAGACTGTGCGGCCGACTTCGGCCGCTCGGTTCACCTCAGGGGCAGCGCTTCCTAAACGTGAACACTGCAAAGGCTCGGGAACGCCGTGCCCGGACCGACGGTGCGGTGGAAAACTCCCGGTCCACTTCGGACGCGAGCCCGTCACGGCTCGACGACGCGCGCCAGGAAGTAGATCGCGCCGGTGCGAGCGTGCCGCACCAGGACGAGAAATGGCCGGTCCACGTAGAACGGCACGGGCCGGCTCATGTCCACCGAGACCAGCCGGAACGCAAGAGCGGTTGCCGCGGCCCCTTCGAACCCCTGCTCGTCGACCCGCATGACCGCCTTGTGCACGGCGGTTTCGATGAACATGCGAGCGTCTGAGATCCCACTGAAGTCCGCGAGCAGACGGTTGAACGCCGCCTCGACACCCACTGCCCGGAGCGGCTCGATCAGGGCCAGCGACTCCTCGATCCGGAACCGCGGCAGCGCCAGATCGACCTTGCGTGAACGGCTCTGGCGGTGCAGCGCCGCCAGCGTGTCCGGGGGCGGCGGGCTCGCGTCGGTGCCGTCTGGCAGCAGTACGTCGACCACAACGCCGCCAGGCGTCGGCAGGCTCACCAGTTGCCACCCGTCGGCAGCTGCGTACCGAAATTGCTCCTGCTGCCGCATGGTGGGCACGTCTCTCGTCCCGGACGGCGCATGGAATGGTGCAGCGACGGTCCGGTCCGCCTCGAACGGGCTCTGCCAGGCGACCTTCAAATAGAGGGCGTTGACGATCACCGCACCGATCTCGCGGTGCACTGCTCCGTCCGGCAGCAGATCCTTGACCAGTCCCCGCGTCTCCTGCTCGACGTCGTTGTTGATCTTCTGCCGGGCGCCGTCGGGGTCGTGTTCGAAGTCGGCGGCGCGGACGGCTCCCCCGGGCCACCCGAGGACCACCTGCTTGAACCGGTCATGGACGTTCAACCCGATCCGCATCCAGAGCGTGTTGGCCACGGCCGTCTCGGCAGCGGACAGCCGAGCCGCTTCGCTGAGCGCCTTGGCCACCGCGTCGAGCTTTCCACCGCGCGCAATGCAATCGACCAGTTCATCTCGTGTCCGGCCGCGGGCACCGCTGGCGGCCAGGCCGAGCGCGGAAGCCACCGAGTACGGCGACCACGGCAGGTTGCCGTCGTGCGGCAGCACGGCATGCAGCGCGAGCGCATACTCCACGTGCTGGCGATCCACCGTCTACCCTCCCAATCGCTGCGCGAGCCGGTCGAAAAAGATCCGCTGCGCCGTGACGACCTTGGTCCGGGCCGCCTCAAGGTCGAACCATTCCACCCGATCAAGCTCGGGAAACTCCTGGATCCGGCCCGAACCGCGTGGCCACTCCATCTCGAAGGTACCCGGCGCGACGCCGGCGACGTCGACGTCGCCCTCGACGGCCCACACGTTCACCGTCTTGCCGCCGGCCTGCCGGATGTCTCCGAGGCCGACCAGCTCGCCATCCGGCGGTGCAATCCCGAGCTCTTCGGTGAACTCGCGGCGGGCGGCGGCCTGCGCCGGCTCGCCGGAGTCGTATTCGCCTTTGGGGACGGACCACGCGCCAGCGTCCTTACGCGCCCAGAACGGCCCACCCATGTGACCGAGCAGGACTTCCACCCGGCCGCCGCTTCGGCGGAACACCAGCAGGCCCGCGCTGCGTTTTGCTGCCACGTATCCGAGTCTGCCGGGTGCGGAAAACCGCTCGCCAGGGGGCGCTGCACTGCGATTGCATGGTCACGTGGAACTCACGTGGCTCGACCGAGCGAACCCGGACCCTCAGGACGTCGCCGGGGCCGTCGCCGCCGCCGAAGCCGCCCGGGCGGTGGACCTGCCACATCATCCCGTCCACACGGTTTCGATGTTCCTCGGCCGGTTCCGGCACGGATGGGACGGCCAGCCCCCGGAGGTCGCGGTCGCCAAGGACTCGCACGGCCGGGTCGTCGGTGTCGTCGAGATCGGCCTGCCATGGCGCGACAACACCCACCTGGCCATCGTCCACCCCGTTACCGATCCCGCCGTTCGAACGCAGGCGATGGTGCAGGCGTTGATCGGCGCGGCGTCGGACCGGGCCCGCCGGGACGGCCGCAAGGTCATGCTTGTCATCACCGCTGACCGGCCGGAGTACTCCGCCGTGGCATCGGCAATGGGATTCGAGCGCGGATACGACGAGATCGCGCGCCGGCAGGACGTCCGGGCGGTCGACTGGCCGAGGCTGGACGCCGAGTACGCCGCCGCCGAACGGCGAGCCGAGGGGTACGTGTTGCTGCGCATCGCTCCAACCGTTCCCGACGACTTGCTGACCAGGGTGACCACGTTGACCGCCGCTATCAACGACGCCCCGACCGAAGGCCTCCACGTCGAGGACGAGGTGTACACGCCCGAGCGCATCCGCGCCTTCGAATCTGCGAACGAAGGCCGCAACCGGAGGTTGTACCGAGTTGCAGCGCGGCACCGCGAGTCCGGTGAACTGGCCGGTCACACCCTGCTCGCGATCGAGAACGAACAGCCCTGGTATGCCTACCAGTACGACACCAGTGTGCTGGCGGCACATCGCGGACACCGCCTCGGACTGCTCCTCAAGATCGACATGCTGCGCTGGCTGCGGGAGATCGAGCCGCAGGTGTGGTTCATCGACACCGAGAACGCCGCATCCAACGACCACATGATCAAGGTGAACGAGCTTCTCGGGTACGAGATCGTCGGCCGAGGAATCGGCTGGCAACGGAACCTCGACTAGCCGCGCCGACGACGCCGGCTCTTGACATACATCACCTTTGCGGACTAACTCATCGGTATGACGTTACCCGCCGGTAGCAACGACCTCGACATCGCGATTATTGGAGCGGGTTTCGGCGGGATCGGTGCGGCGATCCGGCTCCAGCAGGCCGGGTTCGACGACTTTCTCATCTTCGAGCGGTCCGGCGACGTCGGAGGTACCTGGCATCACAACACCTACCCGGGGTGCGTCTGCGACGTTCCATCTCACCTCTACTCGTTCTCGTTCGCGCTGAACCCCGAGTGGACCAACACGTACTCCGGTCAGGAGGAAATCTGGGCCTACCTGCGTGATTGCGCGCGCCGGTACGGGCTGACGCCGAAACTACGGCTCAACCACGACGTCACCGGCACCGCGTGGGACGGCGAGGCGCGAAGGTGGCGGCTGACCACGTCGCACGGCGATTACACCGCACGGGTGTTGGTCGCGGCGACCGGTTCACTCAGCGAGCCGGCGGTGCCGAACCTCCCAGGACTCGACACGTTCGCCGGCACAACCTTTCACTCCGCGCGCTGGCGGCACGACCATGACCTCAACGGACGCCGGGTCGCGGTGATCGGGACCGGGGCGTCCGCAGCCCAGTTCGTTCCTAAGATCCAACCCGACGTCGATCACCTCACGTTGTTCCAGCGGACGCCGGCGTGGGTGATGCCGCGCCGCAGCCGGCGGATCACCAGAGTCGAGCGAGCCATCTACCGGCACGTCCCCGGTGCCACCCGGATGGTGCGCACTGCCCTCTATTGGGAACGCGAATGCTGGGCGGTCGGTTTTCTCCACCCGCAGATCAACCGGCTCGGCCAGCGGTTGTCCGAGCGCCACCTGCGGCAGCAAGTGTCGGATCCAGGTCTCCGTGCCGCCCTCCGTCCGGACTACGTGCTGGGATGCAAGCGGGTACTGCTGTCCAACGATTACTGGGCGTCGCTTGACCGTCCGAACGTCGAGGTCGTCACCGAACCCATCGCGCGAGTCGATCCCAGCGGCATCAGCACGGCGGATGGCAACCGATACGCCGTCGACACGATCATCTTCGGCGCTGGCTTCCGGGTCACGGATCCGCCGATCATGCAACGGATCAAGGGCCGGGACGGACAAACCCTGGCGGACGCCTGGACGCCGACGATGCATGCCCACCTCGGGACGACCGTCCACGGCTTTCCCAACCTGTTCGTCCTTCTCGGCCCGAATACCGGCTTGGGGCACAGCTCGGTCGTGCTGATGATCGAAGCGCAGTTGCGCCAGGTGATCAAAGCGCTGCACCACCTGCGGCGAACCGGCGGCGGTGCGATCGAACCCACGAGCCAGGCGCAGCGGCGGCACACCGAGCGCATCGACCGGGCGATGACCGGAACGGTGTGGGCCACCGGCGGGTGCTCGAGCTGGTACCTCGATGCATCCGGCCGCAACTCGGTGATCTGGCCCGGTTATGTGACTCCGTTCCGGTGGCGGCTCACCCGGTTCAGGGCAACCGACTACACGACGTCCGGGGGCGCGGCCGATGCGGCGCAGTGAATCGCGCGCTCCACTCGTCAACTTCGCTCGAATCGGGGACGGCCCGCCGCTCGTGCTGTTTCACGGCATCGGTCACCGGTGGCAGGCATGGGAGCCGGTCCTGGACCGGTTGGCCCGTCACCATGAAGTCATCGCCGTCGACCTGCCCGGTTTCGGGGAGTCTCCGGAACCGGATTCAGGGCTGCCGGCCGATATGGCGGCAACGGTCGAGCGGGTGCGCAATCTCCTCGAGCACCTCGGCCTCGACCGGCCCCACGTGGCGGGCAACAGCCTGGGCGGGGCGATCGCGCTTGAACTTGCCGCCGCCGGCCACGTCGCGTCCGCCACGGCGCTGGCACCCGCGGGTTTTCACACGCTCGCTGAACGCCGGCGAGCCCACGCGATCCTGCGCACTCTGCGGGCCAATGCGTATCTGCCCGCTTCGCTACTACGCGTCGTACTCCGCTCAAAGAAGCTGGTGTCGATGACCTACGGCCTGCTGGTCGTTCATCCCGAATACCTGAGCCGGGACCGCTTGATCGGCGACGCCGTGGCGCTGCGCCGGGCCAGCGCCTTCGACCGGGTGGCGCGGGCCGATCTCTATTACCAGTTCAATGGGGAGCCGGCCGTCCCGGTCACAGTCGCGTGGGGTGACCATGACCGCATCCTGCCGCCGAAGCAGGCGCTGCGCGCCCAGGCCAGGCTTCCCAACGCCCGCCATGTGCTGCTGACCGGGTGCGGTCACGTTCCGATGAGCGATGACCCCGAGCAGGCGGCCGCAGTGATCCTCAGCACCACCGGCGCAGTGCCGAAGTCTTGGCAATCTTGAGGTGACCCGCGCGTGGCGAGCTACGCGGCGATCGCGCGCCGCCGCAGGGCTGCGATCGCGTCGGATAGGTACTGGTGCACCTCATCGCGATCGTAGCCGCGCATCTTGACGTCGAAATAGAAGTACTGAAGATCCGACACCACCACTGCGTTGTGGCGCGCCTGGCCGGTGAGCGTACGGCAGATCCGGTCGACCATCCGGTCGACCTGCTCCTGGTCGTAGCCCTGCAGACGGGTTCGGAACGTCGGGTTCGCGATGTCGGGCATCGTGGCCTCCGAGCTCGCACTGATCCGGTCGAGCAGGGGACCTCTACAAGTCTAAAGGCGATTGCGACAGTCGACAAGACCGATTGTCACGTGCTGAGTAAACCGCAGTGTGGCGTCACCGGCGGCGGGAGACAATGCCCGCAACGCTCCCAGGGAGCACCAAACCGGACACTTCAACGGTAAGCGGAATTCAAGCCGGCGTCCAGCCCCAAGATCTCAAGGTTTCCGTGGCGGCTGGACGCCGAACATCAGCGGCGCGGCGGCACCTGCTTGTAGTGTTCGCGCAGCTGTTTGGTGCGCCGTCGCCACACTGCCCGCTCCTCGGCCATCAAGCGGGCGTCCGCACGCCGGGCCTGGTAGGCAGCCTCCCGGCCCAGCTTGCGCCAACTCGCCAGGCGCCGCTCGTGGAGCGTCCCGTCCGCCAGCGCGGCGAGGACGGCGCACCCGGGCTCGGTCTCGTGGGCACAGTCGCGGAACCGGCAATGCCCGGCAAGTTCGGCGATTTCAGGGAACGCATCGGCCAGCGCATCGGCGTCGGCCACGAGTCCGACGGAGCGCAGGCCGGGCGTGTCGAGCACCACGCCGAGTCCGGGCAGCACGATGAGCTCCCGGTGGGTCGTGGTGTGCCGGCCCTTGCCATCCGCCCGGAGCGAGTTCGTGGCCATCAACTCGGCGCCGGCGAGCGCGTTGGTCAACGTCGACTTGCCTGCACCGGACGGGCCGAGCAGGACCATCGTCCGTCCTGGAGCCAGAAATGCCCGGACGGTGTCCAGCCCGTCGCCGGTAGTGGCGCTGACACCGAGCACATCGACTCCCGGAGCCGCGGCGGCCACCTCGGCCACCATGCCATCGGGATCCGGTACCAGGTCGGCCTTGGTCAACACGACGAGCGGCTGCGCACCGCTCCCCCACGCCAGGACTAGGAGCCGCTCGATGCGGCCGAGGTCCGGCTCGGGATCAAGGTGCTCCACAACGACGACAAGGTCGACGTTCGCGGCCAGCACCTGGCCCTGCGACGTGCGGTCGGCGCCGTCGCGGACGACGCTGGTGCGGCGGGGCAGCAGCACCTCGATGGTGGTACGCCCGTCCGGCCATGACGCGAGCGCCGCCCAGTCGCCAACCGTCGGCACCGCCGTCCGGTCGGCCGCCATGGCTGCGAGGACGTCACGACCGAACGTGGCCCGCACCGGGCCGGTCGCGCTGAGCAGGTCGGCACCGCCGCGGTCGACACGGCTGACGCGCGCAGGCAGCCGGCCGTTGCCGGCAACCTGGAGTTCAGTTGCTAAAGAGTCGTCCCAGCCGAGATCTGGGAGGGACGGGTGGTGAGTAGGCACTGAAGAGAACCTTCCAGTTGGTGGAGAAGAGCAAAGAAAGTGGGCATGGCAACGACAGTCATGGCGCACCCACCTCCTTCACTTCGACTCGGTCAACCGGATGCTTCGGAACAGTAACGGCCTGTGTCGGGGTCTCGCCACCGAGTTTTCCGGACGCGTACCGTA
The DNA here is from genome assembly GCA_036374175.1 of Jiangellaceae bacterium. Lineage (GTDB taxonomy): Bacteria > Actinomycetota > Actinomycetes > Jiangellales > Jiangellaceae > JASLBX01. The sequence continues at coordinate 30,795 of DASUUH010000147.1, read as the reverse complement.
AACGCGTGGCTACCACGCACGACGTGACGAACCAGCCTCCGCCTCTGGTCGATCGCGATGTCCTCGGCGACGACGTCGCCCTCGTCGAAGCGATCCGCCGGCACGGACGTGAGGCCACCTTGCAGCGGCTGCACACCCTGGGCCGGTCCGCTGGCTCGCAGGAGTCCCAGGAGTGGGCCCGCAGGGCTGATGCCAACCCACCGGTGTTGCGGACCCATGACCGCTACGGGCACCGGATCGACGAAGTCGAGTTCCACCCGTCCTGGCATGAACTGATGCGTACCGCGGTGGGCCACGGGTTGCACGCCACCGCGTGGACCACCGACAAACCGTTCGCCCACGTGACCCGCGCCGCCGCGTTCCTCATTTGGAGCCAGGTCGAGCCCGCACACATGTGCCCGATCTCGATGACATATGCCGCCGTACCGGCGCTGCGGGTCGATCCGGGCGTGAGTGCGATGTGGGAGCCCCGACTCGCTTCGACCTCGTACGACCCCGGGCTCCGCGCTCCTGAGAACAAGTACGGCTGCCTGGCCGGCATGGCCATGACCGAGAAGCAGGGCGGTTCGGACGTACGGTCCAACACCACCACGGCCCAGCCTTACGGCAACGACGGGTGGTACGTGCTGACCGGCCACAAGTGGTTCTGTTCGGCGCCGATGAGCGACCTGTTCCTCGTCCTGGCCCAAGCGCCCGAGGGTCTCACCTGTTTCGCCGTCCCCCGAGTGATGGACGACGGCAGCCTGAACACCTTCCGGCTGCAGCGGCTCAAGGACAAGCTGGGCAACCGGGCCAACGCCTCAGCCGAGGTGGAGTTTGAGCACACCTACGGCTGGCGCCTGGGCGAGGAGGGTCGCGGGGTTCGCACGATCATCGAGATGGTTGCCGCCACCCGGCTCGACTGCGTTCTCGGCTCGACCGCATTGCAGCGGCGCGCGGTCGCCGAGGCGACGTGGCACGCGTCGCATCGGTCCACGTTCGGCGCGCTGCTGTCGGACGCGCCGCTGATGCAAGCCGTCCTGGCCGACCTGGCCATCGAGGCAGAGGCGGCTACCGCATTGGCGATGCGGCTGGCCGCGTCGGTCGACGGCGAGGCGACCGATCCGTCCGAGCACGCGTTCCGCCGCGCCTGCTTGCCGCTGGCCAAGTACTGGGTGTGCAAGCGGACTCCGATGGCGGTGGGTGAAGCGCTCGAATGCCTCGGCGGCAACGGCTACGTCGAGGAAAGCGGCATGCCGCGGCTGTACCGCGAGGCCCCGCTGAACTCGATCTGGGAGGGCGCCGGCAACATCCAGGCCCTCGACCTGTTGCGCGTATTGTCCCGCGAACCAGAAGCCGTCAGTGCCTGGCGCTCGGAGATCGAACAGGCCAAGGGCACTGACCAGCGGCTCGACACCGCGCTGGGCGAGGTGGATGCCCTGCTGGCCGAGGTGGCGATCGATCCGAACGGCTCGGCCCACCTGGCCCGCCGGCTCGCCGGCCGGATGGCCGCCCTGCTGCAGGCTTCCTTGCTGGTTCGGTTCGCCCCGCCGGCGGTTGCCGACGCGTTCTGCGCCACCCGGCTCGGCGGCATGGAAGGCGCGTTCGGTGCGCTGCCGAGTGGGCTGAACGTCAAGGCCATCGTCGAGCGGGCGACGCCGGAGGCCGGGTGATCTGTCGCGCGTGCGCCGAACGCCGGCACGAGGATTGCCGCGGCGGCTCGTGGTGCGACTGCCAGCACAAGTCCGCCGACCGCCCGGTGGAGCCGGCCACCGGCCACGCCTCGCCCTAACGCCGCTGATCATCGGCACTTACCGGGCTATGCAGCCGGAAAGTGCCGATGATCAGCGGCAAGGGTTAGAGGCTCACCGAGCAGTCCGGGACCTCCTGGCCGTCCACAACCGTCCGTCCGCCGACCGCGATGCTTATCGTGCCGGAGCAACCAGAGCTCGACAGCGTGCCGTCGAACGTCGCCGACACATCGTCGCCGTCGACCGTGGTCCCGTCACAGCTGGCGGTTCCGTCCAGCGTCGCGCCTTCGCGCGACAGATCGGTCGAGCAGTCCGGACCGCTGGTCAACTCGATGCCGGCATCGGCGAGCTGCTTCCGGATACCCTGCTCGAGAGCCTGCTCTGCCACGCTGTTGATGCCGCTGTCGATCGCGTCGTTGATCTCCGAGCACCCGGAGAAGACAAGTACGGGAACCGCCAGCAGGGGAAGTAGTCTGCGCACCCGCCGGATAGTAGCCGTCCGTAGTCCGGACGTCACGTCCACATAATGGTCGCCCCGTGCGCGGGTCCCGACAACCCGTGCCATGATGTCCGCCATGTTCGCCGTCACCGCGCTGCTCCTCGTGGCTCGCCGCCACGTCGACTTCGGCCGTGTGACGAGCATGATGTGTCGCCCTGCCTAGCCGCCGCCTGACCCTGACCGTCGGGCGCGCGAGCGCCCGGCCGGGCCGACGACGCCCCCTCAGCCGCTGGTGGTTGCGCGCCCCTCGCATCCGTTGAGGACAGCTCGTGAGCAGTACGACCGCCACCTCCCCCGACACATCAATCCGCCCGAAGCGCGGCGAAGGACAGTGGGCGCTGGGCTATTTCACCCCGCTCAACGCCAACGAGCAGGTCAAGAAGGACGACGACGGCCTGAACGTGCGCCGCCGGATCGAGAACATCTATGCCCACCACGGATTCGCCAGCATCGACCCGGCCGACCTGCGCGGCCGCTTCCGCTGGTGGGGCCTCTACACCCAGCGCAAGCCCGGCATCCCAGGCGGCCGGACGGCCGTACTCGAGCCGCACGAGCTTGACGACGAGTACTTCATGATGCGCGTGCGCATCGACGGCGGCCAGTTGTCAGTCGAGCAGTTGCGCGTGATCGCGGACGTTTCGATCACCTACGCCCGCGACACCGCCGACCTGACCGACCGGCAGAACATCCAACTGCACTGGGTCCGCATCGAGGACGTACCGGAGATCTGGCGGCGGCTCGAGTCGGTGGGGCTGTCGACGACGGAGGCGTGCGGCGACGTGCCCCGAGTCATCCTCGGCTCTCCCCTCGCCGGTATCGCCGCAGCCGAGGTACTCGACCCGACGTGGGCGATCGAGGAGATCGAGCGCCGCTACATCGGCTCGCCGGAGTTCTCCAACCTGCCGCGCAAGTACAAGTCGGCGATCAGCGGGCTGCCGGACGTCGCGCACGAGATCCATGACATCGCCTTCGTCGGCGTCGTCCACCCCGAATACGGCCGCGGGCTGGACCTGTGGGTCGGTGGTGGCCTGTCGACCAACCCGAAGCTGGCCAAGCGCCTGGACGCCTGGGTGCCATTGGACGAGGTGCCGGACGTGTGGGCGGCGGTGACACGGCTGTACCGCGACTACGGTTACCGGCGGCTGCGCACCAGGGCCAGGCTGAAGTTTCTCGTCGAGGACTGGGGAGTCGAAAGATTCCGCGACGTCCTCGAAACCGAGTACGTGAATCGTCCGCTCCGGGACGGGTCCCCCGTTCTCGTCCCGGAGCGGGCCTACGACCACGTCGGCGTCCACCGGCAGCAGGACGGGCGGTTCTACGTCGGGGTGGCACCACTCGTCGGCCGGGTCTCGGGAACCCGGCTCGGCAAACTCGCCGACATCGTCCAGGCACACGGATCGGGCCGGATCCGCACCACGCCGCAACAGAAGCTGGTGATTCTGGACGTGGCACCGGACCAGGTGGAGTCACTGGTCACGGCGCTGGACGACATCGGGTTGCAGGCCCGGCCGAGCGCCTTCCGCCGCGACACGATGGCTTGCACCGGCCTGGAGTTCTGCAAGCTGGCGATCGTCGAGACCAAGGGCCTCGCGGCGGCGACGATCGCGGAGCTGGAGCGCCGGCTCGCCGACGTCACCGGCCAGCTCGACACGCCGATCACGCTCAACGTCAACGGCTGCCCGAACTCGTGCGCGCGCATCCAGGTGGCCGACATCGGGCTCAAGGGCCAGATCGTCCGCGGCGAAGACGGGTTCCAGGTGCATCTCGGCGGGGGGCTTGGCCTGGATGCCGGGCTTGGCCGCAAGGCGAGGGGGCTCAAGGTCACGTCGGCTGAGCTGCCGGACTATGTCGAGCGTCTGGTGCGGCGTTTCATCGCCAGCCGCGAGCCGGGCGAGCGGTTCGCCCAGTGGGCGCTGCGCGCCCCGGAAGAGGAACTCCAATGAGGAGGGGAGCGTGGCGGACAACATGAGCGAGACACGCGCCGCCATCCTGCACTGCCCGTTCTGCGCCGACGAGGACCTGTTCCCGGTCGAGCAGCACGGCGGCTGGGAGTGCCGCTCGTGTCTTCGGGTCTTCAGCGTGAAACTGCTCGGCTTGTCCGCTCGCGTCCCGGGAGGGAACCAATGACCTGCACAGCCACCGAGGCCCTCGAAGACGTGGCCCGCAGCGCGGGGCGCGACCTCGAGGGCGCCCCGGCGGGTGAGGTCGTGCGCTGGGCATACGAGGCGTTCGGCGAGAAGTTCGCCGTCACCGCCTCGATGGCCGACGGAGTGCTCTCGCACGTCGCTTCGGTGGCCGTCCCGGGCATCACCGTGCTGTTCCTCGACACCGGTTACCACTTTCCCGAGACGATCGGCACCCGCGACGCCGTCGCAGCCACGTATGACGTTCGGGTCGAGACGATCACGCACCCGCTCCGGGTGCCCGAACACGAGGCGGAGTACGGCCGGCTCTACGAGATCGATCCCGACCTGTGCTGCGCGATCCGCAAGGTGTGGCCGCTGGACCGCGCGCTCGCCCCGTACGACGCCTGGGCCGGCGGCGTGCGGCGGGCCGAGGCTGCCTCCCGCTCGGAGACGCCGGTCGTCAGCTGGGATGCCAAGCGCCGCAAGGTCAAGGTGAACCCGCTCGCCACCTGGACGGACGAGCAGGTGGACGCCTACGTGGCCGAGCACAACATCCTGGTCAATCCACTGCGCGAGATCGGGTACGCGTCGATCGGCTGCGCGCCGTGCACACGTCCGGTGGCCGCGGGTGAAGACTCGCGCGCCGGCCGCTGGGCCGGCAGGTCCAAGGTCGAGTGCGGGATCCACGGATGAGCACGCCGTCGTATCCACTGGTCCTGGACGTAGCCAGGCGGCGCGTGGTCGTCGTCGGCGGGGGCCCGGTCGCGGCCCGGCGGGCGGCCAGGCTGGCCGAAGCCGGTGCGGACGTCGTTGTCGTGGCGCCCTACGTGTGCGAGCCGCTGGCCGAGCTGATCGCCATCGGCCGAGCGGCCTGGCGTCCGCGCGAGTACCGGGCCGGCGATCTCACCGGGGCGTGGCTCGTCCACACCGCCACCGGCGACAGCGATGTCGACCGGCAGGTAGCGGCCCATGCCGAGGCCGACCGGATCTGGTGCGTCCAGGCCGCCGACGCGGGGTCCTCCGCGGCCTGGACGCCCGCCGTCGCCCGCCTTGGAGACGTACTGGTGGCGGTCTCGGGAGGGGTCGATCCGCGCCGGGCAGTCCGGCTCCGCGACGCGGTTCAGGCGGCGTTGGAGTCCGGTGATCTGCCGTTGCGCCGGAGCCGTCCCACCGGCGCTGCGGGTTCGGTTGCCCTGGTCGGCGGCGGGCCCGGGGAGCCAGGTCTGATCACCACGCGGGGCCGCCAACTGCTGGCCCAGGCGGACGTCGTCGTGGTTGACCGGCTGGCGCCTCGTGCGCTGCTCGACGGCCTCGGCGACGACGTCGAGATCGTGGACGTCGGAAAGACGCCCGGCCACCACCCGGTGCCGCAGGAGGAGATCAACCGCATCCTGGTCGAGCACGCCAGGGCGGGCCGGCGGGTCGTCCGGCTCAAGGGCGGCGATCCGTTCGTGCTCGGCCGTGGCGGTGAAGAAGCCGCTGCCTGCTGGGCGGCGGGCGTTCCCGTGGAGGTGGTGCCCGGAGTCACGAGCGCAGTGTCGGTGCCGGCCGCGGCCGGGATCCCGGTCACCCATCGCGGGTTGGCCAAGCAGTTCACGGTCGTATCCGGGCATGACGGGCTGGACTGGCAGTCGCTGGCGGCCATAGAGGGCACCCTGGTGTTCCTGATGGGTGTGAGCCGGCTGGCCGACACCGCAGCCGCGTTGGTCGCCCATGGCAAGGATCCGTCGACGCCGGCCGCCATCGTCGAGGACGGCTACGGGCCGCGCCAGCGCACCACCACCGGGACGCTCGCGACCATCGCTGCGCTGGCGGCCGAGCGCGACGTCCGTCCACCCGCGGTCATCGTGGTCGGCAGCGTGGCGACCCTCGCCCTCACCTGATTTCCGGTCGATCACGTTCGGCAGACGGCCCGACGTACCTACATGGCTGCATGCATGTAGCTACGTCGACAACCCTGCCGAACGTGATCGAACGGAATCAGCTGGTTAGGTCGCGGCGAGGCGTTTCTTCTCGAGCTTGACGTCGAAATCGGCCGGCGGCCAGGACAGGTCCATCCGCGTGAGTTGGTCGATCAGCAGGTGGGTGACCGCCAGATTGCGATACCACTTGCGATCTGCCGGCACGACGTACCACGGCGCGGCGTCGGTGTTGCACCGCTCCAGCGCGATCTCGTACGCCCGCTGGTACGCGTCCCACTTCGCCCGCTCTTCGACATCAGCCGGGTTGTACTTCCAGTACTTGTCCGGCCGCTCAAGGCGGGCCATCAGGCGTGCCTTCTGCTCCTCGCCAGAGATGTGCAGCATCACCTTGATGACGGCACACCCGGAGTCCACAAGCTCCTGCTCGAACGTGTTGATCGCGTCGTACCGTCGCTCGATCACCGCGGGACGGGCCAGCTTGTTGACTTTCGCCACCAGCACGTCTTCATAGTGGCTGCGGTCGAACACGCCTACTTGGCCGGGCGCGGGCAGCGCATTGCGGATACGCCACAGAAACCCGCGCCGCCGCTCCTCGGGCGTCGGAGGCTTGAACGCCTTGATGTGGACACCCTGCGGATCGAGCATGCCGACGACGTGTTTCATCACACCGCCCTTGCCCGCGGTGTCCATGCCCTGTACGACCAGCAGGACGCGCCGATCGCCCCCGGTCCGCCCGTGTGCATAGAGCAGTTCTTGAAGTTCGGAAACGGTCGGCTTCAACCCGGCGAGCGCTACCTTGCCGGCGTTCTTGCCGCCGCTGAACCCGGGGGTCGCTCGCGGATCGAAACTCGCCAGATCGACCGGGCCGGGCGGCAAACGCACTTGGTGCGCCACATCGGCTGGCTTCGCCTTCTTCGCCACGTGGGATCCCTTCTCGCCGCGGCGGTATCCGCCCACCCTAATCGCACCGGCGCCGGCCCTTGTGCCGATTGCGAAGCCGCTCCCGCGGCCGTACCAGCCCGGCCGACACCGCATGTCGGTACACTTGTTCGTTCCCATGACAAACACCAGCCGCACACCGGCCAGCCCTCGCGAGCAGGCCGCTGCCGAAGAGCAGCCGTACATCTCCTACCTGTACGAGCGGCTCGATCTGCTGCGTGAACGCACCACGGCCCGGCTGCGCGACCTCTATCTGCAACGGGGCGGCACGCACCAGGCGATCTGGGAGCGCGACGCCTTCGTCGCGCGCGACCTGGAACGGCTGGAGCGGCTCGCCGCGGTCGAACCCGGCCTGTGTTTCGGACGGCTCGACCTGGTGGACTCGACCCGGCAGTACATCGGCCGGATGGCACTCTCGGACGACGACTACGAGCAACTGCTCATCGACTGGCGAGCCCCCGCCGCGGCACCGTTCTACCGCGCGACGGCCGCCAATCCGGGCGATGTCACGCGGCGACGGCACATCCAGACCAGCCGGCGGCGGGTGCTGTCCGTCGACGACGAGGTCTTCGGGCCCGGCGCTCCCGGCGCTGACGGGGCCGGGACGCTTTCCGGCGAGGCCGCATTGCTGGCGTCGCTGCGGGCGCCGCGAACCGGGCGGATGCACGACATCGTCGCAACCATCCAGGCCGAGCAGGACCGGATAATCCGCTCGGACCTGCGCGGCATCCTCGTCGTCCAAGGCGGGCCGGGCACCGGCAAGACGGTGGCCGCGCTCCACCGGGCGGCTTACCTGCTGTACACGCACCGCGACCGGCTCGCCGACCAGGGTGTGCTGATCATCGGCCCGAATCCGACCTTCCTGCGCTACATCGAGCAGGTGCTGCCTTCGCTCGGCGAGACGGGTGTGGTCCTGACCTCGCTCGGCTCGATGTATCCGGATGTTGTCGCAACCGGCTCCGAACCGGGCGAAGACCTTGCGGCAAAAGGCGACCTGCACATGGTCGACGTGCTGAAGCAGGCGGTCCGGGCCCGCCAGCGGGTGCCGCGGGACGGCTTCGAGGTCAGCCTGGACGGGCGCACGTTGTGGCTGCCACCTGACACCTGCTCGGCGGCGCGGACGAAAGCGCGCCGGTCGCGCCGTCCCCATAACCAGGCCAGGGCGGTATTCGTCCGCGAGATGCTCACCGCGCTGGCCGAGCACTATGGCGGCCGGCTGGGCTACGGCGAGAGCCTGTCCGACGACGACATCGCGGGCATCCGGTCCGACTTGGCCGGCGAGCCCGCTGTCCAGAAGGCGCTGGACGAGCTCTGGCCCACGCTGACCCCGCAAGAGCTGGTCGCCGACGTGTTGGACGATCCAGGCCGCATCACCTGGACCATCGCGGACGTGCCGTTGCTCGACGAGGCGGCCGAGTTGCTGGGGCCGGCCGACACCGCGCCGGACGCAGCCGCCCTGCGGGCCGAGGCCCAGCGGCAAGCCGACATCGAATACGCCCGCGAGTTGCTCGAGAACCTCGACCTCACCATGCCGATCGACCCGGCGCTGGTGGCCGAGCGCTACCACGGTCCGGCCCGCCGCGCGTCGACCGCGGAGCGCGCCGTCGCCGACCGCTCCTGGGCATTCGGGCACGTGATCGTCGACGAGGCTCAGGAGCTTTCACCGATGGCCTGGCGGATGGTGATGCGCCGCTGCCCCGCCCGGTCGATGACGCTGGTCGGCGATCTGGCCCAGGCGGGTTCTCCGGCGGCACCCTCGTCCTGGGCCGAGGCCCTCGACCCGCACGTGCAGGGACGCTGGCGTGTCGAGGAGCTTGCGGTCAACTACCGGACACCAACCGAGATCATGGACTTGGCCGCCGGAGTCCTGCAACAGATCGACCCTTCGCTGTCGCTCCCACGCTCGGTGCGCTCGACCGGGACGGAGCCCTGGACGACGAAGGTGGCGGACGTAAACGCTGAACTGCCTGGTCTGGTGGCCGCGGAACTGCCGGCGATCGGCGATGGGCGGCTGGCCGTCATCGTTCCGGCCGGACGCGCGGACGAGGTGCTGGCGGCGCTGCGCGGTGCGGGCATCGACGCGGCCCCGGGCTTCGAGCCCGCCGCGCTGGACTCCCCCGCCGCTGTGTTGACCGTCACTCAGGCCAAGGGCCTGGAGTTCGACTCGGTCATCGTCGTGGAGCCGGCTGAGCTGGTTTCGACATCGCCGTCCGGGCTCCGCGACCTCTACGTCGCCATCACCCGCGCCACTGCGCGCCTCGGCATCGTCCACACTTCCGATCTTGCGCCAATCCACTCCGTCTGACCGTCTGGATTGTCTCAAGATCACGTGATGAGATCGATGCGTGCAGCGGATCTTCCCGGCTTACGAGCCGATCGACGGGACGGACCAGATCGTCGCCGCGTACGCCTATCCGGCAGCGGACGGCTCGCCGTACGTGCGGGCCAACATGGTTGCCACCCTCGACGGGGCGGCCTGGGGGCCGAACCACCGGTCCGGAACCATCTCCTCGCCACCTGACCGAGAAGTCTTCGCCGTGCTCCGCGGGCTCGCGGACGTCATCGTGGTCGGCGCCGAAACGGCCCGGCGCGAACGGTACGGCCCCGCCACCATCAGCGGCGAGCTGGCCGATCATCGTACGGCGCTGGGCCAGCCGAAGGATCCGGTCATCGCGGTCGTCAGCCGCAGCCTGGACTTCGACCCGGCGGCGCCGCTGTTCGTTGGGGCCACGGAGCGCACCGTCGTGTTCACCACCGAGTCCTCCCCACGCCAGCGCCGCGATGTGCTGTCCGAGACGGCCAGCGTCATCGTGGCGGGCACCACCGCCGTCGACTTCGGCGTCGCTCTGGCGGCTCTTGCAGAGCGCGGACTCACCCGGGTGCTGTGCGAGGGCGGCCCGCACGTGCTCGGCGAGATCACCCACGCGGGGCTGCTCAACGACCTGTGCCTCACCATCACGCCACAACTCGCGGGTGGCGAAGCGGTGCGCATCCTGGCCGGCAGCCCACCGCTGCACGACATCACGCTCACCCTTGCGCACATCCTCGAAGAGGACGGCACACTCCTGACCCGGTGGACCGCTCAGGCTCCCAGCACAATCAGCTAAGCCCCCAGCACGTCGGCGAGGTCGTAATTGACCGGCTCCTCCAGCTGCTCGTACGTGCAACTGCGCGGATCGCGGTCCGGCCGCCAGCGACGGAACTGTGCGGTGTGGCGGAACCGGTTGCCCTGCATGTGGTCGTACGCGACCTCGACGACCAGCTCGGGGCGCAACGGCTCCCAGGACAGGTCCTTCTTCGCGTTCCACCGTGAGACCGCGCCGGGCAGCCGGCCGGCCTCGTGCGCCTCGGCGAGCGCCCACTCGGCCCACGGGTGGTTCTCGATGGCGTCCGTGCGGTACGGCTCGAGTTCGGCTACGAGCTCGGCCCGCCGCTTCATCGGAAATGACGCGCTCACTCCCACGTGCTGTAGCGCACCCGACTCGTCATACAGGCCCAGTAGCAATGACCCGACCACTCCCCCGCTCTTGTGCCACCGGAATCCGGCGACGACACAGTCGGCCGTGCGATCGTGCTTGATCTTGTAGAGGGAACGCACCCCCGGCTCGTACACGCCGGCGCCGGGTTTGGCGATGATGCCGTCCAGCCCGGCCCCTTCGAACTGAGAGAACCACTGCGAGGCAACGTCGAGATCCGTCGTCGACGGCGCGATGTGCACCGGCGGACCGGCACTGGCCAGCGCACGCTCCAGCACCGCGCGCCGCTCGGTGAACGGCGTATCCATGAAGCTCTCGTCATCGAGCGCCAGGATGTCGAACGCGATGAAGCTCGCCGGCGTGCGCTCGGCGAGCATGCGCACCCGCGAATCCGCCGGGTGAATCCGGTTGAGCAGCGCGTCGAAGTCGAGCCGGTTGTCGGTGACGATCACCAGCTCGCCGTCGACGACGCAGCGCCGCGGCAGGTGCCGGCGCGCCGCGTCGACGATCTCGGGAAAGTAGCGGGTCATCGGCCGCTCGTTGCGGCTGCCGATCTCGACCTCGTCACCATCGCGGAACACGATGGAGCGAAAGCCATCGAACTTTCCCTCATAGTGCATTCCGGACGGAATGGCCTTGACTGACCTCGCGAGCATGGGCGCCACCGGCGGCATGACAGGCAACTTCATGCGACACATCGTGCCTTACGGCTCGGACATGTTGCCGAATCGGCGCGAACGATGGATGATCTGCGGACAGGTCGACGGAGCAACTTCCGCAGCGCCGTAGACGTTGTCCAGGTAAGGACCCACTGCCGGAAGGCGGGAGGTGTGCCGTGTACGACGTGGTCGTACTTGTCGAGCAACCGGTCACGCACTGGGACGCGCATCAGATCACCGCGCTGCACCACGATGCACCGGACGTAGTCCACTACCACGTACTCATGCCGGTTGAGGACGCCGCTTCGCGGGTCGAGGCGACGATCGGATCCCTCGCGGCCAGCGAAGTCATGGGCACCGCCGCCCTCTACCTGGACGAGACCGACCTGGAGCGTGTCCACCAGGAGATCCGCGACGCCAGCGAGCAGGCGCTTGCGCAGTCCATCAGCGCGTTCGTCGAGGCGGGGGCACATGCCACCGGCGAGGTCACCGCCATCGACCCGCTCGATCGGCTGACCAGCCTGGTGGCCGAGCGAGGATCGGCCGAAGTGGTCATCCTCACCCGGCCGCACCTGGTTGCTGAACTGCTCCACATCGACTGGACGCATCGCGCCCGCCGCCGGCTCGACGTCCCCTGCCTGCACCTGATCGCGCAGAGCGAGCCGGACTGGGAGGCCGAAGCCTCCGAGAACGGCGAGGACACGGACCGCGAAGCGGAGTAGCGTCCCTGCTTCACCCGAGGTCCGGCTCTCCTGCGCGTTCCTCTATTGCTCGGATGAAAGTGTCGATCCGCCCGGCCATCGTGGCGGCGAGATACTCAAACGAGTTCTTCGCCTCGGCCTCGTTCACAATGTCCTGCCAGGCTGAGCCGTGGTAATCAGCCGAGTTCACCAGTTCAGACCGCGGCAGGGCGTGCTGGAGCAGTCGGGCGTGTTCGAGAGTGTGATGCTCGTCGGCCCCGGAAAATACGATCGCCGGCTTCTCGATCGCCGCGAGGTCGTCGTCGTTCAGTCCCCCGAATGCGAGGCGTCCTGGCGTGGAGTAACCGTGTGCCCATGCTCGCAAGGTCGCTGCGGCGGTCGCCGGGTTCATCTCCAAGAGCTGCTGCCGCTTCCGTGGCGCCAATTCGAACTGCTCTGGCCAGTCGAAGACGCCCCAGCGACCGCCGTTCAGGTCGAGTGCGGCGGCCATGCCCTCCTTCTCGATGACGGACGCAGGCCCCAGAAAGGTCGCGTCGATCACGGGCTGCCACCACGCTCTGTCGTCGGTCAATGCCGCGATGAGTACGAGCGCCTTGACATCATCCGGATGGCGGCGAGCGAAGTGCAGCGACGCAAGCAATCCGTTTGCGACGCCGGCCACGTAGGCAGGCCTGAGACCAACATCTCGGGCATCGTCTTCAGCCCCTTCTAGACCTGGTCGATCTTAGCCGTACCAGACGCAATGTGATCGGCCAGGAAGCCGGCATCCGAACCGACACCGAGTAGTAGCTCCGATTTCAGCGTGCGTTGCTGCCGCAACCCCAGGAAGTAGAGCCCGGGGAACCGGGTGATTCCCCGTCGATGGATCGGTTTGCCATCCGTACAGATTCCCGGCACGTGGATCCAGCCGAAGTCGTGCTTGTATCCGGTCGCCCATACGATGGTCGTGATTCCATTTGCCGCGATGTCCAGCTCAGATACCGCGTCCACCTGAGTCCTGCCGCCGTGCTGTTCGACCGGCTCCTGCTGCGGGGCCTCGATGCCCGTCTTGGCGATGAACTCGTCGATCCGTTCGGCGATCCGGGCAGCGGCGGCGTCGGCGGAGTGCAGGTTGCGCTGAAGATCGTCGGCGAGCCGGATCTTCGTGTCGGCAGCGTCCTCGAGGCGGCCGAGGAGTACGACGCCGTCACGCGCGAACTGCCAGAGGTTGAGGTCGTGCCCACCGTTCTTACCCGAGACGTGGGAGTTGCAGCCGGACCTCGCCGTTATTGGGATCTGGTCCACGGGTTGGTCCAGGATTGCCATCTGAACCATCCACCACATGGTGTCCCGGCCCCGGTATCGCCGGGGAACTCTGCCACAGCGGCTCACGCACAGGTAGACCTGCCGACCGCTCTGGTAGAGCTCCTCGGCGATTTGAGCACCCGATTGCCCGGTGCCCACCACGAGCACCGCTCCATCGGGAAGCTCGCCGGGATTCCGGTACTCGCTCGAGTGGATCTGGTGGATCGATGCCGCGAACTCACGCGACTGCCGTGGGAGGTGCGGGAGCTGGAATCCACCGGTCGCGATGACGACGTTCCGCGCCACAACGGTGCCGTCGGTCGTGTCGAGGGAGTAACCGTCTGCTGGCCCGTTCGGCCGGACGGCTGTCACGGCTACGCCGGTGCGAATCGGCGGATTGACGTACGCCGCATATCGCTCGACGTGGGCAACCAACGCGTCCCGTCCCATGAACCCGTCCGGATCAGGGCCGTCGTACGCCATTCCAGGAAGCTGGACCGTCCAGTTCGGAGTGACCAGGCAGAAGGCGTCCCACACCGCCGATCGCCAGTGCTCGGCGATGCGGCTGCGTTCGAGCACTAGGTGTTCGTGATTCTGCTGGCTGAGGTGGTAACTCATGGACAGCCCTGCCTGACCGGCACCTACCACCACCGTGTCCACTCGTTCGGTCATGGCTGGCTCACAATGGCTGCGGGCGCAGGAAGCCGCCTTGGTGCACCGGCACGATCCGCACCCGGATACCGGTCATCGCGGCCATCTGCTCCAGTTGTTGGCGTGCGGACTCGCTCGGCTCGCCGTACACGTTAACCTCGGAGCTGTCGAGTGCACCGAACGCCTTCGCCTGGAGATTCTCGGTGAAGATCTTCAGGTGAACGTCCAGCGACTCCGCATCGGGATGCACTTGCACGGTCGAGACGTCCGTACCGTCCTCCGACGCGTAGCTGTTGAACGCGATCATCCGCGGCTCGTTGGATTCCACCAGGTCAGCCGCCTCTGTGACGTGCTCCTGGTACTCAGCCAGCTTGCCGGGCTTGACCTTGGAGTGCGAAATGAAGATGAGTGGTCCGGACATTGGAGCTACCTCCTCCTCGAGTGGTGTCTTGCTTCCCGACGCTAGGAGCGCAGCATCTGCAACACATCTGTCGAACGACGTATCTTGAGGCGGCACCGCCGCCGGTCAACCCGGAACCAGACCGCGGCGGCGCGCAATGTCGGCCGCCTCGGTTCGGCGGGCAGCCCCCAGCTTGTGCAAGATCCGTGACACGTGGACTCCGACCGTGCGCGGGCTGATGACCAGCACCTGCGCGATCTCGCCGTTGGTCCGTCCGGCCACCAACAGCGGAAGGATCTCGAGTTCCCGGTATGTCAGGCCCAGATCGGCTGCGCGTGCGGTGGCGCCGGCCGGCGGGCGAGCCGTCGCGATGTTGAGCTTCGCGGCGGACACCAACTCGTCGATCGCGTGCAGCAACGGTCGAGCGTCGAGCCGGGCCGCCGCGTCGCGTGCCATCTCCAGCTCTCCGGCGGCCTCATTGCGTCCCGTGCGGGTGGCGAGCAGGGCCTTGGCCAGCCGCCACCGGCAGTAGGCGGCCCAGTACGGGTCCCCCGCCTCGTCCCAGGCCGAGACCGCAGCGCGCCAGGGCTCGGGTTCGCGCCGGCCGGCCCGCCTGGCCGACTCGGCCGCCCTTGTTGCGCCGAACGCCGTGACCCGCGGATGGTGCGCCGGGACGTCGCCATCGGCTTGGCCGCCGGCCTCCGCCGCAGGCTCGCCATCGTGGTAGGCACCGGCCCGCTCCGCCTGGTCGGCGACCGCACGGGCGGAGAGCGCGCGTGCCTCCCCTGCGCACAACGGGTCAGCGGTCAGCTCCACTGCCCGCGCTGCATACTCGAACGCCTCGGTGACTTCACCGGACCACAAGCACCACGCCGCCCGGGCGCACAGGGCCGTCGCCAGCGGAATCGGCTGCTGTGGCAAGCCTTCGGACAACGTCGTCACCCGGTCAATGGCCTCTTTCAGCGTCGACTCGTCACCACGAGCCGCGGCAAGCCGGGCGCGGTAGGCGTGAGCGAACATCGCGGGTGTGCCGGTGGCATCACGCACGGACGCGGCAACCATCTCGTGAGCCTCGTCCCATCGCCCGAAGTCGACCAAGACCCCTGCCAGCAGATAAGTCATCACGCGGCCGTACGACCCTGTCATGCCGTGCGCGGCCGCGTAGGCGTATCCATCCCGAAGCACCGGCTCGCGTTCTCTCGTGCGGCCCTGCTGTCGGAGTACCACGTCGAGCGCCGCATGGGCCCGACCGAGCTCGTCGCCGGTGTCGCACTGCACCGCGAGGGCACGGGCCTCCCACAAGGCGTCCAGCCCGGCCTGGTCGCCTGACCGCGCCAGCCCCCAAGCGAGCAACGCTCGGCACCGGTCAACCGGTATCCGGCTGTCACCGGCGGCATCGACAGCCCGATCTGACCATGGTGCGGCCTCGGCCGTCCGGCCGGCCATCGATAGGTACCAGGCGTAACCGGACAGCACCTGCGACCGAACCGACGGCGGTGCATCGGCTCGCAGCTGCTCGAGCGAACGCTCGTGCGCATGCTGCGCGCCGGACCCCTCGGCGTTGACCCAGTGATACCGCGCCAGCCGCTCCCATCGGACGGCCAGGTCGGCCGGCTCGAGTGTCTGGCTGATGCTTGCTTCAGCCAGTGCCACCGCTTGGTCGAACGCACCGCCCAGGAACGCGGCTTCGGCGGCTCGGGCCAGCAACGCCGCGCGCCCGCCCACGGCTTGAGCCCGCTCGGCCGGCAACGCGTCGAAGTGCTCCAGCACCCGGCGCAGGTAGGTGCGTTGCTCCATGGGGGCGTGCACTCGTTCGGCGAGCGCCGCGGCTTCGAGGTTCGCCAGTGCCGCTTGGACCGGCTCGTCGGCTTCGTACCAGTGGTGCGCGAGCGCGGCAGCGTCCGGTTGCGGTGCCGTGGCCAGCACCGTGGCGATCCTGCTGTGCAGCCGTCGCCGCCGGGCCGGCGGTAGGGCGTCGTATACCGCGTCGCGGAGCAGTTCGTGCCGCATCCGGTACCGCTGGCCGTGCGGCACCAGGACATCGGCAGCGACCGCTTGGTCCAGCGCCGCGGCCGCTGCCGTGCGCTCAATCCCGAGCGTGGTGGCCACCAGCCGCTCGCCGCAACTTTCTCCGAGAACGGCCACGACCTCCACAGCGCGGGCGGTTCTCGCGCCGAGCCGCCTCACTCTGGCGAGGTACCAGTCGCGCAGGTGCGCGGGCACGCCCGAAAGGCCGGCCGCGTCGGCCGCGAGGACCTCCTCCACCAGCAGTGGGACGCCGCCACTTCGGCGGAACACCCGCTCGACGTCCGGCCCGGCCGGCTCCGCCCCGGTGATGCTCGCGATTTGGCTGGCCACCTCCGGTGGGGCAAGCGCGTCCAGGCTGAGGTGGGCGAGCGTGTCGCGGCGCAACGCGTCCAGCAGATCGTGCACCGCCGGCCGGGCGGCGACCTCGTCCTCCCGGAATGTCAACAGCAGCCCCCACCGGCCGTCTCGCGCCATCGCGCACAGGTACAGCAGGGCGTCTCTGGTGACCCGGTCCGACCAGTGCAGGTCTTCTACGACCAGGACGGTCGGCCGCCGCCGGGCGAGAGCGACGACCGTGCTGCGCAACAGCTCGAACAGTCGGGACCGGCGCATGTCGATGGCACCGGTCAACGCGTCGAGCAGCTGCACCGCCGGCGGGTCGACGCTGCGGAACGCTGCGATGAGCGCTGAAAACGGCGGCGCGCCGGCGCCCATATCGAGGCACGCTCCCGCCAGGACCCGGATCCGGTCCGTGCGCAGCCGGTCGGCCAGGGTCGCGGCGAAACGAGTCTTGCCGATCCCGGCCGGTCCGCTCACGACGACGACACCCGGCCGGCCTTCCGGCAAATCGCCCAGCACAGCGGCAGCGTCGCTCAGCTCCTCGTCGCGCCCGACAAGAGCATCGCTGCTGAGCCGCACCGAACCCGGCACATTGGACAGTGTGGCCGACGACGAGCCGCACGTACAGCCGCCAGCTCCGCCGTCACGACGACCAGAGCGCGTCCATCTTCGGCTGGTCGTAATGGTGGCTCCACAATTCGACGAACCGGCCGTCTGCGATCCGAAGCACCATCACCGTCGGCTCACCTTCGATCACGTTGTCGCCGACTCGCCCGTACGCATCAACAAGAGCCACGGCGAACGAGTCGTCGGCGATGGCGTCGCGAAGCGCCAGCCGCGCGGTCCCGCCGGACAGTTCGGCGAGGCGGCCGAAGAAGCCGAAGACAGCCTCTTTGCCGCGGTAATCGGCAGATAGCTCGTGGTTCCCCGCCGCGTGGGCGACAACGTCGTCGGCGAACAGTTCGTTCAGGGTGGCGATGTCACCGTTCTCGGCGGCTTTGAAGTACTCGCGGAGCAGTTCTTCGTTGCGGTGTGTCATAGCTGGTCCTCCGTCCGGTGGAGACCACCGTGGGCCAGAAACCCGCGCGCTCGCCAGACCAAGCACTGCTCAGTCGTGCTCACCGATGCTCAGTGCCGTACACCTCCAAGTCCCACAGCCGTGCCGTCACGCGCTCGATCCCGCGGAAAAGGTGGCGACGGTACGTGCTGAACGGGACACCGAGCGCTTCGGCAGCCGCCTCCTGGGTGGTCGCTGAGCGGACGTACGTCTGCTCAACCGCTCTGAACATCTTGTCGTCGCGTGCATTTGCGCGCAGCACGTCGAGCGAGTCACTCAGCAAAGCTTCGAGGTCCAGCGCATCCGGCTCACGGTCTGTAACCCGATCGCGGAGGACGCGGGAGCGCAGCAACGGGTTGCGGGCGAGCAGATCAGGACGATGTAGGTGGCGCAGCGCCTGGCGGACGGCGTCGTCGAAATCCTCTTTGGACAGCACAAGCGACTCGACTCGTCGCCGCGGCGGCATTGTTGCATCGCGGGCAAGGGCGCGCTCGGTCACCAACTCGAGCCACGCGTCGACGGGCACCTGCCGAAAGTCGTGGGCGAACAGCCCGAACCGGTGGCCGCCCACGACGAAGTCGGCTCCTGCTACCCGCGGGAGGTCGGTGGCGGCGAAGTACCTGTCCCACCGCTCCGGCTCGGAAACGGTGAGTAAGCCCCACGCAAGATTCGGCTGCTCCAGGCAACGCTGGATGGCGAGGATCGGCGTGGCGTTGATGGTTGGCGACGGACCCTGGTAGGCGTCCCGATCGATGACGAAACGAGTCAGCTCCACGACCTCACCCGCCCTGGCAGGTCGGTGCCGCTGGACGAACTGCCACGCGGCTTGTGCTCCTGGATCGGTGGCAAGGGCTTCGGCGGACGCGGTAGTCAGCTCGATCAGGCCGATGACGCCGCCAACCGAGCCGTCCTGGCGCCGCAGGACGAAGAAGCCATCCGGCTGCAGGGCCAACCACCTCTCCGCGATCTCCGCGGCCTCCTGGCCTTCCCACCCCCTGACCAGGTCCACAATCTGATCATGGTCGCCGGCGTCCGCACGCTCCGGATAGTGCTGGCCCCACACCGACCAATCGATCGGAGCATGGGTACTTGGCACGTTTCGGAACAAATACTTCTCGTCAAATATGGCCCGTTGCTGCTCCCTGCCGTGGCTGCCGACCAACCTGCGGTGGACGTGGTCGCGGACCCGGCGGAACGTCACCTTGTAACCGTCCGGATCGCGCCACCGAAGTTCCACGTCGAGGACGTCACGGGCCAGCTCGTGTGGGTACAGCCCGTCCGGTCCGGACTCGACGAAGGACAGCTCTCGCAGCCAATCGAACAGTTCGGCAGCGTCGCCTTCGCCGACCACATCGCGCAGCAGCGCCTCGGAGGTCACCCGGGCCAGCGCGCATGCTCCCAGTGCCCGGCGCTGAATGTCGGTCGGGGTCACGTCCACGAACCGCCGTACCAGCGCGCCCACCACGTCCGGTGGTAACGCAGTGGCCCGGCCGCCAGCCGCGACCTCACCACCGCGCGCGACGACATCGGCCACGAGCGAGAGGCCCAGCGGATGTCCATGAGCTATCTCGTACAGCTGGTCGTGACGTGTGGAGTCGATTCCGTGCAGATCCAGGTACTGCCGGCTTTCGCCGCGGCTGAGGTTGCGCAGCGAAATGACGTGAAGCAGTCCTCGCCACGCAGGGTCGGCCCGCCAGCCCGCGCTAGGCGGCCTCCGTCCGGCGATGACGATCAAGGTCGACATCGGGAGACTGGGCAGCAGGTCGTCGCGGATCCAGTCGTCGAGTCTCGACAGGCGCTCGTACAAGTCGATCAGCACGACCCGCCGTGCCGGGCGGTCATCAGCACCGCGACGGATGGCCGCGGCCAGCTCAGCCTGCGACGGCGGGCCGGCATCAGGGACGTGGCGAACAACATCTGCCTTGGCGGCCACGGCCATCTCGGCGATTCGATCCAGCAAGGTCGACTTGCCGATTCCCGCGGGCCCGTGGACGTATACCACTCGACATTGCTGTTGCGCTCCATCGAAGGCGGCCCGGACGAGTTCGAGCTCCGGCTCCCGCCCGACGAATCGCACCCGGCGCTGGTGCGCCAGCGCGTCACCGATCGTGCCGAGCGACTCGGCCATGCGCACCACAATAGATCTGGCGCGCGGTAACGTCAGCCCTCCGGCTCAGTGGGCAGCTGCTCACGAAGGGCGGCCGCCGCGGCGAGCACCCGATCGTGCTCCGTTTGGTAGGGCGCGTATTCTTCCGGCACGTTGCCGCCGCCGTAGAGGGGACGGACTTCGGCAGCGAGGTCCTGAAGCGCCGCCCGGTCGAACTCGGTGCGGCTGAGCTTGGCGGCTTCATTCGCGGCGAACCGCAGGTCGTCGATGCGCCCACGCCAGCCCGGATTGGCCCATCGCTCCTCGTCCCCCGCCATCGCGCGGGCCAGCTCGCGTAGCGCGTTCTCGAGGTCCTCGAGCTGCGCCCGGCGCGCCGGCAAATCGACAGGGAGCACGACCGGCTCATCCGCGTCAGGAGCGTCCGAGCTACCGAACAGCGCCTTCACTCGGTCCACCAGTCCCACGCCGACGAGCCTAGTGCCCCACCCCAGCCAACCGTGCGTAGGAAGGGGCTATACCTTGGTGTCGCGGTAGTACCGCAGCGCTCCAGGATGCAGCTCGACGGGTTCGGTGAAGATGGCGCGGGCCCGGTCCAGCAGCGCTGCCGCGGGGACCTCGGCGGCCATCTCGGCCTGGCTGTCGAAGAGCGTCGAGACGATCTCGTAGGCCACGTCGTCGGGCAGGTCGGCATGCGCTATGAGGAAGTTCGGTACGGCCATGGTGGCGACATCCCCGGCCAGCCCGTACGTTCCCTCGGGCACTACGCCGTGCCGGTACCCGCCGCCATATGCCGCTCGAACCGGCTCGACCAGCGGCCGCAAGGGCAGCAGCCGGATCGGCACCTCCGCCGCCAGATCGTCCACGCCGGGCGTCGGCAGCCCACCGGACCAGAAGAACGCTTCGATCTCGCCTGTGCGCAGGGCCGCTATCGAGTCGTCGATCCCGAGGGCCCGCCGATCGATATCGGCCTGATCCACACCGGCTACGGCCAGCAGCCGCCCGGCGATGAGTTCGGTCCCCGATCCTTCGGCGCCGAACGAGACCACGCGGCCGCGTAGGTCCTCGATCCCGCCGATGTCGGACGATTCGAGCACGATCAGGTGGACGAAGTCGTCGTACACCCGGGCCAACGCCCGAACCGGCAGCGGCTCGGTGAACGGCTCGCGACCTTCGGTCGCGTCGGCGGCGGCATCGGCTGCGCTGAACGCGATCTGCGCGGTTCCGGCGGCCAGGTTCTCCAGATTCTCGATGGACCCGCCGGTCTCGAGCACTGTTGCCTCGATGCCGAAGCGGTCGGTCAGAACGGCGCCGAACGTGCCGCCGTAGCCGTAATAGATGCCCGTGGTGCCGCCGCCGGATATCGTCACGGATTCCAGGTCCGCAGTCGCCCATATCTCGCGGCCCCCGCCGCCGCCGAAGCAACCCGAGCCGACGAGTATCGTCACTGCTGCCAGTGCGGCCAGCCGAGCGGTCAGCGGTACCTTCATGCCCCCTCCTCGTGCCGTGGGACGCGAAGTGAAACCAGCAGGCCGCCCCCGTCCGGCCGGCTGAGCCGCAGCTCACCGCCACCCGAGTCGAGCAGCTCCGACGCGATGGCCAGGCCCAGGCCTGAGCCCCGCACCCGGCTGTGCTCCGGGCTGCGCCAGAACCGGTCGGTCGCCTTGTCGATCTGGTCGGCAGGCAGTCCCGGCCCGTAGTCACGCACGCCGACCTCGATCATCCCGTCCGACTCAGTGATCGAGACGTCGACCTGTCCGTTGTCCGGTGAGAACTTCACGGCATTATCGGCGACCGCGTCGAACGCACTCTCGAGCACGATCTCATCGACCCGGGCCCACGCTTCGTCCAACCCGGTCAGGTGCAGCGTGACGGCCTTCTCGCGGGCGATCGGCGCCCAGCCCTCGATTCGCCGCGCCACGAGGGCGGCGACCTCGACCGGCTCAGAGCCCGCCGCCATGTCTTCGTCGCGGGCCAGCATCAGCAGCGCGTCCAGAATGCGGGCCATCCGCTGGCCCTCGGTGCGCACATGCTCGATTTCGGCCGCATCGTCGCTGGGCATAGCCAGCGCCAGGTCCTCCACCCGGAGCAGCAGTGCATTCAGCGGATTGCGGAGCTCATGCGAGGCGTTCGAGACGAACTCCTGCTGCTTGTGCATCAGCTGCTCGACCTTGTCGGCCATCTCATTGAACCGCGCGATCACCTGCCGCAGCTCCGGTGGTCCGGTGGATTCGGGGATGCGGGCGCCGAGCTGCCCTCGGCCGATCTCGGCCATCGCGCTGTCCACCGCCCGGACCGGCCGGAGCACCCAGCCGGCCAACCGGCTCGCGATCACGATGGCGAGCGTCAGTGCCACGAGGCCGCCACCCAGCAGCGTCCCCCACTGCAACCAGATGCCCCGGGTCAGCCGATCCGTGTCGGACGCGGTCACCACGGCGCCGATGAGGTCGTTGCCGTCGAAGACCGGCTCGGCGACCACAAGAGGGTCCACCTGCCAGGGCAGGAAACTCTCCGGCAGCTCATTGCGCCGGCCGGCCAGCGCGGTCAGACGCTCGTCGACCGATTGAACGTCGAGGCCGTTGGTCGCCCATGTGTCCCCCGACTGGTTCACCACAGCCGCACCGATGCCGTACACATCCTTGTACCGCTGCAGCTCATCGGCCACGATCGACCGATCCTCCGCCGTCAACGACTGCCGCGCGGTGACCACGAGGTATCCGGCGTCGCTGAGCCGGTCGAGGAACATCTCCTGCTGGCCCCCGCGCGCCACGCTGGCCGCGTACGCCGCGCCAAGCAGCAGGAACAGGAGCACACCCGGGATAGTGAAGATCACTACGAGTCGTGCGCGCACGGCCGTATCGTCCTACTCGTGGCCCGCCAGCCGGTAGCCAACCCCTCGAACGGTCTCGATCAGCTCGTGGTCGCCGAGTTTGCGCCGGATCGCGGCCACGTGCACCTCAAGGCTGCGGCCCAGACCCTTCCAGCTGGTGTTCCACACCTCGCGAAGGATTCGCTCGCGGGTCAGCGTGACCCCGCGATGCCGGGCGAGCAGGGCGATGACGTCGAACTCCTTGCGGGTCAGCGGTACGACCGAACCATCGTCCAGCCGCAACTCGCGTGCAGCAAGATCGATGCACACACCCCCGACCCGGACCTTGGCGGCGTCGGACCGGTCGTCCCATTCGTGGCCGCGACCGCGGCGGAAGACCGCATCAATCCGGGCCAGCAGTTCGCGCAGGTCGTACGGCTTGACCAGGTAGTCGTCGGCGCCGAGCTCGAGACCCTGGACGCGCGCGTCGAGCTGGGCGCGGGCCGTGACCATGATCACCGGGGCGTCGGAGACCTTGCGGATCCTCTCGCACACCTCGAAGCCGTCCATGTCCGGCAGCGCCAGGTCGAGCAACACCATGTCGGTCTCCGCGCTGAGCGCCTCGAGTGCACTGTGCCCGTCGCGAGCCCGGACCGTTTCAAAGCCGTGCCGCGACAATACGGAAACCAGCGCGCTGGCGACGTGATCGTCGTCCTCCACGACCAGCAGCTGCATCGGCCAAGCTTCGCACAGGACGCAAAAGCGCGCATAGAGCGGCGTGGCGCACCTACGACTAGGCGGTGCCACAGGTGCGCCTCGCCACCCCCCGTACCCATCCCCCGTGGTGGGCCGGAATAGATCAAACCGCGGCCACGGCAGCGACGGTAGGTTCTTGAGCAAGCTGAGAGGTTCAGCCCTACTGCCGCGACCGGCGCGGCTACACGGACCGACCGGCTCCGACTTCTCTACTCAGGCGGGGCCAATTCTGGATCTGCTTGGGCTTGGATATCAACTCCAGTGCCCGTTCATGCTCGCGGGTTAGTAACAGCGACTCACCCCATAGTTTCCAGCGGCCATCCCGTTCCCTAGACTCAAACCGCAGAATAGTTTTTCCTATCCGAATTCGGTGTCTCGGCAGTTCGGAATGGTAGAAGATGTTCGGAGATCTTTCCGACACGTTGAAGCCATTCGCATCAAGCGCGGACATAATTTCGCCGAGATGCTGCTGACGAAGTTCTGCCGCACTCTCGGACAAGACTGCGTATTCACCGGTCTGGTAACCACTGAAGTTCTCGGGCCCCGCCACAGCCTCAGTCAACTGCAGTAGCGCCTTCAGCTGCTCAGCCGAACGAGTGTCCTCAAAGAAGTGCCTCGCATACCTCGCTAGATCCGGCTGATCTCCAGCAAAAATGCCCTGTGCTGGCTCCTCGTCCTCGGAATAGACGGCGTCGGCGAAGTCCTGGTATTCAGCGGGCCAGCGAAGCTGCAGGCCCACGAGGCCCGCCAGCAGACGGACGTCCGCATCAGCGATTCTCCGCTCGGCGATGCTCGTAAGCACGAGAACTGAGTTGATGAAGCGCTTAACCTGTCGAGGATTTGCTTCCAACCCCATGGTAGCTACGTCGTACGCAATCTCGTCGAAGTTGGACGGCAGAGAACGGCGGTGCCTGACCCAGTTCGGAATTAGGTCCTCAAGAAACCCTTCACGTCGAAGGTCTAGCCGGGGCACACGAAACGGCACTTGGACCATCTTTTCGATGAATACATGCCCGGACGTGTACGGATATCGGGTCGCGACAGCCTTGACCAGAACCTCGTAATCAAGCGCGAGGACAAAAATGAACCCGGGCACATCCATGACGAGATTTATTGCCTCGAGGAGCGATACAGCCTTGTCGGGAGAACAACGGTCGAGATCGTCGATGAATACCACGATCCGTCGGTCGCCAAGAGAATTGCCGATTGCCGCCATGTCGGCGTAGGGACGTTGGTATGCAGCGTCAAGTGCCTCCTCGTAGGAGTCGGCGCCGGCGTCACCGGCATATCTGCTAGGGTCGATCGTCAATGGACCGAGCCTGAATGTGATGCTTTTGATCACTGACGTAAGAGCAGTCCGAACCTTATCTGAAAGTGCGGCGTCTTGCAGATCTCCTATTAACGTCTTAATCGAATGGAGTAGTGGGACGATAATATGATCTGCGCGTTCGTATCTCCAGGCGTCGAACGGAACCGTCAGAACGTCGTCATATGGCTTCAACTCGTTTTCAATCGCGTGTAGAAGCGACGACTTTCCGCTGCCCCAGGCGCCATAGATGCCAATCGTGAACTGGGCCGGCTCACCACCACGAACGGCTCGCGCAAGCGCGTCTGCGTACGCTTCGAAGCCAAGCCGCGGTGCCATGCTGGGGGTATCAGCTATAACAGGCAACACGTCGACCATCTTCGCTCCCTCCAGGTCGAGCGGTAGACGTGCACATATGATCTATGGCGCCTACCGCATGACGTCGATGAGGCTCCGGCCGGGTAGCTCGTCGATGAGACGGTTGAACAGCTCCAAGAGTGGGCTCAGTTCTGGGCGCCGCTCTTCAGCCATTCTCACCAGTCGGCGGAAGCGGGCGAGGTCGTCTTCCGTAACGCGCCGTGCGAGCAATTCCTCGGCGGTCCATATGTCCTCGACGAACGGTGCCCCAGCAGCGGCGAGGGCGCGGCGCGTCTCCCGGTCGAGTATCAGTCGCGTTAGGCTGGCGCGATGCTCGTGGACTGCGGCGACAAGTTCGTTGCCCTCTCGAGTAGCGCGGAGCCGCTTTTCGACGTCACGTGCGATCCCACGGTGGAGTGCTCGAGTCCGTCGGATTCGTGCCGTTGCCTGTTGGAAGACCAAAGCGAGGACAGGGACGGTGGTCGGCAACTGCGGTGTGATCGCCGCCGCCACCGGCCCAGGCAACTGGATTGGCGTGACGGATACGGGCTCGATCGAGAAGTTCTTCGCGAACAGGTTGTCCAGGAACTCTTCAAACGCGCCTGCGCACAGTGTGCCCAGATGCAAGTTCGCAAAAACGTCCTGGATCTGATGTGCATAACCCCAGCCGCCGTAGGTACCCGAGTCGATACCGCCCCAGAGCAGTCCGACGACACGCTTCCAAGATTGTCCCGACGGATTGGTGCGTTCGACGATCAGCGATCCGGAGTCACCGTGCCAGCCAAACCCTTTGGGTGGGCCGGTCGGATCGATGGGCTTGACCAAGAAGTCGTTAGTTGAGACATAGGGCGGATGTTTTGGGGTGAGGCTGACGTACTCAACTTTCCCGATGGTGTGCTCCGTAGTGGCGCCTGATTTTTCAACTTCCATTTTCAAGGTCGCAGGCGTGACTTCGTAGACGGCTGGCCCCAGCCCCTCGATTTCCTGCAGCACATCTGCATCGTTCACCGGCGCTGCGATTGTTGCGTCCAGGGTGCCCGTTCGTACGAGGTCCGCAATATGATCGGCAACTGCTGTACTGCCCCACGGCTGAAACACCTGAGTACCGACGACACCGCCCAGGACGTGGTTGTTGGTCAGCAGGACAACCTCATCATTCAAGTCGTCCCAGACCCAGCCGCCCAGAGTCCCACCGCCGCCGCCGGACCGCCAAATGCTGCGACCTCCGGCCACAGGGCGAACTCGAGTCGCCAGCGTGCCGTCCGGAATGTGCGGGAACTCAACTGGGCGTGGTTGTTCCACCACATCGGTCCGGACAACCTCCTGCTCTTCAGTCGAGTCCATGAAGAAGTGGATCTCCGGTGGCACCATCCAGTCTGGAGGAACGTCTCCAGGTCGTAGCTTCCTATCGACGAACACTACGACCGCAAGTTCGTCGGTCTCTTCCTCACCGCGACGCTTGTAACCAATTCCCACCGTGTGTACTCCCGGAATCGCTAGTAGGCGTTCCAGAGCGACCGTCTTGGCTCGCTCCACTCGTGCCATATTCCGATCCGATGGCGTTTCATTCGACGGCATTGTCCCGTTCGGCATGATTCCTCCCCCGCGGCGCTATGAATCGTCCTTTCGAGACTCCTGTATTCGTATTACGCCGACTCGTCACGAGTGGGTAGAGTCTTAGGCCCCTATTCCCCGATTAGGACCGCAGATCGCTGGTTCGAGTTCCGAGCCGTAACGCGTGTTCTTCGCGCGTCTGCCAGCCGTGGCAGCCGCCGACGAACGAGAACACCAGCGGAGCCGATGAGTGCTCCTACGTGCTCTCCCAGTTCCGCGGGTTGATCTTGCTTGGCTGAACACGGGGCGGCTCGCCGGGCATCTTGGGGTAGTTGGGCGGGTAGGGCAGGTCGCCGAGCCCACCGGCTTCGTCCCGCTCGGCCATCTCGAGCAGCGGCTCCAGCGAGTAGCGTGTGCCGTCGATCGCTTCATGGGGATCGCCGCGTTCGGCCAGCCGTGCGGGCACCGTGCGGATCGTCAGGTCGTCTGGTTCGACGTCGGCCAGCTCGTCCCACGTGACGGGCGTCGAGACGGTGGCGCGCGGTGTGCGCCGGGCCGACCAGGCGGAGGCGATCGTGCGGTCGCGCGCGTTCTGGTTGTAGTCGACGAACACGGCCTCGCCGCGAAGCTCCTTCCACCAGGCGGTGGTGACCCGGGATGGTGCCCGCCGCTCGATCTCGCGGGCCAGCGCGATCGCGGCCCGGCGGAGCTCGACGAAAGTCCAGCGCGGCTCGACTCGCAAGTAGACGTGCACGCCGCGGCCGCCGCTGGTCTTGGGGAATCCCTGGTAGCCGAGCTCGTCCAGCAACGGCCGGACGGTCTCGATCGCCACCTTGCGAGCGTCGTCGAACGATGTGCCCGGCTGCGGGTCGAGGTCGACGCGCAGCTCGTCGGGACGGTCGACGTCGGCCGCCCGGGCGTGCCACGGGTGGAACGTGATAGTGCCCAGGTTGGCCGCCCACACGACGTCGGCCGGCGAGGTGACGCACAGCGCTTCCGCGGAGCGGCCGGACGGGAAGGTGACGGTCGTGCGCTCGATCCAGTCCGGGGCGAACTTCGGCAGCCGTTTCTGGTAGATCTCCTCGCCCTCGACGCCGTCGGGAAAACGCTGCAGGTAGGTCGGACGCTCGCGCAGCGCCCGGACGATCGGCTCACCCACGGCCACGTAGTACTCGACGAGCTCCCGCTTGGTGACGCCCACCTCGGGGAAGTAAACCTTGTCGGGGTTCGACACCTTCACCGTACGGCCGTCGACCTCGAGTTCGAGTTTCGGTGCTGCCACGGTTGACCACGCTAGCCCAAACCCCTGACGTGATCATCGGCACTTTCCGGCTGCATTACCCGGAAAGTGCCGATGATCAGCGGATTACGGGTTGAACAGCGGGCCGGTGATCGTGAGCCCGAGGTCGTCGCCGAGCATCCATACGGCGGCGAGGCCCATGAGCGACGCGCCGGCCAGTGCAAGATCCTTCATGAAGTGAACCTGCTCGTTGAACCGGGCCTCCCCCGAGTCGCGCCAGAACGAGTGGATCAAGAACGCGGTGCTGAGCAGAAATATGGCGAGAAGGATGAAACCGACGTCCATCCAGATGCCGAACAGGACCAGCAACGCGCCGATCACGATCTGCGCGCCCGTTACGAGGACCGCGGGGCGGGCCGGGCGGACTCCGCGACTCTCCGCATATCCAGCCATCGAGTCGGTCTGTCCGAAATGACCCATCGCGCTGCCTAAGAAGAGTAAGACGAACAGAACCCGACCGATCAGGAACAGGACGTCCATGTTGCCTCCTTGAGATATGGCCGGGAATCTCAGCCATCCATTGACGCGTCAACCATACGCCCGGGGCGGCGATCCCGTCGATAGATCGTCTTGCGTGTCGGGCGCCGATCATCGCCCATCGGCAAGGGGAACACGCAAGTTGGTTAGCCTGCCTGGCGTGAGACGGCGGGATCGGTTCTACGCGTGGCTGCAACGGCACCCGGTGGTGCCGGACGCCGCGCTGGCGGCCGGCCTGTTTGCGCTGCTCACGCTGCCGTCGGCGGTCGGGTACGACCCCGGCTGGCCGCACCTTGTGCTCGGCGGCGTCATGTTCGCCGCGCTCGTCTTTCGCCGCGTGCGTCCAGTCGAGTCGTTCGCCGTGGTGGCGCTCACCGGGTTGGTCCAGTGGATCGTCGGCGTCACGCTGTCCCCCGTCGACGGCGCCGTCCTGCTCGCGCTCTACTCGATCGCCGCCTACGGGCCGCGGTGGGCCAGCCGCCTCGGGCTGGCCGTAGGCGTGCTCGGCGCTGTGCTGGCCAGCCAGCGTTATGTCTTGGTCGGCGGCGGCTCCGGGTCGTTCGTGACCGGCGTCATGCTCTATACGGCCGCCGCTGCAGGCGCCTGGGCGTTGGGTGACGTCCGTGGCCTGCGCCAGGCCTACGTTACTGAGCTCCTCGAGCGCGCCCGCCAGGCCGAACGCGAACGGGACCAGCGCGCCCAGATCGCCGCGGCCGAAGAGCGCGCCCGCATCGCGCGCGAGATGCACGACGTCGGGGCGCACAACCTCTCGGTCATCGTGGTACAGGCCGACGGGGGCCGGTACGCCGCGCAGGACGACCCGCAGTCGGCCGTCTCAGCCCTGGAGACCATTTCGACGACGGGACGGCGGGCGCTGGCTGAAATGCGTCGACTACTCGGCATCCTCCGCACCGGCGGTGACGCGCCCGATGGCGACCCGCAACCCGGACCGCAGCCGGGCCTGGACCAGGTGTCGGACCTGCTGGATTCGTTCCGCGACGCAGGCCTGCCCGTCGACCTGCACGTCATCGGTGTGCCGCGCGAGCTCGCCGAAGGGCAGTCGCTGGCGGCGTACCGCGCCGTCCAGGAGGCACTGACAAACGTCCTCAAGCACGCCGGCCCACAGGCTCGGGCCACCGTCCAGCTCACGTATGCCGGAGAGATCCTTCACATCCAGGTCACCGACGACGGCCGCGGTGCGGCCACTCCGGACGGCGACGGGCATGGCCTTTCCGGCATGCGCGAGCGCCTGGCGATGTACGGTGGCCGGCTGGACGCCGGCCCGGCCACGGGCGGCGGCTGGCGGGTGGCCGCCGACCTGCCCTACGCGAACGGAGTGTGACCGCGTGCCGGTGCGTGTCTTCCTTGTCGACGACCAGGATCTGGTCCGGGCCGGTTTCCGGATGGTCATCGACTCCCAGGCGGACCTCGCCGTCGTCGGTGAGGCCGGGAACGGCGACGCCGCTCTGCAGGCGCTGTCGGTCACGCGCGCCGACGTCGTGCTGATGGACGTCCGGATGCCGGTGCTCGACGGCGTCGAGGCCACCCGCCGGCTGTGTGCACGGCCCGACCCGCCCAAGGTCATCGTCCTGACCACCTTCGACCTGGACGAATACGCGTTCGCGGCGCTGAAAGCCGGCGCCAGCGGGTTCCTGCTCAAAGACGCCCAGCCGCCGGTCCTGCTCGACGCGATCAGGGCGGTCCACGCGGGCGACGCCGTGGTGGCGCCGAGCACCACGCGCCGCCTGATCGAACGCTTCGCCACCCACCTGCCAGCCGCCCGGCCGCCCTCGGGCTCGGTCTGGCAAGCGCTGACGCAGCGCGAGCACCAGATCGTCCAAGAGGTCGCGCGCGGCCGGTCCAACGCCGAGATCGCCGACGCCCTGTTCGTGACCGAGGCGACCGTCAAAACCCACGTCGGGCGCATCCTGGCCAAGGTGGGCCTGCGCGACCGGGTGCAGCTCGTTGTCCTCGCCTACGAGACCGGACTCGTCCGGCCCGGAGCGTCATAGCTCATACGTACGACCTTGGTCGTACGGAGCGGCCGGTACCGCGATCACGTCAACCGAAGGTCGCACGCCAAGTGCAGCCGCCCGTCCGACGCGCCGCGCCCCGCGTGACCGGGAGCCTTGGCACCATGACAACGCAATCGCATGCCCTGCACTCCCCTGCGTCGACCGGTTCGGCCGCCGCCCGAGCTGCCGGGCTGACCAAGGTTTACGGCGAAGGACGGACGGCTGTCCGAGCGCTGGACGGGATCGACGTCGAGTTCGCCGCGGGCGAGTTCACCGCCATCATGGGCCCATCAGGATCGGGGAAAT
>DASUUH010000146.1:0-3269 GCA_036374175.1 Jiangellaceae bacterium | reverse complement strand
GATGAGGCCCTCGCGCGCCGTCTCGCCACTGAGGCCGGCGCGCTACTGCTGCGTGTGCGGGACGAGTTTCAGTCACCTGACCGTCAGGCTTTGCGCGATGGTGGTGATGCCGCGGCGCAACGGTTCCTAGCTGCTGAATTGGCGGCGGCCCGCCCTGCTGATGCGGTGTTGAGTGAGGAAGGGGTCGACGATCCGGCGCGGTTGGCGGCGGACAGGGTGTGGATCATCGACCCGCTCGACGGTACGCGCGAGTTCGCGGAAGGACGCGACGACTGGGCAGTACATGTGGCCCTGTGGTCGGATGGCGACCTGGTGGCCGGAGCGGTCGCCCTGCCGGCGCTTGGCCGCACCGTCGCAACGGACGAGCCGCCGACGATCCCCAGCCGAACGAGTGAACGACCGCGGATCGCGGTGAGCCGTAGCCGGGCGCCTTGGATTGCGCAGGCCGCCGCGCGCGAGCTCGACGCCGTGCCCGTCCCGATGGGTTCGGCCGGATACAAGGTGGCCGCGGTCCTGTTCGGCGACGTGGACGCCTACATCCATGCCGGCGGCCAGTTTGAGTGGGATTCCGCCGCCCCCGTAGCGGTCGCTCAGGCCGCCGGGTTGCATGCGAGCCGGCTGGACGGCTCTCCGCTGGTCTACAATCGCCCTGATCCCTACCTGCCAGACTTAATCGTCTGTCGCCTGGAACTCACTCCCGAGCTCCTGTCCGTCTGCGCCCCCGCTCCGAGGTAAGACTGATGACGACACCCGACTACTGGCTGACCCAGCTCGACATGCTAGAAGCTGAGGCGATCCACATCATCCGTGAGGTGGCCGCCGAGTTCGACAAGCCGGTCGTGCTCTTCTCCGGCGGCAAGGACTCGATCACCATGTTGCGGCTGGCGGAGAAGGCGTTCTGGCCGGCCCGCATCCCGTTCCCGGTGATGCACGTCGACACCGGCCACAACTTCCCCGAAGTGCTCGACTTTCGCGACCGCCGGGCGACCGAGTTGGGCGTCCAGCTGATCGTCGCGTCAGTCCAGGACGCCATCGAACGCGGCATGGTGCGCGAGGAGCCCAACGGCTCGCGTAACCGCATCCAGACCCCGGTCTTGCTCGAGGCCGTGGAGAAGTACCGGTTCACAGCACTGTTCGGCGGTGCCCGTCGCGACGAGGAGAAGGCCAGGGCCAAGGAACGGGTCTTCTCGTTCCGCGACGAGTTCGGCCAGTGGGACCCGAAGAACCAGCGTCCCGAGTTGTGGAGCCTGTACAACGCGCGGATCCAGCTGGGCGAGAGCATCCGGGTCTTCCCGCTGTCGAACTGGACCGAGTTGGACGTCTGGCAGTACATCGAGCGCGAGGGCATCGAGGTGCCGTCCATCTACTACGCGCACGAGCGTGAGGTGTTCGAGCGCGACGGCATGCTGTTCGCCGCCAACGAGTTCTGCCGCCCGCGCAACGGTGAAACGGTCTTCACCGCGAAGATCCGCTACCGGACGGTCGGCGACGCATCGTTGACGGCGGCCGTCCGGTCCGACGCCGACACCATCGACAAGATCATCGCGGAGACTGCCGCGACCCGGCTGACCGAACGCGGCGCCACCCGCGGCGACGACCGGATCAGCGAGGCGGCGATGGAGGACCGGAAGAAGGAGGGCTACTTCTGATGGTCGCGGCGAATAACAAGCGGTCGGGGGTTCGCGGGGGCGGAGCCCCCGCGGGTATGGATCTGTTGCGGTTCTCCACGGCCGGTTCGGTCGACGACGGCAAGAGCACGCTGATCGGCCGGCTGCTGTACGACTCCAAGTCGATCTTTACAGACCAGCTGGAGGCACTCGAACGCACCAGCCGTGAGCGTGGGGACGACTACACGGACCTTGCGCTGCTCACCGACGGTCTGCGTGCCGAGCGCGAGCAGGGCATCACCATCGACGTTGCGTACCGCTACTTCGCCACCCCGCGGCGCAAGTTCATCATCGCCGACACCCCGGGGCACATTCAGTACACCCGCAACATGGTGACCGGCTCGTCGACCGCCAACCTGTCCATCGTCCTGGTCGACGCCCGAAAGGGGTTGATCGAGCAGAGCCGCCGTCACGCATTCATCGTCTCGCTGCTCCGCGTGCCGCACCTCGTCCTGGCGGTTAACAAGATGGATCTGGTGGACTGGTCGCAGGAAGTGTTCGACGAGATCGCGGCCGATTTCTCGAACTTTGCGACGAAGCTAGAGATCCCCGACCTGACCATCATCCCGATTTCGGCTCTGCACGGTGACAACATCGTCACGCGGTCGGAGAACATGGCGTGGTACGAAGGCCCGTCGCTGCTGCACCACCTCGAGCACGTGCACATCGCATCCGATCGCAACCTCGTCGACGTGCGGTTCCCGGTGCAGTACGTGATCCGCCCGCAGTCCAACAGCCACGTGGACTACCGCGGCTACGCCGGCCAGGTCGCCGGCGGCGTGCTCAAGGCCGGCGACGAGGTGATGGTGCTGCCCAGCGGCTTCACCTCGACGATTGTGTCGATTGAGACCGCCGACGGGCCGGTCGCCGAAGCGTTCCCGCCGATGTCGGTGACTGTCCGGCTCGCCGACGAAATCGACGTGTCCCGCGGTGACATGATCTGCCGGCCGCACAACCACCCTGCGGTGGCGCAGGACATCGACGCGATGGTCTGCTGGATGGCAGAAGAGCCGCTCGCCCCGGGCCAGAAGCTCGCCGTCAAGCACACCACCCGGTCGGCCCGCGCGATGGTCAAGGAACTGCAGTACCGGCTGGACGTCAACACCCTCCACCGCGACGAGTCCGCGAGCTCACTCGGGTTGAACGACGTCGGGCGGGTGCGCCTGCGCACCACCGTGCCCCTGCTGGCGGACGAGTACCGGCGCAACCGGCAGACCGGCGGATTCATCTTGATCGACGAGATGACCAACCGGACCGTCGGCGCCGGGATGATCACGTCCGCGGAGTAGTCCTAGGCGAACCCGGCGTCAGGTCCTGTTACCGAACTCAAACGGGTTCACGAGCTGAACACCGGTGCGTTCGACCTGCTTGGTGTTGCGGGTGGCGAGCGTCCAGTGATGGACTCGTGCGGTGGCCGCCAGCATGCCGTCCACCACCGGCAGCGGGTCGGGGACGTTCAGTCGCCCCCATTCTTCGGCGATCTCGCCCGAGACGGGGACGATTCGTTCTTCGTAAACCGTCCACAGCGTCCGCAGCCAGTCGTCGAGGGCACGTGCCTGATCGGCATCGCGCAGCCGCAGCCGCTCGATTCCTTGGCGGATC
>DASUUH010000145.1:0-45420 GCA_036374175.1 Jiangellaceae bacterium | reverse complement strand
CGATCCGGCGTTCTTCGAACTCGTCGAGGCGATGGACCCCGACGACCGGGCGCGCCTGCTGGGCGAGGCCCCGGCCAAGTTCGCGCAGCGAGTTCTCGCCGGCCTGAGCCCGTACGAACGGGCGATGACGGCCGACCTGCTCGGTTACCCGGAGGGTTCAGTCGGGCGCATCATGAGCCCGGAGTTCGTGCTGCTTCGCCGCGACTCCACCGCCGAACATGCACTGGCGCAGGTCCGAACACGCGGCGGCAACGCCGAGACCGTGTACACCCTGCCGGTAGGGGACGCGCAGCGCCGGTTCATCGGCGTCGTGGCGCTACGTGATCTTGTTCTGGGCTCCCCCACCGACTCCGTCGCCGCCTTGTCTGACACCGACGTACCCACCGTCCAGGCGACCGACGACGCCGAAGCCGCGGCGCGTCTGATGCAAGAGGCCAACCTGCTGGCACTAACCGTCGTCGACAGCGAGAACCGGGTCGTCGGGTTGCTGACGATCGACGACGCCGTCGAGATGATCGAGGCGGCGGACTCTGAGGACATCGCCCGCCAGTCGGCCGCCGAACCGCTGACCGTGCACTACATGGCCGCCAGCGTGTTGAAGGTCGCCCGGTCCCGAGTCATCTGGTTGCTGCTGCTCGTCGCGGCGGCAGCCATGACGGTGAGTGTGCTCGCCGCGTTTGAGCAGACCCTCGAGTCGATCCCCAAAGTGGCATTCTTCGTGCCGATGCTGATCGGTACCGGCGGCAACGTGGGCGCACAGGCGGCCACGGCGGCGGTGCGTGCGCTGGCGTTGGGTGAGGTCCGCTCCACCGACGTACTGCGGGTGGCGTGGCGCGAATGCCGGGTCGGGTTCGCACTCGGAATCATGCTCTCGGTTCTGGCCGGTGGCATCGGCATCGTGTTCGCCGACGTGCAACTGGCTGCAGCGGTCGTAATCGCCCTGGTCGTGGTGTGCACATGGTCGGCCGTTGTCGGATCTACCATGCCGCTGCTCGCCCGGCGTGTGGGGATCGACCCGGCGGTCATCTCGGCACCGTTGGTCACCACGCTTGTGGACGCCACGGGCCTGCTCATCTACTTCCTGGTGGCGATCTCGATCGTCGGAGGCTGAGCTAGGCCGGCTCGGGCAGCGGCTGTGGCGGCAACGGCCCCACGTACTGGCCCATCGGACGCATGCGCAGCGGCCGCTCGGAGTACTCCTCCAGGGCGTGTGCCACCCAGCCTGCCGTCCGGCCCACGGCGAAGATCACCTCGCCGGCGTCCGGCGGCATGTCCGTGGCCACGCTCAGCACGGCCAGTGCCAGGTCGACGTTGGCATGCAGCGCACGCTCGCGGCCGACCGTACCGACGACATCGCGGGCCATGTGCAACACCGGCTGTGAGCCTGGGACCTGCTCCAGCAAGCTGAGCAGGAGTGTGGTGCGCGGATCGTCACCCTGGTAAACCCGGTGTCCGAGCCCCGGTATGCGCCGTCCCGATCGGAGGTGATCGGCCACCACCGGCGCGGTGGAACCATGGTCAAGGCATTCGACGAGCAATCGGTGGGCCAGCCCGCTCGCCGCGCCATGTAACGGACCTTCGAGCGCGCCGAGCCCGGCGGACACGACTGCGTACGGATGCGCCCGCGCGGACGCCGCAACCCGGGCGGCCAGCGTCGACGCGGCCAGGTCGTGATCGATCAGCAGCACCAGCGCAGCGTCAAGGCACCGGATCGCCGGCTCGGTCGGCTCGTTCGGCGTCAGCCGCGACCACAACCGCTTGGCCAGCGAGGCTCCGGCGGGAACGTCCGGGCCGAGGACAGGCAACGACTCCACCAGGGTGGCGATCACGCTTCGGGCGGTCGTGATGACCACCGGCTCGGCGAGCTCGAACCGCAGTGGGTCGGACGTCGCCGCTGCCAGCACGCCGACCCGCAGCTTGTCCATCAGGGTGCTGTGCACCGGCAACGCCTGCATCGCCGCGCGGGCGGCCTGTGCGGCGCCGGCAGGGGCGACGAATCGAGTTCCCGACACCAGCGTGCCGGTCCACAACCAGCCGGCGACGGCCTCGTACGGATACCTTCGCGCTATCTCGATCGCATCGACACCCCGGTAGTAGTACCGGTCACCGTCGATCAGCGTGATGCCGGTTCCGATGGCCTCCGCATCGGCCCGCCGGTGCCGCGCAGCGAGGGTGTCCACCTGCTTGGGATCGAACGTGCTGCTGCGCCCGCCTGGGCCACGTGTGCTGGTGAGCAGGCCGCGGCTGACATAGGCGTACACGGTCTGTGGTTTGACACCGAGCCGGCGAGCCACTTCCTGAGTACTCAGGCGAGCCATAGTTGATCCAATCAATATATGTACGCTCTGCTCAACTGTAGAGGACAGGAGAGGCAACCATGGCTACCACCGCGCCCATCGAGGTGCCGCGCGGCCTGTCCGGTGTCGTAGTCACTGACACGGGACTCGGCGACGTCCGCGGCCGGGAAGGTTTCTACCACTACCGGGAATACTCGGCGATCGAGTTGGCGCAGAAGCGAACCTTCGAGGACGTCTGGCACTTGATGATCGACGGGACGCTGCCGGACCACGAGCGCAGCGCGGCGTTCCAACGCGAGACGACGGCGCTGCGAGAACTGCCCGAGGACATCATCGATGTGTTGCCCGCGATCGCCGGGGCGACCAGCGTGTCCGGGCCGCTCGCCGGGCTTCGCACGGCGCTGTCCCTGCTGGGCGCCCAGGCCGGCTTCCGGCCGGTGTACGACATCGATCCGCAGCAGCGGCGGGCCGACACACTGCGGGCCTGCGCCGTTGTTCCGACCGTGCTGACCGCTCTACGACGGCTGGCGGCGGGTCTCGAACCGGTCGCACCCCGTGACGACCTGCCCCACGCGGCCAACTACCTCTACATGCTGACCGGCACCGAACCCGAACCGGGCCACGCCCGGGCCATCGAGCAGTACCTGATCTCGACGATCGACCACGGGTTCAACGCCTCGACGTTCACTGGCCGGGTCATCGCATCCGCCGGGGCCGATGTCGCAGCGTGCCTCGTCGGCGCGATCGGCGCACTGTCCGGCCCGCTCCACGGTGGGGCGCCGAGCCGGGCTCTCGACACACTCGACGCCATCGGCACGCCCGACAACATCGACCAGTGGATTCGGGCCAGGTTACTGGCCGGCGACCGGATCATGGGATTCGGCCACCC
Source organism: Jiangellaceae bacterium (assembly GCA_036374175.1). GTDB lineage: Bacteria > Actinomycetota > Actinomycetes > Jiangellales > Jiangellaceae > JASLBX01. The sequence continues at coordinate 42,234 of DASUUH010000145.1, read as the reverse complement.
GGTGTACCGCACCGAGGACCCGCGATCGCGCTTGCTCCGTGGCATAGCCGAAGGACTTGCCGAGACGTCGAACGACGCCCACGATCGCGCACTCGTCGAGTTCGCCACCCAGGTCGAGCGGCGAGTGCTAGACATCCTTGCCGAACTCAAGCCGGGCCGCGAACTGCACACCAATGTCGAGTTCTACGCCGGTGTAGTCATGGAGCTGTGCGGCCTCCCGCGCTCGATGTTCACCCCGACCTTCGCGGCCGCCCGGGTCGTCGGCTGGAGCGCGAACATCATCGAGCAGGCTGCGGACAGTAAGATCATCCGCCCGGCGGCCCGCTACGTCGGCCCGGCCCCGCCCCACCCCGTCCCCACCGCGTAGTTCGATCACGTTCGGCAGACGGCCCGACGTACCTACAGGCATGCAGCCATGTAGCAACGTCGCTAACCCTGGTGGGCGGCCCAGCCAGTCGTGGCGCGGGTCGTCACACCAGCTGGGAGCGGCGCTCGAGCAAGACGGTGTCGCGCCACTGCCCGTCCAGCCGGGCGATGCGTTCACGCACCCCGACGACTCGAAACCCGGCCCATTCGTGCAGGCGGATACTCGCCTCGTTCTCCGGGAAGATAGAGGTCTGGAGCGTCCAGAGGCCCGCCCGCTCGGCGGATCGCACCTGATGGGAGATCAAGACCTTGCCGATTCCCCGGCCACGCATCCCGTCAGCGATGTAGATCGAGGACTCCACGACCCCCGCGTAACACTCTCGCGAGGAGACGGCAGTGACCGAAGCCCAGCCTGCGACCCGGCCATCCGCCTCGGCAACCCAGCGCTGACCCGCGAGCCATTTCCGGCGCAGCACAGCCCGGCTGGGCACCCGAGTTTCGAAGGTCGCATTGCGCGTCGCGATGCCTTCGGCGTAGATCTGGCGTACGTCCGGCCAGTCTGCATCGACCAGCGCCCGGACCGTTACCTCCGTCGTCACGGGCCAATCATCGCGTCACCCGGCGTGGAAAGCGTCGAGCGCCTCGTGCGTTACGTCCGTCATAGGAAGATCGGACACCGCAGCCATCGGGAACCACCGCGCTTCGGCCGTCGATCCTCCTATCTCTATTGCTGTGGCATGGCGGGTCTCTTCTACCTCCACGTCATAGAACGCACGCACACCGTGCCAGTCAAGAGGGAACCCTTCGGGCCCAAGCTGTTCGGGCTCATGGTGGCTCGCCACCCCGAGCAAGCACTGGATGTGACCGAGGTGGCCGGTCTCTTCGACAAGTTCACGCAGCAGAGCCTCGTCCGGCTGCTCACCGAAGTCGGTGCCGCCGCCGGGCAGATGCCACCGGCCGGCGCCCGGATACCCGTCGGCGATGCGCGTCAGCAGGATCTGGTCATTCGGATCGTGGACAACGGCGTAGGCAGCGAACCGCTGTACTCGGCGACGGCCGTCGGGATGCACAGTGATCAGAAAGGACGGTAGGTCAGGCACCCGCTCGGGCGGTAAGTCGACGGCGGTCAGCGGTAGCTTGAGCGCGTTGGCGGCGAACGGGCGCAGTTGCAGCGTCGCCGCTTCGTCGCGGGTCACCCAGCGGGCTTCGTCCACTTTCGGCGAGACTGGACCACCGGGTTCACCCTCCGCGCGTGCCGTGTAGATGATCCGGTCCGTATGGAGTGTTCCCTGGTTGTCGGTCAATAGCCGCACATCCGCGACGACATCGAGCACGCCGTCAACCGCAACCCTGAGCGTTGCTTCGTCGGCCGCCTCACGAGCGAGGGCGCGCTCTGGGTGCTCGCCGTGCAACACACCACCGCCCGGCAGTGTCCAGGCTCCGGGTGTTCCTGACCGGTGGGATTCCCGAACCAGCAGAATACGGTCATCGTGGTCGGTGCAGACGGCATACGCGGCGACCCGGCGCAACGGCTCAGTCATGGCTAGTCAGTGTTGCCGGGACGGGCCGTCAGATCAATGACCCACAAGCAACGACACCGCTCTTTCGCTGAGAACATCGCACACGTAGTGTGTACTCGCCGATGCGCGACCGCCTTGGCCCGAAAGGAGCACCACGTTGGGTCACTTGGATCACTTCAGCCATGGCCTGCTCACACCCGCCTTCGGGTATCTCGTCATGACGATGGCCGCGGCGATCGGGCTGCGATGCACCGTCCGCGCCCTCAACACCACTGGGTCTTCACGGCGCAACTGGCTGCTGGTCGGCTCGACCGCAATTGGTTCAGGCATCTGGACGCTGCACTTCATCGCCATGCTTGGATTCGGCGTGATCGGCTCGTCGGTTCGGTACAACGTGCCGCTCACCCTGCTGAGCCTTGTGCTGGCGATTCTGGTGGTCGGTATGGGCATCTTCATCGTCGGGTACGGGCGTTCGCGCACCTTGTCGTTGATGTTCGGCGGGCTCGGAATGGGTCTGGGAGTCGCGACGATGCACTACAGCGGAATGGCCGCCGTGCAGGTCAACGGAGCGATTGAGTACAACAGCGGGCTGGTCCTGCTCTCGGTACTTATCGCGATCACCGCCGCGACCGCCGCGTTGTGGCTCGTCCTCACCATCCAGGGACTGTCCGGCGCGTTAGGTGCCGCGCTCGTCATGGGCCTTGCCGTCAGCACCATGCACTACACGGCGATGGCGGCCGTCAGCGTCCAGCTCGAGGAGGGGGTCGAACGGCTCGCGGGTGCCACCGCGATGGAGTTCATCTTCCCGCTCTCGGTCGGCATCGGCGCGATCCTGTTCGTCGCGTTCACGGTTGTCGCCGTGTCTCCCATCGAGGAGGAGCGCGGCGAGGCGGAGGTCGCCAAGCGCCTGGAGTCCTTGCAGGCTCGTCGTGAGCGTTTCGCCCAGCAGATCGAGGACCAGATCACCGCGAGTGAGCGGCATCCCACGCACCGCCGGCGCCAGAACAACAACAGCACCAAGCGACCCACACGGCAGGTCACCTGATCGCCGCTTGGTCACCTGATCGTCTCTACGCCGACGATCAGGTTAGATGCGGGTGCCGGCTACCTGCACCTTCTCCCCGTGCGAGTCACCTGATCCGAGACTGCAGCGCCCAACAGAAACGATCAGGTGACCCGGACAGTCTTCGACCTACGGCTCGACGCGAGCAGGTCATCTGATCGCACGCCAAATGATCAAGGCCATTTGTGCCGGCCCACCAATCACAGGGTGTCGCGGGCGAACGGCGAGGCGACGGTCACCGGCAGGGGCAACGTCATCTCGTCCGTGATCACGCGACCGTGGCGAGCTTCGGCATCGGTCTGGTCATCGCAGCCGTTGCGTTTAGTGCCCGGGTCGCGAGCGGGCGTCGGCAGCATCATCTACTTCCCGATGTTGTTCTTCGCCGGAGTGTGGACCCCCGGAGCAGCGATGCCGGACGCCGCCCGCGCCATCGCGGACTTCACCCCGATCGGCGCCGCCTCGGCGGCGATGGCCGATGCGTGGTCTGGAGCCTGGCCGACACCGCTTCAGGTTGCCGTGCTAGCCAGCTGGGCAGTCGTGGCAAGCGTTGCAGCGGCCCGCCTCTTCCGGTGGGAGTAGCAGCCTCGGCGCCGCCTCAGCCTTCCTCCGGCATAAGTAGCCAGCACGCCAGATACAGGATGATGCCGCCGCCGCCAAAGATCGCAAGCGCCACGAAGAGAATCCGGACGATCACTGGATCGACCGACATGTAGTTGGCAATACCCCCAGCGACGCCGGCCACCACGCGATCGGTCTTTGATCGAGTGAGCCGTTTGTTGTCCATGAGTTCAAGCCTGCCCTGTTCTGCGGCCGAATCTCAGCATCATCTGGAACTCGCCCGACGCACTGAGTCGGCGACGCCGACCTGGTTTCTGCATCATTCAGGGTGTTCGCTGTCTCAATCGGACAGCACCAATTCTCCGGTCGCAAGATAGAGCAGAGCGCGGCCGTAGGCCTCCTCGGGATCGTCCGCCGTGACCGACGTCCGGTGGCCGTCAATGTCGAGCCCGACGTGATAGCCGTCGCCATCGCGCGACAGTTGTACGAACGCGCCGCCGAGCAACTCCCTGAGCTGGGCCTCGGTGGGCAACCACAGCGCGGCCTCCTGCTCCACGGAGTCCAACGCCCACTCGACAGTGCCGTTGAATCCAATGACTCGCCCGGTCGGGAACTCGTGGACGTCGATCGTCATGTGGCTGAGGACGAAGACGTCGTCGTCCATATCGCGGTCGGGCAGCATGAACCGGTCGCCCGGCCTGGGCTCCCACCTAACGCCTGCCTCCCGCAATCGCTTAGCCAGCTCAACTGAGATCACCCATCCATTGTGAACACAATCTCGAGGCGGAGACTCGGCTGAGTACAACCGTTCGCCAGCGGGACGGGTTTACAGCGACCATAATCTACAGTCATGACAGTGCAGGGGGACGAGGCACGGGACTACGGCGCCACAGTCGCGAGTATCGCCCGCGTACCTGAGCAGGACCAGCCCAGCGGACCGGCCCGCCTGAAGCCGGTGACCCGTCGAGGCCGGCTGGTACTGGCTCATTACGACGCTGACCTGCTTGAACTCGAAACCGCGCATGGCCGGATCGAGCTGCTCGGGCCATTTGGCACCGAAGCCCACGAAGGCGACGAGGTCGAGATCATCGGCCTGCCCGACCCCACATCGAGGCACCCGTCTTCGCCGCCGGCGCTACTTATCCAGCAGATGCGCCGCCTGGCCTGACCGGCGGTCGTCTAGTCGCGATCGCCGGCCGGCAGGCCGGTATCGATAGGAAACCCTGCCGTCACCCAGTCATACGTCCCGCCGGCGACGTTGCGGGCATCAAAGCCGAGCTGCGACAGGTACTGAGCCGCATGCATGCTCCGGGCCCCCACGGCGCACACCAGGTATAGCGGCCGGTCGCGCGGCAGCTCGGAGTACCGGACCGGTACCGTCGCCAGCGGCATCAGGATCGCATCGGGCACGTGGCCCCTCGTGTATTCGTCCGGCTCACGGACGTCGACCACCACCGCGCCGTCGGCTACAGCGGCTGCAAGCTCATGCACGGTGACTTCGACCGCCATCGTCAGGCCGCGCTCACGAAGATGTGGCTGGCGTCCTGATCGCTAAGGTTCACCGGCTTACGCCCGGCCGTGATTGTGACGCCGTCGTCCGTACGCTGCGCCGTGACCGTGACTCCAGGCCGGATGCCTGCCTGATCGAGTGCGGCGAGCAGCTTCTCGTCAGTCTGCAACGGTTCACCGATCCGGCTTATGACGCGGGTGTCTCCGACGCCGCTGGCTTCGTCCAGCGGGACCATGCCCGGCGGCGACGGCTTCGAGCGCGCCGGACTGCCGAGCTCTTCCAGCCCGGGAATCGGATTGCCGTAGGGATCCTCCGTCGGATCTTGCAGCAGGCCCACCAACCGGCGCTCCACGGCTTCGGATATGACGTGCTCCCAGCGGCATGCCTCGTTGTGCACCAACTCCCACGGCAGGCCGATGACGTCGACGAGCAGCCGTTCAGCGAGCCGGTGCTTACGCATCACCCGAGTGGCCAGCGCCTTGCCGTCGTCGGTGAGCTCAAGGTGACGGTCGGCCTCCAGAAGCAGGAGACCGTCACGCTCCATACGTGCGACGGTCTGACTGACAGTCGGCCCGGATTGGTGCAGCCGCTCCGCAATCCTGGCGCGCAGCGGCACCACGCCCTCCTCCTCCAGCTCGAAGATGACCTTGAGGTACATCTCCGTGGTGTCGATGAGGTCATTCACCCCGTACTGCTCCTCGTCGTCGTGCCCTAATAGCTCAGCCTATCCTCACTCATCGCACTGACACTCAGCCCGCTGAATCCTAAGGGCGGCGTCGACAAGATCACCGTGGCGCTTTAGGCCAGGTCCACCCACTGGCCCTTGGCCAGCACGGCCTGCAGCTCAAGGCCTTCGTCGAGGACCACCACGTCGGCGTCCAGGCCCGAGCGCAGCTCACCGACGCGCCCGGCCAGGCCGAGCAGACGCGCCGGATTGGTCGACGACATCCGAACCGCGTCAGGCACCGATACCCCGGCTTCGACCGCGAACCGGAACGCACGATCCATCGTCAGCGTGCTGCCTGCAATCGCACCCCCGTCGGCCAGCCGCGCGACGCCGCCGACGACCCGGACCGCCAGGTCGCCCAGGACGTAGTCGCCGTCCCCTGCTCCTGCGGCATCCATCGCGTCAGTCACCAGCACGACCCGGTCGGCACCGGCCGCGGCGACCGCCATCCGGACGACCGCCGGGTGCAGATGGACTCCGTCGCAGATCAACTCGACCGTGACCCGTTCGTCCTCAAGCAGGGCAGGGACCGGACCTGGCTCGCGATGGTGGACCGGCCGCATCGCGTTGAACAGGTGCGTTGCCACCGTGGCACCCGCGTCGACGGCGGCACGGGTCTCGTCGTACGACGCGTCGGTGTGCCCGATCGCGGCGATCACGCCCTCCGCGGCGAGCCGCGCCACCGCACCGGTCGAGTGCGGGAGCTCGGCCGCGAGCGTCACCATGTTGATGGCACCGCGACCGGCCTCAAGCAGCATGCGGACTACATCGGGCTCGGGGTCGATCAGTAGCGCAGGGTCGTGCGCACCACACCGCTTCGCCGACAAGAACGGGCCTTCGAGGTGAATGCCCGCGAGCACGCCGTCCTCGACCAGTTCGGCGAGCTCGGACACGGCCACCGCCAACGAGTCCGGCGTGGCGGTGACGAGGCTGGCCATCGTCGTCGTCGTGCCGTGCTGCCGGTGCAAAGCCGCCGCGGTCAGCGCTTGATCCTGATCACCTGGGACGTACGAGGCGCGGCCGCCGCCGTGCACGTGGATGTCGACGAAACCCGGCACCACCCAGGCTCCGCCGAGCTCACGGCCGGGTGGCTCGGGCGGTTCACCGGTGCCGAGTCGGGCAATCGCGCGGCCTTCGGTCTGCAGCCAACCGTCGGTGAGAACGCCGTCGGGGGTCACGATGCGCCCGCCCGCGATCACGGTCATGGCTGCCCGTTACCCTCCGTTGGACTGCCCGATTACGACCGGGCCACCGTATCGCCCACCAGGCCAGCTACCGTCTGCGGCATGACGTTGACAGTTGACCATCGTTTCCGCGGGCCGGCGGACTCGGGCAATGGAGGTTATGTGTGCGGCCTGCTGGCATCGCGGACGGCTGCGGTGCCCACTGGGTTCGGGGTTGTCGTTACGCTGCGCAAACCTCCGCCGCTGGAGACCCCCCTCGCCGTCGTCTCAGAAGGCGACGGCGTACGGCTCGTGCATGGAGACGCCCTGGTCGCGGAGGCGGCCCGGTCGCGGCTGGACGTGGCGGCTGTGACGCCGGTCGACGTCGACGCGGCGCGAGAAGCGTCCCAGCACTACCCCGGCTTCGACAAACACCCGTTCCCGGAGTGCTTCGTCTGCGGCCCGGACCGCGAGCCGGGCGATGCGTTGCGGCTGTTCCCCGGCCGGCTCGGCGACGGCCGGACGGCGTGCACCTGGACCGTCACCGATGAGTTCGCCGGCCGTCCCGAGGTGGTGTGGGCGGCGCTGGACTGCCCGGGCGGGTGGTCCGCCGAGATCGAGGGACGACCGATGGTGCTCGGCCGGATGACCGCTGCAGTTGAGGACGTGCCGGCAGGCGGCGAGGAATGCGTCGTGATGGGCCAGCTGCTCGGCGTTGAAGGCCGCAAGACCTGGACGGCGTCGACCGTGTACGGAGCGGACGGCCGGGAACTCGGCCGGGCCCACGCCACGTGGATTTCTATCGCGTGACGGGGGCGCGCACATGAAGTTCACCCCACCGACTCGGGGAGACCTGGTTGCCGGGGTCAGCGTCGCCCTCGTGCTGGTCCCTCAGTCGCTGGCTTACGCCGAGCTCGCCGGGTTACCTGCGGTCCACGGCCTCTATGCCGCGGCAGCGGCTCCCATCGCGGCCGCCGCCATCGGCTCGTCGCCATATCTGCAGACGGGTCCAGTCGCACTGACCAGTCTGCTGACGCTCGGCGCCATCGCCCCACTGGCTCCAACCGGAACCGCCGAGTTCGCCGGGCTTGCCGCGCTACTGGCGCTGCTGGTCGGCATCGCGAGGGTGGGCTTGGGTCTGTTGCGGTGGGGTGCGCTGTCGTACCTGATGTCGGTGCCCGTCGTGACCGGATTCACCGTGGCCGCCGCCGTGCTCATCCTGGCGTCCCAGGTGCCGGCGCTGGTGAGTTCCGATGTGGAGACCAGCGGCAACCCGCTGGAGACGGCCGCCCGGGCCGTGTCCGAAGCGGGCGACTGGAGCCCGGTGGCGATCTCCATCGGAGCACTGACCGTGCTGATCGTGCTCGTCGGCCGCAAGCTGCTCGCCGTGTTTCCGTGGGTGTTGCTCGTGACGGCACTGGGTTTGGCCGCCAGCCGGCTGAACCTGTTTGACGTGGACGTGGTGGGAAATATCCCAAGCGGTCTGCCTCAGCTCAGCCTTGCCCTGCCCTGGTCGGACGTCCCGGCGCTGCTCGTCCCGGCCTTAGTCATCGCCGTCGTCGGGTTTGCCGAACCCGCGTCGATCGCGCGCCGCTACGCCACCATGGATCGGCAGCCGTGGGATCCGGACAGGGAGTTCGTGGGTCAGGGCCTGGCGAACCTGGGTGCGGCCGTGGTCGGCGGCTACCCCGCCGGCGGATCGTTCTCCCGGTCGGCCCTGAACCGGCAATCGGGCGCTCGCACTCGCTGGAGTGGCGCAATAACCGGGCTAACTGTGGTGGCCTTCCTGCCCTTCGCCGAGGTCATGTCCGATCTGCCGACCGCAGTGCTGGCCGGTTTGATCATCGTCGCCGCCGTCTCGTTGATCGACATCTCGGCGTTCCGCGAGTACTGGCAGCAGTCGAGGCCGCAGTTCCTTGTCGCGCTGCCCACGTTCGTGGCCACGCTGGTGCTCGCGCCACACATCGAACGCGGTCTGCTGATCGGCATCGGGCTGGCGCTGGCCGTGCATCTCTGGCGTGAGACACGGCTGGACGTCGACTCCTGGCGGGTCGGCCGGACACTGTACGTCCTGCCGCACGGGGTCCTGTACTTCGGTTCGGCACCCACATTCCAGACCGCGGTCAACACGCTGCTCGCCGCCAACGCCGACGCGGACGTCGTCGAGATCGACCTGCATCGTCTCGGCCGGGTCGACCTGACCGGCGTCTACGCGCTACGCGACATCGTGGACAGCGCTCGAGAAGGCGACACGACTGTGCGCTTCACCCGCATCCCGCCGCACGCCGCCGAGCGCATCATTGCCGTCCTCGGGCCACCGCCGACCGAGCACGGCGACTGATCGACCGGCCTGACCGGGAGCAAGAAAGCGGCAGCTCAAGCCCGGCTGGCGGCCGCCCCAATGGTCCACGCCGACTGGACGCCGAGGAACCGGCCGATGTCGGCCACCTCTGCATTGATCCCCGACCGCGTGTCATCCGCAAGCGACCCGAACGGCCGGACCGTGATGTTCATGCTCCCGGACCGCCGAACGGCTTCCCACGTGCCGACGGCCTGGCCGTCGGCGACGACCGTGGGCATGACATAACCGCCCCCGGTCCACACCGCGTGGGCGTACTGTGACGGCACGATTAACTCGCGGGTCCGGTAGCCCAGCAGGTACGGGTCGAAGTGCGGCAGCAGTCGGACCGCCGATCGCATGGGAACTCTGGGCTCGCCGATAGTGCCGAGCGTGCTCCAGGCCTGCCGGGCGTCGACCGCTGGCAGGCCCGCCCACGCCGCCAGATCGCGGGCGTCCGTCGGCCCGTAGGCCTCCCGGTAGCGGCGGGCCAGTTCGGCTAAGGCTTTGGTACGGGTGCGCCGCTCGACACGCGGTTCTCGAGCGATCCAGGTCGGCTCGTGGCCGCGATCCGGCCCGAAGCACAGGCGTCCGGTCAGTGCCGCATGACGAATCAGGTGGATGCCGCGTTGCCCCCCGGCATCGACGCCGGCCGCCTCGAGCGCTGCGAACAGCTCTGCCCGCGATCGAGGTTTCCAGTCTTCGAGCGCCTCGCCCAGTACGGCAGACGAGCGGAGGACGGTCTCGTCGTCCAGACCTAACTCGCCTCGCCGGCGTGCCGACCGGGCGATGATCGTTTGGCGGACGAGTCCCAGTAGCCAGTCGAGGTCCTCGGCAGCCACGACATGAAGCGTGCCTCTGAACACCCAGGTGCGGACGAGGTCACCAGCGGCCTGCGCGGCTGCGACGTCGGCGGCGGTGATTCCGGTGGTGCGGGCCCGGATGGCGAGCGCCGCCGCCGAAGGCAGCTGCGCCTGGATGCCGATCAAGTGGCGGACGATGTCGACGGGCCGGGCCGGTTCACGCGGCGGGGCGAGCAGCTGCGCAGCGGCCCGAGCCGTGCGGGTCGCGTCAACCGCGGCGACGTCGGTCACGACCGTGGCGACTCGACGATCGGGCGGTTCAGTGTGGCTGCGGAGGCGGACCGGCGATCGTCGACCGGCCCGCGTGCGTACCGGTCGCCAAGATTCTCGGCCGCGATCTTCTCTTGTAGTTTGAGAATGCCTTGCAGAAGTGCCTCGGGCCGGGGCGGGCAGCCGGGCACGTAGACGTCCACCGGGATGACCTGGTCGACGCCCTTGGTAACCGAATAGGAATCCCAGTACGGTCCGCCAGAGTTCGAGCAGGCCCCGAACGAGATGACGTACTTCGGCTCGGGCATCTGCTCGTACAGCCGGCGGATCGCCGGCGCCATCTTGTCCGTTACCGTCCCGGAAACAACCATGAGATCGGCCTGGCGAGGGCCCGGAGCGAACGGGATCACTCCCAGCCGGATGAAGTCGTGGCGGGCCATCGACGTCGCGATGAACTCGATCGCACAGCACGCCAGGCCGAAGTTGAATACCCACAACGAGTACTTGCGGCCCCAGTTGAGCACGACCCGGATCGGATCCGGGGCGATTCGCTGCAAGGCACCCACGTCGCCGGGCCCGCGGGTTGGCATGCCGAGATCGGTCACTGCCATGTCAGTACTCCCCGCTTGACCGCGTAGATGATGCCCGCCGCCAGAAAGCCGAGGAACACGAACATCTCGACCAGTGTGACCGCGCCGAAAGCCGGGTCAGCGAAGATCGTCGCCCACGGGAACAGGTACACGACATCGACGGCGAATACGACGTAGAGAAAGGCGTAGACGTAGTACCGCACATGAGTTTGTGCCCAGCCTTCACCAATCGGATCGACACCGGACTCATAGCTCAGCAGCTTCTCAGCCGTGGGATTCCTCGGCGCCAGCAACCGGTTCGCGCCGTAGGCGAGGCTAACGAACGCCACGCCGGCCAGCCCGATCACCGTCGCCACGACATACGGCGACAGGAACGCGTCCACCAGCGGCTCCCACGATCGTTGCGGACTCGACTTGTACCAACTTACTCGGCACACCCCGCTCTGTCGCATGATCATGCACGTTCGGCGCGCCCACCGGTTGATCACGTTCAGCATGCCTGTGGATGCCGTACCAGTCGCGTGTGGGTGGTAGGGCACCGATGCGCCTAGTGGTGTACACGCCGCGTGACGCGTTAAGCCTTCACGATCGGCTGGACGTAGGATTGACACGGAAGCCCAGGTGTGCCCAACTAGGCGTTGGTTTCATCGGGTGAACGCTCGTGAGGAGGCGGCTACCAGCGGTGAGCGCCAAGCAGACAACCGAGCTCGACCGTGTCGTCATCCGGTTCGCCGGCGATTCCGGCGACGGCATGCAACTCACCGGAGACAGGTTCACATCGGCGACGGCGGTTTTCGGGAACGACCTGTCGACCCTGCCGAACTTCCCGGCCGAAATCCGAGCCCCTGCGGGTACCCTGCCGGGTGTTTCGAGTTTCCAACTCCACTTCGCCGACCACGACATCCTGACTCCCGGCGATGCGCCCGATGTCCTGGTCGCGATGAATCCGGCCGCCCTGAAGGCCAACGTCAGCGACCTCCCCAAGGGTGCGACGATCATCGTCGACACCGCCGACTTCACGCCCCGTGCGCTCAAGAAGGTCGGCTACGACACCAACCCGCTCGAGGACGGCAGCCTTGATTCCTATCAGGTGCACGCGGTCGACCTCACCGGTATGGCGACGGAGGCACTCAAAGAGTTCGGCCTCACCCGCAAGCAGGCCAGCCGATCCAAGAACATGCTGGCGCTCGGCCTGCTGTCGTGGCTGTACGGCCGACCGCTGGACGGCACGATCAAGTTCCTCGAGACCAAGTTCGCCCGCAACGGGACGATCCGAGACGCCAACATCACAGCGCTTCGGGCCGGCTGGAACTTCGGCGAGACGACCGAGGAGTTCGCCGTCCGGTACGAGATCAAGCCGGCGCCGATGCCGCCCGGCACGTACCGCAACATCACCGGCAACCTAGCGCTCGCCTACGGCCTTATCGCGGCGTCCAAGCGATCCGGGTTGCCGCTGTTCCTCGGCTCGTACCCGATCACGCCGGCCAGCGACGTCCTGCACGAGCTGGCCAAACACAAGCGCTTCGGCGTGCGGACGTTCCAGGCCGAGGACGAGATCGCCGGGGTCGGCGCCGCTCTCGGCGCCGCGTTCGGCGGAGCGCTCGGCGTGACGACTACATCCGGGCCGGGCGTCGCGCTCAAGTCCGAGACGATCGGGCTCGCGGTCTCGCTCGAGTTGCCGCTCATCATCTGCGACATTCAGCGTGGAGGGCCGTCCACTGGCCTGCCGACCAAAACCGAGCAGGCGGACCTGCTGCAGGCGATGTTCGGGCGCAACAGCGAGGCTCCTGTTCCGATTGTCGCGCCGTGCTCGCCCGGCGACTGCTTCAACGCCGCATTAGAGGCCGCACGGATCGCGATCACCTACCGGACGCCGGTCTTTGTGCTCTCGGACGGCTACCTGGCCAACGGCTCGGAGCCCTGGCGGATACCCACCGTGGCCGAGTTGCCGGTCATCGATCCAGCATTCGCAACCGAGCCGAACCACCAGAACGGCGGCGAGCCGGAGTTCTGGCCGTACCTGCGTGACCCACAGACGCTCGCGCGCCCGTGGGCGGTACCCGGCACCCCCGGCCTCGAACACCGGATTGGCGGCATCGAGAAGTCCGACGGGTCGGGCAACATCTCCTACGACCCGGAGAACCACGACCGGATGGTCCGGCTCCGGCAGGCAAAGATCGATGGCGTGGACGTGCCCGATCTGGACGTCGACGATCCGTCCGGTGCCGCGCGCACCCTCGTCATCGGGTGGGGGTCGAGCTTCGGGCCGATCGGCGCGGCGGTGCGGCGCGTGCGGGCTGCGGGCCATCAGGTCGCGCAGGCGCACTTCCGGCACCTCAACCCGCTACCCGCCAACACCGGCGAGGTCTTGCGCCGTTACGACAAAGTGCTCCTTCCAGAAATGAACCTCGGCCAGCTCGCCCTGCTCCTCAGGGCGAAGTACCTGGTCGACGTGATCGGATACAACAAGGTCCGCGGGCTGCCGTTCAAGGCGGACGAGCTCGCGACCGTCATCAAGGATGTGATCAACGGTGACTGAGACGATCACTGAGCTCGGCCTGCCCGGGCTCCGCGACGTCCCCGCGACTGAGGCCCCCCAGACGAAGAAGGATTTCACGAGCGACCAGGAGGTTCGCTGGTGCCCCGGCTGCGGCGACTACGCCGTGCTGGCCACGGTTCAGGGCTTCCTGCCGGAGTTAGGACTGCGGCGCGAGAACATAGTCTTCGTCTCGGGTATCGGATGCTCGTCGCGGTTCCCGTACTACATGAACACCTACGGCCTGCATTCCATCCACGGCCGGGCGCCGGCGATTGCGACCGGACTGGCCGCGACCCGTCCGGACCTTTCGGTGTGGGTGGTGACCGGTGACGGCGACGGGTTGTCCATCGGCGGCAACCACCTGATCCACGCCATGCGGCGCAACGTCAACCTGACGATCCTGCTGTTCAACAACCGGATCTACGGGCTTACGAAGGGCCAGTACTCGCCGACGTCCGAGATCGGAAAGATCACCAAGTCGACACCGATGGGGTCGCTGGACACTCCGTTCAATCCGGTGTCCCTCGCGCTGGGTGCTGAAGCGAGCTTCGTGGCCCGCACGATCGATTCCGACCGGGCGCACCTGACGTCCGTGCTGCGCGCTGCCGCCGCTCATCGCGGCACGTCCTTCGTGGAGATCTATCAGAACTGCAACATCTTCAACGACGGCGCGTTCGAGATCCTGAAGAGCCCGGACAGCCGCGACGAGACCTTGATCCGGCTCGAGCACGGCCAGCCCATCCGGTTCGGCACCGACCTGCACTACGGTGTCCGGCGCAACCCTCAGACAAGCGTCATCGAAGTTTGTGACGGCGACGACGAGGGCGTGCTCACCCACGACGCGCACAACGACGACCCCTCGGTCGCGTTCGCGCTCTCGCGGCTGGCCGACCCGGGCTCGCTGGCCCGCTCCCCGATCGGCATTTTCCGCGACGTCGAACGCCGGACGTACGACGATCTGATGTCCGGCCAGCTCCGCGACGCCGCCAAGCAGCACGGCGAGGGCGATCTCGCCGCGCTGCTCGCCGGCACCGACACCTGGATCATCTAGCCGCCGACCGCGAGATGCGGTCAGCGGCACGCGGCGGCCTACAGCCCGTTGGTGTACAGCAGCCGGTTGGGCGTGCCGGACGGGTTGCCGGAGATGACACCGGCCGTCGCGTTGTTGATCAGCCAGGTCCGGATCGTGCTGTAGCCGGCGTCGCCGAACGTCGCCTTGTACATCGCCGCCACGCCCGTGACGTGCGGCGCTGCCATCGACGTTCCGTTGAAGGTGGCTGTGCCGTTGCGCGGCGTGGTCGACGTGATCGCAACCCCTGGTGCGTAGAGGTGAGCGCATGAACCGAAGTTCGAGAACGACGCCCGGGCGTCCGAGCTGCTGCTCGCCATCACCGTCGTCGAGTTGGACGCGCTCGCCGGTGAGGCGTTGCACGCGTCGGCATTCGAGTTGCCGGCTGCCGAGACGACGAAGACACCGCGGTTCGCCAGGTTGTTCAACGCGTTGTTGACCGAGGAGTTGAAGCCGCCGCCGAGTGAAAGGTTGGCCACCGCGGGCTTGGTGTGGTTCGTGGCTACCCAGTCCATGCCTGCGATCACTGACGACCAGCTTCCCGAGCCGGAGCAGTTGAGGACCTTGACGCCATACAGGCGGACGTCTTTGGCCACGCCATATGACTCCGCACCCACCGTGCCGGCCACGTGAGTGCCATGACCGTTGCAGTCCCGGTTCGGCCCGCCGACCGTGTTGATGACCTGGGCCGCGCGCCCTTCAAACTCGGTGTGTCCGGCGTCGATCCCGGTGTCGATGATGTATGCGTGCACGTTCGCCGCAGTCATGTTGTACGTGTACTGGTTATTCAACGGCAAGTTGCGCTGATCGATGCGATCAAGGCCCCACGACGGCGGGTTGACCTGGGTGGCGACGATGGTGGCGACGCCGTCAAGCTCGACCATGGCCACGGCAGGATCCGCCCTTAATGCCGCTGCCTGTGCAGCGGTGAGTGGTGCGGCGAAACCGTTCAGTACTCGTTGGTACCGGTGGGTCGGCGCCACGGCGTGCCGCCGAATGGCAGCCGAAGCATCGGCGTCGCTTTCCAGAGTCACGATGAACGATCGGGCACCTTGCTCCCCAGGACCGGCGGCACCTGGGGTGGCCTGAGCCTGTATCGGTAACAGCGCCGCGGCGACCGCCGCAACTATCGCCAGAACACGTCGGCGTACGTGGACCATGGCCGTTCCTCCTTGCAGCTCGAAACCGCCCGGCTCGGTGCTGAGCCGGCGGCGTGATCCCGTACCGGTGCAGGAGGCCGCAAGCCGGCAGCGAGACGCACCTTAAGCGTGACTCGCTATTTACTGTACGTCAATAGTGACCTGACTACATGTGATGCCGGCCATCACGTTCCCCGAGTCCGAGCTCTCGAGTCTGTTGGCCGCGGCGAGCCGCAGATTCCCGCCGTCTCAGGTAATGAGCATTCTCATTAGATACTGCTGTCGCGCGGTACGATGTGCCAGGTGAGTGCTTCGCGTCTCGGCTTCTTCTACGGCGTCGCCGCCTATGGGCTGTGGGGCTTGTTCCCGCTGTACTGGGGGCTGATCGACCAAGCCACTGAGGTCGAGGTTCTCGCACACCGAATCGTGTGGTCGCTGGCTGTCGTGGCGGTATTGCTAGCAGTGGGCAACACCTGGTGGCGGGTTCGCCGGCTCTCCCCCCGCTCGATCGCCCTACTCGGCCTGGCAGCGGTGATCATCACGTTCAACTGGGGAACGTACATCTGGGGTGTCGTCAACGGTCACGTCATCGAGACGTCCCTCGGTTATTTCATCAACCCACTTGTCACGGTCGTGATGGGTGTGGTCATCCTGCGCGAGCGACTGCGTCCAGTCCAGTGGGCCGCTGTCGGTCTCGCCGCGATTGCCGTCATCATTCTCACCGTGGACTACGGCCGACCGCCGTGGATCGCACTCGTCCTGGCGTTCTCCTTCGGCACCTACGGGCTCATCAAGAAGAAGGTGAACGTGGGTGCGGTGGAGAGCCTCGGCGTCGAGACGGGCGTCCTTCTCATTCCGGCTGTGGGATTCCTGGTCGCGCTTGAGATCAACGGGACGGGCACGTTCAACCACGCCGGACTCCGGACGGACCTTCTTCTGGTCGGCGCGGGTGTGATCACCGCCGTCCCGCTGCTGTTCTTCGGCGCTGCTGCAATCCGGGTACCGCTGACCACCCTGGGACTTCTGCAGTACCTGGCTCCGATAATCCAGTTCGCGTTGGGTGTCATCGTTTTCCGGGAGGCCGTTCCACCCGTCCGGCTCGTCGGGTTCGCGCTCGTCTGGACCGCGCTCGCCGTGCTCACAACAGAGACGCTGGTCCATCGCCGGCGATTGCGCGTGCATGCTGCCGCGATATCTACACCCGTGCCTGCGGCCGCCGAAAGGTGACGAGCGTCATCTGATGCAGACGTGCTAGCGCTAGCATGGTCCCGGTCAGGTTCTACGCGAGTACTTGTTCGTCGCAACGCGTCCAGTCGGGGCCAACGGCCTCGGACTAGCCCAGTCGGACGCACTTACAAACGTCCGGATCCTTGGCGGGCGGCTGAGCCTACTTGCAGAGACTGAAAAGGTGCATGAACGCCTCCTCATGCTGCTGGACAGTACGCCCGGCACTTGCAAACAAGTTCATGATGCGAACGTTGTAGCAACGATGCTGGTGCACGGCATCGAGACGATCGTCACGATAAACACCGGGGACTTCGCCCGTTACTCAGAGCACATCTCGGTCGTTCAGCTCTGACACCGATAAATCCACGAGCAGGTCAGGCAGCGCGGTTGACGGCCTGATCACACACGGCTTCGAGGGCCCGGCGCGCCGGGATGTCCGGCAGCGGAGCCAGCACGGCGCGGGCCTCGTCCGCCCACCGCCGCACCTCGTTCCTGGCCTTTTCCATGGCAGGGTGCGCACGCAGCATCGCAAGCGCCTCGGCGTGGTCGTCGTCGTCTTCGATGGGGCCGGACAGCAGCGCACGCAACCGCTCGTCGGCAGGACCGGTGGACCGGCGGACGTACAGCATTGGCAACGTCGCCACACCTTCGCGCAGGTCCGTGCCCGGTGTCTTGCCAGACACGACCGACTCACTGGCGATGTCAAGCAGGTCATCGGCGAGTTGGAAGACCATGCCGATCCGCTCGCCGTAACGCGCCAGCACCTCGACGACCTCCGATGGTGCGCCCGAGTGCAAGGCGCCCAACCTGGCCGACGTGGCAATCAATGAGGCCGTCTTGTCGGACAGCACCGAAAGGTAGTGATCGACCGGATCTTCACCGGGCCGTGGGCCTATCGTCTCTCTGAGCTGCCCCTGAACCAGCCGTTCGAACGTCCGGGCCTGGATGCGGACCGACTCGGTGCCTAGGTCTGCAGCGATCTGCGAGGCGCGGGCAAACAGGAAGTCGCCGGTCAGGATGGCCACGCTGTTGCCCCACCGGGCATTCGCGCTCGGTGCTCCTCGCCGGACGAGCGCCTCGTCCATCACGTCGTCGTGATAGAGCGTCGCGACGTGCGTGAGCTCGACGACGACGGCCGATCGGACGACACCCGGCGCGTCCGGGTCGCCGAACTGGCCGGCCACGAGCGCGAGCATCGGCCGGAACCGCTTGCCGCCGGCGGCGACGAGGTGACGCAAGGCAGGACCGACGAGCTCATCGTCGGACTTCACCGCTTCGCTGAGCCGCGCCTCGACCTCTTCGAGACCGGCGAGGACGGCTGCTTGGAAGGCAGGATCGACCGCAGGTAGACCCAGGCCGGACGGTCTCACGTCGGCTGCCTCCTCGATCGGCTTCGGTCCACGCGGATTACCGCGCCCCACCTGCACGTTCCCTCGCAGGATACCTGCCGGTCACCGGGCGCTCCCGGCTTGGGGCCACCAGAGCGTTGATCACACAAGTCGGGTTCGACGCGCCGGAATGTCCAAATCGGGAACCGGCCAGGCCACCTCACAGTGACGGCGTGTCGAACCCGACTTGCATGATCGGCGCGGGATTGGTCAGCGGACGAAGATCGCTGCCTGCTCGGCCAGATCGAGGAGCGGGCCGGGCAGGACGCCGAGCACGATGGTCAAGGCGACCGTGACGGCAACCCCGATTGTGGTCCACGCACTTGGTATCGCCACTGTGGGCCCGTCGGCCACTGGCTCTGAGAAGAACATGAGCACGATCACTCGGACGTAGAAGAACACCGCGATCGCGCTCGCCACCAGCGCCACGATCACCAGCGGCAGCGCACCACCTTCGATGGCGGCCGCGAATACCGCCAGCTTGCCAACGAAGCCG
Organism: Jiangellaceae bacterium; assembly: GCA_036374175.1. GTDB lineage: Bacteria > Actinomycetota > Actinomycetes > Jiangellales > Jiangellaceae > JASLBX01. The sequence continues at coordinate 23,468 of DASUUH010000145.1, read as the reverse complement.
CTGGTCAACGGGATGCCGGCGAGGGCGAGCAAGAACACGGCGAACACCGTGGCGACCACTGGGGACCGCCGGCCGAGCCCGGCCCACTTGGACAGGTGGGTTGCCTCGCCGCCCGCATCGCGCACCAGGGTGAGAATGGCGAACGCGCCGAGCGTCGCAAATGCGTATGTCGCGAGGTAGAACAGCACGCTTGCGGTGCCCGCCTGCTCGGCCACCACGACGCCGGTCAGGATGAATCCGGCGTGCGCGATCGACGAATATGCCAGCATCCGCTTGACGTCGGTCTGGGTCAGCGCGAGCACCACACCGAGCAGCATCGTGATGATCGCGATCGCCCAGAACAGCGGCTGCCAGTCGGTGCGCAGCCCGCCGAACGCCACGTAGAAGATTCGCAACAGTGCACCGAACGCCGCCAGCTTGGTCGCTGCGGCCATGAAGCCGGTCACCGGAGTGGGCGCGCCCTGGTAAACGTCCGGCGTCCAGGCGTGGAACGGCGCTGCACCGATCTTGAACAGCAGGCCCACCGCGATCAGGGCGACACCGGCAAGCAACAGGCCCTCCTGGCCCACCCGCGCCGCCAGCGCCGCATCGATGTCAGAGAACCGCACCGAACCTGAGTAGCCGTAGATCAGCGCCGAACCGAACAAGAAGAACGCCGATGCGTACGCGCCGAGCAGGAAGTACTTGAGCGCCGCCTCCTGCGAGAGCAGCCGCCGGCGGCGGGCCATCGCGCAGAGGATGTAGAGCGGCAGCGAGAGCACCTCGAGTGCTATGAACAGCATCAGCAGGTCGTTGGCTGCCGGAAACAGCAGCATGCCGCCGGTGGCCAGCAGCGCAAGCGGGTAGACCTCAGTCTGCAGGTACCCCGCCTTGACCAGCGTCTGTTCGGCCTTGCTGCCGGGCAGGACGGCCGCAGACGGTGCGAACGCGTCGCCGGCAGTGTCGGCCTGCCGCTCGGCAAAGAACATCAGGCCCACGATCGCAGTCAGGCAGACCGTCCCCTGCAGGAAGAGCGCCGGCCCGTCGACCGCGATCGAACCCTGAGCGGCAACCAACTGCGTCCCGGCCTGGACGATCACGGCGGCGAATGCGCCCGCGAGGGCCGCCATCGACAGTACGAGCTGCGCCGGACGGCGAGCGTGGCGCGGGACGAATGCCTCGATGAGCACACCAATCACTGCGGCACCGAGCACGATGATGATCGGGAGCAGTTCGGCGTACTCCATGGTCGGCGCGGTCACGAGTTGGTCCTTTCATGCGGCGCGGCGGTCGCTCCACCGACTCCACCGACTCCACCAGGCGTCTCGGTGCTCCACCTGGCGCGTGCGCCTGGTACGGCACCTATCGGCATGCTGAACGTGATCATTCGGAACCACCCTCGAGGAGCGGGGTGGGATCGGCTTCGCCGACCTCCGACAGGATGGGTTGCACTCCGTCGTCGATCACGTCGATCAGCGGCTTCGGGAAGAACCCGATCGCCAGGATCGCCGCGGCCAGTGGCGCAACAATCACCCGTTCACGGCGGCGCAGATCCGGGAAGGACGCCGTCTCGGCTCGCGCCGGCCCGGTCATCGTCCGCTGGTACAGCAGCAGGATGTAGAGCGCGGCCAAGATGATCCCCACGGTCGCGAACACGGCCGCCGCCCGGTACCGGCTGAACGTTCCGACCAGGACCATGAACTCACTGACGAACGTTCCCAGGCCCGGCAGCGCCAGCCCGGCCAGGCCGAAGAACAGCAGGCTGCCGGACAGCACGGGCGCGGGCTTCTGCACCCCGCCGTAGTCCGACCACAGCCGCGAACCGCGCCGCGAAATCATGAACCCGGCCACCGCGAACAGCGCGACCGTCGCGAGGGCGTGGTTGACCATGTACAGCGTCGCCCCCGTGCCCGCCTGCGAAGTCAAGGCGAAGATGCCGAGCACGATGAAGCCGAAGTGCGAGATCGAGGTGTACGCGATAAGTCGCTTGATGTCGGTCTGGCCGATGGCCAGCAGCGCCCCGTACAGGATGCTGATGACCGCGAGGACCACGATGGCGGGCGCGAGTTCCTGCACCGCCGCTGGGAACAACGGCAGACACAGCGCGATCATGCCGAATGTGCCTACCTTGTCGACGATGCCGGACAGGTATGCGGCGTTGGACGGGGTCGCCTCGGCCGCGGCGTCGGGCAACCAGGTGTGGAACGGCCACAGCGGCGCCTTGATCGCGAACGCGAACATGAAGCCGAGGAACAGCCAGCGCTGGGTCTCTGGCGCTATGTCCAGAGCGATCAAATCGGACAACAGGAACGTGCCCTCGCCGGCCTGTACCGCCTCGACGTAGATGCCGATCACCGCGGCCAGCATGATCAACCCGCCGAGCAGGTTGTACAGCAAGAACTTGACCGCCGCGTACTGCCGCTTGGGTCCGCCGTACATCCCGATCAGGAAGTACATCGGGATCAGCATGGCCTCGAACAGGATGTAGAACAGCAGCAGATCCTGTGCCGCGAAGGCGCCGATCACCATCGCCTCGAGCAGCAGCAGCAAAGCAAAGTAAGGCTTGGGCCGGCGTCCCTCCGGCTCGGCCTCGCGCCACATCGCCAGTAGGACGATCGGCGTGATCACCGCAGTCAGCACGATCATCGTGATCCGGATGCCGTCGGCTCCGAGCGCCCAGTGCACGCCGAAGGCCTCGATCCAGGTGTACTGCTCGGTGAACTGAACGGCGGCGTCGTCAGAGGCGAACGCGATGCCTGCCGTGATCGCCAGAGCGGCGGTGACCAGGCTCGCCCCGAGGGCCAGCCGCTTGGCCACCCGCTCCATGCCTTCGGGCACCAGCGCGGTCAGTACGGCGCCAAGCGCCGGCAGCGCTATAAGCGTGGTCAACCAGGGAAAGCTCACGGCAGCCTCACGAGCAACATGGCCACAACGACGACCGCCGCACCGGCGAGCATCGACAGGGCGTACGAGCGGACGAACCCGGTCTGGATCCGGCGCATTCGGGCCGACAGGCCGCCGAACGCGGCGGCGATCCCGCCTACGGCACCGTCCAAGCCCTTGTTCTCGGCGTAGACCAGCGACCGGGTGAGGTACTGGCCGGGACGCATGAAGACCGCCTCGTTGACGGCGTCGCCGTAGAGGTCCTTGCGGGCCGCTACGGTGACGAACGAACCCGCCGGGGCGGTCGCCGGCACCGGCTGTCGGCCGAACACCAGCCACGCGGTGGCGATCCCGAGCGCTACGACGGCGATGATGATGCCGGTCAACGCAACAGCCGGGATCGGCAACTCGTGGTGCTCCTCACCCGTCACGGGCTCGAGCCAGTCGACGATGCCACCGCCGATGTAGAGCAGAGCCAACCCACCGACGACGGACAGCGCGGCGAGGATCCACAGCGGGATGGTCATGACCGACGGCGACTCGTGCGGGTGCGCGTCCTCGGCCCAGCGCTTGCGCCCGGCAAAGGTCATCAGCATGACCCGGGTCATGTAGAAGGCGGTGATTCCCGCACCGAGCAGCGCAGCGAAGCCGTAAAGGAAGTTCTCTCCGAATGCCGCCTCGATGATCCGGTCTTTGGAGAAGAAGCCGGCGAACGGTGGCACGCCGATGATCGCGAGGTAGCCGGCGGCGAAGGTTATAAAGGTGGCCGGCATGGCCGCGCGAAGAGCGCCGTACCGGCGCATGTTCGCCTCGTCGTTCATGCCGTGCATGACCGAACCGGCGCCGAGGAAGAGGTTGGCCTTGAAGAACCCGTGAGTCAGCAGGTGGAAGATGGCGAACGCGTACCCTGCCGGACCCAGACCGGCGGCCAGCATCATGTAACCGATCTGGCTCATCGTGGACCCGGCCAAGGCCTTCTTGATGTCGTCCTTGGCGGTACCGATGATCGCACCCATGAGCAACGTGATGGCACCGACGATGACGACTGCCGTCTGTGCGGCGGGTGCAAGGTCGTAAATGTCGGCGGCCCGCACGATCAGGTAGACACCGGCGGTCACCATCGTCGCCGCATGGATCAGCGCCGAGACCGGTGTCGGGCCTTCCATGGCATCAAGCAGCCAGGACTGCAGCGGGAACTGCGCCGACTTTCCGCACGCACCGAGCAGCAAGAGGAGCCCGATGGCGATGAGCCAACCCTCCGAGGCCTCGGCCGCCGCGGGGAACACGCCGGCGAACGCCGTCGTGCCGAAGACCACGAACATCGACATGATCGCCAGCGACATGCCGGCGTCGCCGACCCGGTTCACCACGAAGGCCTTCTTGGCAGCCACCGCGGCCGAGTCCTTGTGCTGCCAGAACCCGATCAGCAGGTACGACGCGAGCCCGACGCCCTCCCAGCCGACGTACAGGATCAGGAAGTCGTCGGCCAGCACGAGCAGCAGCATGGCGGCGACGAACAGGTTGAGGTACCCGAAGAACCGCCCCTGCCTATCGTCCTCGGCCATGTACCCGATCGAGTAGAGGTGGATTACCGAGCCCACGCCGGTAATGAGCAGGACGAAGGCCATCGACAGCTGGTCCAGCTGCAGGCCGACCGACACCTCGTAGCCACCGACAGCGAACCAGTCCCACAGCGGCAGGGAGAAGGCACGCGCCTCGGCGTCCCTGCCGACCATCGTGATGAACAAGACCAACGCGTACACGAACGACGCGGCGGGCATGATCGTGCCGATGATGGGAGCGGCCCGGTCCAGCCGGCGGCCCCCGAGCAGCAGGACCGCCGCGCTTACCAGCGGCAGCAAAATCAGCAGCCAGGTGGCGGAGAACACGCCCTCGGCCGGCTGTACAGATCCAGTATGAGTCAGCACACCCTGTCCTTACCTGCCCCTACCCAGCCCTACAGCTTCAGCAGGCTCTCGTCGTCCACCGACGCCGACCTGCGAGTGCGGAAGATCGTGACGATGATGGCCAAGCCGACCACCACTTCGGCAGCGGCGATCACCATCACGAAGAATGCGATGATCTGGCCGTCGATATTGCCGTGCATCCGGGCGAAGGTCACGAATGCCAGGTTGCACGCGTTGAGCATCAGCTCGACGCTCATGAACGCGATCAGCGCGTTGCGCCGGACCAGCACGCCCACGCCACCGATCGTGAACAACAGCGAAGCCAGGACGAGATATGCGGTGGGGCTCACTGCTGGTCACCTTCCAGCTCGCCGGGCTCGTGCTTGGTGAACTCGTCCGACGGGCGGACCGCCCCGCGGGCCACGAGCGCCCCTGGCACCGAGTCATCGCTCGTCGTGCCATCGGGAAGCAGCGCCGGTGTGTCGACCGCATTGTGCCGCGCGTAGACACCCGGGCTGGGCAGCTGTGAAGCGGCCGACCCGCTTCCCGAGGCGAAGCGCTGCTCCGCGAGCTCGCGCTGGCGCGGCCGGGGCGTCAACCGCTCCTGATGGGTGAGCACCATCGCCCCGAGCGCCGCTGTGATCAACGTCGCCGCCACGATCTCGAACGCCCAGACGTACCGCGAGAAGATCGCGTCGGCAATGGCCGGGACGCTTCCCTCCGGCGCTGCGCCGGCCAAGCCGACCCAGTCTGAGAACACCGCCCGGCTGACGATCGCGACTAAGAGCACGCCCAGGCCCAGCCCGGCCAGGATCGCCGCGGACCGCTGACCCCTGATCGTCTCGACTCTCGAGTCGCTGGCATCGACTCCGACCAGCATGATGACGAACAGGAACAACATCATGATGGCGCCGGTGTAGACGACCACCTGCACGACGCCGAGGAACGGTGCCTCCAGCGCGATGAAGAACACGGCCAGCGAGATCATGACTACGGCCAGGAACAGCGCGCCGTGGACCGCCTTGCGCGATATGACCAGCCCGAGCGCCGCGACCACGGCGACCGGGGCGAGGATCCAGAACAGCACGGCCTCGCCGGTCCCTCCGCCGGTCGAATCAACGGTCTGAGCGAGCACGTCCGCGATCACGACGCGCTCCTCCCGGGCCGCGCGCCCGACCGGACGTAGTAGTCGCGTTCGTCGTCGCCGAGCCGCATGGGGTGCGGCGGCGCCTCCATACCTGGCAGCAGCGGCGCGAGGAGGTCCCGCTTCTCGTAGATGAGGCTCTCCCGGGTGTAGTCAGCGAGTTCGTATTCATTGGTCATGGTGAGCGCCCGCGTGGGGCAAGCCTCGATGCACAGCCCGCAGAGAATACAGCGCAAGTAGTTGATCTGGTACACGCGCCCGTACCGCTCCCCGGGCGCGTAGCGCTCCTCGTCGGTGTTGGCGGCACCTTCGACGTAAATCGCATCCGCCGGGCAAGCCCACGCGCACAGTTCGCACCCCACGCACTTCTCCAGCCCGTCCGGGTGCCGGTTCAGCTGGTGCCGGCCGTGAAAGCGCGGCGCCACCGGGCGCGGTTTTTCGGGATACTCCTCCGTGACGACCTTCTTGAACATCGTCCGGAACGTGACCCCGAAACCTGCGACGGAGTCGAGGATCTTAGGCACGGGTGCCCTCCTCTTCCTTGCTCGAGTTGTCCGAACCGGCACGGGCGTCCTCGGTTGCCGGCCCGGACGGCACGGCCGCCTCCTCGCCAGGCAGCGGCGGCACGGGGAAGGGTGTCTCGCGTGGTGCCGGCGCTTCGGCCGCCGGTTCCTCGCGTTTGCGCTCGGGCCAGAGGAAGGTGACGAGCAGCAAGATGGCGAACGCCACGCCGCCCCAGGTGAGCATCTGCTGGCGGGTGATGCCTTCATTGAACGCCAGCCGCATGCCGGCCACGGCAACGATCCACACCAACGAAATCGGCAGCAGCACCTTCCAGCCCAGCTTCATGAACTGGTCGTACCGGAGGCGGGGCAGCGTGCCGCGCAACCAGACGAACAGGAAGATCATCAACAGCACCTTGGCCAGGAACCACAACACCGGCCACCAGCCCTCGTTGAGCATGCCGTCGCCGATCGCCGACAGCGGCCACGGTGCTCGCCAGCCGCCCAGGAAAAGCGTGGTGGCCAGGGCCGACACGTTCACCATGTTGATGTACTCGGCCAGGAAGAACACTGCGTACTTCATCGACGAGTACTCGGTCGCGTATCCGGCGACAAGTTCGCCCTCGGCCTCGGGGAGGTCGAACGGCGCCCGGTTGGTCTCGCCCACCATCGAGATCAGGTAGATCGCGAACGACGGGATCAAAATGACGCCGAACCAGAGGCGTTGCTGCTCGGCGACGATCTGCGAGGTCGACATCGATCCGGCGAACAGGAACACGCCGACGAACGACAGGCCCATGACGAGTTCGTATGAGATCACCTGGGCGGTCGAGCGCACGCCACCGAGCAGTGGGTACGTCGACCCGCTCGCCCAACCGGCCAGCATGAAGCCGTAGATGCCGATCGAGGCGACTGCGAGCACGAAGAGCACTGCCACCGGGAAGTCGGTCAGTTGCAGCGGCGTCGTCTGTCCGAAGATCGAGACCTCAGGGCCGAACGGGATGACTCCGAAGATCAAGAATGCCGGGATCACCGCGATCATCGGTGCCAGGATGTACACCGTCCGGTGCACGTTCCGCGGCATGAGGTCCTCTTTGAGCATGAGCTTCATCGCGTCGGCGAAGCTCTGCAGCGAGCCGCGCGGGCCGACCCGGTTCGGACCGATCCGGTGCTGCATCCGTGCGACGACCCTGCGCTCGAAGACGATGTTGAACAACGTGATGACCAGCAGGAAGCCGAAGATCACCAGGATTTTGAGGGCCACCAGCCACCACGGGTCGTTGCCGAACCCCTCGATATTGTCGTAGTTCTGCGCGACGATCGCGGTCACGCCGCACCTCCCAGTGCAGAACCAGCAGTTGCCGAGCCACTACTGCCCGTTGGTGGGCCTTCGGCTGTTCGCAGCGCCACCACGTCTCCGGCGACAGCCCGCAGCATGTCATGGACGTGCGAACCAGGCGAGTACTGCGGCACCCAGACCACGCCGTCGGGCATGTCGGTGATCTCGACGGGCAAGGTGATCGCGCCGTGCTCGGTGGCCACGGTGACGTCCGAATCCACGCCCGCCGCGGCAGCGGTGGCAGCGGATAGCTGGGCGACCGGCCGCCGGGCGGTGCCGGCCAGATGCGGCTCACCAGCCTGCAGGCGGCCGTCGTCCAACAGCAGGCGCCAGGTGGCCAGCCGCACTTCGCCGGCGCCCGGCTGCTGCTGATCCGCCGGCCGGGCGGCCGGCGGCGCCGGACGTTCGCCATCCCACGCGCCGAGTTCGGCCAGCTCAGCCCGGACCGATTCGATCGTCGCCAACCCGAGGTCGACATTGAGTTCGGCGGCTAGGTGGGTCAGCACCCGCGCGTCGGTCAGCGCGTTCGACGACTCCAGCACAACGGAGAACGGCCGCTCCCGGCCCTCCCAGTTGATGAACGTGCCCGCCTTCTCCACGACGGGAGCGACTGGGAAGACCACATCAGCGGACTCGGTGACCTCGCTGCGGAGGACTTCAACACTGACGACGAATCGTGCGGCACGTAAGGCGTCCCGCGCGGCAGCCGGATCGGGCAGGTCGGCCAACTCGACACCTGCGACGATCACCCCGCTGAGTTGCCCGTCGTTCAGGGCCCTGACCATGCCCGCGGTGTCGCGGCCTGGCAACGGCGGCAGGTGATCGACTTCCCAGACCGCGCTCACGTCGATCCTGGCTTCCGGATTCTCCACGAGCCGGCCGCCGGGAAGCAGGATCGGCAACACACCGGCCTCGACCGCCCCGCGGTCACCGGCTCGCCGCGGCACCCAGGCAAGACGGGCACCTGTGCCGACGGCCAGCGCTGCGACCGCCGACAACGCGCCAGGCGCACCTGCCAGCCGTTCACCGGCGAGAATTATCGAGCCGGGCTCTCGCACGAGTGCCGCTACTTCGTCACTGGCCAGCGCCTCGGCCTCGGTACCGGGCACCGTCGGGATCAGCCTGCCGGACAGCTTCTGCAGGCCACGTGACGCGAACGGGGCAATGGATGTGACCGAGGTGCGGTTCTTTCGGACGGCCTTACGTAGCCGCAGGAAGATGGTCGGCGCCTCCTCCTCGGCCTCCAAACCCGCCAGCAGCACGGCAGGCGCCCGTTCGAGGTCGGCGTAGGTCACCTCCATCCGTGCCCCAGCGACCGCGGCCAGGAACGTGGCCTCCTCTTTGGAGTGGACCCGGGCCCGAAAGTCGATGTCGTTGGTCCGCAGGACCAGTCGGGCGAACTTGGAGTAGGCGTATGCGTCCTCGAGCGTCAGCCGTCCGCCGGTGAGCACGCCGACACCGCGCTCGGCGCGGGCTGCGCGCAGGCCCTCGGCGGCCACGTTCAGGGCGTCCGGCCACGAGGTAGGAATCAGCTCACCGGTCTGCTCGTCGCGGACGAGCGGATGCGTGAGCCGGTCGTCCAGGTTGGCGTACCGGAAGGCGAACCGGTCCTTGTCCGAGATCCATTCTTCGTTGACCTCGGGGTCGTCACCGGCCAGCCGCCGCATCACGGTATTCCGTCGGTGGTCGACTCGGATGGCCGCCCCACTCGAGTCGTGCTCGGCCACCGACGGCACCGATACCAGGTCGAACGGGCGCGCGCGGAACCGGTACGCCGCACTCGTGAGGGCTCCGACGGGGCAGATCTGAATCGTGTTGCCCGAGAAGTAACTCTCGAACGGCTCGGATTCGTAGATGCCCACCTGCTGCAGCGCGCCCCGTTCGAGCATCTCAATGAACGGGTCGCCGGCGATCTCGGTGGAGAACCGGGTGCACCGCGCGCACAGGACGCATCGTTCCCGGTCCAGCAGCACCTGGCTGGAGATCGAGATCGGCTTGGGGTACGTGCGCTTCTTGCCTTCGTACCGGGACTCCCCGCGGCCGTTCGACATCGCCTGGTTCTGCAGCGGGCACTCGCCGCCCTTGTCGCACACCGGGCAGTCCAGCGGGTGGTTGATCAGCAGGAACTCCATGATGCCCTGCTGGGCCTTGTCCGCGACCGGTGACGTGAGCTGGGTTTTCACCACCATGCCCGGCATGACCGTCGTTGTGCAGGAGGCCTGCGGCTTGGGCATGCCCCGGCCACGGCCGTCGTCGACGATCTCGACCAGGCACTGGCGGCAGGCGCCGACGGGGTCCAGGAGCGGGTGGTCACAGAAGCGCGGAACCTGGATGCCCAGCAACTCGGCGGCGCGGATGAGCAGCGTGCCTTCAGGAACGCTGACCTCAAAGCCGTCGATCGTCAGGGTTACCAGCTTCTCGGCCTGCTCGACGGCACCGCTTGTCGGCTCGGTGACGGTCATGATGTTGCGGCTCCCGCAGTCTCAGCGAACAGGGTCGAGGCGGCCGGATCGAACGGGCACCGACCGTGCTCGAAGTGGGCCAGGTACTCGTCACGGAAGTACTGCAGCGACGAGGTGATCGGCGCGACACCGCCGTCGGCCAGCGCGCAGAACGAACGCCCCGCGATGTTGTCGGACAGGTCGAGCAGCTTCTCGAGGTCGGCTTCGGTGCCGTCGCCGGCCTCCAGTCGCTGCAGGATCTGCACAAGCCACCAGAAGCCCTCCCGGCAGGGAGTGCACTTGCCGCACGACTCGTGCTTGTAGAACTCGACCCAGCGCAGCACCGCCCGCACGACACACGTCGTGTCGTCGAAGATCTGCAGTGCCTTGGTGCCCAGCATGCTGCCCGCCTCGGCCACGCCCTCGTAGTCCAGCGGGACGTCCAGGTGATCGGCCGTCAGCAGCGGCGTCGACGAGCCGCCCGGCGTCCAGAACTTGAGCTCACGGCCGTTCCGGACGCCGCCGGCCATGTCCAGCAGCTCGCGCAGTGTGATGCCCAGCGGCGCCTCGTACTGCCCGGGACTCGTGACATGGCCGGAGAGCGAGTACAGCGTGAACCCAGGCGACTTCTCCGAGCCCATCGAGCGGAACCAGTCCTCCCCGTTGGCCACGATCGCCGGGACGGACGCGATGGTCTCTACGTTGTTGATGACCGTCGGAGATGCGTACAGTCCCGCAACCGCAGGGAACGGTGGCCGGAGCCGAGGCTGGCCGCGCCGGCCTTCGAGAGAGTCCAGCAGTGCGGTCTCCTCGCCACAGATGTAGGCGCCGGCACCCGCGTGCACGACGATGTCCAGGTCGTAACCCGAGCCGAGGATGTCCTTGCCCAGGTAGCCGGCCTCGTAGGCGTCGGCCACCGCTGCCTGCAGTCGGCGGATGACGTGCAGTACCTCACCACGCACGTAGATGAACGCAGTGTGTGCGCCGATGGCGTACGAGGAAATGATCGTGCCCTCTACCAGGACGTGCGGCGAAGCCAGCATGAGCGGGATGTCCTTGCAGGTTCCCGGCTCGGACTCGTCTGCATTCACCACGAGGTACGTCGGCTTTGGGCTGTCCTTCGGAACGAAACTCCACTTCATACCCGTCGGGAAGCCCGCTCCGCCACGGCCGCGGAGGCCAGCGTCCTTGATGATCGTCACCAGGTCGGCAGGCGTGCGCTGCAGGGCGATACGCAGCCCCCGGTAGCCGTCGGCTCGCTCGTAACCGGCGCGGGTAAAGCTGTCGTCCTCGTGCCAGCGCGCGGACAGGACTGGTGTCAGCGTGGTCACCGATCATCCTCCTGGCTGTGTGAACCGCCGGCGCCGAGAGCAGGCCGCCCACCTTCGGGCGCGGTCCAGCCTTTCTCCTGAGCAAGGACCAGCCCGGCCAGGCTGGCCGCGCCGGCCGGCGGGCCTTCCGTGGCGCGTCCGTCCGGGAATCCGGCGAGGATCCGGGCCGCCTGCTTCCAGGTGCAGATGCCTGGTCCTCGCGTCGACTGGACTTGTTCGCCGGACCGGAGCTTACCGACCAACTCACGAGCAGTCTGGGGGGTCTGGTTGTCCATGAACTCCCAGTTGACGACCATCACCGGAGCGAAGTCACAGGCTGCATTGCACTCGACCCGCTCGAGCGAAACCATGCCGTCGTCGGTGGTCTCGTCGTGCCCGATGCCGAGTTCATCGGTCAGCTCGGACCAGATCTGGTCGCCGCCCATGATCGCGCACAGCGTGTTGGTGCACACACCCACGTGGTATTCGCCCATCGGGCGGCGCTTGTACATGGTGTAGAACGTCGCGACCGCTGCCACCTCGGCCTCGGTGAGGCCGAGCTCTTCGGCGCACATCTCGATGCCGGCGGGGGTCACGTATCCCTCGTAGGCCTGCACGAGATGCAGCATCGGCAGCAGTGCGGACCGCGGCTCGGGGTAGCGGGCGATGATCTCGCGCATCTCGGCCCGCGCGGTCTCGTTCAATGCGGTCTCGCGAGCCCCGGCCGGCTCCTTGCGGCCGCCCTTGGCAATCTCGCTGCGGTCGGCCAGCCACTGGCTCCGCTCGCTCGCCTCGCCGCTCGATGCACTGGTCGCGCTCGGCTCCTTACTCGCTCCGCGGGCGACCTCGCTCCGCTCGGCCGACCACTGCGCTCGTTCGCTCGCCTCGCCGCTCACGCCACCGGTTGCGTTCACCGGTCCACACCTCCCATCACAGGATCGATACTCGCCACGGCGACGATCACGTCGGCCACCATTCCTCCCTCACACATGGCGGCCACGGCCTGCAGGTTGTTGAACGAGGGGTCGCGCAGGTGCACCCGCCACGGGCGGGTTCCGCCCTCCGAGACGACATGCGCGCCGAGTTCGCCACGCGGGCTCTCCACGGCCTGGTAGACCTGGCCCGCCGGCACCCGGAACCCTTCGGTCACCAGCTTGAAGTGGTGGATCAGGCCTTCCATCGACTCGCCCATGATGTGCCGGATGTGGTCGAGCGAATTGCCGAGGCCGTCGCCACCGAGGGCCAGCTGAGCCGGCCAGGCGATCTTCTTGTCAGCGATCACGACGGGGCCTGGCTCCAGCCTGTCCAGGCACTGCTCGACGATCTTCAGCGACTCGTACATCTCGTAGAGCCGGATCAGGTAGCGGCCGTACGAGTCGCACGTGTCGACGGTCGGGACGTCGAACTCGTACGTCTCGTATCCGCAGTACGGCTGGCTCTTGCGCAGGTCCAGCGGCAACCCCGTCGAGCGCAGTACCGGGCCGGTGATGCCGAGCGCCGTGCAGCCGGTCAGGTCCAGGTAACCGACGCCGACCGAGCGGCCCTTGAAGATCGGGTTCTCGTTCAGGAGTTTCTCGTACGTCGGCAGGTACTCGCGCATCCAGCGGATGTACTCGCGGATGCTTTCGACCGCTCCGGGCGGCAGGTCCTGAGCGACGCCACCGGGCCGGATGTACGCGTGGTTCATCCGCAGCCCGGTGATCAGCTCGAACAAGTCCAGCGTGCGCTCGCGCTCTCGGAAGCCCTGCGTCATGACGGTCAGGGCGCCGATCTCCATGCCACCTGTGCCTATCGCGACCATGTGCGAAGAGATCCGGTTGAGCTCCATCATCATCACCCGGATGACGGTGGCCCGCTCCGGGATCTGGTCGGTGATGCCGAGCAGACGCTCCACGCCGAGCACGTAGGCGGCCTCGTTGTAGAACGGCGACAGGTAGTCCGCGCGGGTCAGGAACGTTACGCCCTGGGTCCAGGTGCGGTACTCGCAGTTCTTCTCGATGCCCGTGTGCAGATACCCGATGCCGCAGCGAGCGTTGATGATCGTCTCGCCGTCGAGCTCGAGGATCAGCCGCAGCACGCCATGGGTCGACGGGTGCTGCGGACCCATGTTGACGACGATCCGCTCCTGACCGGCGATCGCCGCGTCGACGACCTCGCCCCAGTCGTCGCCGGTCACCGTGTAGACCGGGCCCTCGGTGGTCTCGCGGACGCCGGCGTCGGCCGGCTCGTCACCTGCCGGAGCGGCAAACGTCACATCGTCGAGATTGCTCATCAGGTGTACGCCCTCCGCTCGTCGGGTGGCGGGATCGTCGCGCCCTTGTACTCGACCGGAATGCCGCCGAGCGGGTAGTCCTTCCGCTGCGGGTGGCCCACCCAGTCGTCCGGCATCTCGATCCGGGTCAGCGCCGGATGCCCGTCGAAGATGATCCCGAAGAAGTCGTACGTCTCGCGCTCGTGCCAGTTGTTGCCCGGGTACAGATCGACGATGGACGGGATGTGCGGATCGTTGTCCGGACAAGTCACCTCGACCCGCAGCCGGCGGTTGTGCGTGACCGACAGGAATGGGTAAACGGCGTGTAGCTCGCGGCCGGTGTCATCCGGGTAGTGAACACCGCTGACGCCCATGCACATCTCGTATCGAAGCGCCGGGTCGTCACGCAGCGCCCGCGCCACCTCCACCAGGTTTTCGCGCCGCACGAACAGGGTGAGCTCGCCGCGGTCGACGAGTACCCGCTCCACGGCGGCGCCGAAGGTGGGCAGCGCTGCCTCCAAGGCATCGCCGACGGTGTCGAATTCGTCACCCCACGGCCGCGGTGTCGAACCGTGCCGGACCGGGTTGGTGTCGCGCGCCACCAGCCGGCCGTAGCCGGACGTGTCGCCCGTGCCCGACACGCCGAACATGCCGCGGCGGGACGGGTGGGCGGGTGGCGGGCCGGCCTCTTCCTCCGGCGTCTCGGCCGGCAGATCGCCTGGCCCGGCGACGACGGCCTCGGCACTGGCCGTCATGTCGGCGCCCACCCGGTCGGCGTCGCCCGCCCGCTCGCCCTCACCGTCGGCCGCCCGCTCCGGCACGTCCTCGGCGTCCGGCGCGGCAGCCGGCTCCTCCTTGCCAGCGGCAGGAGCCGTGGCCTCGGCCTTCTCCGGCGACCGGTCGCCGGGGTAGTTCGTCTCGCTCATCTGGTCGCACTCGCCTTCTGACGTGCTGCGCGGCCGGCCCAGCTCACCGAAGTAGGCCCTTCATCTCATGCGTCGGGGCGGCCGTCAGGGCAGCCTGTTCGGCTTCGTCCTCGGCGCGTTCACGGTGCGCCCCGAGGGGCTCGTTGGCCACCTTCTCGTGCAGCTTGAGAATCGCGTCCATCAGCATCTCTGGCCGCGGCGGACAGCCGGGCAGATAGATGTCGACGGGAACGACGTGGTCGACGCCCTGGACGATCGCGTAGTTGTTGAACATGCCGCCGGTACTCGCGCACACACCCATCGACAGCACCCACTTCGGGTTGGCCATCTGGTCGTAAATTTGCCGCAGGACGGGTGCCATCTTCTGGCTCACCCGCCCGGCGACGATCATCAGGTCGGCCTGGCGCGGCGACGCTCGGGTGACCTCCATCCCGAACCGCGCCATGTCGTGGCGCGGCGCGCCGGTAGCCATCAGCTCGATCGCGCAGCAGGCCAGCCCGAAGGTGGCCGGCCACATCGAGCTCTTTCGGGCCCAGCCGGCGAACTTCTCCACCGACGTCAGCAGGACGCCGGAGGGCAGCTTCTCTTCGATTCCCACGGTGTGCTCCCTCCTTTAGTCCCAGTCCAGCCCGCCACGGCGCCATTCGTAGAGGTACGGCACCGTGATCAGGAACAGGAAGGTCACCATCGCGACGAAGCCGAACAGGCCGAGGTGATCGAACCGCACCGCCCACGGGTACAGGAAGACGATCTCTATGTCGAAGATGATGAACGTCATTGCGGTCAGGTAGTACTTGACGGGAAAGCGGCCGCCGCCGACCGGCTGCGGCGTCGGCTCGATTCCGCACTCGTAGGAGTCGACCTTGGCGCGGTTGAACGTCCGCTTACCCACCAGGTGAGACGTCACCAGAGTGCCCACCGCGAAGATCGCGGCTAGGGCGATCAGCCCGATGATCGGCACGTACGGGTTCATCCGACCCCCTCTCCACCGGCAAACAGCGTCCCCATGCTAGTGATGCGGATCACGTTGGTTGTATGGAACACACCAGTCTCCTCATGCCCTCACGCAGCCGGTGCCAGCCGGGTGAGGGTGTTGATCAGACGGTCGTAGACGTCGCCGTCGCGGCGATCGGTCAAGTTGGCCAGCAACTTGAGCACAAGTCGCATCAGCGACGGATGCGGCAACCCGTGCCGCGTGCACAGTTTCATGATGCGCGGGTCCCCGATCAACCTTACGAAGATTCGCCCGAGCGTGTAGTAGCCCCCGTGCTCCTGCTTCAGCGCGGCCGGGTAACCCTGGAGCACTCGCTCACGCTGAGCGCTGGTGGAGCGGGCCAAGGCATCGGCAATCACCGTGGCCGCTAGGCTCGCCGCCTCCATGGCGTAGTCGATGCCTTCGCCGTTGAACGGATTGACCATGCCGCCCGCGTCGCCGACCAGCAACAACCCTCGCGAGTAGTGGGGCTGCCGATTGAAGGCCATCGGCAGGGCCGCACTCCGGATCGGGCCGACCTGGTTCTCCTCAGTGAAGCCCCAGTGGTCCGGAGTCTGCGCGACCCATCGCTTGAGCAGTTGCCGGTAGTCGACCTGGCCGAACGCCTTGGACGTGTTCAAGATGCCGAGGCCCACGTTGCTCGTGCCGTTTCCGGTCCCGAAGATCCACCCGTAGCCCGGCAGCAACTCGTCGCGACCGCGCTCATTGCGGACCGGCAGCTCGAGCCACGACTCCATCCAGTCGTCGTCGTGCCGTGGTGTGGTGAAGTATGTCCGGACCGCGACGCCCATGGGACGGTCGTCACGCTTGTGGATACCCATCGCGGTCGCGAGCCGCGACGATGCGCCGTCCGCGGCCACGACGATGGGGGCCCGGTAGGTCAGCTCGGCGCCTGCCGTCCGCCCGCCGTCGTCCACCGGCTTGGCAGTGACCCCGACGATGCGACCGGTTCGCTCGTCGAGGACGGGCCCGGTGACGTTCGTGCTCTCGTGGAGCCGTGCGCCGGACTTCTCTGCGTGCCGGGCCAGGATCTCGTCGAAGTCCATCCGGGTGCGGACCAGGCCATAGTTCGGGTAACTCGCGAGGTCCGGCCACGGCATTTCGATTCGCATCCCGCCGCCGATGACGCGGAGCCCGTGGTTGCGGATCCAGCCCGGGCCGGATGTATCGATGCCCATCCGTACGAGTTGGCGTACCGCCCGCGGAGTGAGCCCGTCGCCGCACACTTTGTCCCGCGGGAAGGTCGCCTTCTCCAGCATCAGCACGTCCAGCCCGGCACGGGCCAGGTAATACGCCGTCGTCGAACCTGCGGGTCCAGCGCCTACGACGATGACATCGGCGTCGTTGGCCGTCGGGCTCATGCGGTCCTCAGTGCGGTCGGCGGGTTCGTGAAAGCGTTCACGAGCACATTTCCACGCCAGTCTAGGGCCATGGGGGTGGTGCTTACACGCGGGGGGACTCACTGTGTTTCAAGATCGAAGAACCCTCCATCCCGGCTACCCGGGCACCCGGCTATCCGGGACGGATCTTCCGTCGATCAAGGAGCGAGCGCATGGTGGATCGCCACGATTCCGCCGGAGAGGTTGCGCCACTTCACCTGCGTCCATCCCGCTCCGGCGACGGCCGAGGCAAGAGCGCGCTGATCCGGCCAGGCGGGAATGGACTCGCCCAGGTAGACGTACGCCTCGGGGTTGCTGGCGACCCGCTGGGCGATGGCCGGGATGGCCCGCATCAGGTACTCCAAGTACACGCGCCGGAACGGGCCCCACGTCGGGTGGCTGAACTCGCACAGCACCAGCCGGCCGCCCGGTCGCGTTACCCGCAACATCTCACGCAGGGCGGCCTCGGGATCCTGGACGTTGCGCAGCCCGAAGGAGATGGTCACCACGTCGAAGCTTCGGTCGGCGAACGGTAGGCGCATCGCGTCGCCGGCAACGAACGGCAAGGCCGGGCGCCGGCGGTGGCCCTCCTCCAGCATGCCGAGCGAGAAATCGCACGGGACGACGAAGGCGCCGGCGGTCGCGAACGGCACACTCGAGGTGCCAGTGCCCGCAGCAAGATCCAGTACGCACTCCCCCGGCTGGACGTCCGCGGCCCGCACGACCACCCGCCGCCAGAGCCGGTCCTGTCCGAGCGACAGCACGTCGTTGGTCACGTCATAGCGCTCGGCGACGTTGTCGAACATGGCCGCCACCTCGTGCGGCTGCTTGTCCAAGGAGGCTCGGGTCACGAGCGTCAAGGGTAGTTCGCTGTGAGATAACCCATTGCCTTGTGGCCACCGGTGACCGTACGGTCTGAGGTACACGGGAAGGAGGTGGTCCGCAGTATGTATAGCTCTGGGACTCGTGAGGTGACCGCCCGCTAGGAGCGTTCACCGCTCGCCACGCGTAGCGCACCGGCGCTCCGTAGCGGGCAATCCCAAGGACAGTCACCCAGCTCGCGGGCCCCCGGACCTTGTCCCTCCGGGCCGGACGGACGCAGTACTGCGGACGCCGGAAGTGGCCCGCGAGCTGCATTTGTCGGCCTGCATCAACCTCAGGGTGCCAACCGCTCCAGATGCCACTCACCCGCTGTATGGCGCGTATACCGGAGCCGGTCGTGCAGCCGGGCTGGGCCACCCTGCCAGAACTCGATCGAGTCGGGCGTCACGCGGAATCCACCCCAGAAGGCGGGCAACGGCACGTCGCCGGGGAACCGCTCGGCCATCGTGGCCGCCCGCCGCTCGAGCTCGTCCCGAGAAGCGATCACCGACGACTGCGCGCTCGCCCATGCGCCAAGCTGGGATTCCCGCGGCCGGGTCGCCCAGTAGGCGGCGGCCTCGGCTCGCGGCACCTGCACCGCCGTCCCGGTCACCACAACCTGCCGCTCAATGGCAAACCACGGAAAGCAGAGAGACACGGCCGGGTTGACCGCGATCTCGCGCGCCTTACGCGAGCCGAGGTTGGTGTAGAACACAAAACCGGCCTCGTCGAGCTCTTTGAGCAGCACGATTCGCGTGCTCGGCTGTCCAGAGGCATCCGCCGTGCCGAGAAGCATCGCATTCGGTTCGGCCAGGCCGGCCTCGACGGCGCCCAACAACCAGGCACGGAAGAGCTCGAACGGGTCCGCTGGAACACCGGATTCCAGCAACCGTCCGCTGCGGTAGGCGCGTCGCATCGCCGACAGGTCCTCTCCCACGGCCGACAAGCCTGCCATGCGGGTTCGGCAGAAGCTGCGGATCAATGTGGGATTTCGCACAGTTGACGGGGTATGAGTTGTTGTAGTCCCACAGCCACACGGCAGAATGGAGGGTCGACCGAACAACTATGTCGTCAAACGACCCATCCGTGACGTTTGACGAAGCGCGGGGGGCCACGAGCAACCCAAGGGAGCGTGCATGTCCGAGGTCCAACATGGTCTTGAAGGTGTCGTCGCCTTCGAGACGGAGATCGCCGAGCCCGACAAGGAAGGTAGCGCGCTGCGCTATCGCGGTGTCGATATCGAGGACCTCGTCGGCCGCGTCCCGTTCGAGAACGTCTGGGGACTGCTGGTCGACGGCGCCTTCCAGCCGGGCCTGCCGCCGGCGGAGCCGTTCGCAATACCGGTGCACTCCGGCGACGTCCGGGTCGACGTGCAGAGTGCGCTCACCATGCTGGCTCCAGCCTGGGGATTCCAGCCGCTGCTCGACATCACCGACGAGCAGGCCCGCGACGATCTAGCCCGGTCGGCTGTGATGGCGCTCTCGTTCGTTGCACAGTCCGCGCGGGGCATCGGGCTGCCGATGGTGCCGCAGCGCGAGATCGACAAAGCGCGGACGATCGTCGAACGTTTCATGATCCGCTGGCGGGGCGAACCCGATCCCGACCACGTCAAGGCGGTGGACGCGTACTTCACGTCCGCGGCCGAACACGGCATGAACGCCTCGACCTTCACCGCTCGCGTCGTGGCGTCGACCGGAGCCGACGTCGCAGCGGCTCTGTCCGCAGCGGTCGGTGCGATGAGCGGTCCATTGCATGGCGGAGCCCCGTCACGGGTGCTGGCCATGATCGAGGAGATCGAGCGCACCGGTAACGCCGCCGGCTATGTCAAGCGAGCGCTCGACAGCGGTGAACGGCTGATGGGATTCGGTCACCGCGTCTACCGCGCCGAGGACCCGCGAGCTCGTACGCTGCGCCGCGTCGCCCGAGAACTGAAGGCGCCGCGGTACGAAGTCGCCGAGGCCTTCGAGAACGCCGCGCTCGCGGAATTGGCCGAGCGCAAGCCGGATCGGGTGCTGGCGACCAACGTGGAGTTCTGGGCCGCCATCGTGCTCGACTTCGCCGAAGTCCCCGCGAACATGTTCACCTCGATGTTCACCTGTGCCCGGACCGCCGGGTGGAGTGCGCACATCTTGGAGCAGAAGCGCACGGGCCGGTTGGTCCGGCCGTCGGCGAAGTACTCCGGCCCGGCGTCCCGGCGTCCGGACACCGTGCCCGGCTGGAGTTCGAACTGGGCCGCCCAGTAGCGTTGCCCGCCGGTTAGGAGAGCGGGACGCCGGTGCGGCAGAATCGGTGGGGTTGACAGCGTCGTCACGTGTCCGTCGACGCACCCATCGGAGTTACCCATGACTGACGCCTTGCAGATTCCTGATGCGCTCAAACCCGCCGACGGCCGGTTCGGTTCCGGCCCGAGCAAGGTGCGCCCGGATGCGCTAGCCGCCCTGGCCAGCTCTGGGGCGAGGTATCTCGGAACGTCGCACCGCCAGGCACCGGTCAAGGGCCTGGTCGAGCGGGTGCGCCGGGGCGTGGCGGACCTGTTCGGACTTCCGGAGGGTTACGAGGTCGTTCTCGGCAACGGCGGGACAACGGCGTTCTGGGACGCCGCAGCGTTCGGCCTGGTCCGCGGGCGCGCCCAGCACCTGGCCTACGGTGAGTTCTCGTCCAAGTTCGCGGCCGTCACCGCTGCAGCGCCGTGGCTCGACGATCCGGCCGTCATCATGGCCGAGCCCGGGTCGTTGGCCAGCCCCCGCGCCGAAGTGAATGTCGACGTGTATGCATGGCCGCACAACGAGACCTCGACCGGCGTCATGGCGCCGGTGCGCCGCGTGGACGGCGCCGCCGACGACGCTCTGGTGCTCGTGGACGCGACGAGCGGCGCGGGCGGACTGCCCCTCGTGCCGGACCAGGTCGACGCGTACTACTTCGCGCCGCAGAAGTGCTTCGCGTCCGACGGCGGCCTGTGGCTTGCTGCCATGTCTCCTGCCGCCTTGGCGCGCATCGAACAGATCGCCGCGAGCGGGCGGTACGTCCCGGCCTTCCTCGACCTGACGATCGCCGTCGACAACTCGCGGAAGAACCAGACCTACAACACCCCCGCCGTCGCCACCTTGTTCCTCCTCGCTGAGCAGCTGGACTGGTTGAACACCAACGGTGGCCTGCCGTTCGCGGTTGGACGCACCAGCGATTCAGCCAGTCGTCTTTACACGTGGGCCGAGAAAAGCCCGTATGCGACGCCGTTCGTCACAGACCCTGATGTCCGCTCGCTTGTCGTCGGGACGATCGACTTCGACGATTCGGTCGACGCGGCAGCGGTGGCGAAGATCCTCCGGTCCAACGGAATCGTTGATGTCGAGCCGTACCGCAAGCTCGGCCGCAACCAACTACGGGTCGCGATGTTCCCAGCCGTGGACCCGGCGGACGTCGAGGCGTTGACGGCGTGCATCGACTGGGTGGTGGAGCGTACATCTCGCTAAATGCGAGAGGCGCCCGACAGACGCGTGATGCGTCGGCCGGGCGCGCCCTGCTGCACCCCCTTGGACACTGCCGGTCGAGCTTCCGATTCCCCCGTCGGCTGCTCGAAATCGAGCTTAACGACCATGGCGGGCATTCGGGGTCAGCCGAACGTCTCATGTCCGATGGCCGTACGGACAGCCTTAGATCAGCCGTCTACCCGGTCCAGGACGCGCTGTAGGCGATCACCAAGGCGAGTGGCCAACGCCGGCTTCAGGCCCCATGACGCAACCATCCCGCGGTACTCACGCACTTGCGCGGGCTCAGCAGGTGCGCCGGTCCGGACCGCCCGCAGCAGTGTATTGCGTGGCGTATGCGCCGAATCCACGAACTCGATCACCTCGACGCGGTAACCGAGCAGCCGCAGGATGGCGGCCCGCAGCGCATCGGTGAGTACGTCCGCGAACCGCTCCCGCAGGATTCCGTGTCGCACCAGCAGCCCGTACGGAGCCGGGATCTCGCCGCCTAGCTGACGCTGAACGTCGTGATGGCAACAGGGCGCGGCAAGCACCACGGCTGATTTCCACTCCACAGCCCGGGCCAGCGCATCGTCGGTCGCGGTGTCACAGGCGTGGAGAGCCAGCACGAGATGTGGCGTCGGCTCGACGGTCGCCCCACGGATCGTGCCTTCGACAAAACTCACCTTGCTCGTCCACCCGAGTTCGTGCGCGATCCGCGAGTTGCGCTTTCTGGCCTGGGCCTTGACGTCCACCCCGACGAGCGATGCGTCGACACCCTGCTGGTCGAACCATCGGTACGCCGCAAAACTCAGGTAGGCATTGCCGCAGCCGAGGTCCGCAATCCGTAGCGGCGAACCGGCTGCCGCCTCGCGTGCGGGTTCAACGACCGAATCGAGCGCCCGGACGAACTCCTCCACCTGGTGGTACTTGTCGCGACGGGACGACTTGATGTGGCCGGAGTGATCCGAGATGCCGACCGCCCGCAATACCGGATCGGCCGGATCAAGCAGCCGTTGTTTCGTCCGGTCGTGCGCGCGATCGGCGATCCGGGGCGCGGCGTCCTGATGGACCTGGGCCTCACCACTCTTGGTGACCCGGACCTGGGTGGTGCCACCCACCGTTTCGACGTGCCAGTTGCCATACGGCTGGGCCAGAATCTCATCCACGGCTCCGGCGGCGGCCGCACCGGCCAGGTTGCGGGTGAATGCCTGCCGCTCGTCGTATGTCACAACCTGAAGCCGGCGCCCGTCACGGAGGTCGACCCACCGAAACTCAGCCCGCCGAAACTCGGGTCTGGCACCCTTGCGGCGTCCCGCGGCAACCGCGCGAACGAGCCGGTCAGCGTCCAGAATGTCCGCCCGAACCCGGTCCAGGGCGGGCGCAAGTGGCTGTGGCACCCGTCCATTGTCGCCTCAGAGCAGGGCAGCGACCACGACGGCCAGGACAAGGGCGACCAGGACGCCGGTGACCACGAGCCGGCGCGTTCGGATATCCACGATGCTCAGCTTGCCAGGGGGAAGGTGAAGATCGATTCGTACCTGGATCGCCGGCCCGGGCCTTGCCCGAGATACGAGCGGATCAGTCCGATGTCGGCAGCGGTCCATTCCGGTCCGGCGTACTGCGCAAGCTGTGAGACATACGGGCGCAGGTCGACGGGACGCTTCGCCCGCGCCAACGTCACGTGCGGCCGGAATCGCGAGTGCTCCTGGCCGGCTGCTCCCACCCGGCGTCCGGCAGCGACACAAGAACGGGCCAGCCGGCCCATTTCGGCTACGGTGCCTTCGCATCCGATCCAGAGCACCCGGCCGTCGAACCGGCCGGCACCGCGGAGCCGAACCCGCATCGTGGGATACCGGCCGGCAGTTCGGCGCAACCGCTCGGCAAGGTCCGGGACGCGTTCGTCTGGCACCTCGCCATAAAAGGCCAGCGTCAGGTGCCACGCCTCGGGCAGCGTCCAGCTGACCGCGTCGTCACGCACCGGCTCTACCGCCGTGTCGAGATGCTGCAAGACCTCTCGCGGCGGCACCACCGCGGCAAACAGCCTCATGGCCCGGATCGTACGGACTCTGACCCCCTGCCGTTCG
>DASUUH010000144.1:0-2429 GCA_036374175.1 Jiangellaceae bacterium | reverse complement strand
GCGCCGGGGTCAGCGGGGCCGGGAGTGTTCGATGTGGATTGCAGAACTCGGTGATCCCGACAGGCCCGTGGGCATTGCACCGACGATGACGCACGTGAACCCGGTCTTCATCGTCGGCGAGGCGCGCAGCGGCACGTCCATCCTCTACCGGACCCTGTAAAAGCACTCGACCTTTGCGCCGAAGAGACAGAGTCTGGTTGAGACGGAAGTGTTCGCACATCTTCCCCGCGCATTCCTGTTCAACGGGAGCTATCCCGAGGCTTGGATCAAGTTCTTCCTCGAGGACCGTGCGGAATGGGACTTGTTTCTCCGTTCCATCAGGTTGCCAAGGGTCGCGACGGCGGCCCTCGCTCCGGTGAACTACCTGCGACGTGACAGGTGGCGCTGGCTCTTCTACGCGGGCATGGGGCCCGCACTGCTCCGCAGCTTCGTGTTCCACGCGATGAGGGCACGTGGCTGTCGACGCCTTGTCGAGAAGACGCCAACCAACGTGCAACACCTCGAAGAACTGACGGCCGCCTTTCCGCATGGCCGGCTGCTCTACGTCCACCGCCACCCCGTGGATGTCTTCAGCTGCTACCGCCGACGGGCGGCAGTAGATCCGGCGGGCGACTGGGCGAACCTTGACGTCCGCACATATGCCGAACGGTGGACCGCCTGGACGACCCGCGCACTTTCCTGGCTCGACGCGGGGAACACAAACTGTTCACGATTCGGTACGAGACCTTCGTCGAGGATCCGGTGACGGCTTTCGAGCGGATCTGTGCCTTTCTCGACGAGCCCTTCGAGGCCAACGCCCTCGCGGAAGCGCACCCGGACATTCGGCGGTGGCCGGTCGACCCACATCTATGGGTGCGATCGTGCCCAAAACTAAGGAATGGCGAGATCACATCTCGACCGAAGAGGCGGCCACGGTGCAACACCTCACCGGTTCGGTGATGCGACGCTTGGGTTACGAGCCCTATCCAACCCCCTGAAGAGCGCTCACGCCGACGAACGGAGGCCGTTGGGCTCACTGTTCAGTCCCCCGTGCGCGACGCCCACGGAGCCACAGCTCGGGTTGACTGGTGGCATGGATAGATAGACCAGGCGCTTGGCCTGCCGGCGGCTGTGGCACACCGAGTCGAGGATGATGCCGGCGGTCAGACTGATGAAGGCCACGATTTGAATCGATGCGGCGAGCAGTGCCGTGGGCAACCGCAATACCAGACCCGTCGTGATGAACTCGGTGACGGGAATCGCGCCAAGGCCCAGGGCCAACGCGGTGAGAGACGCCGCGATGATGGTGAAGAAACGAAGCGGGCGCATCTCCTTGAACAGCAGCAGTGCCGCGACGAGAATACGGACCCCGTCTCGCACCGTCCGCAGCTTGCGCTTCGACTCCAGGTCGCGGGACCGGTAGGTCGTGGGCATCTCTGCGTGGGGCATGCCGATGTCCACGGTGTGGGTAACGAGCTCGGTCTCGATCTCGAAACCCGTGAAGCGGACCGGGAACGACTTGACGAACCGCCGCGACATCACGCGATAACCCGAGAAGACGTCGGTGAACCTCCCACCGAACAGCGCTTTCAGGGCGCGGTTGAACAGCCAGTTGCCGGCGACATGCCCGCGGGGGAAGGTCCGCTCGCCGGTGGCTGGTACGCGGCAGCCGACCACCATGTCCAGGTTGTCACGCACTAGACGGTCGAGCATGACCGGCGCGTCCGAGGGCTCGTATGTCCCGTCGCCGTCGGCGAGTACGTAGATATCGGCGTCGATGTCGGCGAACATGCGGCAGACGACCGTGCCCTTGCCGCGGCGTTCCTCGCGGCATGCGACGGCGCCGGCCCGGGCCGCCACCTCGGCGGTGCGATCATCCGAGGCGTTGTCGTAGACGTACACTACGGCACCTGGCAGCGCAGCGCGGAAGCCTTCGACGACGCGCCCGATGGACGACTCCTCGTTGTAGCAGGGCAGGAGCACGGCAATCCTCGGGCTGGCCGACCCGCTCGGCGCTGGGAGCAGAGATTCAGTCACGGTTGGCCACCACCAGCACGTTCTTGCCGAAGTAGGGGTGGGTCACGTGGTCGACCGCCCGGCTGAGGGGGAAGATCACACGGTCG
This sequence comes from Jiangellaceae bacterium, assembly GCA_036374175.1. Lineage (GTDB taxonomy): Bacteria > Actinomycetota > Actinomycetes > Jiangellales > Jiangellaceae > JASLBX01. Next base: position 327 of record DASUUH010000144.1, on the reverse strand, counting down.
TAGAGCACCACGCTGCGGCGGGAGATGGCACCGTCGCGACCCGTGAGACGATACAGCAGTGTGGCGGCGAAGCCGGCGCTGTCGACATATTCGCTGCGTGACACCCGGAAGCCGGCGGCACGTACAAGCTGCTCCAGTTGCCCGCGTCGATACCTGCGGAAGTGGCCGACCCGCCGATCCATCTTGGTGAACAGGGACATGAACGCCGGCACATAGAGGACGAGCTTGCCGGCTGGGAGAAGTAGGTCGTGGATCTGCCGCAGGGCCGCCGCGTCGTCCTCAATGTGCTCGAGCACGTTGAGCGAGTAGACAGTGCCGAAGCGCTGC
>DASUUH010000143.1:0-3600 GCA_036374175.1 Jiangellaceae bacterium | reverse complement strand
TCAGCGTACCGTCACTGCTTTCCCGATCAGCGGTGCCTCCATAGCGTGCGCCACCGACATCGACGGCTGCGGAACGTCCCGGCCTAAACTCGGCTGCGTGAATGAGGAACGCGCCCTCAAGGCACTCGCCGAGTCCGGTATTGACCACGAGATCGTCCGTCACGGTCGGGTGCGCAGCCTGGCCGAAGCGGCCGCGGCCAGGGGCGTCGAGCCCGCTGCGGTGATCAAGACGATCGTGGTTCGCCGGGGTGACGACGACTTCGTATTCGTGCTCGTTCCCGGCGACCGGACGATCGCGTGGCCCAAGCTTCGGGCGCTGCTGGGAGTCAACCGGCTGTCGATGCCGAGCGCCGATGTCGCGCAGGACGTGACGGGATACGAACGCGGGACGATTACCCCCTTTGGCTCCGTTCGCGCCTGGCCGGTGATCGCCGATGAACGCGTGGCGGGCCGGGAAGTGTCGATCGGCGGCGGTGCCCACGGCGTTTCCGCGCGCGCCGACGGCGATCAGTTGATTCGCACGCTTGACGCGCAAGTGGCGGACGTTACCGACCCGGAAGGCTGACGGCCCTCCGCGCACACAGGTACGCGCTACTCAGGATTGATGACAAGTTGTCATCAAAATTGCTTTCTTGAAGGCCATAGCTCTGTCACTAGACCCGACGCCCTGGTAGACCTAACTACATGATCCGAGGCTCCCCCGCATCGGAGCCTGCCGGAGGCACCGCGGCTATACCCCGCGACGGACCAACGGCCGGTTCGTCGCTGCTGCGCGCGCCACCTTCTCGGGAGCTTGCCGCGCCAGAGTTCTCAGGACGGGCGCGCGAGGTGCGGCTACTGTCACGCGCCCTCGAGAATCCACCGGCGGCGGTACTCGTCGAGGGCGAAGCGGGAATTGGTAAGAGCCGGCTGATCCACGAAGTCCTCCGCAAGGCACGGCTTCGTTCCCTCGTCACGACGTGTCCGCCATATCGGGAACCGTCCACCCTGGCACCCATAGTCGACGTCCTCCAGCAGGCCCGCCCCGACATCTCCAAGCTGCCGTTGACCGGGCTGGCCGGAGCGCTCCGGCCACTGTTCCCCGAATGGGCGGACGATCTGCCGCCCGCGCCCGAGCCGTTGGATGACGCGCGCGCGTCGCGGCACCGGCTGTTTCGTGCTCTCGCCGGGTTGGTCGACACGCTGGGTGCCGACGTACTGGTGGTCGACGACGTCCACTGGGCCGACGATGCCACCTTGGACTTCCTGCTCTTTCTCGCTTCCCGCCGGCAAGCACGTCCCATGAGCCTGGTGGCCACGTACCGACCCGAAGACCTGGCCGACACCTCGCTGGTGCGGCGCCTGCCCACCAGCTTTCCCGCCGGGACCACGCAGGTGCGCATCACCCTGCGTCCGCTCGACCAGCCCGACACTGCCGCCATGATCTCGTCCATGCTCGGCGGCGACCGCGTGTCCGAGGCGTTCGCCGGCTTCATGCATGCGCACACCGACGGAGTCCCGCTCGCCGTCGAGGAGTCGATGCGGCTGCTGGGCGATCGCGCCCACCTGGTCCGCCGGGGCGGGGCCTGGGTACGCCGGGGCCTGGACGAGCTACAGGTTCCGCCAACCGTGCGCGATGCGACACTCGAGCGAACGCGCCGGCTGCCGCCCGCCGTCCAACGCGTGCTCGAGGCCGTCGCCGTGCTCGGCGCGGCCGGCGAAGCCGTGGTGGCCGACGTCACGGACCTGCTGGTCGACGAGGCACGCGCCAGGCTCGCCGAAGCGTTCGCTCGCGGCCTGCTCGCCGAACCCAAGCCAGGACAGGTCGCCTTCCGGCATGCGCTGATGGGCCGCACCATCTACCAGTCCATCCCGGAACCCGACCGGCGCCGGCTGCACCTGGCCGCCGGCGTGGCCATCGAGCGGACCGAACCGCGCGCGCTGGCAGAACTCACTCGCCATTTCAAGGCGGCCGGGGATACCGCGAGGTGGACCGCCTACGCCGAGCAGGCCGCTGACCGGGCCATCGAGTCCGGCGACCACACGACCGCCGTCGCCCTATTGCACGATCTACTGTCGGCGGCGGAGCTTTCCAGCCCGGACATGGCCCGAGTGGCCCGGACCGTCGCCACTGCCGCGCTTGCGCGCAGCGACACGGTGGACGAGTTGCACCATCGCGTTGTCCAGACGCTTCGCGACGTGCTCGACTCGCCCGGTCTCACCCCAATGCAGCAGGCCGAGATCCGCAACCCGCTCGGCCGTCTGCTGATCAACCAGGGCGACGCGAAGTCGGCGCTCGCCGAACTTGAACTGGCCGTCGAGCACATCGTGCACCACCCGCTCGAGGCAGCCCGGGCCATGACGTATCTCGGCTGGGCGTTCGCCGGCCCGTGGCCCGCATCGACACACCGGCAGTGGCTACGCCGCGCCGAGGTAGCCGCTTCGGAGATCCGGTCGCCGGACGATCGCCTGTCGCTCGCCGGTGACCGCGCCGCCGCCATGCTGATGCTCGGCGACTCGTCGGCCTTCGACCTGGTATCCGCGCTACCCCTAGACGTGCCACCGGGAGCCGAGAGCCGCACCGTGGCCAGGATCAACACCAATCTCGGCAAGGGTGCCATCGTCTGGGGTCGCTACCCGGAGGCACGCTCCCGCCTGGCGGCCGCACTCACGCTCGCCGAGGCCGGACAGCTGACCCGGTTGCGGTACAGCATCCTGCTCGCTCAGGCCGATCTGGACTGGTACACCGGCCGGTGGGACGGCCTGGCGCAACGCGTAGCCGAGCTCGCCGACGCCGATCGCGACCGTCCCGTCGCCTACCTGGCGACCGTGCGCCTCGCCGCGCGGCTCGATGCCGCCGCCGGGCGGCTGCGCGCCGCCGACCAGCAGTACCGGCTTGCGCTCGACGAGGCAACCCGGCTTGGTGCACTGGACGACACGATGGAACCGTCGGCAGCGTTGGCCCGGCGATTCCTTGCCGAAGGACAGCCGGACGAAGCACTGCGGATCACCGACGCACCTATTAGAACCGTCCACGCCAAGCGAGTCTGGGTGTGGGCGACCGAGTTGGCGCCGGCCCGGGTCGAGGCCCTGCTCGCGGCCGGACGTCCCGAGGATGCCGCCCGGCTCGTGGCGGCCTTCGCCCGCGGGCTCCGCGATCGTGCCGCGCCGGCGCCTCGAGCCGCGCTTTCCATATGTCGCGCGATGCTGGCCGCAGCGGACGGTGATCAAGGCAGAGCGGCTGCTGCGTTCGGCCGCGCGGCACACGCTTGGGACGCGCTACCGCGCCCTTACGATGCTCTGCTCGCCCGCGAGCGCCAGGCATCCGCGTTGATGAGCATCGGCGGGGGTGCCGCGGCGGACCTGCTGTCCGAGGTTCAAGCAGGCTTCCTGGAGCTGGGCGCGACTGGCGACGCAGACCGAGTGCGCCACCGGCTCGGCAACCACAGGACATCGGCTCAGAGCTGGCGGGGAGGTCGACGAGGCTACGGCGAACAGCTTTCCCCACGCGAGATCGAGGTCGTACAACTCGTCGTGGCGGGCAAGACGAACCGCCAGATCGCCAGGCGGCTGTCGAAGTCACCTCGCACCGTGGAAGGCCAGATCCGCTCGGCCATGCGC
>DASUUH010000142.1:0-21453 GCA_036374175.1 Jiangellaceae bacterium | reverse complement strand
GCATTCTCCCCGGTGAGTTCGCCATTGGAGACGAGCTGACTCCCACCCAGAAGGTGCGCCGCGAGTACGTTCTCGCCAAGCTGTCCGACGAGGTCGACGCGCTGTATCGGCCTTCTCCACCGCACGGCTGAGCCGTAGCATCGGGACATGCCATCCGGGGGTGCCTGGGCTTGAAACTCGTCGAGGAAACGCCCTACCGGTTCCGGATCGAGCGCGAGGGCGCGATGCGGGTACCCGGTGTCGTGTTCATTTCGCGAGCGCTGCTTCCCGAACCACGGCAGGACAAGTCGCTCCAGCAGGTGGCCAACGTGGCCACGCTGCCAGGCGTAGTCGAGGCCTCCTACGCGATGCCGGACATGCACTGGGGGTATGGATTCCCGATCGGCGGCGTCGCCGCGACCGAGATCGATTCCGGCGGGGTCGTCTCACCAGGAGGGGTGGGCTTCGACATCTCCTGCGGAGTTCGCCTGCTCGCTGCGCGGCAGCTCGACAGAACCCAACCGGCCCGATGGCTGCCCCCGTTGATGGAACAGCTGGACCGGGTGATCCCCCGCGGAGCCGGGCCCGGCGGGGTGTGGAAGATGCGTTCTCGCACAGAGTTGGAACATGTCCTCACCGGTGGCGCCCGATACGCGGTAGAACGTGGCCACGGTGTGCAATTCGATCTCGACCGGTGCGAGGACTACGGTGCGGTGGCCGGCGCCGAACCCAGACAGGTGAGCGCCCGCGCCATCGAACGCGGTCTCGGTCAAGTCGGCAGCCTCGGCTCAGGCAACCACTTCCTCGAGATCCAGGCCGTCGACACGGTGTTCGACTCTGTCGCGGCTGCGGCGATGGGCCTTGCCCAGGACCAGGTGTGTGTGATGATCCACTGCGGGTCACGCGGCCTCGGGCATCAGATCTGCACCGACCATGTGCGCGCCATGGACCGCGCCATGGCGGGCCACGGCATCTCGGTGCCAGACCGGCAACTGGCCTGCGCCCCGGTTAACTCCGCGGAAGGCGCGGCCTATCTGGGTGCGATGGCTGCCGCCGCCAACTACGGGCGGGCCAACCGGCAGCTGCTCACCGAGGCGGCCCGGCGGGCGTTCGAGATGACCGCCGGAACCGAGCTTGACCTGGTGTACGACATCTCGCACAACCTAGCCAAAACCGAGACCCATCTTGTGGACGGGGTCCCGCGCAAGCTGTGCGTGCACCGCAAGGGCGCCACCCGCGCTCTCCCGCCTGGCCACCCGGATGTACCGGTGGACCTGGCCGAGGTCGGACAACCGGTGTTGATCCCGGGCACGATGGGCACCGCTTCGTACGTTCTTGCCGGCGTGCCAGGCGGTGCGGCATTCCACTCCACGGCACATGGGGCCGGCCGCGTCCGCAGCCGTCACCAGGCGGCCCGCTCGATCCGCGGGCGTGACCTGAAGGACCAACTCGAGCGGCACGGAGTCCTTGTCCGCGGCGCGTCCTGGCGGGGGCTGGCCGAGGAAGCACCTAACGCCTACAAGGACGTCGACCTGGTGGCCGAAACCAGCGAACGCGCGGGGCTGGCCCGCCGGATCGCCCGGCTAGTGCCACTCGGCGTCGTCAAGGGTTGAATCCTCAGACGTCGACGATGACCGAACAGGACCAGGAACCGCCGAGTGAGCCGATCCGCAGGCCGTGAAGTGATACGCCCTTGGGAACCGCACCCACCCGCCGGACCCGTGAAACGTCGGCCATGGCGAACCGGACGGCAACGCCGTCTCCACGCGGCTCGACCTCGACGTCTACCGGGACCTCGTGCTCAGTGTCCAGGTAGTAGATGGCGTCGTCCAGCACATCCACCAGCAGATCCTCGTCACAGCGGTCGGTGAACCAGCTACGGCGATCTCGTTCCGGATGCACCGACGTGGTATCGGCGAACGCCTCCACCACCCCCAGAACCGCCTCGGCGATGCAGGACTCGCGGTTCGGTCCCCACGCCTGCACACCCACATCCGCTGTATGCGGCACGGTCCGATGACCTCTCCCCGTCATCACAGCATCATCGCCAAGCCGCAGTGCCGGCCGCCAGGGTCGTTCGTCCCACACCGGCGCAGCGGTGCACGTTCCACGTCAATAGGGCCCTTCGGCCCTACCACGCGACGGCATCCGCCGAGTATCAGTAGCGTAATGAAGCTTGATTCCGCGGGCTTGGAGATCCTGTCTCGGGCCGAATGTCTTAGCCTGCTGGACTCGGTACCGATCGGCCGGGTTGCCTTTACCGCCCGAGCACTGCCGGCCATCCAACCAGTGAACTTCCTCCGCGACGGCAACACCGTGGTCATAAAGACCGGTGCCGGCTCCAAACTCTCGGCGGCCACGCGCAACACGGTCGTAGCCTTCGAAGCCGACACGTTCGACCTCGAGACCAAGGCCGGATGGTCCGTCGTCATCGTCGGGCACTCCAGTGTCGTGACGAACCCCACCGAGATCTCCCGGCTCAGCAGGCTCCCCTTGCAGCCCTGGACGCCGGCCGCACGCGATCACTTCATCCGGATCACCATCGAGGAGATCAACGGGCGCCGGGTGCCGACGTCGGTTCATCCTGCGGTTGAACCGCAATCGCAGGGCGTGCCGGCGTCGGTGCCAGCGCCGGTGCCGTAGGGCAGTGCCCTAGCATTCTGGGGGCCGGGCGAGGAGTCGAACCTCGCATGTAGGCGCGGGGCAAATCCCTCGGTCCGCCCCACCCTGGCGGGCAGTTACCGTATTTCTACCGGCCCATCGTCTGGCTCGGGGGTTCTCCCTTGGTTTATCGTTCCGCGGCAACCCGGCCGGCAGCTAGAGGCGGTGGTCCTACCGGCCCGGGACGTCCGGCCTGACCGGCCGGCGGCGTCGGGGCCGCACGGTGTGGAGGTACGAAGGTCACCCGGTAAGGGGTCGCTTGCCCCTGCCCGTCGCGACGACCGGCGCGGTGGAATTGGCGTAGGTACCTGCCTAGAGGAGGGAATCCGCCGTGTCGAGCGACGCCAGCCCCAAATATGTCTACGACTTCGCCGAAGGCAACAAGGATCTGAAGGATCTGCTGGGCGGCAAAGGCGCGAACCTGGCCGAGATGACCAACCTCGCCCTGCCGGTGCCGCCGGGATTCACGATCACTACCGAGGCGTGCCAGGTCTACCTGACCGAGGGCCACGAACCACCTGAACTCCGTGACGAGGTGGGTGCACACCTGGCGAGACTTGAAGCGGCGCGGGGGAAGTTCCTCGGCGCGGCGGACGACCCACTGCTGGTTTCGGTCCGCTCCGGAGCGAAGTTCTCGATGCCGGGGATGATGGACACCGTCCTCGACATCGGCCTCAACGACGCGTCCGTCAAGGGACTGGCAACTCAGACCGCCGATGAGCGCGATGCCTGGGACTCCTACCGCCGGCTGATCCAGATGTTCGGCAAGACCGTGCTCGGCATCGACGGTGCACTGTTCGACGCGGCACTTGATGCCGCCAAGCAGGCCCGTCATGCCGGCAGCGACCTCGACCTGACCACGGCCGATCTTCACGCCCTGGTCGACGAGTACAAGCGCATCGTCCGCGACCATACCGGTCGCGAGTTTCCACAGGATCCCCGCGAGCAGCTCGAGATGGCGATTCGCGCTGTGTTCGATTCCTGGAACACCGACCGTGCCAGGGTGTACCGGCGCCAGGAGCGCATCCCCGAGGACCTCGGGACTGCCGTCAACGTCATGGCCATGGTCTACGGGAATCTGGGTGCCGACTCCGGGACCGGTGTCGCGTTCACCCGTGACCCGGCCACCGGACGGCCCGGCGTGTACGGGGACTATCTCCAGCACGCCCAGGGCGAGGACGTGGTCGCCGGCATCCGGAACACGGTGCCGCTCCAGGACCTCGAGCAGATCGACAAGCGCTCCTACGACCAGCTGCTGGACATCATGGCCACTCTGGAGAGCCACTACCGAGACCTCTGCGACATCGAGTTCACAATCGAGCGAGGCACGCTGTGGATGCTGCAGACCCGCATCGGCAAACGGACCGCGGCCGCAGCATTCCGGATCGCCACCGCACTCGCCGACGAAGGCGTGATCGACCTCGACGAGGCGCTGCGCCGCGTCACCGGCAGCCAGCTCGCCCAGTTGATGTTCCCTCGCTTCGACACTCAGGCGGACGGAGAACCCATCGCCCACGGTGTGCCGGCTTCACCGGGCGCCGCGGTAGGCAAGGCCGTGTTCGACTCCGCTACCGCGGCGGCCTTCGGGGCGGACGGTGAGAACGTCATCCTGGTCCGCCGTGAGACCAACCCTGACGACCTGCCCGGCATGATCGCCGCTGAGGGTGTGCTCACCAGCCGGGGCGGCAAGACGTCCCACGCCGCCGTTGTTGCTCGAGGCATGGGCAAGACCTGCGTCGTCGGTGCCGACGAGCTCGACATCGACCCCGATCAGCGTCGGTTCACCACTCCTGGCGGAATCACCGTGGCCGAGGGCGATGTCATCTCCATCGACGGCACGTCCGGCACCGTCTACGCCGGCCAGATGCCGGTCGTCCCTTCCCCCGTCGTCGAATACTTCGAGGGCACCCTCCAGCCAGGCGCCGACCAGGACGATCTGCTGCGCGCCGTCGACCGGTTGATGACCCACGCCGACCAGAAGCGGCGGCTTGGCGTGCGGGCCAACGCCGACACGCCGGACGACGCGGCGCGGGCCCGCAGATTCGGCTCCCAAGGGATTGGCCTCTGCCGCACCGAGCACATGTTCCTCGGCGACCGCCGCAGTTACGTCGAGCAGCTCATCCTCGCCGGCACCGAGGACGCGCAGGAGAGCGCGCTGGCGGCGCTGCTGCCGCTGCAACGTGACGACTTCGTCGGCATTCTCCGGGCGATGGACGGCCTGCCGGTCATCATCCGGCTGCTCGACCCGCCGCTGCACGAGTTCCTGCCCGACCTGACCGAACTCACTGCACGGGTCGCCGTGGCGCAGGAGCGCAAGGCCGCGCACGACGACGACGCCCGGCTGTTGCAGGCCGTGCGCCGCCTGCACGAACAGAACCCGATGCTCGGGTTGCGTGGTGTGCGGCTCGGCGTCCTCATCCCGGGTCTGGTCGCCATGCAGGTCCGCGCCATCGCGGAGGCGGCGGTCATTCGGACCAGGGACGGCGGCGACCCCAGGCCGGAGATCATGGTTCCGCTGGTCGGGGACGCCGCGGAACTCGAGATCGTCCGCGGCCAGATCGAGCGGGTCCTTGCCGATGTGGCCGCCGAGTCAGGGGTCGACGTGCCGGCTGCGATCGGCACCATGATCGAGTTGCCCCGCGCGGCTCTCACGGCCGGTGAGATCGCCGGCTCGGCGGAGTTCTTCTCGTTCGGTACGAACGATTTGACTCAGACCACGTGGGGTTTCTCCCGGGACGACGTCGAGGGCAGCTTCTTCCCTGCCTACCTCGACAACGGCATCTTCACGGTGTCGCCGTTCGAGACGATCGACGTCGCCGGTGTGGGCGAGCTCATTAAGATCGCCGTCGCCCGTGGCCGGGCCGCTAGGCCCGATATCGGCGTCGGCATCTGCGGCGAACACGGCGGTGACCCAGCGTCGATCCACTTCTTCGACCGGGTCGATCTCGACTACGTCTCCTGCTCGCCATTCCGGGTGCCGGTGGCCAGGCTCGAAGCCGGGCGCTCAGCCGTCACGACAGAGCACGGCGGCAGCGACACCCGGTAGGGCGGCCGGTTCGGTGTCCCGGTGATGGCACATACAAAGGCGCCGTCGGCGGCTGCAGGCGTACCTGCGGCTGCCGACGGGCTGGGCCGTTGGCGCACCATGCTCCTCGTCGGAGGGTACGCAGCGCTGGCATCGGTGGTGCTTACCTTCGTGCAGGTGGCGATCTACATCCGGTGGCCGCCGCCGGAGACGGTGGCGGACGCCTTCGAGCTGTTCGCTGACAGTCCCGCGTTGGGACTGCTGTCGCTCGACCTGCTCTACATCGCGAACAACACCGCCGTTCTCATCGCCTACCTGGCCCTGTTCGTCGTCCTCCGGCAGACTCATCCGACCGCGACCGCCGTGGCGCTGCTGCTGGCATCGGTAGGTATGGCGGCGTACATGGCATCGAACGTCAGCTTCGAGATGCTGGCCCTCGCCGACGCATACGACAGCACGGACACCGCGGGCCAGGCTGCCTTGCTGGGTGCGGGTGAGGCGCTGCTGGCCGGCTTCAAGGGCACCGCGTTCGACGTCTACTACGTCCTGAACGCGATCGCCCTGTTCCTGTTCGCCGGGTCCATGCTGCGCACGGCATACTTCAGCCGGGCAACGGGGATCTTGGGCCTGGCAGCGGCCGCACTCATGGTGGTCCCGTCGACGGCGGGCGGTCCGGGAAGGGTCTTTGCCCTCGCTTCGCTCGTCCCATGGGTCGTCTTCGCCGTACTCACCGGGCTCCGGCTGCTTCGACTCCGTCGATAAGCTCGACGCTCGACACCGTCGCGTGGTGCAACCGGACAGCGACACTCAGGCCGGCCTGCTCCTGCCCACCGAGATCGATCTTGCCGCCGGTGTCCAGCATCCGCAAGATCATCTCGTCGATCACGTCCGGAACCGGATACGGCGGCGTGACCGTGCAGCGATGCCGCCGCGTCGTTATGGTCCCGCAGGACCCGCACACCACGCCGGGAACCGGTTCGTCGCCGCGGACGACGAGCAGATCTGCCATTGACGTGGAGACCATCTCGGCGCTTCGCTCCACGCCGGTGACAGCCAGCCTCGCCGCCTCCCACCTGGCGAGGTCAGCGGCGATACGCTCCTGCCGCTCGGCCTCCCACCGGGCCATGACGGCTGCGGCACTGCCGTGCACCACGTGGGGTGTCATGGTGTGCGGGTCAACTACGAACGTGCCGGCGACGCGGGCGGCCAACGGCGCCGGAAGCGTCGCGAGGAATTCGGACACGCCGTCCTTGTGCCCGCCCACCACCAGCGGCCGCCCGGCCGGCGCGCGTTCTTCAACGGCCGCAGCTGTCGCCTGGTAGTGCCGGTTGGCCTGCTCTGCCTTGTGGTGGCGGATCCGGTGCTCCTCCAGCCCGTACCAGCCCGCATGCGTGTGTCCACGGATGCTCTCACCCTCCAACAATCTGACCCGCTGGATGGCGCTCCCGTCGACCTCGAACAGCCACGCCTGCCGGCGATCCAGAACCACCACCAGGTATGGGCGGGCTGCCTGGTTGGCCCGCAGCAGCGGACGGAGGTAGGGCCGGCGGCCGAAGACGGCGCGGTCCGGAACCGTGGCGGGCAGCTTGATCTCGTGCAGCACGTCGCCGTCCCCCGAGGCGACGACGGCTGTGGTGCGCCCGAACCAATCCCTGGCCCTAGCCAGGCCGAGTTGGCGAACGGCGACCCGCGCGGCCCGCATCCGGCGCGTGGGAATCTGGGTCGCCGGCTGCGGCCGGGCCGTTGCCAGCAGCCGATCAAGCTGGGCAGGCAGCTCGCGCAACGCCGTGGGGTCCGGCGGGACGGTGAGATAAACGGACAGCAGACCTCCGGTGGGATCCCGGAGTTCACGCAGCTTGCGCAGCGGCGCGGCGTTCATCCTGCCCTCGTCCTGCGCTGGAACCGTGCGCGGCTCAGCCGTCATGATCAAGCACCTCCTGCAAGTCTCCCGACACTTCAACGCTGCTCCACGGCCACCCGCGGTTGCCAGGGACGAAGGTCACCGCCACGCACCTGCCTGCGGTTCCGGCGTCTACCGGAGTCAGGAAGGGATGCGGCGAGGGACCTTCGACCTCTCGGTCCGGGACCGTTGTCACTGCGGAACCGGTGGCCGGCGGACAATACTCAGAAGTGGCACCCGCCGGCGAAGAGGCGGAGACCGCGAAAACAGAGAAGCAGCACGGCGGCGATCTTCGGATCGCACGACCCACCAGCGTCGAACTGGAGCATCTGTCGGAACGGCCCTCCACCATCACCCACCGACGGGTGCCGATTCTTCACCAGAGCCGTCCCGGAACCGTGGGCCCTACCGCAGGAGTTGGTCGGCATGACGCGACGACAGACCATGAACGTCCCCGAGGTTGAGGTGGTCGCCGGCAAGGACATACCGGACACCGCCCGAACAAGAGCCCGCCGGAAGATCGAGGCGCTGGTGCGGTATGTGAACGAGCCGGTACTGCACGCCAGGGTTCGCCTCACCGAGTCGCGCGACCCGGCTGTGGCTCGCCCCGTCGTCGCGCAGGGCAACCTGGACGTCAACGGGCGCGTGCTGCGGGCCCAGGTCGCGGCACCGACTGCACACGAGGCCGTCGAGCTCCTCGAAGCCCGGCTGCGACGCCGCCTCGACCGGATGGCGCGAGACTGGCAAGCCCGCCGTGGCCGGGCGCCAGGCGCCGAGCCGCACGAATGGCGGCACATCAACAAGCCGAGTGCGCGGCCCGGGTACTACCCGCGGCCCGAATCCGAACGGCAGGTCGTGCGGCACAAGACGTTCGCGCCCGCCCAGGCCACGCCAGATGAGGCCGCCTTCGACATGGATCTGCTCGACTACGACTTCTACCTGTTCACCGATGCGGACACGGGGAAGGACACCGTGATCTATCGCGCCGGGCCGACCGGATACCGGCTGGCCAGCGTCGATCCCGACGCCGCCCGGATGCCGACATCGGCCGTCCCACTGACCTTGAGTGACCGGCCGGCCCCGCTGCTGACCGTCACCGAGGCCCGCAAGCAGCTCGACGCGACCGGACTGCCGTTCCTGTTCTTCGCCGAGCCGGCGACTGGGCGTGGACGCGTGCTCTACCGGAGGTACGACGGGCACTACGGGCTCGTCCGGCCGGCTGGGTGACCCGCCCCGAGTCACCGGTCAGGCGACGACGGGTCGCTGGGCGTCTGGAGAGGCATCGACAAGGGAGAAGTAGGACTCCTCCTCCTGCGTGAAGTGCAGGCTGCAAATGGCGTGCAACCCATAGAGCAGATGACGTAGCCGTGCGATGTCGCTCTCGTCCAGTCCGTCGTCGCCCACCTCGTCCAGCAGCCGCCCCAACTGGCGAATGAGGTGGCTTATCTCCACGTGCGCCCGGGACATCGTGCTCGTCACCTCTGTGCTGCCGAAGACCCGGTCGAGCACCGGGTAGAGCTCTGCGCCTTCGGCCAGCACATGCGGATCGAGCTCCTCGACGAGGCGGCGCTGAAGTGTGCCGAGCCGTTCCATGACATCGGCAGTCGGCGTCGCGGCCAGTGCGTCGGCCGCTGCGCGGATCTCCTCGACAACCTGGCGCAATGCCGAGTGTTCGGTGCCGAACCGGCGCAGCAGGCGAGCGTCCTCGTCCGATACCCGAATGTGCCCGGGCCGCGGTCTGGCTGCCCGGAGCGCATTTGCGATCACCGCCAGGTCGATGGCCTCCTGGAGCACCGCGCCCAGCGCAGGGATCAGCAAACCCCAGGCGGCCAGGCCCATCGCGGCAAGCGAAAGGCCCATGCCAGCCGTGACACTCTGCAGCGCGATCCGGCGGGACTGCTGCGCAACACGCATCGCCGCCGCGAGGCGGTCCAGCCGGTCCACCGCGAGAACCACGTCGGCGGCCTCCGACGCGACGCTCGTCCCGCGGGCGCCGAGCGCCACGCCGACGTCGGCCGCGGCCAGAGCGGCGGCGTCATTGATGCCGTCGCCAACCATCAGGACCGGTCCGTGCCGCCGCTCAGCCTGCACCACGGCGAGCTTCTCCTCGGGCAACCGCTCGGCGAGCACCAGATCCGCACCGGCGATAGCTCCCACGAGTTCGGCCGCCTCACGCCGGTCGCCGGTCACCAGCACAACCCGGCGGATACCGGACTGGCGCAGCTCGCGCACCGTCCTCGACGCGTCTGCTCGAATCGGGTCACGCAACACGATGGCGCCGGCCGGCACGTCGTCCACCCCGACGACGACCAACATGTCACCGTCGGTCTCCACACGTCGCTGAACGGTGCGCAGCCAAGGCAGGCACGGCGGTTGAGCAACCCACCCGGCCTGCCCCACCGCCACCGTACGGCCCGCCACCAGGCCGCGGATGCCCTTGCCCGGCACCTCGGTGACACTCGTCGGCAAGCACAGGCTCAAGCCCCGCTCGCGAGCGGCCCGGACGATCGGCCCGGCCAGCACGTGAGGCGAGACCTGCTCAGCCGACGCGGCGAACCCGAGAACGTCATCGGTGCCCAACGCCCCGGCGCTCACCACATCGGCCACCACGGGGCGACCGGCGGTGAGAGTTCCGGTCTTGTCCAGCAGGAGTACCCGCGCGCCGGCCAGTTGCTCGAGTGCAGCTCCATTCTTGACGATCACCCCGTGGCCGGTGGCTCGGGCCATCCCGGATACCAACGCGATGGGCGCGGCCAGGATCAACGGGCAGGGCGTCGCAACGACCAGCACCGCCACCGCGCGGACGGGATCGCCCGACACCAACCAGGCAACCCCGGCCAGCCCCAGCGACAGCGGCACGAACCAGGCCGCGTAGCGGTCGGCCATTCTGACGAACCGGGCACTCTCGGCCGACGCCTGCTCCACCAACCGGACGATGCCGGCGTACGTCGATTCGGCCGCGGAGGTCGTCGCTCGCAGGTCGAACGGCCCTCCTGCGTTCACGACTCCAGAGCGGACGCCATCGCCCACTGGTCGGGTGACCGGCGCCGCCTCCCCCGTCAGTGCCGACTCGTCCAGTACGGCGGCGCCCCGCTCGACCCGCCCGTCGACCGGCACGATCTCTCCGGACCGGACGAGTAGCAGGTCACCGGTCCGCACCTGGCTCACCGGCACGACCTCGAGACTCCCGTCCAGGTACCGGTGTGCCTCGACGGGCGCCCGGGCGACCAGCGCGGTGAGTTCGGCACGTGCCCGGCCGGCCGCTCGCTCTTCGAGATAGCGCCCCGTGGCGAGCATCAACGTGATCAGCGCGGCCGCGAACACCTCGCCGACCAGTAGCGCACCGGAGATGGCGATCACCGCGATCGCGTCCACCCCGACGCGGCCGTTGCGCAGCGCACTCACCACAAGGGACGCAGACCAGAGCGCGCCTGCCAGACCGGTGATTCGCCACGCGGTGTCGCCAAGACCACCCTGCCCCGCAACGTGCAGCACCGCGCCGACGACCAGCAGGGCAAACGCCCCGCCTAACATGACACGCAAAACGTGTGCGCCGCTGTCCTCGGACCGGCCTGCCGCGGCGTTGGCCGAGTTCGGCGTGCGCACTCCGCGGTTCACCAACCTCTCCTTCCACAGCCAGACTCTCCCAGCGGGCACGGCGGCGAGAAGGGGCGAAGGTCCTGCCAAGGTGCCCATTAGCCGGGCTCGAGCTGCACGGACTATCGTCGTGCCATGAGAGCGGTCGGCAATGTCCTCTGGCTGATCCTCGCCGGTTGGTGGCTCGCCCTGGGCTACGTGATCGCCGGGATCGTGGCGTTCATTCTCATCATCACGATCCCGTTCGGGATTGCGTCCTTCCGTCTCGCGGGTTTCGTCATCTGGCCGTTCGGCCGGACGACCGTGTTCCGCCGCAACGCCGGCGTCTGGTCCGCAATCGGCAACGTGATCTGGTTCCTCCTCGTGGGATGGGAGCTGGCGCTGGCCCACCTGGTGGCCGGACTACTGCTGTGCCTGACGATCATCGGCATCCCGTTCGGCATCGCAGCCTGGAAGATGGTGCCGCTCGCACTCCTGCCGCTGGGCCAGGAGGTCGTGTCGATCGAGGCCGCATCGCGCGACCCGTACGCCCTCCCGCAGTGAGCAGTGCGCCGACTTGGGTCGTTACCGGCCTGACGTGGCCCGGATCACCAGCTTGCGAAGTTCGCTGAGCCACAGCACGGCGCTGGCCATCGCGAGGCAGACCAGCCACTGGCCGAAAGACAACGGCGTCGTGGTGAACGCCTCGTTGAGGAACGGCACATGCACGACCGCCACCTGCAGGGCGGCCGACACAGCGATGGCCGCCCACAGCCAGCGGTTGGCCAACAACCGGTGGAACGCGGTGCCCGTCTCCGATCGGGCGTTCAGCGCATTGAACAACTGAGCGAGAACGAGCACGGTGAATCCCGCCGTGCGGGCGTTGTCGAGGGTCTGCGTTCCCTCGATAAGCCCACCTGGCAGGTAGAGATCGATGGTAGCCAGGGTGGCCACGGCCATCACCAGACCGATGAGCAGGACCCCTGCCCACATCTGGCGGTCGATGACCCGATCCTTCAGCGACCGCGGTGGACGGCTCATCACGTCGTCGGCTTCGGTGTCGACGCCCATGGCGAGCGCGGGAGCGCTATCGGTGAGCAGGTTGATCCACAAGATCTGGGTGGCAAGGAGCGGCAGCGCCAGGGCCCCGTCACCTCCGGTGAGGCCGATGACACTGGCCAGGATGACGCCGAGGAACACGGTCAGGACCTCGCCCATGTTGGACGAGAGCAGGTACCGGAGAAACTTCTTGATGTTCAGGAAGATGGCCCGGCCCTCACGGATGGCCTGCACGATGGTGGCGAAGTTGTCGTCCGCCAGGATCATCTTCGCCGCTTCCTTCGTCACCTCCGTCCCCGTGCGGCCCATGGCGACGCCGATGTCGGCCGACTTCAGCGCGGGAGCGTCGTTGACCCCGTCGCCGGTCATGGCCACCACGTTGTGATCGGCCTGCAAGGCATCGACGATGCGCAACTTGTGCTGCGGCGTCACCCGCGCGTACACGGACCGGCGGCGGACCGTGTCGCCGAACTGACTCTCGGCAAGCTGGTCGAGTTCGACTCCGGAGACGGCTTCGGCCTCCTGCCCGGCAATGCCGAGATCACCGGCGATGCGGGTCGCCGTCCGCGGATGATCCCCAGTGATCATCATGACTCGAACGCCCGCACGGTGGGCCTCGGCGATCGCCTGCGCCGCCTCCGGACGCGGCGGGTCGATGATCCCGACCATGCCGGTGTACACGAGGTCGTGCTCCAGCGACTCGTCGATGTCGGGCGGTGCGGTGATCTCCAGGGGCCGGTAGGCCACGGCGAGCGTCCGGAATGCCTGGTCGGACAATCGCGCGACGTCGTTGAGGATGCGCGTGCGCCACGTGTCGTCGAGAGGCACGACCGCATCTGCGACCCGAACATGCGAACAGCGGTCGAGCAGCACATCCGGTGCACCCTTGGTGACCACGGCGAGTTTGCCGGCTCGCTCGCTGTCCGATTCCAGGCTGGTCATGAGCTTGCGTTCGGCCGTGAACGGGATCTGGCCCACCCGCTGGAACCGACCTGTCCGGCGATCGCGGGTACCGAGCTTCATCTCGGCGACCAGGAACGCGGCCTCGGTCGGATCACCCTGGATCACCCAGTCACCGTTCTGCTCACGGACTATCGCATCGCTGGCGAGGCTGCCGCCGCCGAGCACGATCGCCGTCTCGCGCCACAACGTGCTGCCTTCCTCCAGTGGGCCGCCGTCATGCTCAACCCGGCCCTCGGGCCGGTAGCCGACACCACTGACCGTGACCTCACCGGACGAGGTCACCACACGGCCGATGGTCATCTCACCTTTGGTGAGCGTTCCGGTCTTGTCCGAACACACGACGGACGCCGAGCCCAACGTCTCTACCGAGGACAGCTTCTTGACGATGGCATTGCGGGATGCCATGCGCTGCATGCCGAGTGCCAGCACCACCGACAGGACGGCGGGCAGCCCCTCCGGCACAGCCGCGACGGCGAGCGACACTCCGAGCAACAGGGCGGTGACCACGTCGTCGACGCTCTGGACTCCGTAAAAGGCGAAGATGGCGGCCGTCGCCAAGGCAGCGATGACGATGACAGCGACGCCCAGCATCCGTCCAACTCGGGCGATCTCCCGCTGGAGCGGTGTGGGGTCGTCTCGCGTCGAATGCAGCAGGTCTGCGATCTGGCCCATCTGGGTGCTCATGCCCGTGGCCGTCACGATCGCCCGGCCGACGCCTTGGGTCACTGCGGTGCCGTTGAAGACCATGTTGATCCGGTCGCCGAGTGCCACCGGTTGACCGAGCGTGCGGGCGTCCTTGAGCACCGGCTCACTCTCTCCGGTGAGCGAGGCCTCCGACACTTTGAGCGTGGCAGCCGTCAGCAGCCGCGCATCGGCCGCGACGGTGTCGCCTTCGGCCAGCACCAGCAGATCGCCGGGCACCAGGTCGCCGGCCGGGACGCGAACCTGGACGCCGTCGCGGATCACCGCAGCCGTCGGGCTGCTCATCCGCTGGAGTGCCTCGACAGCATGCTCGGCCCGGGCCTGCTGCACATACCCGAGCACCGCGTTCAACACCACGATGGCCGCGATCACGGTGGGCTCGTAGGGCCACCCGGACGCACCCTCGATCAGCCACGCGGCGAACGAGACGACGATCGCACCCAGCAGCAGGTAGATCAGGGGATCACGGAAGTGCTCGAGGAGCTTGCGCCAGGTCGGCACCGGGGCAGCCGGCGCGATCTCGTTGGGTCCCGCGACAGCCAGCCGCCGGGCGGCTTCGGCGGCGGTCAGCCCGCGGTCCGGGCTGGTCTCGAGGATCTGGGCGACCGAGCTCGCATCGACCACCGTGGGGTCCGGGTCGATCATCGTGCTGGACAATGCCGCCCTCCAGATCACGTTCCCGGCCTGACTTCAACCGCCATGTGCACCCTACGGCCGGGCCCGCCACCGGCGGATGGCCTTCTCCACCTCCACGACCACCAGGACCGCGGAGGCGATCAGGCCCAACCGGATCCACGATTCCAGATCGAGCGGCTGGACTCGCAGCACGACCTGGGTGGGCGGCAGGTAGAGCGCGGCGACATGAACCGCGAACGACCCGATCACGGCCGCGACCAGGAACGGGTTGTCGCGCAACGGCACCCTGAACACCGAGCGGTGGTCCGAGCGCGCATTCCCGGCCTGCAATGCCATGAACGCGACCATGGTGGTCAGGGCGGCGGTCTGCGCGGCCATCAGCGAGTCGGTGCGGTCCAGCTCCCACCGGAACATGGCGAGCGTGCCGACGGCCATCACCATTCCTGTGATGACGGTGCGCTGCCACAGCAGGGGCGAGACGATCCCTTCCCGGGTGGCCCTCGGCGGGCGATCGAGGATGTTGCGCTCCCCTCGCTCGAACGCCAATGCCACGTCCTGCAGGCCGTTTGTGACCAGATTCAGCCACAGCAGTTGGGCGGGCAGCATCACTAACGGCCACCCGGCAGAGATGCCGGCAAGCAGCGCCAGGATGGTCGCCGCGGCGGTGGAGGCCAGGAAGAAGGTCGCTCGCCGGATGTTGTCGAACGTGCGTCTGCCCTCGTCGATGGCGGCGACGATGCTCACGAAGTTGTCGTCGGCGAGGACGATCTCGGCTGCTTCACGGGCGACGTCGGTGCCGTCCCGGCCCATCGCGATCCCGATGGACGCCGCCTTGAGAGCGGGCGCGTCGTTGACCCCGTCACCGGTGACGGCGACGATCTCACCCTCGGCCTGCAGGGCGCGGACGATGCGCAGCTTGCCTTCGGGTGATACCCGGGCATACACCGAGATCTGGTGGACCTTGCGGCGCAGTTCATCGTCGGTCAGCTGATCCAACTCGGACCCGGTGAGGACGTCACCGCCGTCGATGCCGAGGTCGGCCGCGATCGACCGGGCGGTGGCCGCGTGGTCGCCGGTGATCATCACGACCCGGACCGAGGCCCGGCGGCATGCTTCGACGGCTTGCCTGACGCCACGGCGAGGCGGGTCGTTCATGCCCACCAGGCCGACGAAGACAAGTTCGGTCGGGTCTTCCGAATCCAGCGGCGGGTCGTCCCTGCCGCGGGTCCGGCTCATCGCCATACCAAGAACGCGCAGGCCCGCGGCGGCCATTTCGGCTGCGGCCGAGTCGATCTCAGACCGGTTCAACGGCTGCTCGCCGTCTTCACCCAGGGCGGCGTCGCACATGTCCAGCACCCGTTCCGGTGCGCCCTTGACGAACAGTGCCTCTCCGTTGCGTACCCGCCGAAGCGACGCAGAGAATCGCAGCTCCGGCTCGAACGGGGTCTCGGTCACGACCGGGAAGGCGTCCCTGACCCGGTCAGGCACAAAGCCGCCCCGTGCCGCCGCGACCAGCAGGGCGACCTCCGTCGGGTCGCCGTGATGCTCCTGCCCGTGTACGGTCGCCTCGTTGGTGAGCACCCCGGTGAGGAGGGTGAGGACCGCAGGGTCCCACTCATGGTGGTTCTCGCGCGCCATCTCGACTCGCAGGTCCGCCAGCCGGTGGAGCTCGCCGGCGGACCACAGGCGCTGGACGGTCATCTGGTTCTCAGTGAGAGTGCCTGTCTTGTCCGAGCCGATCACTGTCGCGCTGCCCAGCGCCTCCACCGCCGGCAGCCGCCGCACGATGGCCTTGCGACGGGCCATCCGGGTGACCCCGATAGCCAGTGCGATCGTTACCACGATCGGCAGGCCCTCCGGGATCGCGGCGACGGCAAGCGCCACTGCGGCCAGGAACAGTTCGGTCAGCTCGCCGCCTCGCAGGAGGCCGACCCCGAAGACGACAGCGCAGGCCAGCAGGATCGCGACCCCTATCACCTTGGCCAGCCGGTCCATCCGCAGCCCAAGAGGGGTCGCTGTCTCCGGCTCGGCTCGGATCAGCTCGGCGATCTCACCGATCTCGGTCGACTCTCCGGTAGCGACGACCACACCTTCCCCGCGGCCTCGCACCACCGTCGTTCCGGCGTACGCGAGCGAACCGCGGTCACCCAGCGACAGGTCGGCGTCCAGCGCCCGGGTGTGTTTGGCAACCGGATCGGATTCCCCGGTCAGCAGTGATTCGTCGACCGACAGTGCCTGCACGGACGTGAGGCGCAAGTCCGCCGGCACACGGGCGCCGGATTCGAGCAGGATGAGATCGCCGGGCACGACGTCTTTGCCGGCGATCTCTACGTCGACACCGTCGCGGACCACGCGCGCCTTCGGCACGGCCATCTGCATCAGCGCGCGGACCGACGCGTCGGCCTTGCGCTCCTGGACGTATCCGATGGCCGCATTCAGCAGCAGCACGGCGGCGATCACGATGGTGTCCGTCCACTCCCGCAGCACGCTGGTGACCACCGCCGCGACCACGAGGATGTAGATCAGCGGACTGCGGAACTGGCGGAGGAAAACGATCAGCCGGGACGGCGGCTCGACCTCCTCGAGCACGTTCGGTCCGTACTCTGCCAGCCTCCGCTCGGCCTCGACCGACGAGAGACCGCGCGGCGACGATTCAAGGATCTCCAGGGCCTCGGCGGCGCTGATCGCATGCCAAGGCCCGCCAGGGGTTGTCGTGACCGGCATGAAGCTCCTTTCGTCGGCGGCAGTGGGTTCTGGTTCCAGCCTCAAGGCGCATGGCCGGGCAGCGACAGCGGCGAACGTCGCCGCCGCTAGGGTCTTTCGACTTCCCCGAGCCGGCGCGGAGTATGCAACGGCGGTGTCGGCAGCGGCCGGGCCGGCTGAGGGGGCTTCCGGCCCCGCCCGCTGGGACCTAAGCCCGCAGCGCGGTTCTGGATAGTCACGCGACGCTGAGAAGTGATGGATCACCTCCAGAGAGGCGCCTCGCGATGACGCACCGCAATGACCGCGCGCTGCACGTCGCCGGCCTCGCCCGCGTCGAGGGCGAAGGCGCCATGCACATCGTCGTCAGCGGAGATCGAGTCGAGCGGGTCGAACTGGAGATCTACGAGCCGCCCCGGTTCTTCGAAGCGTTCCTGCGCGGACGCCACTACACCGAACCGCCCGACATCACCGCCCGGATCTGCGGCATCTGCCCGGTCGCCTACCAGATGAGCGCCTGCGCGGCCATCGAAGACGCCTGCGGGACCGATGCCGGGGAGGCGATCTGGAACCTGCGCCGGCTGCTCTACTGCGGCGAGTGGATCCAGAGCCACGCGTTGCACATCTACCTGCTGCATGCACCTGACTTCCTTGGTTACGCGGGTGCGGTGGAGATGGCCCGTGACCACCGCGACATCGTCGAACGCGGGCTGGCGCTGAAGAAGGCCGGCAACGAGCTGATGGGCGCGATCGGGGGCCGGCCGATTCACCCCGTCAACGTCCGGGTCGGCGGCTTCTACCGGGCGCCGTCCCGCGCCGACCTCCTCCAGCTGAGGGACCGGTTGCGCCGCGCCCGCGACATCGCCCTGCAGACGGTGGCCTGGGTCGGCGGGTTCGACTTCCCCGACTTCACTCATGACCACGACCTGCTGGCGCTGTCGCGGCCAGGCACTTACCCGATCGAGCGCGGCGACCTGCACACCTCGACCGGGGAGCGCTTCGCGCCCGCGGCATTCGAGGAGCACGTGCTCGAGGTACAGGTACCGCACTCCACCGCCCTGCATGCCCGGCTGGTGGGCCACGGCACCTACTTCACCGGTCCGGCCGCGCGGTACACGCTCAATTCGCAGTGGCTGTCCCAACTCGCCCGGGATGCTGCCCGCGACGCCGGCCTGGGCGCTGAGTGCCGTAATCCGTTCCAGAGCATCGTGGTGCGCGCCGTTGAGACGCTCTATGCGCTGGACGAGGCGCTCCGGTTGATCGAAGCGTACGAACCCCCGAAACCCGCAGCCGTCGACGTCCCCATCCGGGCCGGTCGCGGGTACGGAGTCACGGAGGCTCCGCGCGGCGTCCTGTACCACCGCTACGACGTCTCGGCGGACGGGCTGGTCGAGACAGCCAAGATCGTTCCGCCGACCTCGCAGAACCAGGCCGGCATCGAGGCCGACCTGCGGCGCTTCGTCCAGGACCGGCTGAACCTGGACGACGAGAACATGACCTGGCGGTGCGAGCAGGCCATCCGCAACTACGACCCGTGTATCTCCTGCGCCACCCACTTTCTCGACCTCACAATCGATCGGAGGTGACGATCATGACTGCGGTAGTGATCGGCATCGGCAACGAGTTCCGGCGAGACGACGGAGTGGGGCCGGCCGTCGTGCAGCGGCTCGCCGAACTGGACCTGCCCGGCGTCTCGCTCACCGTGACCGACGGCGAGCCGTCACGGCTCATTGACCTGTGGGCCGAGGCCGACGTGGTGGTTCTCATCGACGCCGTGCGCAATGATCCGGCGCGGCCGGGAAAGATCCACGAGCTGATCGTCGACCGGCCGGTCGGCGGGCTCGGCGGGACGGCCAGCTCGCACGGGCTCGGCCTGGGTGAGGCCATCGACTTGGCCGTGGCGCTGGAGCGAATGCCTCGACGGCTGGTGATCCTCGCGATCGAAGGGGCCGACTTCTCCGCGGGCACTGGCCTCAGCCCCGAGGTGGCGGCAGCAATCGACCGCCTCGTCGACCTGGCGGCCCGCGAGGTGGGCACGGCACTGCCGCGCTGAGTGTCGATGAGCCGACCCGACGCCCGCCGAATCGCCATCGTCGGCCTGTACCTCGCCGCCGCGTTGGCGTTGGCCGTTGCGCCGCTGCTGATGCCGCCGGCCTACTCGTGGCTTGAACACACGACGAGCGAGTCCGCTGCGCAAGGACTGGAGGGTGCATGGCTCGCCCGCACCGGGTTCGTGCTCTTCGGCTTCGCCGTGCTGGCCACCACACTCAGCGCCGTTTCGTGGAGCGTCGCGGCCCGGGTGGCCCATGCCACCTTCGGCGTCTGCATGGTCGCCGCAGCCGTCTTCTCCAGCCGGCCCGCCGACGCGGGCGCACCTTTCGTAGCGACCGAGGACACCCTCCACTCGGTGGCTGCCAGCGTGATGGGCGTCGCGTTCGCGCTGGGGGTCGTGCTCGTGGCGGTGGGGCGCGGCCGCGTGGCGTGGGCCGCCATCACGCTCGACGCCATTGCCGTGATCGCGTCCGTGGCGATTCCGCTGGCGATGCTGGCGTGGGACGACTGGGCTGGGCTCGCTCAGCGGCTGATGTTCGCCGTAGCGTTCACCTGGTATATCGCTGCCACGCTGAGCCGTGCTCGGCGGCCGGCCGCCTTCGTTGGCGCTCGGGAGGCTACTGACCGCGCTCCGGGCGCTCGGCCGGTGGCCAGGTCATTCCCGCCCAGGGGTCGTAGTCAACCTCAAGTTCCTCCTGGGCCGGGCGCTCGGCGTCGGGCACGTGCTGCAAATTGATCCTGATTCGGTACCACAGCGAACTGCGCCCGCGCATTCCGTCGACGAGCACGTCCACGGGCTCCAGGTAGCCCACGACCGACGGGTGTCTGGCTTTCCAGCGCTCGAGCCCGTCGAGGGCCTCCTGTTTGGTTTTCGCACGGGCGATCTCGATCAGCGGCATGGTCTGCTGGCGGCGGCCGACGCCTTTCGGCGGCTTCTCGGCCGGGCCGAGTCGCTTCGCCAGATCGAGCAATCCTTCGAGTGATCCGGCGGCGTCGTCCATGCCGGCCCAGGGGTCGCCGATGGCGGCGTGCCGTTGCGGGACTGATTCGATGGTGAAGTCCGCCGGCCGGCAACCCCGTACTTCGTCCCAGGCCAGTGGAGTGGACACGCGGGCATCCGGAGTCGGGCGTACCGAATAAGCCGAGGCGACGGTGCGGTCCTTGGCGTTCTGATTGAAGTCGACGAAGACCCCGCGCCGTTCTTCCTTCCACCATTTGGCCGTGGCCAGGTCGGGCGCGCGGTTCTCGACCTCGCGAGCGACCGTCTCCGCCGCCAGCCGCACGTCGCGGTACGACCAGCGCGGTTCGATGCGGGCGTAGATATGGAACCCGCGCGAGCCTGACGTCTTAGGCCACGCCGTCAGCCCGTGGTCCTCCAGGACCCCTTTGGCCACGAACGCGACGTCCAGGATCTGCGACCACTCGACGCCCGGCACAGGGTCGAGGTCGATCCGCAGTTCGTCGGGATGGTCCAGGTCCTCGGCCTGGACCGGGTGCGGGTTGAGGTCGATACAGCCGAGGTTGACCACCCAGGCCAGTCCCGCGGGATCGCGGACCACCGCCTCGTCGGCGGACAGCCCGGATCGGTAGCGCAGCGTCGCCACCTCGATCCAGTCCGGGCGCTTGGCCGGAGCCCGCTTCTGAAAGAACGCCTCCTGGTCGATGCCCTTGACGAAGCGTTTGAGCACCATGGGCCGGCCCGAGACGCCGCAGAGCGCGCCATCGGCCACGTCGAGGTAGTACTTGACGAGGTCCAGCTTGGTGCGGCCGAGCGCCGGGAAGATCACCTTGTCGGGATTGGTGATCGTCACCTCCCGCCCGGCCACCTCCAAGATCTGTGGCTTCGGCACCAGACCACCATAAACGCGCCCACCGACCTGTTCCCGTTGTCCGGCCGGACAAGTCGACTGCCAGCCGCAATGCGCCCGGCCGACCGGACAAACTGGGTTCGTGCCGGCTTGTCCGGCCGGACAGGTCGACTGCCTGCGGTGATGCGCTGTGTCGACCGGACAGCTTGGGTCCGTGTCGCGGGACGTCTGGCGTGGCGGCGGGTCCGTTCGGCCCTACGGCGGCGACAACTCGGCCCCGGATCCTGGAAAAGACACAACCACGTCGCCAGCCTGCGCAGAGGTGAATGCCATGAGCGTCGACCAGCTCGCCAGCCGTCCGCGGCCGGTACCCGAGCAACGACCAGTCCAAC
>DASUUH010000141.1:0-112867 GCA_036374175.1 Jiangellaceae bacterium | reverse complement strand
GGTCATGTAGTACATGCCGAGCTCGGGGTCGATCGACCCGTGCATCCACGGCGCCGCACCGCCCTCCAGCGCGCAGTCGGTGCCGTCCGGGAGCACCGGACCCCAGGTGGCGGCGGCGTCGACGGAGTTGCCGTTGACGTCCGTGAAAATCGTGCCGCGATCCGGGCCGCCGAAGAAGTGCCACATCAGACTGCCGTCGCTCGAGTTCAACGCGAATACCGCGCCCCGGCCACCGTCGGCCGCGTGGCCATAGACGACGCCGTCGTGGTACACGGTCGCGACCTTTCCGATCCGACCCAGCGACGCGCCGTCCGGGGCCTCCGGCTGCACCACCCAGACTTCCTCGCCAGTGTCCTTGTCGAGGGCGACGACCCGGTTGCCGGCAGCGAGGGTGTAGACCTTGCCATCGCCGATCGAGACGCCACGTCGCGTTCCGGTCGTCCCAAAGTCGTCCGGCGCCCACTTCCAGTTGGCCTCACCGGTCTTGCCGTCGACCGCGATGACCTCACCGTTAGGGGTGTCCAGATAGATGACCCCGTCCGCAACGATCGGCGTCGTCTGTTGCCCGGTGTCGTCGGTCGCTGGCGGGACTGCCGAGACGTGGGTGCGCCAGACCGGCCCGAGCTTGTGCAGGTTCTGCTGGTTGATCTGGGTCAGACCCGAGTAGTGCTGGTTGCCCAGGTTGCCGCCGACGGTCGGCATGTCTGCCCCGGTCGGGGTGACCGCCCCCACTTCGGTCAGCTCGTGTTCCGCAGGGTCGGGTTCGCCCTCACCGAGGCCGACGGCAAGTGCGGACGTCGACCCGAATGAGACGGCGGCTCCTAGTAAAATCGATATGAACGTTCTTGGTTTCATGTTCGCCTCCCAGCGAGAGAACAGCCATCGACGTTCGCCTGGATCGTCTGGCGGTTCGCCATTGGATTCGGGAGCATGGGTCCCCCGGGCGGGTCGTGCCCGGGGGGTTCATCGATACCTCGAGATCTACGCGAGCGTCAGCCGTTCTGGTTTCCCCTGGCCGGCGTGCAGAACGGCACGAGGCCCATGGCCGACTTGATGCCCTGAACAATGTGCTCCTGGAACTCGGCCGCCCCGGGGAAGTCCGAGTTCTCCCGGTACTGATTTGCGTCGTGTCCGAGGGTCGTAACCCACGATCGACCACCGTCGTAGTACTGGCACCAGGAAACCGGATGGAAGTCGCCATGACCGGGGTGGGTGCTTCCAGGACCCTGCAAGAGCGTGCTTGTGTCCACGGTGGCAAGGAAGTTCACGTTCGTCGGGAACGGGACAAGGTTGTACCACTCGTCACGGAATGCCCACCGCTGCGGCAGGTTCTTGGTCGACTCATCCCGGCTATTGACGATGACGACCTCCCCGTTCTGGTTCGCGCCGTGGTTGTAGTAGTTTGCGTGGCCGAGCAGCCCCTCATACCAGCGCCAGCCGTTGTACTCGGTGCCGAATGCGTTGTGGATGCCGACGAAGCCGCCCCCGCCTTGGATGTACTTCCGAAGCGACTCGCGCGCTTGGTCCAGGCGGGTACCGCCGGCAGCACCGCGGGCGTGGTCCCACAGCGTGTCACGTGTCGGGCTGTTGAAGATCACCGCCTTGTACGAGTTCAGATTGCCTTGGATTGCCCGCACGTCCTCGGTGATGTGGACCTCGATGCCTTCGGCCTCGAGCATCCTGATCAACCCCAGCTGTGAGACGTTGTTGTTGATCAACGGAAGCGGCCACACCGCCGGGTTTGTGTGGTCGTGCGTGATCCGGTACGGCCGGGGGAGATTGAGCGCTGCGTTGCTCGAGTGGTCCGGATCAAGGCGCTGTCCGAGGTGCGCATGCCGCGGCCCCGCCGTGCGGGAATAGACCAGGACCCGGTCGGCGCGGTTGACTCCCCAGTCGCTGTGGATGGCTGGATCCACACCACGGAAGACGCCGTACGTCGGATCGTAGTTCTGCTGAAGTCCTGGGACACCGAACGGCGGATCCTGGGTCTGGACCGGGGAGGCCGATGCTGCCTCCGCCCCAAGAACACCGGCGGTCGCCAAGGACGCGCCCGCACCCGCCAAGAACGTGCGCCGCCCAACCCTCGATGGACGTCTCATAACCATCGCTCCCTCTCCCTCGTGGCACGCGCAACGGGCGCCCACCGACAGACAATTGTGGTCCGTCTAGCGGACCGCTTGAACCGCTAGATAGACCATACCGGGGAGGGGAAGCCGCCACAAGACCCCGTGCCACCGCGACTTCCGGGTAGATCGTCCGTGGGTCCACCATCAAGGTCCACGCGGCCGGCTCAGCCGCCTGGGGGGATCTCAGGGCAGTGCCACCCGCCGTCGCCTGCGATCAGCGCGTCCGCTTCAGCGGGGCCCCACGAACCGGGCTCGTACAGCGCGACCGGTGCGCGGTCTGTCAATGCCGGAGCGACGACCCGCCACGCCTCCTCCACCCCATCCGCTCGGGCGAACAGCCGTTGGTCGCCTTCTATCGCGCTGGCTAGCAGCCGCGCGTAGGCCTGCTCACGCGGGCCTTCCCGGCGCTCGTCGTAGTCGTAGGAAAGATCGACCGGCCGGCTCTCCAATGCCTCACCGGGCCGCTTGATCTGCACCGACACCGCAACCCGCTCCCCCGGTTTGAGCCGGAACAACAGATGGTTTGGGTGCGGCGGCGCGGCGTTGGACCGAGTGAAGAACAGCTGCGGCGGGTGCTTGAATTCGACCAGCACTTCGGTTGCGGTGACCGCAAGTTTCTTGCCGGCGCGGATGTAGAACGGCACGCCCGCCCACCGCCACGAGTCCACCTCGGCCCGCAGCGCTACGAACGTCTCGACGTCAGAATCCGGGTCGACGCCGTCCTCGTCGCGGTAGCCAACGTACTGGCCGCGGACGATAGCGCGCGGATCCAATGGCGGCATCGCCGACAGAATCTTGACCTTCTCGTCCCGGAGCGCCTTGACGCCGGCGTCAACCGGCGGCTCCATCGCTACCAACGCCAAAACCTGGAGGAGGTGGTTCTGTACGACATCGCGCAGCGCCCCCACCTCCTCGTAGAAGCCTCCCCGCCCTTCGACGCCGAAGTCCTCGGCCATCGTGATCTGGACGCTCTCGACATAGTTGCGGTTCCACGCCGGTTCGAGCATTAGGTTCGCGAACCGGAACACGAGCAGGTCCAGCACCTCCTCTTTGCCGAGGAAGTGATCGATGCGGAACACCGCGTCGTCCGGGTACCGCTCCTTCACACAGCGGTTGAGCTGCCTCGCAGACGACAGATCCCGGCCGAACGGCTTCTCCAGCACCACACGCCCTTGGTTGAGGCCGGCCGCGGCCAGGCCGGCGACCACCGTCTCGAACAGGCTTGGCGGGATAGCCAGATACACCAGCGGGCGCTTGCTTTCGCCCAGCGCCTCCGTGAGTGAGGTGTACGTCGCCTGGTCCCGGTAGTCACCATGGACGTACGCCAATACGGCGGCCAGGCGCTCGAACATGACCTCGTCGACTCCGCCACCGTGCTGCGCCACCGAGGTGCGCACGTGCTCGACGAGGTCGGCTACGGTCCAGTCGGACAAGCCGACGGCTACCACCTTGGGCGGCAAATTGCCGTCTCGGGCGAGCTCGTACAGGGCCGGGTAAAGCATCTTGCGAGCGAGATCTCCGGTTGCACCGAACAGGACCAGCGCGTCACTGCGGCCAGTGGCAGCACCATGTGTCATCACCACCGCCTCCTTTCCCAGTATCACAAGGGAGGTGTCCCGGAAACGTCTGACCTCGATCCGTGTCAACGCGTTAGGCGCAGCAGGACAGCTTGCTGATGTCCTTGGTGAACGCTTGCGCCGCAAGCCGGAGGCCTTCGGCCATGGTGAGGTACGGGGCCCACGTCTCGCTCAGATCGGTAGTGGTCAGGCCGTACTTGATCGCATACACCGCGGCCTGAATAACGTCTCCGGCGCCGTCGGCGAGCATATGCACTCCGAGCACCTTGTCGGTGGCTACGTCCGCGACGATCTTGATGATTCCGCGGGTGTCGTGGTTAACCAGCGCTCGGGGGACGGCGCTCAGCGGCAGTAGAGCCGTCTTCACCGCATGGCCGGCATCGCGGGCCTGGATCTCGGTGAGCCCGGCTGCGGCGATCTGCGGGCTGGTGAACGTGACCCTGGGCAACGCCGCAAGGTCCACCCGGCGGGTCCGGCCGGGCAAGGCATTCTCCGCCGCAGCCGCCCCGTGATGGGCGGCGACGTAGACGAACTGGGGAGCGTTGGTGACGTCCCCGGCCGCGAACACGACCGGGTTCGTGGTGCGCAGCGTCTCGTTCACCACGATCGCGCCTTTGTCATCGAGCCTGATGCCCGCGGCGTCGAGGTCCAGGTCGGCGGTATTGGGTCGGCGACCAGTCGCCACCAGGATGTGGTCGGCAGCCACGCGTCGCTCGGTACCGCCGCTCGTGGCGATGACGATCCGAGTGTCGCCGTGCCGTTCGATCCTGCTGATCGTCGCCGGTGCATAGATCCGTGCGCCCTGCTCCAGGAGCACATCGGCGATCGCTGCGGAGATCTCCGGCTCCTCGAAGGGGGCGATGCGGCCGAGCACGTCGAAGAACGTCACCTCGGCCCCCAGATGGGCGAACAGCTGCCCCAGCTCCAAGCCGATCGCGTTTGCCCCGATCACCGCCAGCGACCCGGGCACCTCGTCCAGATCCAAAGCCTCGTTCGAGGTGAGGTATCCGGCTTCGGCCAACCCGGAAATCGACGGAACCGCCGGCGAGGCGCCGGTCGCTATGAGATACGCCGGCGCGGTCATCGGCCGGCCATCCACGCTCAGAGTGCGGCTATCGACGAAGCGTGCGGTGCCGCGGATCAGCTCGATGGCGTACTCGCCGAGCAGGTCCTCATACTTCTCCTTGCGCAGCGCGGCGACAAGCTCGTCCTTCTGCGCCACCTGCGCGCGCAGGTCCACACCGCCGACCCGCGTGGCGATCCCGGAGAACGGGTGATGGGCGGCGGCGTGGTAGGCCTCCGCCGCACGCAGCAGAGCCTTGGACGGCACGCAGCCGACGTTCACGCAGGTGCCGCCGATCGTCGACCGCTCGACCATGGCGACCTGGGCGCCCAGCTCACTGGCCCGGATCGCGGCCGCGAACGCCGCCGAACCCGAACCAACGATCACCAGGTCGTTCTCGCCACCAACGGGACCGGCCGGTTTTGTCATGGTTGGAACCTAGCCCTTCCACCTTGCTGGATTGTCGAGCCCGAGGCCTGCCCAAGCGTGGCCACAACATCGCCCGGGCCGCCAACTCAGGCGAGGGCCCCCAGCCACGTCGTGAGCATGTAGAGGGCGGCATACGTGGAGATGGCGACGGCGATCGTTCCGACCAATCGCCACCGGGCCCGATGCATGCCCGCCACCGTGCACTGGTTGCGGCGCCGCAGAGCGAACCACACCAACGCAGCGATGACGATTAGACCGGCCAGCCGGAACCACCAGGCGTGGTTGTCGTACAAGTCGGTGGCCCACACGAACGCCGTGCCGGCGCTTACTACGCCGAGCATCGCCAGCACCGTCGGCCCGACGCAGCACAGAATGCCGACCACGCCGCCCGCGATGCCGATCCGCCAAGTAGGGAGCCGGCCCGCGTAATCACGCCGGGTCTCGGCCTCCTGCCTGGACGGTATAGCTGCCATGTGGACCGCTCAGAAGGTGATCACTTGATAACCCGACGTCAACAGCCCGCGGATGCTGGGATGATCGTGGTACTCCTCCAACACCTTCACCTCAGCGTGAGCCACGCCTTCCTCGGCGTCGAACGCGCGAGCACAGTATCCGCAGGCACCGGACACGACATCCCGCACCTGTTCGAACAGCCGATGCGACTTATGTTGGGTGTCCGACAACTCGCCGAGCCACTGCGTACCGGCACCGTCGAAGATTATCTGAACATCGTCCCCAGCCTCTTTGAGTTCCTTCGCCACCATCATGGCGTTGACCACGCGGCCGAGATCACCATGAGTTTGAGTGTCGGCCAGTACCAGAATGGCAACCGGGTTCATCAGCACTTCCTTTCGTCGTTCGCGGCTCCAATGGTTGTCACCGTTCCCGATACAACGTCGCCAAACCGTGCGCCAGCACACATATCGCTGGAACGCACGTAGCGGACAAGTCGCTGGTTCGGTGACCGCGCTCACCAACATTGCTCCGAATTCTCGTCATGCTGGAGCGATGAGCGAGGTGCCGACGAAACGAGACCGGGACGAGGTCTTCGTCGAGTACACCAAGTCGGTGTGCCCGGTGTGCAAGGCGGTCGTGGACGCACAGGTCAATATCCGCGACGCCAAGGTCTACCTGCGAAAGCGGTGCCGTGACCACGGTTGGTTCGAGGCGTTGGTCTACGGCGACGCGCAGATGTACCTGGACAGTGCACGGTTCAACAAGCCAGGAACGATCCCGCTCGTCTTCCAAACCGAAGTGCGGGAGGGCTGCCCATCGGACTGCGGACTCTGCCCCGAGCACAAGCAGCACGCGTGCCTCGGCATCATCGAAGTGAACACCGGCTGCAACCTGGACTGCCCGATCTGCTTCGCCGACTCAGGCCATCAGCCCGACGGCTACTCGATCACCGTCGCACAATGCGCCGCAATGCTCGACACCTTCGTGGCCTCCGAGGGCGAGGCCGAGGTCGTTATGTTCTCCGGCGGGGAGCCTACGATCCACCCGGACATCCTTGAGTTCATCGATCTGGCCCAAGCCCGGCCGATCAGGTCGGTCACCGTCAACACCAATGGCATCCGGCTGGCCTCCGACCAAGCGTTCGTCGCCGCCATGGCCCACCGGAACCGTCCAGGCCGGACGGTGAACATCTACCTGCAGTTCGACGGGCTCGACAAGGGGACGCACGAGGCGATCCGCGGCCGTGACCTGCAGAAGATCAAGACCAAGGCGCTGGACAACTGTGCCGCCGCTGGACTCACAGTCACGCTGGTCGCCGCGATCGAGCGTGGTATCAACGAGCACGAACTCGGTGCGATCATCGAGTACGGCTTGGCCCACCCGGCGGTACGTGGCGTTGCGTTCCAGCCAGTCACACACTCCGGGCGACATGTCGAGTTCGACCCGCTCACCCGGCTGACCAACTCGGACGTTATCCATCTGCTCGCCCAGCAGCGCCCGAACTGGTTCGTAGCCTCCGACTTCTTCCCGGTGCCATGTTGCTTTCCGACCTGCCGGTCGGTGACATACCTCCTGACTGAGGGAGTGCCAGGCGAGCCCGACTTCGGCCTCGTTCCGATTCCCCGTTTGCTCAACGTCGAGGACTATCTCGACTACGTGGCCAACCGAGTCGTGCCGGACTTCGCGATACGTGAGGCGCTGGAGAAGCTTTGGAGCGCGTCCGCGTCTATCGGTGCCGACACGACAGTTGATCGGCTCAGCGTGACCACCCAACGCCTATCGGCCGTCGCAGACGCCTTGGCTTGCGCCGACACGTGCGGTGTCAACCTGCCGGACGCGGTGGTGAACCTGACGGACCGGGCCTTCATGATCGTGATCCAAGACTTCCAGGACCCCTACACCCTGAACGTCAAGCAGTTGATGAAGTGCTGCGTCGAAGAGATAACGCCGGATGGCCGGCTGATTCCGTTCTGCGCCTACAACTCCGTGGGCTACCGGGAGGAGATTCGTCGGCAACAGTCTGGAGTTCCCGTGGCAGACGTCGTTCCCAACGCCGTGCCATTGCGGCCGATCCTCGTGGACTCGCCCTATGGGTCGAAGGTCGCCGCCCACGGTCGTGACCATCCCGCGCAGGCCCGAAATACCGCCGATCAGACCAATGTGGGGCGGCGGGTCCGATGAGTACACCGTTTGCGGAACCGCGGAGCGGTGCGACCGGCCCGGCGGCCCGGTCCCCCGCATCCTGCTGCGCCGATGTGTACGGCTCGGACCTGGTTGCCCTTCTGCTTGGCGATTCGTACCACCCCGGCGGGCTCAAGCTCACCCGACGGCTCGCCAGGCTCCTCGGTCTCCGTCGCGACCAGCACGTCCTAGACCTAGCCTGTGGGCGCGGTTCTACCGCATTACTACTCGCCGAGGAATTTGGCGTGCGGGTAAGCGGCCTCGACGTCTCTGCAGCCAATGTCGCGCATGCTCAGCGCCGGCTGACTAATGCCGCGAGGAAGAGACGGGTGTCATTTGCCATGGCCGACGCCGAACAATTGCCTCATCCCGACGCGACCTTTGACGCCATTGTCATCGAGTGTGCTCTTTGCACATTCGCCGACAAGGCAGGTGCGGTCAGGGAAATGGTGCGGGTGCTTCGGCCGGGCGGTCGCTTCGGCCTGACCGACGTCGTGGCTGAGCCCGGCCAATTGCCGGCCGAGCTGACCACGTTCGGGGCTCGCATCGCGTGCGTCGCCGGTGCTCTACCTATGCGCGGTTATTGCGACGTGCTGGAAACGGCGGGCCTGCACGTCCGGCGCATCGAACGCCATGACCTCGCCTTGCTCCGAATGCTCGATCAAATCGAGGCGCGGTTGACCCTTGCACGCCTGACGGCACGTGCCAATGCGGAGCGCTTGGGGTTGGACCTCGACCGAGCCGGCCAGATCCTGACCGCAGCGCGCACAGCGGTCTCAACAGGCACGATCGGCTACGGCCTCTTTATCGCCGAAAGACCGACGTGAACCTCTGCCGAGCTGCGATGCGGCCCCTCAGATACCCAATCCGAAGGCTGCCACCGCAGGCCGCGGCCGACCTATTGGAAGCGGCCGCTCGCCGCGGCCGTTCGACACCACGAGTGAACACCTCACCAGTCAATTGGTCGCTAGCGTTGCCATAGGAGGTCGAAATGGCGTGGCGAACTGCCACCGGCGCGCTCGTTCTGCTCGGCGCGGCGGGTTCGTACGTGGGTCTCGTGACCGGTGCGGTGCCGGCCGATCTTGGCATCGGCCGGCGGATGCGCCGGCTGAGCCTCGATGGTGTCGACATCCGGGCGCCGCGCGAGCTCGTATTCGACGTCATTGCCGAGCCGTACCTCAGCCGGCAGACCCGAGTCGTGGCGGAGAAGATCACCATCCTCGAGCGGGGAGCCGATATGGTGCTCGCCGCGCACCGAACCCCGGTCCACGGCGGGCGGCTCATAGCCACCACGGTCGAGACGGTGCACTTTGCGCGGCCCCACACCGTCAGTTTCCGGCTCGTCCGAGGGCCGGTCCCGCATGTCACCGAACGGTTCATCCTCGTCGAGTCTGGCGAGGTGACCCGGCTGAACTATGACGGCGAGTTGGGCACGGACCTGTGGGCACTGGGCTCGTGGTGGGGGCGGGTGGTCGCCAATACGTGGGAACGGACCGTCGCAAAGTCGCTCGCGGTGGTCAAAACCGAGGCCGAACGCCGGTATCGCGGTTCCAGGCAACCTACTGCGTCGTGACGGGAATCCGGTCGGCAAAAGCTGCCACCTTATGCTGCCAGCCGTCCTCAAGCGGGCCCTTCATGCCGGTCACGTAAACCTTGTCCGCCGCGACCTTGACCAGGCCCTCACCCTCCAAGATCTCATTCATGATGGGGATAACGCGCTGCCACTTGGCCCTTTCCTCTTCGGTGGGCATCCGTCCTGTCTTGTCCGGCTGCGGCGCTCCTTCGGTCGTGAGCACGGCGTATTTCGTGCCAGCCGGCAGCCGCGTCTTCTTGAGGAAGCGCCGCATGCCGCCGATCGGCTTGCCCATGCGGCCGGGCGAGCTGAACAGGTAGAGGTCGGCTGACGGCAGCTCCTTGGGGCTCACGTCGTGAATGTGATGAACGTTGACGACGACTCCCTTGGCGTCCATATCCTTCTTGAACTCGTCGGCCACCTTCGCGCCGTTGCCGAACTTCGAAGCGTGAAAGTACTCGATCTTCATGGTTTATCGACCTCCCACGCTCAGCATCGAACCGCCGCCGGGCGTGGGCAAGAGGCCAACGTCACCGTCGACGCCGCCGGTTGTCGACCACGCCCCGGCTGGCGTGGGTCGAAGGTCCCTGTGCCCGCCGAACGTCGGTCCCTGCACCTGAGGACCTGCGCTACTGCCGATTCCGGGGCGTTGCCGCAAACCTTGGAGGTACGACGAGTGAGGAGGCTCGGTGATGCGCGGGCCGATCGGAGAGCCGGGTGGTGGCCATGCTCGCCGTGACTGATACCACGGCCTGCCTGAGCCTGGATGAACCCGCCGCCAGCGACCCGTCCATCTGTGGGGCCAAGGCGGCCAGCCTGGCCGCCGCTCGCGCTGCCGGCCTACCGGTGATGCCGGGTTTCGTGATCACGACCAAGGCACACCTGCAGTACCTCGATGCGCACCGCACAGTGCCGCCGCAGGTCACCGAGGCCATTCGCGCGGCGTGGGAGACGGTAAGCAGGCACGGCGCCGATTCCCTGGTTGTCCGCTCGTCTTCGACGATTGAGGATGCCGCGGCCTCGTCGATGGCCGGTCGGTTTCGGAGCGTTCTGAACGTACGCGGCTGGGCGCACTTTCTGGAGGCGGTCGGCCGGGTGCTGGCGTCGGCCGACGAGGTCGGAGGGACGACCGAACCGAGCCCGATGGCGGTGCTGGTGCAGCCGTTCCTGTTGCCCCAACGCAGCGGCGTCCTGTTCGGAGTGGACCCAATCTCCGGTGATGTTCGCCGCATTGTCGTGGAGGCTGTGGCCGGCGGGCCAGATGCGCTCGTCAGCGGCCGGGTAAGTGCGCAGCACTACCTGGCCTCCGCGGGCGGCACGGTGCTCGCCATCGATCATCGGCCGTATCGTCGAAGATGGGCACGGCGCGACAACGGGCGGCTGCTCTCGAATGCAGATGTGCGGGCGCTGGCTCGGCTGGCGGCACGGGCCGGCCGAGTTTTCGGGCAGCCACAGGACATCGAGTGGGCGTACACAGACGGTTTGTTGCTGCTGCAAAGCCGGCCCGTCACCGCGACCGGGACGGCCACCCACGCTGCCGGACCAGTACTTGGGCCCGGACCCGTCGCTGAGACTTTCCCGGATCCGCTCAGCCCCTTGGAATCCGACCTGTGGGTGTCGCCCATGCGGACCGCCATGGCGGCCGCCTTGAGCGAGACCAGGGCCGTCGCACGCGGCCGGCTCGACAGGTCACCGGTGATGACCACGGTACGCGGCCGAGTAGCGGTGGACCTCGAGCTGTTCGGCTATGAGGACTCCCAGCCGGTGTGGGCGTTGCTGGATCCGCGGCCGTCGATGCGGCGTCTGGCCGCCTCGTGGCACGTCGGAATGGTCCGCGCCTTGCTCCCGAGCCGGGCTGAACAACTCGCTCGCGAGGTCGACGACCGCCTCGCGACCATTACGCTGCGCGACCGCACCGAAGCCCAACTGCTCGACCTCCTGGACGAGTGCGCTGTCATGCTTGAGCAGCTCCAACACGACGAGGTGCTGGCCGCGACGTTGCTGCCGCCGGTGACCCGGACCGCAGCAGCTGCGGCTCTGGACGTGCTGTCGCAGCACGCCGACGACCACCTGAGCGACGACGCCCTCGTCCAGCGGTACCCGGTGTTGCTCAGCCTCATCCCGCCTGCGATCGGCATGCCGCTCAAGCTGCCGCCTGCGGCAGTGCGGATGCACGACCGGGGCGGCCGGCCTGACGAGAACTTCGAGCCCAGGGAGGCTCTTCGGCTCCGCGCGAGATGGGTGCAGGAGCTGACCGCGCGTGCTGCATGGGTACTGGGTCAGAGTCTCGCAAGCCGCGGCGTCCTTGATGATGCGTCGTCGGTGACGCTTGTGGACAGGGGCGCTTTGCGAGCACTCATCGCGGATGGCGGGCACCTGCCCGACCTGTACGAGCGGCAACTCGAGGCGGTCTCCGCGGCGTTCTCTCCACCGTTGCCGCCGCAGTTCCGCCTTACCCCAGACGGGCACGTCGTCCCGGCCGCACGAGCGGGAGCGCGGCCGGACACCGGCGTGGGAGCGGGAGGCGGTCGGGGAACCGGCCCCGCGGCTCATGGCTCGGTACGCAACCCGCCCGCTGCCGGTGACGTGCTCGTGGTCCGCGACCTACAGCCCGGGTTGGCGGCCTGGTTGCCCGGCCTCGCGGGACTTGTCGCAGAGACCGGCGGGACGCTGTCACACCTGGCGATTCTGGCCCGAGAGTTCGGAGTGCCAACCGTGGTGGGCGTCCACGATGCCCTTGCCCGGTTCCCGCCAGGTGTGCCGCTGGTGGTTGATGGGTCTACCGGAGAAGTAATCCGATTCGACACGGAGCAGTCGCCATGACTCGCAAGATCGTGGTGTGGACAGGGCGCTTCGTCCTGTTGAGCACCATGCTCCTCGCCGGCACGTACACCTTCTACTACCTCTACTACTGGCAATGGGTTCGCGCCCAGATAGCCGGCACTCTGCTGGTGGCCACTTTGGTGATCGGGGCGACGGCACTCATCCTCGGGCGCATGAGGCGCCTCGAACGTGATATTGCTCGGCGGCTCGAAACCACAACGATCGCAATAGTGGCGAGCCCACCTGCGCACGGGCGCCAGGCACCAGTTCGTTCGAATGGGTCAACGACCTCCCAGCGCGACTTCGCGTGGCTGGCGCCGGAGTACTCGCCGCCGCGCTACCAGGCCTTACTACCGGTCGCGCTGGCCGGAGCGGTCGCAACGGAACACCCACGGACCGCTGTGTTCATTCCAGTGCTACTAGGTGCAGGAGTAGTCGTATCACTGATCGCAGGGCTGGCAGAACGGACTGCAGCGGCGGCATATGCCGACGCGAGACCGGCTCGGGCAGTCCGGCAGTTGGTGATCGGTGGACTCGCGGCAATCGTGGCGATCGTCTCCGTGGTGGGCGGACTCTGGTGGGCCGCGCACTACCAGCCGGCCGCTCTCGGTGCGGGCCAGACTGAACTGACCGTCCAGGTGTCAAGCCGCATAAGCCCACGACCGCCCGCGGAGACAGTTGAGATCGTCGCACGCTATTGCGCCCGCAACTCCATCCGCGGTGTTGAGGTGTTGCGCGTTGACGCGGATACAGCGGACTCCGCGGTGTTGATCGTGTCACCGTTACTCGACAAGGATGCGCAGCGCAGGTACGGCGGCTGCCTGCAGGATGCGATCCTCGAATATCACCGCCTGACCGTGACGAATGCCGTCCTGGTATCGGGGAAAGGCGCGTCATGACTGCTTCGCTACGTTCGCCCACCTCGGCCGCGAGAGTCGGAGACCGGCCCTGGTTGAACCCGACGGCTGACCAACGAAACCAGGCGCTGGTCGTTGATGCGACGATCCTCGCGACCACGGTCGTGTCGGTGCTGGCCGCCTTCTCCAGCCCGCCGGCCGACGAGTCGGTATACCGCTCGATCCGCAGCTGGGGCTGGCTGGACGGCGTCTCCTGGCTCAGCGGGGCCACGAGCCCGGTGTTCCTGGCTGCGCTGGCCGGACTCGTCCTGCTGGGATGGCGATGCCGCACGTTCGTGCTGACGGCAGCCGGTTCGATGCTCGTTGCCTTCGCGCTCGGGTGGCTACTGATGCTGACAGTTAGCCGGGAGCGGCCGCTGGACTCGGCGGCCTCTGGCACCGACAGCTTCCCGAGCCTCGGCCTGCTCGCGCTCACCGTCCTGGCCGGGCTGGTACCGATGGCCCTGGAGAGCCTGACCGGCAAGAGTTACATCCGGCACGTCACGACGGCGCTCCTCGGTCTCGTGGTCGCCGGAACCGCGCTGGTAGAGGTCCACCAGGGGTCGCGGTGGCCACTGGACGTGGTGGCGTCAGTACTGATCGGAATCGGCCTGATCGCTGCGGCCCGAATCTTGTTGGAGGGGCCGTCCTGGCATCCGTGGTGCGGCGGCACCTGCCTGTGGCGGCAGCGCGCGTCCAGCGCGCGGCCGGCCGGGCCGGTTCTGGTGACGGTGGATGCGCGGCGTGCCGGGCAGTTGCACAGGCTGACCCTGCTGTGGGTGGTTGGCCTGATAGCCGCCTACGCCGTCGTTGCTCTCACAGGTGGGTTGCCGCGAAGTCCCGAGTCCGGCGTGATGGGAACCGGCCTGGAGGTTCCCCTCCAGTGGGCGCTCCTGTTGTTGATTGTCCTCGGCGTCCTGCTCGCCCGCCGCTGGCATATCACCGGGGCGATCATCGTTGCCTTTGCCGCCGCCTTGCTCGGGTACGCGTCATCGCTTCAGTACCCCGCACCTGTCGCGGCGGCCGTCGCGATAGTGGCGTGGGTGCCGGCGCTGCTGCTCTGGCTGGAATGGCACCGGCGCGCCACCTTGCGTACCGCACTCGCCGCGGTCGTGGCCACTTCGGTGGTTCTCGGTGGTGTCGTCGCCGCCGCCGCGACGACGTACAGCCAGTACTGGGGGCCAACGCACCCGCAATCCACGACACCGGCACCGAGCACGGCCGTTCTCGAGTGGATGTGGGCCGGCGGGGTCACGCCTACAAGCGGGGAGATTCGGCTGCGCATCGCGGACAGTGCCGAGGCGGTTCGCATCCGGGTCAGCGAAAACGCGGAGCTGTCCGATCCGGTGGTAACCGTCAACGCGCAGGCGGACGGTGACCGGGTCGCCGCAGCCCGCGTGGACGACCTGCGACCCGACACGCTGTACTACTACGCCGCAGAGGTAGACGACCAACTCGTCCGCGACCGGGTGCAGAGCTTTCGGACATTTCCCGACGGTGCGGCGTCGTTCAGCTTCGCTCTCGGTTCGTGCCAGATCGGCGGGTCGAACGGGCAGGTGTTCGACGCGATGCGGGCTACTGACCCGCTGTTCGTACTGGCCATGGGCGACTGGACCTACGGCAACATCGACCGGAACAATGCCGCGCGGTTCCGGGCGCAATACGACCTCAACCTGAGCGCACCCGCTCAGGCCGCGCTGTACGCGCAAGCACCCATCGCTTACGTGTGGGGAGATCACGACTACGGCGGCAACGACGCGGACCGCACGTCACCGAGCAGGCCGGCCGCAATGCAGACTTACCGGCAGATGACGCCCCACTACCCGCTGGCGAATGACCCGGGGGCACCGATTTATCAGGCCTTCACGGCCGGGCGGGTCCGGTTCGTGCTGACCGACACACGCTCCGCGCGAGACCCGGTGGGTGATCCCAGCGGCGCGTACCGATCCACCCTTGGCGAAGAGCAGCGGGAATGGCTCCTCGGTGAACTCGCGCAGGCCGATCAGTACGGGCTGGTGGTGTGGGTCAACCCGGACCCGTGGCTGGCTCCGGACCGCCCGTACAGCGATACCTGGGGCGGTTTCGCGGATGAGCGCCGGGTGATCGCCGACGCCATCGCTGAGAACGACGTGGACAACTTGTTGATGGTCAGCGGCGATGCCCACATGCTCGCGTTCGACGACGGCACCAACACCGATTTCTCGTCGGCCCAGGCCGGCGGCTTTCCGCTGTTCCATGCGGCCGCGGTCGACCGCCCCGGCGGCGTCAAAGGCGGCCCCTACACAGGGCCGGTGCTCCCCGGTGGCGGCCAGTTCGGCACGGTCGAGATCCATGACGACGGAACAACTGTCGAGGCAACCCTGACCGGCTGGAACTGGACCTCACAGCGGCTGTTCACCGAGGTCGTGCGATTCCCCGGCGAAACGGAGTGATCCTGGTCGTCGACGTCGTGGAGTCGGGCGGGAGCCCGGACGGTAAAGTCCCAACTCGTGACACTAACGGCGGATCACCGAAACGCACGCGGTGTGCGCTCGCTAGCTGCGCTCATAGCCGGCCTCCTGGCCGCCGCGACGCTGGCCGGATGTGGCGGTGACAACGGCGCTTTGGCCGAGCGGCAGGCCGAAGTGGCCGCCCGAGGCGCCCACGTGATGCCGTTCGATCTGGACGCCACGACCCACCGCTTCGAGCCGACGGAGACCGGCCTGGTTCAGACCGTGATCGCCGATGATCCGAACGATGCCGACCAAGTCGCGCTGATCCGTGAGCATCTCGAGGAGGAGGCGTCCCGGTTCGCGGCGGGTGACTTCG
The DNA here is from genome assembly GCA_036374175.1 of Jiangellaceae bacterium. Lineage (GTDB taxonomy): Bacteria > Actinomycetota > Actinomycetes > Jiangellales > Jiangellaceae > JASLBX01. The sequence goes on along the minus strand of DASUUH010000141.1, from coordinate 96,935 downwards.
ACGATCCGGCGGCCATCCACGGGGAGGACATGCCGGGGTTGACCACACTCCGTGATGGCGCATCCGAGATCGACATCCAACTCGAACATCTCGACGACGGCGCCCGCCTTGTCTACACAACCAACGATCCAGGGCTGATCGAGGCGTTGCACCAGTGGGCCGAGGCGCAGGTAAGCGACCACGGCGAGCACGCCGAACACGGCAACTGACGGCCGGGTCACCTAACCGGGCACGGGCATGTGGAGCAGTGGGGCCAGTGCGTCGGCCAGCGTCGGCGATCCCTCCCTTTCTCGCAGGTCGTACGTCACCCGGACGGCGGGTTTGGTGATGTGGATCATGTGCCGGAGGTCGATGGGGGTAGCGACCACCACCACGTCGGCATCGACCGCGGCGATTGCCGCCTCCAATTCCGCCACTTGCTGGGGGGAGTAACCCTGCGCCGGCAACACCGGCCCAACGTCGTAGTGGTCCAGGATTGCTCGCAAGCTGCCGGTCGCGTACCGCCGCGGATCGACGATCTCGGCCGCGCCCTCGCGTCGCGCCGCCACCACACCGGCCCCGAACTTCATCTCTCCGTGCGTCAGGGTCGGGCCATCCTCGACCACCACAACGCGGTTTCCGCGGATGAGCTCGGGACGGTCAACCGTGACCGGGCTCTCGGCCTCGATGACCACGGCCTTCGGGTTGACCTCCTTCACGGCGGCACGAACCCGTTCGACCTGTTCAGCAGTCGCAGAGTCGACCTTGTTGATCACCACGACGTCGGCCATACGCAGGTTCGCCTCACCGGGGTGGTACGCGGTCTCGTGTCCGGCGCGAAGCGGGTCGGCGACCACCAGGTGCACGGTGGGCCGGAAGAACGGCAGGTCGTTGTTGCCGCCGTCCCACAGCACGACATCCGCCTCCTGTTGGGCCCGGTCCAGGATGGCTCGGTAGTCCACCCCGGCATAGACCACGGTCCCGGTCGCGATGTGGTGCTCGTACTCTTCGCGTTCCTCGACAGTTACGCCGGCCGCGTCCAGATCCGCCACCGAGGCGAATCGCTGGACGCGCTGTGCCGCCAGATCTCCATAGGGCATCGGGTGCCTGACCACGACCGGCCGCTGCCCAGCCTCGCGGAGGAGTTGCGCCACCTTCCGAGTGGTCTGGCTCTTGCCGGCGCCGGTACGGACGGCGCACACCGACACCACGGGCACGCGCGCATCGAGCATGGTGGCTTCGGGACCGAGGAGCACGAAATTGGCCCCGGCGGCCAGTGACTTACTGGCCAGGTGCATGACGTACACGTGTGACACATCGGAATAGGCGAAGACCACGTCGGTTACGGCCAGCTCCCGGATCAGCTCGGTCAGCTCCTGTTCGGGGTGGATCGGGATCCCAGCCGGGTACCGCGGCCCGGCCAGCGCAGCCGGGTAGGTTCGACCCTCGATGCCTGGGATCTGGGTGGCGGTGAACGCCACGACCTCGCTATCCGGATCGTCGCGGTACACCGTGTTGAAGTTGTGAAAGTCGCGGCCGGCGGCTCCCATGATCAGCACTCGCCTCGTCATCGCATGCCTCCTCGCTGGTCGTTATCCCACTCGCAGGAGCAGCCCGTTGCGCCGGGGTTGCCGATGCAGGGGCTGCCCGATTGCGCATCGTGGTCCCCCCTTTCGAGGGCATACGACTCCTACGATCGACCATGACAGCCGGCTCGACATCGATCATGGGCCCAATGTCCCCAGGCTGCGAGGTCCGAAGACCTTGGTCGGCCGACTCAGACACCGACCACGACGGGCCGCTTCGGGCCGGGACCGCATCGGCCGCAAGGGGCTTTCGGCCGCCATCCCGCTGTCCAACGCCTCTGCGGTTGCACTCCCGAACCGGCAACGTTGTGTTCCAGCAACCCCGGAGGGAGACACGATGACACGTCGGCGTAGTTGGGCCGAGCCGTACAAGATCAAGGTTGTCGAACCCATCGCGACCACCACCCGCGAGTTCAGGCAGCGGGCCATCGAGGAGGCCGGCTACAACACATTCCTGCTCCGGTCCGAGGACGTCTATATCGATCTGCTCACCGACTCCGGCACATCGGCGATGTCCGACCGCCAGTGGGCCGCGATGATGGTCGGGGACGAGGCATACGCGGGCTCGCGAAGTTACTACCGGCTCGAAACCGCTGTGCGCGACGTCTACGGGTACGAGGAGTTCGTTCCCACGCACCAGGGCCGCGGCGCCGAGCACATCATGAGCCAGATTCTGATCAAGCCTGGCGACGTCATCCCCGGCAACATGTACTTCACGACGACGCGCTTTCACCAGGAGTACGCGGGCGGCACGTTCGTCGACGTCATCATCGACGAGGCGCACGACCCGCAGAACGCGCACCCGTTCAAAGGCAACGTCGACCTGGCCAAGCTCCAAGCACTCATCGACGAGGTCGGTGCCGAGCGCATCCCGTACATCTCGGTCGAGACAAACGTCAACATGGCCGGTGGGCAGCCGCTGTCGATGGCGAACCTCAAGGCCACCTATGAGTTGTGTCACAAGCACGGAATCCTGGTCATGCTCGACGCCACCCGTGCGGTGGAGAACGCCTGGTTCATCCAGCAACGCGAGGACGGTTACCAGGACCACAGCATCAGGGAAATCCTGCGGCAGATCTGTTCGTATTCCGACGGTGCCACCGTGTCGTCGAAGAAGGACAACCTGACCAACATCGGCGGGTTCCTGGCGCTCCGCGACCCTGAGTTGGCCCGCAAGGCGCGCAGCCTGCTGGTCTCCTTCGAGGGTCTGCACACCTATGGCGGCATGTCAGGACGTGACATGGAGGCGCTCGCCGAAGGCATCTACGAGATGGTCGCCACCGACGACCACGTGCGAGCAAGAATCGGCCAGGTGCACTACCTGGGCGACCTGCTGCTCAAGGAAGGCATCCCGCTGGTGCAGCCGATCGGCGGGCACGGCATCTTCCTCGACGCCCGGGCCATCCTGCCGCACATCCCGCACGGCCAATTCCCCGCGCAGGCGCTCGCCGCGGCCCTGTACGTGGAGTCAGGCGTTCGCGCGATGGAACGCGGCGTCGTCTCGGCCGGGCGGGACCCCAAGACCGGCGACCACCGGTACCCAAAGCTCGAACTGGTGCGTCTGACAATCCCGCGGCGGGTCTACACCCAGGCCCACCTGGACGTGACCGCCGAGTCGGTCCTGGCAGTGCACGACGAGCGTGACGCCGTCAGGGGGCTCGAGTTCACCTACGAGCCGGAAGAGCTGCGTTTCTTCCAGGCCCGCTTCAAGCCGGTGGACTAAATCGCGATCCGCCCGCACAGTAAGAATTGTTACCGGTAACTACCTCCGGCGATAAGCGCGCTGAGCTGCGTGAGGACGGCAGCTAAAGCCTCACCGCGCGGCAGAGTCCTCTCGTTCCGGCGTCCGCAGCACCCAGACACCGAACACTGCGGCGGTAAGGCCAAGCACGGCCAGGTACGTCCACCGCGCGCCGGGTGGCGAGAGGTCTGAAAAGCTTCGGAGGCCGGCCACCAGGGCACCGAGCGGGTAGGCGACAAGTGCGATGAGCGGCAGCTTGGCTTCGGCCGGTCGGAGCGCGGCCCGCGTGGCCATCACAGCCAAGAAGGCCGCCCAGCATCCGATGAAGCGGCCGCCCAGAGGCGACGGCTCGAAGGGCAGCACCCTGGGGCCGGCCGCCGGGTCAATCCATAACACGATCGCGAGCACAACAAGGAGGACGGCAAGCGCCAGCAGGGCGACCGCACTTGGCCACCGGACCCTTCTCTCCTCGCGGGGAACAGCCGCGCGATTGACCACGAGCATCGTGGTCCAGAACAGCGGGGCCGCTATGAACAGCACTAGCCAGGCCACCGCCTGCCACCGGCTGAAATCGAAGACGTCCAGGTGAATGAAGGTGGCGATCAGCGTCGGCACGGTGAGTGCGACCGAGGCCGCTACCAGGCTGCGCGCGTAGCGCCACGGCAGCCGAATGGCCACCCCGAACGTGACGGCCGACGCCAGGTAGAGACCTCCGACGAGGCTGGCCAGCGGTGGTGGACCGAGGCCCCAGGAGAAGAACTCACCAGTCTCATCCGGCCAGACAAGCAGCGCAAGACCGCTCACGCTGGCAGCGACCACGACAGAGGCGAACCCGGCGCGGGCAGCCGTCAGGCTCCCGCTGCGTGTGCGGTCAGGAACTGCCACGTCGGTTTCTCGATCTGTCGGTGAGCCTTGGACGGGATCAAGCTACTGCATGGGCCAGGCCACCTTGTTCGTCCGGCAGCACGACGCGACCACGTCCCCGTCAGCCGACGAGCTCCGCGAGCCGGTCCGCGTGCGTGCTCGGCTCGACCACCGGCGGTGTCGGCAGGCCGGGCGGCGACGGGTACTTGTGCCCGATGCCGGTGTCGAATACGACAACCCGTTCGGTCCGCTCGATGTCCCCACGCTCTCGTAATAGGCGGACCGCGGCGAACGCGGCCGCGGTCTCCGGGCTGACAAATCCGGCACCGAGCCGACCCGCCCGCCGCTGCCATTCGTCGATCGCATCCTCCGGCACTGCCACGGCGGTGCCTCCCGAATCACGGACCGCGTCGAGGATAAGGAAATCGCCCACAGCCCGAGGCACCCGGATGCCGCCGGCGCGTGTACTGGCCTGTTCCCACCGATCGGCGAACCGAAGCCCTGCGTCGAAGGCACGCACGATCGGAGCGCAGCCCTCGGCCTGCACACTGACCATCCGGGGCCGCCGGCCGGAAACCAGCCCGACCGCCTCCAGCTCGGCGAATGCCTTCCACATACCCACCAACCCGGTGCCGCCACCGGTGGGATACACGATCACGTCCGGCAGTTCCCAGCCGAGGTCTTCGGCGAGTTCGAAGCCGAGCGTCTTCTTCCCCTCGACCCGGTACGGCTCCTTCAGCGTGCTGACGTCGAAGGCACCGGTCCGCTCGGCAATGAGCGCCGACAACCGGCCACAGTCGTCAATGAGCCCGTCGACGAGGATCAGCTGCGCCCCACACGCAAGCACCTCGGCCTGATTCGCCGCTGGCACATCGGCCGGCATCAGAACGGTGGCCCGAGCACCCGCCGCGGCGGCATACGCCGCAAGCGCTCCACCGGCGTTACCGGCGGACGGGACGACGAACTCACGAACGCCCAACTCGACGGCACGAGACACCGCCGCTGTCATTCCGCGGGCCTTGAACGAACCCGTCGGGTTGATTCCCTCCGCCTTAACCAGCACGCCAGAACAGTCCAACGCCGCTCCCAGCCGCGGCGCGGGCAGCAGCGGAGTACTGCCCTCCCCCAACGAGACGACGTGCCGCCGGTCTCTGACTGGAAGTAACGGCGCCCAGCGCCACAATCCCCACCGGCGCGACAACGACAACGACTGCTCAAGCGAGTCGCGGACGTTGGTGAGGTCGTAGCGCGCCAGCAGTGGCCTGCCGTCCTCCGGATCTGTTGTCGCGAGTTCGTCAGCCTCGTACCGTCGTCCGGACAGCCCACCCTCGAGGTGGGTGAGCGCGGACCGTGTTGGCTCATTCACGATGCTCATCCTCCGTGATCACCACGTTGATCGCTAGCGATGAGTCTTGGTCGCCGGAACTGTCTACTTGAGCAGCACACTAACCACTGGGAAGGAACGCCATGAGCAGAGTTGTCTGCGATATCTCGATCTCGGCGGACGGCTTCTCCGCCGGCCACAACCAGACGGAGGAACGCCCGTTCGGCGACGGCGACACGTCCATGCTCCACTCCTGGATGTTCGACACGCGTCAGGAAAACCGGGCAGAGGTCGAGGCGATAACGAACGCCAAGGCGTTCATCATGGGCCGTAACATGTTCGGGCCCATCCGTGGCGAATGGAGCGGTGAGTGGACCGGCTGGTGGGGACCGGAGCCGCCGTACCACGCGCCGGTGTTCGTGCTCACCCACTACGAGCGCGAGCCATTGGAGATGGACGGCGGAACCACATTCCACTTCGTTACCGACGGCATCGAGGCGGCCCTGGAGCAAGCAAGTGCCGTCCCGGGTGACCGCGACGTCGCGATCGCCGGCGGCGCCGCAACAGTCAACCAGTACCTGGCGGCCGGACTGCTTGATGAACTGCGCCTGCACATCGCGCCGTTCACGCTCGGCGCCGGCACCCGCGTCTTCGACGGCGTTCCACCTCTGAAGCTCGAGCAGGTGTCGGCACGCGGTGCCACCCTGGTCACCCACGTGACCTACCGCGTCGTCCGCTGACCTATCGAGGTGAGCGCGGCAAAGGAGCTAGTGATGAGCGACCGAGCCCCCGGACTCCGCCATGCGCTCCACGCGCCGGCGATTCCAGATGTCAGGATGAGCCGGTGACGATCGACGTGCATCTGGTGGACGGGACATACGAGCTGTTCCGGTACCACTACGCACCCAATAACAAGGACGCAGAGCTCGGCGCGACGCGGGGCGTCGTCGGCACCTGTCTGCAACTACTTGAAGGAGGCGCCACCCACGTCGGCATAGCCACCGACCATGTCATCGAGTCGTTCCGGAACGACCTGTGGCCCACCTACAAGGACGGCTCCGGCGTCGACCCGGCACTGAAAGCGCAGTTCCCGCTCGTGGAGGTGGCGTTGGAGGCCGCTGGGTTCACTGTGTGGCCGCTGGTCGAGGTCGAAGCCGATGACGGGCTGGCGGCCGCGGCGCACATGGCAGAACAGGACGAGCGGGTCGGCCGCGTGATCATCTGTACGCCCGACAAGGATCTCGGTCAATGCGTTCGTGGCAAGGTCGTGCAATGGGATCGCCGCCAGGACAAGTGGTTCGATGCCGCTGCGGTGCGGGCCAAGTTCGGTGTCGAGCCGGAGTCGATCCCGGATTATCTCGCCCTCGTCGGTGACACCGCGGACGGCTTCCCGGGCCTGCCGGGCTGGGGAGCCAAGGCAACTGCGGCGGTGCTGTCCGAGTACGGCCACCTGGAGAACATCCCGGCCGACGCCACGGAATGGACGGTCACAGTGCGTGGTGCGGCAAAGCTCGCGGCGACCCTGCGCGACAAGTTCGCCGACGCCTTGCTGTTCCGGCGGATCGCGACCGTCGAGCTCGACTCCCCGGTGAGCACTTCGGTCGACGAGCTGGAATGGACTGGCCCCACCAGCGAGTTCGCCGCCCTGGCTGACCGCCTTGGCGCACCGGAGCTCCACAGTCGCGCCGCCAAGCTCGCCTCCGAGCGCCTTGCCTGATCCATGCGGTGTCACGCATTCGGTGTTCGCGGAGCCCGTTTGCCTGGGCGGCGCCTCGGATCAGGTGAGCGCCGGTACACATCGCCCGGCTTGACCCACACCCCGTTTCCTCGCAGCCGCTTGTCCTTCACCTCGACATACACGTGATCAGCGTCCCACCGAGTAGCCAAACCCTCCGCGTACTCCTCGCCGTCCCGCTCCCACACGATGCGTACGCGAACCGGGATTGCGGCCTCGCTGGAGCTGAACTCGGCGGGTTGGGCTGGCCAGTGCGCGTTGAGCACGTCTTGCCAGACGAGCACGTGAGGTGGTTGGTGGGGCTCCATGGAACCGAGTATCGAACATAAGTTCGTATGATCGCCACCCGCCAAACCCAGGACCTCCGCCGCTACCAGAGGGGCCGCTCTGCCCTTTTGCGCGTCCTGCTGCCGGTAGGACCGTTGAGGTACGAGAACGGGTAAAGCAGGAAGCGGTGTCGAAGATGCAGCAGAAATGGGAGTACTTGGTTGTTCCGCTGGAAGACGCCGGTGGACTTAAGAAGAACTCCGAAGGCTTGAAACCTCACCAACTCAACGAGCTCGGCACACAGGGCTGGGAAGCTGTCGGACTGTCGCTCAAGAAGGGCGACATGGTGGCGTGGCCTATCGTGCTGCTCAAGCGGCCAGTCGGATAGCGGAACGGACGGCTGATCGTCGCGACGTCAGCTGATCGTAACGTCGTTATGAAAACCGAATCCCGTTTATAACGACGTTACGATCAGCGTGCGCCCAGATGATCAGCTACCCACTTCACCCAGGTTCGGCGCAGCCTCCGACAGCTGAGGAATCTGCAGCGCCGCCCACGGGCTGATCGCCCAAGGTGCGCGGGTGGCAACCAGCCGGAGATCGGTCCACGACGTCCACGACCAGGCGCCCACCTCCGCCGGATCCGGCTCCGGGTCGCGGTCGGTGACGCCCACCAGCACCGGGCACAGCTCGTTCTCGACGATGCCGTTGGCGTCGGTCGCGCGGTACGCGAACCGCGGAAGGACGACGCGCAGTCCAGAGACGGCCAGGCCGAGTTCCTCCCGCACCCGGCGTTCCGCAGCGCTCACCAGGTCTTCGTCAGGTTTGGGATGGCCACAGCACGCGTTGCTCCAGACGCCCGGCCAGGTGCGCTTAGTCAGAGCGCGCCGGGTGACCAGAACCTGTTGCGTGGCGCTGTGAAACAGGTAGCACGAGAACGCCAGGTGCAGCGGCGTATCCCGATGGTGCACTGAGCTCTTCGGCGCGGTGCCTACCGGACGGTGCGCCTCGTCGAGCAGGACGACCAGGTCGTCGGTAGCGGCTACCACAGGCTCGCCTCATCACTCCGAATGTGAACCACGGATCTCTCCAGCCAGAAGGTGTTCGCTCCAGCAGGATATGCAGAGCACTCCGTCGGATAGGCGGGCAGTCTTGAGCTGCAGGAACTGGACGCAGGCGCCGATTCACGAGGCCATGAGCCGATTGACCCGACGCCTCAACTCCTTACTACGTCACGCCCGGGGATGTCGCGTTAGGGCCGCTAGTCACTGTGCGGCAGGACGAACGACGGCATCGGTCGCGCTATGGAAGATCGCGGCAGTCCCAGGTTGAGTTGGCAATTGTGCAGATGTCGATGATTCGCCGACCACGCTCGACGGTGACGCGCCGGCTGGGATGCACTCACATGTGTCGATCAAGCAGCTCGATGACAGCTTCACCGACCGGTACGGGGTCTGCGTCTGGTTCCACGGCGACCGAAACATGACCGCCCTCCGGTCGTGGCACCACGACCTGGAAGAAGTGGCCGTACCGGACGATGATGTACCGCAATCCACCGCAGTCGATCTCTCCGCGTTGCGTCGTGAGCATCAGCAACGCCGGGTTCACCAACAACTCCTCGAACCGGTCCGACTCGCCTGCGGACGCGAGACTCAACTCCGCACGTTGCTGCGTCGTGACATCTTGACCGTTGGCAATCGCCACGTACCGAACATGCTGGCCGAGGTCGAAGACGGCAGAGGTGATCTCCTCCACATGCATTGGACCAGACTAGGACGGCCGTCGCTCAGCCAGTGCAGTGGCCGAGATCGGACGGCTGCCATCGGTTAATGATTCCGACACGCTTAGCCCAGCTTCCCGATCTTGGTTCAGCGGCCTGGCCAGCCAGCAGGCTAGATAGCCGCCTAGATCGTACGGTTCACCCGCGTGGTGGGCCCGCCGGTCCCGGAGACGGGCGGGCCCATCGCGCTACTCGGCTTCGACGAACTCGAAGTAGGCGCGGTGCTGTTCGCCGTTGTCGAGCGTCAGGACGAACTCGCGGCAGGTGCCGACCCAGTCCTCGCTGGTCAGCCACGGGAACGTGTACCGGCCGTTCGAACTGCGGGTCAGCCCGGTGCCGCCGGGCGTCTGCGCCGACACCGGCGCTGCCTTCGGTGTCAGGCGCGGCGGATCGTCGCTCGGCACCTCGAACGTCTCGCAGTCCACCCGCCGCGAGAACGGCGAGTTCGATGCCAGCACGTCCAACCCGTGTAGCTCAGGACGGTTGAACATCATCGGCACCGTCCGGCCGGCACCAACAGTGTTCAGCGCCGGCTGGCCAGCAACCGGAGCGGCGAACCCAGCCGCACAATCCGGGTGGGTGTCGAACGCCTCGGTGCCGTCATTGCGACCCGTTGTACCGCCGTCGGAGGCGCTGAAGCCCAGTCCACGCCGGGCGAACGAGGCCCAGATCGTGCACTTGTTATCACCGCCGGTGAGCGCGGCATCGGCCGCAATGATCGCGTCCCGGCCGGTGACGAAGGTCGGGCCGCAGCCCTGGATCTTCAGACCATCGAGTACGAGCTGGAACGCGAGGTTGTTGCCCCCGGTGCTCCAGTCGTCGTACAGGTTCGGGTTGAACCCATGCTTGTCGATCAGGTCCCAGGTCATGTCCCACAGCACAGCGGTCCAACCGTGACCGATGCCGTGCGGCGCCGACAGGCTGCCACCGTTGAGCCAGCCGCCGGTCTTGATGCTGTCGTACGTGAACGGCTGGATGCTCCAGGTCCGCGAGTATGGCCGCGGCCTTAACCCGGGGCCGGTACGTGGCGGCTGGAACACGACGTACGGGAAGATCCCGCGCACGCCGTCGGGGTCGTCCAGTTCGGTGTCGATCAAAGGGATGAGCGCCACGAAGTCGCTCCAGCCCTCACCCATCTGCTCCTGCCCGCTGAGGCAGTTGACGCCCGGCCCACCGGTCATCCGGTTCGACAGGCCGTGCCCGTACTCGTGGAGGATGGTCGCGTTGTCGAGATCACCCACCCGCATCGGCGGGCGAGCGGTATTCCGGTGCACCGAGCCCGGTGCCGGAGAACCGGCGATGGCGGCCTTGATCGTATTGCCGTCGGCCAGGCCAACCCGGATCGCCGGGATGCTGACCGGATTCACCATCGTTCCGTTCATGATTGCCGGGTTGTTCGCGGTGTGCACGACCACGACTGCGACCGCGCCGGCGTTCTGCGCGTTCACCGTTTGGATGTAGTTGTTGCACACGTTGGTGGTGTCGACGACCGCGATGGACCCCGGCGGCAGCGAGTACGGCTCGCACCCGTCATTGGGAGCACCGCTGCCGTCGTCGGCGAGCACCAGGGTTCCGGAGATTCCGGCGGTGGTCGGCGCCGGGCTGAACCGGGCGTAGTGCGCCAGGTACGTGCCGGCCGCCGGCCCTGAGTCCACCGTCACCGCATTCGGCAAACCGCTGCCGAACTCGATGGCCGTCTGCATGCGCGGCCGTCCGCCGTCCGCTGCGGGGGTGGAGAAGTTGGCGTTGCTCTGGAACGAGCCGTCCATCGATTCGCAACGCACGTCGTCGCCGCCGACCCCACCGCGACCGTAGTTGTTGACCTGGAAGTTGCCGGCCTCTTCGTCGAAGCCGTACAGGTAGAACAGGTCGTGGGTGATGTTGCACCAGCGGAAGTAGTTCGTCAGCGCCGCATCGACGTAGTTCTGCGGGTGCTCGTTGAGATCGATCGGGAAATCGAAGCTCAGCGCCGCTCCGCCGTCTGGTTCACTGCCCGGATCGGCATCGTTGCTGGCGTCCCGGTCGGTGTACGCGTGGACGTTGTTGCCTCTGGTGATCGTGAAGTCGGGGCTAGGCGTGCCGGATACGTCGTGCCAGCCGAACGGCGACGCGGTGCCGTCGGCAGGGTTCGTCTCGAGCTCGCGATCCCCATCGTCGGGGCTTTCCTGCGGGTAGATCCGGTAGCTCGACCCGTCCTGGACCGGATTGGCCGACTCGAAGACCGTGCGGCTGGACGACAGGCTCTCCACTGCGGCGGAGGTCTGGCCCTCCGGCCGGCCCAGCCGGCTCGCCAGCTCCTCGTGATCGTCCACGATGGTCCAGTCGTCCACGGCCAGCATCTCCCCGCTTGCTGCGTCGATGGTGGCGTTCCATAGGTGGACGTCGGACGAGTCGTCGATTACTACCTGCCAGGCCTGCCGCAATCCGGCGTCCGTCGGCTGCCAGCCGACCTTCGCCGTAATGGGTTCGTCGGAGATGCCGCCTCCGGACAGCGTCGTCACGCCGCTTGCTCGCGACGTACGCATGACGCGCAAACTGCGGGGCTTGTCGAGATCGAGTTCGTCGGCGGCGGACTCAACCGCATCAACGGCGTCCAACTCGGCGGAGCTGGCTTCCGCGGGCTGCAAGCCGGACACGAAGTTGTCCCCGACGAAGAGGATGTCGCCGTCACCGGTGACGTTGACCGTGGCGTGGCCACCGAATACGTCCATGCCTTGGTAGCGCTGGACGAGGTTGACGTGCGTCACGCCGTTGTGTCGACTGGTGTAGCTGGAAAGGACGGCAAGCTCATGTACATCCGCGGGTGTGACCCCGAGCTCGTCGACGTGCTGCTTGACGTAGCTGATCGCAATAGCTACTGGATCGTCACCTGTTGCTGAGTCGGCTCCGCTACTGCTTTCACCTGCGGCCGGAACCGCGAACGCGGCGCCCGAGATCACGAGAACCGCGGCGGCGGTGATGATTAGTGAACGTCTGGGTACCATTACCGTCCTTCCTCTCCCACTGGTGGATCTGTGCCGATGGTCGGCTTTGCCCGCAGATGCAGCCACGCCTCTGTCCGAAGGGGATCAGTGGACGAGCATGATTACGTGAGCACTCGCGGACGAAGAGGTGAGCGAGGCCACCCGACGTGGGCGCTCGCTTGTTAGTGGCACCGGCCGGCGCGAACCTCGCTCGTGAGACGTACGCGACTGCAAGGGATGGATCGACTTCTGCCATGCGACCCCCTGCGCTCGACCTCTTGGGGTCGAAGTTGAACTCAGGCTAGGTAGGAGGGCGGACCACGTCACTCGACAGATGTACAAACTTGCTGAGCGTCATTCAGAGAAATGTCGAACCGATCGATCTACAGTGGCCGCTCATCGCCCAGCATCTAACTCAGCGCCGCGGCCGTGTCGAGGTCGGCAACCGGCACCGTGGAAGCTCGGTGTCGTGTTTGACCGGCAGAAAGGGGCGGCGCATTGGTGGCTGATGCCATACCAATGCGCCGCCCCGCACGCCGAGTGCAGTCGCCGTGGCCGGACTCTATTCGATGCTTATCCGACCACCGCTGCGACCGTTACTCCGGACTACTTCTTGCCTCTCTTCTGCAACTCCTTGTGCAGCTCATCTTTCTCCATGCCCTGCGCACCACTGATGCCCAGGTTCTTCGCCTGCTGGAGCAGTTCGTCCTTGGTGGCCTCGCCCGGCATCTCACCTAGATGCTCGGCGCGGGCCTGGGCGAACAACTCCCCCAGCTCCTCGCGCTGGCGCTGTTGGAGCTGCTCTCGCATCGCCGGCAGGACGGAGCTCTCCTCCTCTTCCACGTGTTCGTTGACCGCCTCCATCAATTCCTGCAGCAGCGTGTCGAACTGCCCGCTCTCGACGTCGGTCGAGTTGAGGCGCTCCAGGAGTTGTTCGACAACGATGTGCTCCTCCTGGCTGTGGGCCACATCGCCGTTTCCGATCTCCTGCTGCGCGACCGGGTAGATCTCCGCTTCTTCCGCCCGGCTGTGTGCGATGAGTAACGAGGCCAGCACGGGGAGTGTGTTGAGCCGCTGCTCCGGCTGGGATTTGAGCACCTCAAAGAGGCGCTCGACTTCTCTGTGATCTTCCATAATCAAGTCGACAACGTCCGGCATCCAAGCCTCCTAGGTATTACTGGGTCGCCATGGCCTGGCCCGCATACCCGCATCAGCAGTCAGCAAACCGACACCGAACCGGCCTGCCTCCCCACCCGATCGAACAACCGCCAACCGCGCCCCGGTCACCTGAGCGGCGCCCGGACACCCGTCACTCCGAAGGGCCTAAGCCGTGTCCAGTGCATCGACGACGGTCACCATGACGGACTGCCAGTGCGCGCGCTGCTGCTCGCGCTCCTGAGCATCGGCAAGCCGCTCCTGGTGGAACCGGATCATCGTCCGCCCGGGCCCGCTGCTGGTCAGCGCCACCTGCACGGTGGTGTCGTGCGTCCAGCCGGCCGGCCGCCACGTCAGCCTGATGCGATCACGATCGCGGAAGCTGCGGCTCTCTCCCACCGTCCCGTCGCTCGTTTCGTACTGTGCACCCACGTCGTCGAGCGCGGTCACCCCGTGCCCCAGCCACAGCGCGGTGCCCTCGGCCGAGGTGAGAAAATCCCACACCTGCTCGACCGGGTGATCGACGGTCTTGGACACGCCGATCTGCCAGCCGGCATCCTTCGTCCGCCCTGCCTGAGCTCTGCGAGCGGTCACCGGAGCACCGCCGCGGTTGCCGCGACCTCGACCAGCGCGCCCGGAACGGCCAGACCGGCGACGGTCGCGGACGTGACGAGCGGTGGCTCGCCGTCGGTTTCCAGCGCCGGCGCCGCGGCAGCGTAGGCCGCCTGCACATCGACGCCTTCGACGAAGAAGATCGTCCAGCTGAACACATCGGCGATGCTGGCACCCGCGGCGGCGAGCGCGACCTCGACGTTGCGCATTACTTGCCCCGTCTGGGCAGCTACATCGTTACCGCCTACCAGGTTGCCGGCGGCGTCAACCGCGTTCTGTCCGCCGACGTGTACGACTGTCGCCGCCGGCGGGATCGACGCCGCGTGGCTGAACACTGGGCTGTTGATCAACCCATCCGGTCGGTAGAACCTGACTTCATCCATGCTGCCAGCGTAGGTACATACCCGGTCAGGAACTGTCCGGGTAGAAGCTAATCTCACAATATGACTTCCACCGGGCGGCGGCTCGAGACCCTGGCACTGCTGCAGGCCAGCCCAGGCATCAATGCCGTGCAGCTGGCGGCGCGCCTCGGCGTCACCGAGCGCACCGCCCGCCGCGACATCGCACACCTGCGCGACCTGGGCTACCGCATCGACGCCGAACCGGGCCGGTACGGCGGTTACACATTGGCCGCAGGCACCGCGATGCCACCGCTCGTGCTGGATTCCGACGAAGCGCTGGCGGTTGCGCTCGGCCTGCGGACCACCCTGGGAGTCGAGGGCCTAGGCCCAGCCGCGGTCACCGCGCTGGCCAAGATCACTGAGACGGTGCCGGCCAGGCTCCGCCCGCGCGTCGCGGCCATCGCCGAGGCGGCCGAGGTTCCAGCCGACCCGTCACAACGAACGGCTCCCGGCGTCCTCGTCGCCCTGGCGCTTGCGTGCCGAGCCGGCGAAGCAGTGAGCTTCCGGCACCGGCCCGCCGAAGGAGGGCACGGCCGGCGGCGCGACGCCCAACCCCACCGCCTCGTCAACCTCCGCGACCGCTGGTACCTCGTCGCTTGCGAACGGGGGACGGACAACTGGCGCAGTTATGGGACAAGCCGGATCACCGAGGTACGGCCACTCGGCACCCGGCTGCCGGCGCCGGCACCTCCGGACGACGCTTCTGCGTTCGTCGCGCACACACTCGCGCACGGACCTCGGCAGCACCGCGTCCGGGTGCGCCTGCACACGTCGGGAGACCTCGCCCGAGAGCTCATCGATCCGTACGTCGGCGACATCCGCGACAACGGCGCCAGCTGCACCCTGACCATGGGCACTGACGACCTCGACTGGGCTGCCCGCTGGCTGACGTACCGGAACATCGACTTCGACGTGCTCGACCCTCCCGAACTCGAAGACCGGCTGCACAAACTCGGCCGCTGGCTGGCGGACCGATACGGTGCAGCTAGCCCTACTCAGACCGAATTGCACCGAACGGAGACGACATGAAGATCGGATTCGGGCTGCCTAACCCGGTGCCTGGCGTCCCAGGGCAGACGCTAGTACACCTCGCGCAGCGAGCCGAAGAGCGCGGCTTCTCCGGTTTGGCGACCATCGATCGCCTGGCGTACCCGAGCTACGACTCGTTCGCCACCCTCGCTGCGGCGGCCGGCGCGACCAGCCGCATCGAACTGCTCACCAATATCCTGCTCGCCCCGCTGTACCCGACAGCGAGTCTGGCCAAGGCGGCGGCGAGCATCGACCAGCTCTCGGGTGGCCGGTTCACGCTCGGCGTGGCGCCCGGTGGACGACCGGACGACTACGACGTTGCCGGCCGCCCGTTCGGCAGCCGCGGCCTCGACCTGGACGCCCAACTGGAGTCGCTGTACCGGGCATGGCGCGGTGAACCGTTTGGCGACGGCACATCCGGCCCGCCGATATGCCCGACGCCAGTGCGCGATCAGGTGCCCGTCCTCATCGGCGGGACGAGCGACGCCGCCCTCCGCCGAACGGCTCGATGGGGCGCCGGGTGGACGTCGGGCGGCGGCGGGCCAGAAATAGCCGGAGAGTTCGCCGTGCGCGTCCGGACGGCGTGGGCAGAGGAGGGCCGGGGAGGCGAGCCCCGTATCGCGGCACTCACGTACTTCTCTCTGGGTGACGACGTCACCGACGAATCCCGCGGCTACCTGCTCGACTACTACGGGTTCCTGGGCACCTGGGCCGAGCGGATGGCCGAGTCGGCGCTTCGCACACCCGAGGCGATACGCGCTGCGGTGTCGGCTTACACGGACGCCGGCTGCACGGAGCTTTACCTGGTCTCCACCACGTCCTCGCCGGAACAGGCCGACCGCCTGGCCGACGTCCTCTTCTAGCCGGTTCAACAGGCGCGGGAGAGCGTGCGGACCGGCTCGATCAGCCGGCCAGCGCGCCGGCGAAGACCTGCCAGGCCAACGCCGATTTCGCGACCAGACTCAGCGTGATGTAGGCACGCTCGCCCACCAGGTAGTCGCGCCAACGGCCGACCGGCCGGTACTGCAGCCATTGGTTGACCGCGAAGATGTTGAAGAATACGAACAGCGAGACGATGATCCCGTAGACGAAGGCCGGTGGCTCCGCCCCGCTGGTGGAGCCGGGAGCGATCACATAGATCACGATGGCCACCCACGGAATGATCCCGGCGATACAGCCGAACAAGAACGGCAGCCACCCGCCGTCACCGGGCTGGTGGTATTTCTCTTGCAGCCACCCGAACAGGATCATCGAAGCGTTCACGCCGAAGAGCGCTATCAGTGCCGCGATGTCTGAGATGCCGGTCAGCTGGGCAATGAGAACGATCATCAGCGACGCCGAGATGGAGTACTCCAACCAGCGGAAGTAGTTGCGGTTCTCCAGCAGGCCCGCGCGGTACCGATCGTAGAACCACGGCGATGCGACGACGAGGTGCGCCAGGGCGGACAACAGCAGGAACGCGGCGACGGCACCGCCGGTCCAGATCTCGAACAGCGTGACCTGATCGTCAGGCATCGTGCCGGGCGGCCCGGCGAGATAGGAACCGGTGACCGGGAGTGCGAAGCTGTTGGCCAGCGCGAGCACCGCGACGGCCTGGAGCGTGTGAAAGGCCGCAGCACCGAGGTTGTATCCCCGCAGCCGCGATATGTGCCGGTCAGCGTTGGCCGCTCGATCACGCGACGGATCGGCAATGTGCACAGATTCGGACATGGTCACTCCCCCGAATGCCTACGCCGAGCGTAACGCGGAGTCCTGGGCCGCAACGCCGAACCATTGTCATCGGGGTTCGGGACCTTCGTACCTGCCGCTACCTCACCATCACACCGTTGGCTTGCCGTGGGGGTGAAGCTATGGCGACGGGTCAAAACACCGCGGCGGCGGCCGCGGTCGATCTCTACTGGCTCCCGCTCGGCGCGGGCGACAACACTCACTGCGTCCGCACCAATGGCCGCATCTTCGAGGCACTGAGCGCATGGTCAGCGCGGCGTGAGCGCAACGACCTCTACCATGCGGCGCTCGAAATCCACCGTGGCGGGGAACGCTACGCCATCGAGATGACGCCTACCTGGGCCGTGCCGGAATCGGACCGTGGAGTCGTGTGCGAGGGGCCGGTCGGAATGCGGTGGCTCAGCCGCACTCGCTTCTTCCGGTACGAGGTGCGCTGCTGGCGCAACGGGTTCATTCCAGATATCGCAGAAGCGGTCGACAGCCCGCACCGGCTCAGCACGGACGCAGCACGGGCCGAATGTATCCTCGCGCTGGCTCCGCACTTTCCAACGGCCACGTGGGGACGCGACGAGCTCAAGACGGGAGACATGTGGAACTCGAATTCGCTCGTCGCCTGGCTGCTGGCACGCAGCGGTCATGACATGGCGGACGTCATGCCGCCGGCCCGGGGCCGGGCACCGGGCTGGTCCGCTGGATTGGCTGTTGCCGCCCGGCAAGAGGGTCTACTCCTAACGGCCCCAGGCGCCGGGTGATCCCCCCTGGTGTGCGCGGGCGCCTCAGCTGGTCTTCTCGAATGCAGAAAGGGCGGCCTCGACGGCGTCACCGACGTCGTCGTAATGCTCCAGCAAGACGTCCAGCTGGGTGATCTCCAGCACCCGCCGCACCGGACCCTGCGCGCCGGACAGCCGCAACGTGTGGCCCAGCACCTGGCCGCGCCGGTAGGCAACAAGGACGGCGCTCAGCGCCGTCGAATCCACGAACGTCACCTGCGACAGATCGACCACCATGTGGCCACGCTCGATCAGGGCACACAATCGACCTTCGAGCCTCGACGCATTAGAAAGATCAACTTCACCGACGGGCCGCGCAATAACACAACCGCGCAAGTCCTGCGCCTGAATCTGAAGCTGGGCAGTCAACGTCTGCCCCCTTTCATGGGGTGGTACCGGAGGCACGAGTTGCCTACCGCCTTCTCAATACCACCGACGAGCACTACACCAAACCCGACGGCAGGCGTCACTTGAGCTTCCTCTGACGTTAGCCGGAGCTACCAGCGGGTACCCGTCAATACATGGGCGCCAACGTCATCCGTCTGGTCCGTACCGACCACCGCCGGATCACTGATTTGGCCGGACGACTGGGTCGACGCTACCGCGCCGGGGAGTCGTTGCCAGCCCAACTCAGCACCGAAATTTCAGCTCACACCGTCACCAGCGGGGAGTGCCTGCTGCCGTTCGCCGAGGACCGGATCGCTGAGCTCGATCCGTCGTACGCCGAAACGTTGGACGAGCTGACCGCCGCCGCGGAGGAGCTCGCAAACGCTCCGGATCCTGTTCCACCGCGGGTCGTCGAGCAGGTGACCACTGCGGTGCGGCGCCACATCGAGGTCGAGGAGGCGGCGGTCCTGGACAAGCTCGACCAGACCGTCAGCGTGGAGCGGCTGCGGCTGCTCGGGGAGGCCTTCAAGCGCGGCAGGGACGCCAAACTCAAGGCCCAGGGCGAGCGGGTGGGCCGGTACAGCAGGCCCCGAGCATCCCGGGCCGAACTTTACGAACGTGCTCGCCTACGCGGCATTGCCGGACGCTCGGCCATGTCGCGGAGTGAGCTCCTGTCAGCGCTCAAGGAGTCTCAGTGAAAGTATCGCTCGTCTACTCGTCACATCCCGGCCAGACCGCCGGAAACGTGGACGCCGAAAGTGTGCAGGCCCACGTCTCCGACCTGGCTGAGGCGTTGGCCGGGCACGGCCACGAGGTCGCGGTCAAGGCGCTCCGGGATGATCCGGTCGAGCGGATGGGGCGGGCGGTCCGGGACCTCGAGAAGTCGTGGGCGGCTGCACCGCCGGACATCGTCCACGCCCATTTGTGGTCATCGGGGCTCGCCGCACTCGCGACCATGCACCAGTCTCACAAGCTGGGGCGTATTCCTGTGGTGCAGTCGTTCCACGGCGTCGACCATCCCGGCAACGACGCCGACGCCCGGGCCCAGGAGTGGCGGCGCCTCGAAGCAGCGGTCGCACGAGGCGTGGACAAGATTGCCGCGTCGTCCCGTTGGGAGATTTCCGACCTGGTGACGCTAGGCGCTCGCCGGGAGAACATCGAGATGATTCCGCACGGGGTCGATACCGACCTGTTCAGCCCCCGCGGTGAGGCCGCACCACGGCCGAAGGGCGGTCGCCTGCTGGCCGTCGGGCCATTGGCCGTCGAGACCGGCTTCGACGTTGCCGTACGAGCCATGCCGGCCCTGACGGAGGTCGAGTTGGTGATCGCGGGTGGGCGTCCGTGCGGGAATGGCGGCAAGTGGTCGTTTGCCAAGGATGACGAGGTGGCCAGGCTCAACGAGCTGGCGCGCAAACTCAACGTGGCCGATCGGGTGCACATCGTCGAAAAGCCCGAGCGAAAGGAACTGCCCACGTTGCTGCGCTCGGCTGACGTCGTCGTCTGCACTCCGTCGCACGATGCTCCGGGTACTGCCGCCATCGACGCCATGGCCTGCGGGCGACCGGTCGTCGCTACGGCGGTCGGCGAGTTGCTGGATGTGGTCATCGAGGGCACCACGGGGGTCCTCGTGCCACCCAGCAACCCGACCGCCTTGGCTCGCGCGATACGGAATCTGCTGGAAGACCCGATCCGGTTGGAGGGTTTCGGCCTCGCGGCCGCGGACCGCGCGCACATCCGGCACTCGTGGGGGCGGGTTACCGAAGAGGTGATCCGTACCTACGAGCACGCCGCCAATCGGTGAGTTTCCCGGCACCGTACCTGGGTATCCCGCGGGGCAATACCCGAAAGTCAGAGGAGATGGCAGCATGCTCACGTTGACCACCGGGGCGGTGGCCGCGATCCGCGAGATCACTCAGCAACCAGGGCTGCCGGAAGACACCGGCATCCGGATCGCCTCGACGGCCCCCAGCAACGGCAGCCCAGCGTTCGAGATCGGTGTCGCCGCAGAGCCCGAGCCCACCGACGATGTGGTCGAGTCCGAGGGAGCCCGGGTCTTCCTCGATCCAGAGGCCTCTGTCGCCTTCGAGGACAAGTCGCTGGATGCCGACATCGACCAGGATCAGATCCGCTTCCGCATCGAGGATCAGGTGTCCTAATGCGTCTCTACTGGTGGGAAGACGCGGCGTGCCGTACCGCAGATGCAGACTTGTTCTTCACACCCGAAGGCGTTACGAAAGAGCAGCGGCGGGCCGCCGAACGTCGGGCCAAGCTGATCTGCCTGCGTTGCCCCGTGCGCCAGGACTGTCTTGAGGCCGCTCTCGAGCAGGAGGAGAGCTACGGCGTCTGGGGCGGCATGTCCGCCCGCGAGCGCAAGCGCCGATTCGCCAAAATCGCCTAGCCCCAGCCGGCGGCGCGCGCCCATCGTCCCGGCGGAGCAGTCTTCTGTCCGCGGTCGGCGCGCCACTGACCCTGGCCAGATGCATTCGAGCCGCTACAGGAAATTCGAGCCACTATTCGAGCCTTGGTCGACATGTGCGGGTTAGGCAGGCGATCTTGGGGTATCTTCCACTCGAAGTCATTCGTCGATGGATTGGAGCACGCCGTGATCATCCTAGGCGTTGTGCTACTGGTCATCGGCCTGATCTTCGGAGTAGGGATACTGCAGACCATCGGCATCATCTTGATCGTCGTGGGCGCGCTGCTATTCCTGCTCGGATCGGTCGGGCGGCCACTCGCAGGCCGGCGACACTGGTATTAGTCCGCCGGAGCTTCGGCTCACCGGTTCGGTGCTGCGGCGCTGATGTGCCCCAGCACCGAATCGGGGTCGCGATCGACCGCCAGATCACCCAGCGAGACAACACCGACTGGACGTCCTTGGTCGTCGACGACGGGCAAGCGCCGCAGTGCACGGTCACGCATCTTCTCGATGGCGGCATCAACCGGGGAGCCCGCCGAGACGGTTGCGATCCCACTGCTGCAGACCTCGCCGGCAAGCGTCGTGTTCGGATCCATCCCAGCCGCCAGTACGCGAACGACCAGGTCGCGGTCGGTGAGGACACCACGCAGCTCGTCGCCTTCCAGGACGAGCACGTCGCCGATGTCGTTCTCACGCATCGCGGTCGCGGCGGCCTTCACCGGCTCGGTGGCCTGCACGCTCGTGACGGGTGCGGTCATCAACTCGGCGACTGTTTGCTGAGCCATCGGTTACCTCCGTCTCGGATGTATTAGCCCTAGGCATCTCGCGTACCCATGACAGTGGTGGCTAAGCCAACGACGATTGCCGGGCCGGAACCGGGGTAGAGGCCCAGCATGGAACTCACCGAACTTGGACAGCAGTTCCGCGTGGACGCGGTGCGGTGCTCGGCGCAGGCGTCGTCAGGACATCCGACATCGTCTATGTCCGCCGCAGACCTCATCGCCGTGCTCGCGGCAAATCATCTGCGGTACGACTTCGACGCGCCGGACGACCCCCACAATGATCACCTGATCTTTTCCAAAGGGCATGCCTCACCACTCCTCTATGCGCTGTACAAGGCAGCTGGTGCGATCAGCGAGGAAGAGCTCCTGAGTTACCGCGAGCGCAACAGCCGGCTGGAAGGCCATCCCACGCCACGGCTGCCGTGGGTGGACGTGGCCACCGGATCGCTTGGTCAAGGCCTCCCGTTTGGCGTGGGCCTCGCGTTGACCGGCAAACACCTGGACCGGTTGCCTTACCGAGTCTGGGTGCTCTGCGGCGACAGCGAGCTGGCCGAAGGATCGATGTGGGAATCGTTTGAGATGGCCGGGTACGAGCGCCTGGACAACCTGGTCGCCATCGTTGACGTCAACCGGCTCGGTCAGCGTGGCCCCACCCGGCACGGATGGGACACCGACGCGTACGCACAACGTATCGGCGCGTTCGGCTGGCACACGATCGAGATCGACGGTCACGACGTCGAGGCCATCGACAAGGCGTACACCGAGGCCGAGTCCGCGGGGCGGCCCACCGCAATCCTGGCCCGAACAGTGAAAGGGGCCGGTGTCTCGGCCGTCGCCGACCAGGAGGGCGCGCACGGCAAGCCGCTGACGGACGCTGACGAGGCAGTCGAGGAACTCGGCGGAGTGCGGTCGATCCGGATCGACGTGGCCCGGCCGAGCCCCGACCAGTCTCCACATGATTTCTCCCGCGACGATGCCGACCCGCCCAGCTACGAGGTGGGTGACGAAGTGGCCACCCGCACGGCGTTCGGCGAGGCCTTCGCGGCACTTGGTGCCGTCCGACCGGACATCGTGGCGCTCGACGGTGAGGTCGCGGACTCGACGAGGCTCGAGTTCTTCGCCAAGGCGCATCCGGACCGGTTCTTCGAGTGCTACATCGCCGAGCAGCAGATGGTCGCCGCCGCGGTGGGTATGCAGGCCCGCGGCTGGTCACCCTACGTGGCCACATTCGCCGCATTCTTCACACGCGCCTACGACTTCATCCGGATGGCCGCGATAAGCCGGGCCAACCTGCGGCTGGTCGGTTCGCATGCCGGGGTGGCCATCGGGCAGGACGGGCCGTCGCAGATGGGTCTGGAGGATCTGGCGGCGATGCGGGCGGTCTACGGCAGCACGGTGCTGTACCCGTGCGACGCCAACCAGACGGCCGCGTTGGTCACTGCCATGGCCGACGTCGACGGCATCAGCTACCTGCGCACCACAAGGGGTGACACACCGGTGATCTACCAGCCCGGCGAGGAGTTCCCGGTGGGCGGCAGCCGGACGCTGAACGCCGGCAAGGCCGACCGCGCCACACTTATCGCAGCCGGCGTGACCGTGCACGAGGCGCTCGCTGCGGCCGAGGAGCTCGAGGCCGAGGGTATTCCGGTGCGGGTCATCGACGCGTACTCGATCAAGCCGATAGACCGCGCCGCCATTCTCCGCGCAGCCGGTGAGACGGGCCGCTTGGTGACCGTTGAGGACCACTGGCCGGAGGGCGGCCTCGGCGAGGCGGTCAGGGCCGTATTCTCCGGTGACCAGCCGGCCCCGCCGATCGTGTCTCTCGCGGTCTACAACATGCCGGTCTCGGCCTCACCGCAGGAGCAGCTGCGCGATGCCGGCATCGACCGCGCGGCGATTGCCGAGGCGGTCCGGCGCCTAGTGTCGCCCGGCGACCAAGCCGATTTCGGCTCCGAGCACGAGGACTCCACGTTCGCCGAACAGCTCGAGGGCGGGCCGGAAGGTATCCCAGAGCCGGAATCGCCCCGCGGCCGTGGCGTCGGCATGGATCGGTAGCCGAACCCCAAGCACCCCTGCGTTGATCATCGTCGATCAACGCAGGGGTCTCGCTGTGGACTGTCCCGCTCCGCCGCCGGTCTACGCCGCTAGGTTTCCCGCAGGGCAGGCAGCAGCTCGTCGGCGGCGAAGCGGAAGAATTCGTTCTGTAACGGCCCGATCTGGTGGATGAGAACTTCATCGAAGCCGGCGTCCACGTACTCCCGAATGGCGCTCAGGTGCACGTTGAGGTCGGGCCCGCACGGGGTGCTCGAGCCGATCTGGTCGGCGGTCACGAGTGACGACGCCTGCATGAAATGAGCCGGCGTACGCAGATCCTGCGACAGCTGTCCCGGCAACCCCGTGTTGGGCCAGAGCCGGTGTGCGGTTTCGACGGCGGCGTCCAGGTCTGGGCCGTAACAGAGCTTGGTGCCCGCCAGGGTCGGCTTGCCCGCACCGCCGGCCTTGTTGAATGTCTCGATCGCATCTGCCTCGGGCGACGTGCTGACCAGCCCGTCGCCGATCCGGCCGGCGAGCTCTAGCGCCTTGGGGCCGAACGCAGAGACGTACACCGGGATCGGTTCAGCGGGCGCCGTGTAGAGGCGGGCCCATTCGACCGCGTAGTGCTCCCCGTGGTGCGTCACGACATCGCCGGACCACAACGCCCGCATGATCTCAACGGCCTCGTCCAGCATGTCGAGTCGTTCGTCGGCCAGCGGCCACATGTCCCCGAGGATCTGCTCGTTAAGCGCCTCCCCCGACCCGACACCGAGCACGAAGCGGCCACGGAACTGTAGCGAAGCGGTTGCCGCCGCCTGAGCCACGATCGCCGGGTGGATACGCAGGATCGGTGCGGTCACATGAGTGGAGATCGGAATATCGACCTCTCGGGAGATGGCTCCCAATACTCCCCACACGAACGGGCTCTGGCCCTGCTCGTCGTTCCACGGGTGGAAGTGGTCCGAGATGCCGAGCGACTCGAAGCCCGCATCCTGGGCTTGGACCGCCTGCCACACCAAGTCGTCCGGGCCCCATTCCTCGCTGGAAAGGACGTATCCGAATCTCGCCATGGCCGCCGCATACCCGGCATCTTCGGCCCTATGCCTCCACCAACGGTCCCCTCCGCCTGATCCCCTCCTCCTCTCTGACGAGAGAGGACGGGTCAGCGCGAGAGGACGAGAGGGCGGGTCAGCGAGATGGGGTATGGGAGAGGGCTTCGGCGCGGTCCGGCTTGAGCGGCGGTGTCGCGAAGCCGGCACCGTCGGCCATCCCGTGCAGAACCTCACGCATCGCGTCCACTCCTGAATGCCGCGGCGTCCAGCCCAACTCCTGACGGGCCCGCGTTGCGTGCAGGGTCGGCAGGTTCAGCAGCAGTTGCAGCAGAGCGTCCTCAGCCGGAACGGCGCGTAACCGCCACCCAGCCGCCAGCCCGGCGCGCACGACCTGCCCCGGCACCGGCACCGTCCGTGCCTCGAAGATCTCGGCCAGCCGATCACGATCGATGATCGGATCGGCGGCCAGGTTGAACGCCCCCGTCGCCGGGCCGACGACCGCCAGGCGGAATGCCTCTCCGACATCGTCCGCATGCACGGCTTGGAACTTCAGGCCAACCGGCACCGGCAACACCGGCAGCCGTCCCGGGCGGATCAGCGGGCGGGGCAGCAGCGGCCCGGCGAAGAGCCGGCGCTGCTCACTGGCCGAATGCCGCTTGAACACAAAGCAGGGCCGGAACCGCACGACGCGCATCGATGGATGGCGCAGTTCGAATGCGTCGAGATACCGCTCCAAGTACGCCTTCTCCCGCCCGTACCCGGCAGTCGGGAGGCTGTGTGTCGGCCAGTTCTCGTCAACCTGTCGACCGGGACCGGGTGAATAGGCGCCGACCGACGATGCATAAACCAGGCTCGATACACCGGCTTCGGCGGCGGCCTCTAAGACACGTATCCCACCGAGGACGTTCACCTCCCACGTCGTCAGCGGCCGGTGGGTCGGCTGGAACGCCCAGGCAAGGTGCACCACGACGTCGACGTCGCGGCACAGGGTTACCAGGTCCGCGGATCGAATGTCGGCTTTGATGAACCGGGCTTTATCAGGTAGCCAGGCAGGCAGCCGCCGGGCCAGACCCACCACCTCATCCACCGTCGGGTCGGCTTCAAGCGCATGTAGCAGGCTGGTGCCGATGTTGCCGGTAGCCCCAGTGACCAGAACTTTCATGCTCCACCTATCCGCTCCAGGCGCGCCACCCGCCGCACCAGCACGTCGGCTATGCGTTAGTCGGCCAACGCGTAGATCACCAGCATCGCAATGATGAACACGGCCAGGAACGCGATCGTGGTGAGCGGAAGCAGGATCCTGTCCCATCTGGTCCGCCGCTTGTTGTCCGGCTTCTCGCCGTCGGAATGCGGCGTATCGCGGCGCTGCGGGTCGGCCATTACTGCCCTCCTATTCGCGCCGAACGGTCCGACGCTCTCTTGCACCTACCCCGTTGAGGCGGACTCATGCGCTCCCCGGGCGGCAGTTAACCCTGGTCGTGACGCCTGCTCGGCGCATTCGTCGGCACGCCATGCGGCGGTGGATTCATGGCCGGTGCGGTGGTCTCCGGTCATACCGGAGACCCGCTCCCGGCCCGTCAGGAGGCGGCCCGGGTGGACGACCACCGGAGCAAGGGTTGGCACCGGTAGCCAGCTCCTCGACCCGGGCCGCAAGTATCTCCTTGACGAGCACGCGGTCAGCATGCGCGCTCTCGTACTACAGCAGCCGCTCCAAGCCGTCGCGGTCCAGCGATCGAATCGCGTGCCGCAACGTGCCGATGGGCAGGCTGTCGTAGTCACGGGAGGCTAAGCTCCGCGTTGCTCATTTGGATGGATCAGTCCTGCCTGAAGGTGTCCTTGAGCTTCTCGCCGGTCTGCTTGGCGTCGGCCTTGGTCTCCTCCGCTTTGCCCTCGGCTTCCATCCGCTCGTTTCCGGTGACTCGGCCACCGGTCTCCTTGGCCTTACCCTTCAGCTTCTCGCCGGTGTTCCTTGCCTTATCTTCGGTGCCCATCGGGGACTCCTTTCCTTGTTCCGGACGGCTACCCGGCCGCTGGTGACCAAAACGGCATCGCGGTGATTCACCTCCGTCCTGTGGGGTACTTCACGCTCCATGAGCCGGTCCCACGTGCGGGGACGTGATCCGCGAGCGCTGGGTTCGGACCAGCACTTGCCGGGGCGGTTGCAGACGAAGGCTGATCGCTCACCCCGTCAGCCCATCCTGGCCGTTGCGGCGCTTGCTAGTTGGTCCGACGTCACCAGGGGCGAGCTCGCGGAACGAGTCCGGTTGGTCGCCGCGGGACTCATCGCACGTGGAATCGGCGCCGGAGACCGGGTTGCCGTCATGGGCGGCACCCGGCTCGAGTGGACGATCGCCGAGCTGGACATCCTCGACCGCCCGTTCAGCGGCAACGAGCGCGAGTTGACACCCACTCTTCAAGCTTCGCCGGAGCGTGAGCGAAGAGCACTTCGCTCACGAGATCGAATCCATTTATGCCCGAGGAAAGGATCGGTGAACGCACATGGACGCCGGTGAGGTGCTCTTGCTCATCGTTGTGCTGCTGATCGTCGCCGGTGTTGCCGGTCACCTGATCGCCCAGCAGATCTGGCCGATCAGGCGGCGCATCTGGCGGCAACGCGCCAACATCGTCGAGGCTGAGGCCAAGCAGCTACACCGCGAACTCGACCTGGAAAAGCTCGGGTCGCCCGACGACGAGATCATCCGGGAGCGGCTCGAAGACGACCGGGTCGCCACGCCGGCCGACGTCTACCGCGCACAAGCGGACGAGCTCGAAGCCCGGGCGAATCGCGAACGGCTGGAGGCTCAGCGTGCCGAGGCCGAAGCCCGGCAGTTGCGGCGCCGATCTGTCGGAGAACCGCTACCGGAGACCCCGGAGCGATCCACACCCCGCCGCAGGCGGGCCGGCATCAGTCCTGAAGACCTCGACTACTAACCGCCCACGACGTATGAAGTCGAGCGCGTCCGGTCACCGGCTTACCGGTCGGGTATTCACGCTTGGCGACGGCGTCAACCAATCACAAGGAGATCACCGTGGCTGAGGGTTCGCGTCAGCAGACCGCTCAAGCGTCGACGGGCGAACTCGTCGTCCGACTCACCGATGACATCCGGACGTTGGTCCGGGACGAGATTCGGCTTGCGCAGCTGGAACTGAAGAAGAAGGCAAAGCGAGCCGGGATCGGCTCCGGCTTGTTCGGTGTCGCGAGCGTGGTCGCATTGTTCGGGGTCGCAACGCTGATCGCGTGCGCCGTGCTGGCCCTCGGATTGGCGCTGCCGTACTGGGCGTCGGCTCTCATCGTCGGCGTGGTGTTGTTGCTTGCCGCGGGTCTGCTCGCGCTGGTCGGCAAGCGTCAATTGGACAAGGCCCTCCCGCCACGACCGGACGAAGCAATCGAAGGCGTGAAGAAGGACATCGACGCGGTGGCAGGAGGTGTCCGGCGATGACGCGACGCCCGCCCATGAAGGTGCCCGAAGCCGGGTCGGATTTCCCCATGACCGGGGAGCCAGCCGAGGACGAGCAAACTATTCGTGACGAGATCAAGTACACCCGCGACGACGTAGAGGCGACTGTCGACGAGCTAGCGGGACGGGCCGAGGCGGCGGCCCGATCGGCCGTGAAACCGCTCATCGCCGCCAGCGCGCTCGTGCTGGCCGTGATCGGCGCCATTCTTGCCGTCCGCAAGTGGCGCAGCTGAGCCCTATCTGAGCGCAGCGGCGGCGACGCGCAGATCCGCGACCATACCTGCGTATATGGCGGCGCGCTCACTCTGGGTGCGGAGGATGGCCGACGGGTGCAGCGTCGCGACGACTTGCGGACCCCCATCGTCCGGCCACAGTGCGCCATCCAGTTGCGGAGCCGCCAGCAACTCACCCCGTTGCTCGTTGAGCCGAAAGGACGGACCGAAGATCGCCTTGCCCGCCGTCGCACCCAGGCAGACCAGGACCTCCGGCTCGATCAACTCCAGTTCCGCGATGAGCCAGGGCCGGCAGGCGACGATCTCGGCCCGGTTCGGAGTTTGGTGGATCCGCCGCTTGCCCCGCTCAGTGAACTTGAAGTGTTTGACCACGTTCGTAACGTAGGCGCTCGACCGGTCTATCTCGGCTTCTTCGAGCGCCCTGGCCAGTAGCTTGCCAGCTGGGCCGACGAAGGGCTGACCCTCGCGATCCTCGCGGTCGCCTGGCACCTCGCCCATCAGCATGATCTTCGCGTCCGGGTCACCATCGCCGAAGACGGTCTGGATGGCGTTCTTGTACAGATCGCATCCGTGGCACGACGCAGCGGCCCGCTTCAGCTTCGACAGGTCCGCCCCGACCGGAACGAATTCCTCGGCGCCACGAGCCGTGTTCGTCGCCATGGTGGTCCGATACCCAACGGCCCGGTGAGTAAGCGGCAATCAGAAGGCCAAGACTGCCCAACGGGCCGTGTCCAAGCCATGGCACTCTACCGCCATGCAGTTGACACACCTTGGCCTTCCGGTCAGCGACGAGCAGCGCAGCCGCGAGTTCTACGAGACGTACTTCGGCTTCGACCCCGCAACCGCCGAGCGGTACGACGACGGCACGGTGATCATCCGCAACGCCGACGGCTTCGATCTCGCGTTACACGTCAGCGGCGATGTCGGTGAGCTGCCCGCATTCCTGCATTTCGGATTCCGGCTCAGCAATCCGGACGCGGTGCGGGCTTTGCTCGGTCGTTTGAAAGCAGATGGCATTCCCATCTTCGAGGACTACGACGAGGCGACGTACGTGGGATTCAAGTGCCTGGACCCAGACGGGTTCCACGTGGAGACGTACTGCCATCCGGCGGCACAGTCCTGACCCTGCGACGTCACCCGATCAGGCAGAACGGGTGCCCGGTGGGGTCGGCGAACAGGCGGAATGTCTTGCCACCGCCCGGCAGCCGGGTGGCGCCCACCTCGAGCGCGGCGGCCTCGCCAGTGTCCAGATCTCGAACCCGCAGGTCCATGTGCATCTGCTGAGGGCGGGCAGGGTCCGGCCACGCCGGCGCGGTGTAACCCTCGACCTGCTGGAACAGCACCGGCTTGTCGCCGCCGAGCATCGCCATACCATCGGCATCGTAGGTAATCGGTTCACCGAGCAGTGCCGACCAGAAGCCCACCAGCGCGTGCGAGTCGGGGCAGTCCACTGTGATGCCGAAGACCGTGACGCCTGGATTGCCTTCTGAGAAGCACAGGTCGAAGGGGTGACCGGCCGGGTCGGCCAGCGTGTTCCACGTCTCGTTCTCGCGCAACAGCTTGGCGCCGAGTTCGACTGCCCGGTCGGTCGCTACTGCCAGATCGGGCACCCGGAGGTCCAGTGCATCTGCTGCGGCCGATCCTGGCCCGGCCACCGCGGCGGAATCAGATCCGGCGCGGGTTGAAATGCGATAGACCAGCCGTCTGGTGTACCCAACGTGAGCCAGCCGTCGGACTCCTCCTGCTCAGTATCCGCACTCATCAGCTCGGCCTAGAACGCGGCGGCAGTCGGAACGTCCGGCACATCGAAGATGATCGCGTCCAGCTTCGCGACCCCTGGCTGGTACGCAGCGGTGCTCTCGGTCATCGGCGCCTCCCTTTACTCGCGCCTAGCCTGCACCTCGCCACTGACAACCTCGCCACGGCAACCTCGCCACCGGCAACGTCGGGCACTCGCAACGTCGGGTACTCGCAACACAGCGGGCCGGGCAGCACTGTCAGCACCGGCTCGGCTAGCCGACGCGGCGTTCGAACGTCACGAGGACGCCTTCCACTCCCCCTGGTCCTACCCGGCCCTTGACCTCGACGGCAGTGATCGTCTTCAACTGCCAGCCTTGCTCAGCGTGTTGGTTGAGGAGCTTCTGGAGCCTGTCGCCGGACATCTTGCCGCCGATCATCTTCTCCCTGAGTTCGACAACCTTGTATTCGTAGCGATCTGCCATGTCGAAAGACCCTAACCCGCCGCGTAAACCCTCCGGTTGCCCGTCCGCCGGCTCGGCAAGCGGCGGATTGCACCGGCCGGTCGGCCTGTGGAGATCGATGCATCCTGTCACGATATCCGTATGGATTCGGCAGGGCTCGTCCTCGTAGGACTGGGCGTCATCGTCGGGCTTGTCGGCATCGTCGTCCCCATCCTTCCGGGCCTGTTGCTTATCTGGGGCAGCGTCACCGTTTGGGCACTTGTCGAACGCAGCGACACAGCCTGGGTCGTCTTGGCGATCGCGACCGTCGTGGCGATAACAAGCCAGGTCGTGAAGTACGTCGTGCCGGGCCGAAGACTGCGCGACGCCGGTGTGCCGACGCGCGGCATCCTGGCCGGCGCAGTGCTCGGCCTGGTGGGCTTTTTTGTGATCCCGGTCGTCGGATTGTTCCTGGGCTTCGTGGCCGGCATCTACGCCGTCGAGCACCTACGACTTCGCAACCACCAGTCGGCGTGGCGGTCGACGGTCCATGCCCTCAAGGCCGTCGGCCTGGCGATCCTCATCGAAATGCTCGCCGGCCTGCTGATCGGCACGGCGTGGCTGGCGGCGGTCGTCTTCGCTTGACCGGTCCACCAAGGCCGTATCTGGTGTGTGGCTCGCCGGGACTCAGGAGCGAGCGTCGAGGCGGATCTTCGCCACACTGCCCGCATGATCACTCGGCCAGAAGCCGCTCGGCTCGGTCCGGTCGCGCGGTTCCTCACCGATGGTCTCGGCCTGCAGGGCGGTGAACTCCTCGCTGATGAACACCACGTCAATGCGGTGGTCGAGCTCGCTGGGCTTGAGCAGGCTGTCGTCCTGCCCGCTGGTCCAGCTGTCCGGTCCGCACGGGTCCTTGCGGTGAACCAGCGGCCACACCTCACGCAAGCCGGCGTCCTCGAGCACACCGTACGCCACGACGTTCTGGTCCTGGAACTGCGGCGGCTGCCGGAAGTCCTGGCACAGTGTCGGGCGCGCGTTGATGTCTCCCACCAGGACGACGGGATACGGCGAAGCTTCGAGGTCGGCGGCCAACTCGGCGGCCTGCAGGTTACGGAATTCGTCCTGCAGCGGCGTGTTGCCGAAGGCCTCGAGGTGCGTGTTGGCGAACCGGTACGTGCGACCGCGCTGGGTGATGTCGACGGTCGACCAGCCACGCTGCACGATGACGTCGATCCCCAGCAGATTCACCGAGAAGGACGACTCGGTGCTGAAGTTGAACGACCTCGCGTTCGATACCGACAGGTGTTTCAGCGCCGCGGTCCGCACAAGAATCAGGTCATGGTCGGTGAACCGCCCGGCTGTGGTCGGCGAGATCGGGATCGCGATCGGAATGGCGGCGCTGGTGAAGTTCGCGTTCTTGGCCACGACCGTGTACGGCTCGCCAGCGGCAGCGAGCGCGTCCAGCAGGATTTGCTCGAAGTCGTACGTCGTCGTGTACGGGCCGGTGGCCACGGGCAGCGGCCCGGCCGGTGTCTGGACGAGCGTCCAGGGCGCGGTCTGCCACAACGCGACCTCGTTGAGCCCCAGCACATCCGGCCGCTCTTTGGCGATGAGCTCGGCGATCGCGTCCGCACGTTCCGGAAAGTTCGTGCGCTCCATATCGGCGTAGATGGCCCCAGCCCGGGCCATCAGGTCGGGAAGGCTGACGGCGCCGAACAGCGGCCGCAGGTTGGCGCCGAGGTAGACGTTGTAGATGCCGACGTCCGTGGTGACGGCGGAAACCGGTGCCCGTGTTTCGCTCGCCACGCCCGGCGCGGAACCGAACCCTGCCACGAGCGCGGCGGTGGCAGCGGCACCCGCGGCGACGCGCCAGCGCATCAGACGAGACCTGTTCATGTGCCCTCCCTCGGCCAGTGTTCCGACCCTGCCCGCCGGTCCCCCGGTTGCAAGAGCCGGCCAAGATTATTGCAGGTGTGGCGTATCCGCCGGCCCGTTATCGTGCGATGAAGATGCAGAAAGGATGGCCAGCCGGGTCGCCGTAGACCCGCAGCGGCTCCTCAGGATCGTCGGAACGGTCCAGGAGCAGCTGCGCACCCAGGTCGAGTGCCCGCTCGTGCTGGGCGTCGAACTCGGCCTGGCTAGACACCGTCAGGTCCAGGTGCAACTGCTGTGGGATCGGCCCTTCGGGCCAGGTGGCCTTCGGCAGCGCCGCGACGTTCTGGAACGCGATTCCGACGCCGTCGCCGGGAGCTCGCAGCACCAGCCAATCCTCACCCATGGGATCAGGCTCGCCGGCCGCCGGCGGTTCGTCGCCAGGTCGGTACTGCCAGCCCAGCAACTGCCGGTAGAACTCCGCGAGCTCGCGAGAGTCAGTAGTGTCGAGAACCACTTGCCGAAACTGCGGAAAGGCCACGATCGGACCACCTCCGAGACACAGGTTACGAGCTCGGCCCGGCCAACTGGTTGAAATCGAGCAATCAGGTGTGAGCCGCCATATCTGGGGTAGCCCTAACCCTTGAAGGAGGAGCTACTGATGGGCATTGGTGTTGGAATTTTCCTGCTGGCGATTGGCGCCATCCTGGCGTTCGCCATCGAGTGGGATCCGGCTGGCGTGTCCGTGGACGTCATGGGCTGGATCTTGATGATTGCCGGAGCCCTGGCCATCCTGTTGGAGCTGCTGGTGTTCGCGCCTCGGCGTCGCGCCGGCAGAACCGTCACAGAACGAACCTACGACGACGAGCCGCCCGCGTACTGATCCACCCAGCGGGCGACCTTCTGGGGCGTCAGCGCGACTGAGCTGACGCCCCAGAAGAGCTACCTCTATCGGGCGCCTCGCCTCGAGCACGAAAAGCAGCGCGCGGATGACCAAACAGGACGTTGCCGGTGCGCTCATCGAGCGCCACGGCACCACGTATGCCGAACAGGCCGGTATCAAGCTCAAAGACGCCCCCGCTCCGCTGTACCAGCTATTGGTTCTGTCCGTTTTGTTGTCCGCCCGGATCAGCGCAGACGTTGCGGTCGCCGCCGCCCGCGAACTGTTCAAGGCGGGATACCGCACCCCGAAGGCGATGCGGGACGCTGGCTGGCAGCAGCGCGTCGACGCCCTCGGGCGCGGGCATTACCGGCGGTACGACGAACGCACATCCACGATGCTGGGTAACGGCGCCGAACTCGTTCTGGACCGGTGGGTTGGTGATCTGCGCCGGATGCATGAAGAGGCTGGCAGCACCCGCAAGCTCGAGGCGCTGGTTCAGGAGGTGCCCGGCATCGGACGGGCGGGTGCAGCGATCTTCTGCCGCGAGGTCCAAGGCATCTGGCCGGACATCGCACCCTACGTCGACGCCAAGGTGGCACAGGGCGCAGAACGGGTTGGCCTTCCCAGGACGCCGGCGCGGCTGGCGTCATACGCCCCGCAGGGCGCGTTCGTGAAGCTCGCGGCGGGATGCGTTCGGGCGGCATTGTCCAAAGACGTCGCGGCTGACGTGCAGAGATAACGTGCCGTTTGCCGCTGGCCGGGTCGGGTACCGCACCAGTTGGAGGTGACGACCATGCCTCAGCAGCAGTGGACGAAGAAGGAAGAGCGGCAGTACGAGCACATCAAGGAAGGCCTCAAGGATCGCGGATCCAAACGAGCCGAGGAGATCGCGGCCCGGACGGTCAACAAGGAGCGGGCGCGCAAGGGTACGGCGAAGCAGAGCAGCAAGAGTTCCACCCAGGACATGTCCTCGAGCCGCCGTGGCGGCAAACGCTCCGGCTCCGGGCCTGGCGGGCGCACCAAGGAACAGCTGTACAACGAAGCCAAGAAGAAGAACATCAAGGGCCGGTCCAAGATGACAAAGCGCGAGCTAGAGAAGGCCGTGAGCCGATGACCGACCCACGATGGCGTAACGACATCGACGACGTCGGCATCGACCCTGACGAGGCGGTCGCAGCCGAAGCAGGGACCGACCAGAACCGAGACCCGGGGGCCGACCTGGATTCCGAAGGTGTACCGGCCGATGACCGGACCTCTGGGTGGGGAGAGGTCCCTGACCCAGAGGTGCCCGCTGCTCCGACCGACGTTCCCGTCGGTTCCGCCGAGTACGGAACGACCGCGATGGAACAGGCGGCCGGGGAACCCTTCGACGTCAGGCTGGCTCGCGAAGAGCCCGACGAGCCTGCATCAGCACCAGAGGATCGCACCGGACCCGCCGAAGAAGCCGCCGTACACGTCGTGCAGGTGCCGCCGACGGCAGCCGACGTCCCGCCCCCGCCCGACGAGGTGCGCCCAGACGACGAACTCCTGCCTCCAGCGAACACGTCCGCGGCGGATGCACCGGTGGAACCCGACGAGCGGCCCTCGCCGGACGAGCTTGCGCCGCCCGGCGAGCTGCCGCCCGAATCGGCCGACTAGGCGGCGGCCAGCCCCTCCAGTAGCGCGCTACAGGCCTGCTGGCAACGGCGGCATGCTTCGGCGCACGTAGCGCAGTGCCGGTGTTCGGCCGCGTGGCGTTCGCATTCATCCGCGCACACGCGGCACGCGACGACACATGCGGACAGGATCGCTTGACGCACGTCGGGCGATTCGGCCGTGCGCCGCGAGAGCAGCCGGCCGGTCGCCTCACACACGTCCGCGCAATCCAGGTTCAGTCTGATGCACTCGCGCAGGTCCGCCACGCTGGGTTCGGCTAGGCACGCATCGGCACACGCGGTGCAGGCCTGGGCACACTCGTAGCACGCCTCGATGCATTCTCGAAGCGCCGGGAAGTCGGCCTTGTCCTTAATGTCAGGATGATCGTCCAGCATCTGCTCCACTACGGTCATGTCTCTCACCTCGTGCGGGCGGACCACGGTGGGCCGGCCGGCATGCCGACCACTCGTACCCGCGATCGCGTCGTTATGCGTCCCCTGCGTACCCGGCGTGGCCAGGTGGTAACGACGTGTCCAGCGTTAAGCAGGTGCCGTCTGGGGTATTTATCCGGCAGGAGGCCGCGCACCAGTCGCGGTAATCGATATGAAAGGCGACACGGTCGAGATCGTCGTTGATGCGGGGGACACGACGCGGCGCTACGAGGTCACGGCCAGCAAAGCCGGTCGCCGGGTAGAAGTCACCGTCGGGCGCGGGGTCGTCGAGGTCACTGAGGTCACGCGCAGCGGCACTCCAGTGCGCACCGCTCGATTCATGGCCAGTCGCGTTCTGGCGCTCGTCGAGCATCCCTCGCCCGGCCCACCGGCTCCAAGTGACGGCACCGGCCCAGCCGACCGAAGCGGCCCCGACAACCGGGGCGCCGCCGGCAACCGAAGTAAGGAGCAGCGCTGATGGTTCGACCGGTGTGGCAAGGCGCCATTACGTTCGGGCTGGTCAACGTCGGTGTCGGCCTGTACTCCGCGACGGATGAGATGACCGTCTCGTTCCACCAGTTCGAGAAAGGCACCGGCAAGCGAATCCGCAACAGGCGGGTGGCCGAAGGATCCGAACGCGAAGTCGAGTACGACAACGTGGCGAAGGGTTACGAGACCCCGAGCGGCGACCACGTCATCGTCACGCAGGAAGAACTCGAGAGCGTCGCCCCCGAATCATCACGGTCTATCGCGATAGACGACTTCGTCGAACTCGCCGACATCGACCCGATCTACTTCGAGCGGGCGTATTACCTCGCACCGAGGGACGAGGCCAGCGAGCATGCCTACGCGCTGCTGCGCGAGGCGATGAAACGAGCCAGCCTGGCCGGCATCGCCACCCTCGTGATGCGGAACAGGCAATATCTTGCCGCCATCCGGGCCCGGCAGGATGTGCTCGTCCTGAACACGATGCACTTCGCCGACGAGGTCCGCGACCCGGTCGAGACGGTGGGGTCGCTACCGGACAGGCGCGAGCTGCCCAAACGTGAGCTCGACACTGCGATGCGCCTCATCAGCGAACTCACCGTCGCTTGGGACCCCGAGCGGTACCACGACACTCACCGGGAGCGGGTTCTCAAGCTCATCGAGCAGAAGGCCAGTGGCAAGGAACCGGAGATCGTGGCGGCGGAGGAGCCAGAGGAGAACGTCGTCGACCTGATGGCTGCGCTCAAGCAGAGCATCGAGCAGGCCCGCGCGCGCGGCGGGTCGCGGCGTGGCGGCCGCGGCGGGGCGGCACCGAAACGGCGCGGAGCGGGCGAGCTGACCGAGTTGAGCAAGAAGGAGCTGTACGACCGGGCCAGCGAGCTGGACATCTTAGGCCGATCGAACATGTCGCGGGACGAGCTCGAGAAGGCGATAGCCAAAGCTTCCTAGTTGACCACCAGTCCCGTTTGCCGACACTGCTCTTGACACGCAGCCTCATGACACCCTGACCCGCGCCGCCATGCCCACGAAGATGGCGCCGGTGACCAGGTGCATCGCCGTCAGCAGCAATCCGGACGCGGTGTCGTCGGCTGTCGACAGTGGCCCCGCGGTCGATGCCACGGCGAACACGGCGGCTGCGGCGATCACAACCCGCACCATCTGCCGGGAACGCCGGGCCGCCAGCGAGAGGACCGCCGAGCCGGCGGCGAACACGAGCAGAGTCGTCACAATCACCAGGACGGCCCCGACCTGGAACGGGTCGCCTGCGGCCGGGCTCACTCCGAAACCGACGTCCGATGCGCGCCCGCCGGCCCACAGCGCCACGTTGGCGGCCGTTGCCGCCAGGGCGCCGATGCCGGCCACCCGGAATATCGGACGGCTGCGCGGTCTGTTCTCCAGGATCGACGGGTTGACGGTCGAGGCGGTATCCATGGTTCCTCCTTCGGGAAACGGCCACCGCTTGGCTGATTCTCGGCGTGGCTGGTTGTCGTCTCAGCGGTACGACGACGCAAGAGCCTGAGATGTGAGGCGCCCGTCCTCACATTTCGATGCGATGCTTCGTCGAACTGGTGAGGGCAGATGCGACGATGAGAATGGCGAGACGATGAGCAGCCGGGCCGAGAGCACCCCATCCCACGCGGCAGACGGCCCGCTCGATCCCAGCCTCAGCGCGATCATGGGCGAGCGGCGTCAGCTGATCAATCTTGCCTACCGGCTTCTCGGCTCGCTGGCCGATGCCGAAGATGTCGTGCAGGAGACGTATGCCCGCTGGTACGCCATGTCGCCGCAGCAGCAAGAAGCCATCGAGTCACCCGGTGGGTGGTTGACGAAGGTCGCCAGCCGGATCTGTCTCGACCTGCTCGGCTCCGCACGCATGCGGCGGGAGAGCTACGTGGGTGAGTGGATACCGGAGCCGTTGCCCGATCGCAGGGAGTGGACCGGCGGGCCGTCCAGCGGCACCACGGGCGACCCGGCCGACCGGGTGACCCTCGACGAGTCGATCAACATGGCCTTCCTCGTCGTTCTCGAATCGATGACCCCCGCCGAGCGCGTGGCGTTCATCCTGCACGACGTCTTTCGCTATTCGTTCGCCGAGGTGGCCGAGATCGTCGGCCGTACCCCGGCCGCATGCCGGCAGCTGGCCTCTTCAGCGCGCCGGCGGATTCGCACGTCACAAGCGTCCGAGACCCCCGCGACTCCTGCCGCACGGCACGCGGATATCGTCCGCGAGTTCAAACAGGCCTGGCAGGCCAAGGACATCAACGCGCTCATCGGGCTTCTCGACCCCGATGTCACGGCAATCGCAGACGGCGGGGGACTCGTCAGCGCGGCGCTTCGCCCGATTGAGGGTAGCGAGCACGTCGCGCGTACCTGCGTCGACATCGCCAGCCGGATTTCCGGCCTGACGATTGTGGAACGTACGGTCAACGGTCAGCCCGGTCTTGTGTTGCAGGAGGACGGCCGCACCGCCACCGTGCTGGCGTTCGACATCGCAGGTGAGCGGATCAAACACATCTGGGCGGTACGGAACCCCGAGAAGCTCCGGCCCTGGACGGGGAGTTGACGGTGCGTTAGGCCGGGCGGCCCTCGCCCTCCTGCCGAGCGGTCGAGTCGAAGCGGTAATGCGTGCTGAGATCCCCGTCGGACGTGCGCTCCTGGTAGACGAAGCGCAGGTCCGCCATGGTGAACGTACGCAACCACTCGTCCCACGACACGCGCTCACCTACGTCAGATATGCCGCGAATGTCCAGCCTTAGCTCGTCCAGACCCGCGCCGCCCTCCCCCCGCACGACGACCGGTACCGCATCGCGCTGCTGAGCCCACGCCATGATGGTGCGCTGGTCACGCGTGACGAGCATCTGACCCGGGAAGTCTTCGTGCTCCTCCGGTGTTGTAATAGTTCGCCAGGTGGGCTGCTCATCGGTTTGCGCGGCCTGCCGATCCACGCCGAACCCGGTGGCACCACGCTGCCGGTCGAGTTCAGGCTGCCGATTCGAATCAGTCACGAGATTGCCCTGCCCCTGCGTGTAGGCACTAAACGCGCGCACCGACGCGACCAGTTGACTAGCCGGAATCGCGCTGGGTACCGACCAAGGGAGACAGTTAATAGGAGACGTGAGCACAGTGAATGGAATCGACTACGCGACTCGCACCGCACAGCGGCGCGAGCCATACGAAACTGAGGGCGACTACGACCTGGTCGGTCAGTACCTCAAGCAGATCGGCTCGACTCCCCTGCTCACTGCCCACGAGGAAGTGGAGCTGGCCAAGCGCATCGAGGCCGGCGTTTACGCCGCCGAGTTGCTGCGCCAGCGCGACGCAGGTGAGCGCGACGACCTGCCGGCGAAGCGAGCCGAGCTTGAGGAGATCGTTCGCGATGGTGAGCGGGCCAAGGACCACATGATCCGGGCCAACCTGCGGCTCGTGGTGTCCGCCGCGCGCAAGTACTACCGCAACGTCGGGGTGTCCTTCCTCGACGTGGTTCAGGACGGCAACCTCGGCCTGATCCGGGCGGTCGAGAAGTTCGACTACCGCAAAGGCTTCAAGTTCTCGACCTACGCCATGTGGTGGATCCGCCAGGCCATCGAGCGGGGCCGCGCCGACCAGGCCCGGACGGTCCGGCTACCGGTACATGTCATCGAGGATCTGTCCAAGCTGGGCAGGGCCGAGCGCAAGCTGCAGGTTGAGCTGGGCCGCGACGCCACCGTGGACGAGATCGCCAAGGTCACCGAGATGCCGTCCGAGCGCATCGAGTACCTCCGCGACGTCTCGCGCGACGTGGTCAGTCTGGACCTGCCGATCGGTGCGGACGGCGACACCAGGATCGGCGACTTGATCGAGGACACCACGGTGCTAAAGGCCACCGACGTGGTCGAGTTCCAGGCGCTCGGCGCGGAACTGCGTTCGCTGGTCGACACGCTCGCACCGCGTGAGGCCATGATCGTCAGCCTTCGCTACGGGCTGCACGACGGGCGCGAGCACACCCTCCAGGAGGTCGCCGACTACGTCGGGCTCACCAAGGAGCGGGTGCGCCAGCTGGAGAAGCAGTCCCTCCAGCACCTACGCGATCCCGAGCGGCACGAGCCGCTGCTGGCCTGGGCCAGCTGACCAACTGGCCGATCTTGCGACCATCCACAGCGGCGTACGCTGTGGATTGTCGCAAGATTGCTCGGGTATCGGACGATTATGGCAAACCGGCTCGCCGACTACCGGCGCCGGCGTTCATTTGGTGAGACGCCGGAACCGTCCGGCGACGCTCGCCGCAAGACCAGCGGCAACCGGTTCGTCGTGCAAGAACACCATGCCCGCCGGCTGCACTGGGACCTGCGGCTCGAGCACGACGGGGTGCTGCTCTCCTGGGCACTCCCCCGCGGCGTGCCCGACGACCCGCAACACAACCGCCTCGCCGTCCGGACCGAGGATCACCCGCTCGAATACCTCGAGTTCGAAGGCGAGATCCCTGAGGGCCAGTACGGCGCCGGCATGATGACCATCTGGGACCGTGGCACCTACGAGGCGGAGAAGTTCGACGCCGACAAGATCGTGATCCAGCTTGACGGCGAACGGGTCCATGGAAAGTACGCCCTGTTCCGAACTGACAAGGACTGGCTCATTCACCGGATGGACCCACCGGAACAAGCCGGCAACCCCGAGCCGGGATCGATCACTCCTATGAAAGCGACGCTCGCCGACCTGCCGGCCGACGAGGAGCACTGGGGTTTCGAGATCAAGTGGGACGGCGTGCGGGCTCTCGCCCATTACGAGCCCGGCTACCTGCGTCTGATCAGCCGCAACGGTCGTGACATCACCGGCCAGTACCCGGAAATCGGCAGGCTGAGCCGCCAGCTCGGCGGACGCAAGGTGGTGTTGGACGGCGAACTGGTCGCATTCGACGAGCACGGCCGGCCGAGCTTCCAGCGCCTACAGCCACGCATGCACGTGATGTCGGAGGCGGAGATCCGGCGCCGGCAGCGGCAGACTCCCGTCACCTACGTGATCTTCGACGTGCTGAACCTCGATGGCCGTCCGTTACTCGACGAGACGTACGAGGCACGCCGCCGGCACCTCGACGAGCTGCAACTCGGCGGTGCCAGTTGGCAGGTTCCGGAGTACCACCGCGGCGAGGGTTCGGTGCTTCGGGAGGCCAGCCGCGAACAGGGACTCGAAGGGATCATCGCCAAACGCCTGGACAGCAAGTACCGGCCGGGAATCCGAAGCCGCGACTGGCTGAAGGTCAAGAATGTTCGCAGGCAGGAAGTTGTGATCGGCGGCTGGCTGCGCGGCAAGGGCCGGCGCGAGGGCGGGCTCGGTGCGCTCTTGGTCGGGTACTACGTCGACGGTGAGCTGCGCTACGCCGGCAAGGTCGGCACCGGGTTCAACGCCGAAACTCTGAAACTGCTGCGCCAACGGCTTGCGCCGCTTGAACAGAAGACGAGCCCGTTCACCGGCCGACAGCCCGAGAAAGGCGCCGTATTCGTCCGGCCCGAGTTGGTGTGCGAAGTCGCGTTCGGCGAATGGACCCGAGCCGGCACTCTCCGCCACCCCTCGTACCAGGGCCTGCGCGAGGACAAGGCGCCGACCGATGTGGTGCGGGAGGAGACCGCCTGATGGCAACCACCCGACGCCAACAGATCCCTGAGGAGACGTTCGGATGACCGAGACCATCAGGCTGGGCAAACTGGCCGGCGTTCGCGTCGGCCTGCATTGGAGCGTGCTCGGCATTGTTGTGCTGCTGCTGTTGTTCTTCGCCGGCGGACTTCCCGCTCAGTTTCCGGACCAGTCGCCCGCGGCGTACATCATCGCGGCGCTCGCGGCCACGACGCTGTTCGTCCTGTCGCTGCTAGCCCATGAGGTGGGCCATGCGGTCGTGGCCGCCCGCAACGGCATCGAGGTCGAGGGCATCACCCTCTGGTTGCTTGGCGGAGTTGCACGGTTGCGCGGCGAAGCCGCCAACCCCGGAATGGACTTTCGGATCGCCGCCGTCGGCCCGGCCATCAGCCTCGCCCTTGGCGCCATCTTCACCGTGACGTCCTGGGTTCTGTCCGGTGCTCAGGCTCCCGAGCTGATCACCGGAGTCGTCAGTTACCTGGGCGCCATCAACATTTTGCTGGCGGTGTTCAATCTCATTCCCGCCGCTCCGCTTGACGGTGGACGCATCCTGCGATCGGCGCTGTGGGCCTGGCGAGGGGATCGGGCAGAGGCCCAGATCTGGTCTGCCCGCGCCGG
The DNA here is from genome assembly GCA_036374175.1 of Jiangellaceae bacterium. Classification (GTDB taxonomy): domain Bacteria; phylum Actinomycetota; class Actinomycetes; order Jiangellales; family Jiangellaceae; genus JASLBX01. The sequence goes on along the minus strand of DASUUH010000141.1, from coordinate 54,928 downwards.
CCGGGTGTTCGGGTTCATCCTCGTGGCGTTGGGGGTCTTCGGGGTGTTCACGGGTACCGGCGGCGGCCTGTGGTGGGTCCTGATCGGCCTTTTCATCGTCACCATGGCCTCGGTGGAGGAGAACTACGCCCGGACCAGCGCGATCCTCGGAGGGTTGCGCGCCCGCGACATCATGACGCCGGACCCCGACTCGGCCGATCCCGGCTACACCGTGGCCGACTTCGTGCGCGACGTGGTGATGGTTCGCCGCCATTCCGCTTTCCCGCTGGTGCTGCCAAGCGGTGAAGTCACCGGAATCGTGACGCTGAACCGGATTCGCTCCCTTCCGTCGGACCGGCACGCCACCACCACGATCGGTGAGATCGCCTGCCCGCTGAACGAGGTCCCGATCGCACGCCCGGACGAACTCGTGTCGGAACTGCTCGTTCGACTGGCCGGCTGTGCGGACGGCCGAGCGTTGGTGATGGAAGGCGGCCGGTTGGTGGGGATAATCTCACCCACCGACATCAGCCGCGCGGCCTCGTTGCGCGGCATCGGCATCCAGTCGTTCGACGGCGCGGACCTGGCGCGCTCAAGCGGACCCTGGCGATGACGGAGCCGATCGCCGTCAACCGGCGGCAGCCGACGCTCGGCCCACTTCCTGACCTGATCATCATTGGCGCCATGAAATGCGGGACTACGGCGTTGCACGGGTTGCTCGACCAGCACCCCGACATCGCCATGGCCGCCGCCAAGGAGCTGAACTTCTTCTTCGGCCCGGCCACTGATCCGGGTCACGGCACCGTGTCGACGTGGCACCGCGGGTTGGAGTGGTATGCCGGCCAGTTCGACGGCCAGGCCCGGGTGCGTGGCGAGGCGTCCCCTGGTTATACGTCACCGGAGCACCCGGAGACGGCCGATCGCATGGCGTCCGTCGTTCCGGACGCACGGTTGATCTACCTGGTTCGGGATCCCATCGATAGAGCCGTTTCGCAGTACCGCCACCACCAAGCCGACGGCACCGAGCACCGCCCGATCGCCGAGGCTCTGCTGGACCCGGGCAGCCAGTACATCGCCAGAGGCCGGTACTACGAACGCCTCGTCCCATTCATCAGGTTCTTTTCCACTGAACAGATTCTGATACTGGCTCAGGAAGAGCTCCTCTCCGATCCCGAGTGGAGCCTGGAGCGGGTCTACCGCTTCGTCGGCGTGCAGGCCGCGCCCCAGCCGGCGGCGGGGATCCAGCGGTGGAACGTGGCCCGGGGCGATCACGTCGACCTGCCGCGATGGCTCCGAGATCGGCTGGCCGGCGAATTCGCGGACGACGTTGACCGTTTCCGCGAACTGACCGGGCAGCAGTTAGCTCATTGGTCGATATGACCACGCGGCCGTCGACTCGTTAACGATCTCCGGTTTGGTGCGCCGAATGCCGGGAAAGCACCATGCATGGTGGTTGCCACTCGGTACCGCACCGCGACAGGAGCCGGACTCCTCGCGGCATTCGTCCTCGTGGCTGTGTTCGGCAGCCCGTGGTACGTCGACTGGGTCCGCGACAACGTGGACCCCGATACGGCCGGCGGATGGTTCCTTCACCTGCTCGCCTGGCCGTCCTGGCAGTTGGACGCGGACGCGACGCTGCGCGACAATTTCGCGGCTATCCTCCGGGCCCTGCTCGTCATCGTATTCGCCGGCGTCTTCCTGGCTCTGCTGCCGGGATCGCAACTCGCACGTGCGCGAGGCACCGTCAGCCAGCTGTTGGCCGGCTGGGCCGCGTACATCTTTGCGGGTGCGGCCGCCGGGCTACTGGCCGCACTCGTCCAGAGCGACCCGTCGCTGCTCGGCGCATTGCAGGCCGCCGGCGACGGCGCGGCTTACGGCCTCTTTGTGGGCTGGATCGTCGGGCTCGCGACGCTCGGCGGCAGAGCTAGGGGGCCGGTTCCCTGATCCGCGTGCGGCCGCCGATTCGCGGCCGGGCGCCCAAACGGAAGGTAACGCATCTGATCATGTTGGACACCCATGTACCGCCTGGGCCGGATCCCGATCCGACGCCACCGACTCGACCGATGCCCGACCCGACCCCCCCGGGTCCGGCGCCCGAGCGTCCGGTACCGCCGGCACCCACGCCCGAACCCAGCCCGACGGGTCCGCAGCCGGGGCCGTCACCTGAGCCCGAACCGCGGCCAGACCCCGAACCTGTCCCCTGATCGCTGTTTCGTCACCTGATCGCTGCCACGGTGGCGATCAGGTGACTCGCGCCTGGCGGCCTAGTACGAGCCCTACCGGTAGCGCCCGCGGCCAACGGTTGTGGACTTACGCTTCGGCCTGTTGCCGTCCCGGTCCTACATGAGCCGGAGCCGCTCGTCCAGACGAACGTCGATCGATTCGCTGACACTGAGGATGTCGGCCGGATCGGTGCACTTGAGGCGCTGCTTCCGCAGTGACTTAAGGGCGGCGTCAATTTGACCGATCTCATCGTCAGTTACCTGGCTCATGATGACCTCCAGCTCACGGGATGGGTCTTTACCCCGTTGCGTGGTGCAGAATCCAGCAAAAGCAGCGAAGCCGAAGGCATGACCGCACATTCGCGGGGTACGCGTCAGTCACGGGGGTCAACAGCAAGGACACAGCATGGACACCTGGATGTTCGTGATCTGGTCGGCGTTGGCGGCCCTCGGTTACGTCGTAGTGATCATCGGATTGGCAGGACTACCCATGCATGCTCGCGGCCGGGCCAGGCGAATCAAATGGTGGGCTTGGGTCTCAATGCTCGCGCTGGGATTCATCGCCGCTGCACTCGGCCTTGGCTGGTTCCTCGTCATCGCGGTCAGTCTGATCTGGGGAACCGTCACGCTGTTCAACCGCACCGCTGCGAGTACGCCGGAAGATGTGGACGCCCGCACGCTGCTGCTTCAGTCCCGAAGTGGCGCACGCTCCGCGATCGCCTCCGCGTCCAGCGAACAGCTCTGCACCCTCTGGCATCAAACCGGACAGCAGATGCGGCACACGTACCTGCCATCGACCGTCTGCTCATACGCCGAACTGCGGCAGGCGATCCTGGACGAACTGACTGCCCGCGATCCCGAGGGAGTCAGCCGCTGGCTCGGCGACCAGCCGGACCGCCGCGATCTACGGGCGTACCTGCACGACCACCCCGCTTGACCTGGCGGCCGCACTTGAGCGTGCTGGCCGCTCGGCACGATCAGCCGGCGTCCAGCTGCGCCTGGAACATCCAGCGGTGCTTCTCCAGCGCATGCAGCAGCTGGATCACCAGATCCTGACTGACCAGATCTAGTTCGTCCAACGGCTCCACAGTCGCCCGGGCGCGCTCGATGACGGCGTCCAGCAATTCAACGATGAGACTGACGATCTTGTCGTCGGCCAGGAATCCATCCGGGATAGACGTGGTCGCCTCCGCCACCGTCTGGGCCCTGCCGTCCACGGCGACACCCAAGGCGACAACGCGTTCGGCCACCTCGTCGCTGTACTGGCGGGCGTCGGCAACCAACTTGTCGAGTTGCTCGTGCAAGGGCGTAAAGTGGCGGCCCCGCACATGCCAGTGCGCCTGCTTGCCGTTGAGGGACAGGGCTATAAGATCAAGCAACAGCGGCTGCAGATGTCTAGCCACCTGCTGGCCGTTGACGGTCGGGCTGTGGTGCGCGGTCACAGGATCTCCCCTAGTCGTCGGGAACATACACCACAGTGCGTTCCCGCACCATGTCGAGCTGAAACGCGGCGTGACTCAGCGCACAATCTCCGCGGCCCACGCGCCGATCAGCGCTCGTACCGGCCGAGGAGTGCGCCCTGCGCGATCGTGATGTCCTCAACGGCCCGGCGCACGTCGTCGGCAGACGGGCGCTCGGGCAGTTCGACCGGCTGCGACAACGCGTAGACCTCGAACTGGTACCGGTGCGGTCCGTGGCCTGGTGGCGGTGCGGGCCCACCCCAACCCACCTCACCGAAGTCGTTGGGCCACTCGCGCCCGCCTTCGGGCGTGCGCCCCTGGGCGACGCCGCCGGTGTGCGGATCGATTCCCGTCACCAGCCAGTGCAAAAAGGTGCCGCTGGGAGCGTCCGGGTCGGCGCACATAAGCACGACCTCGGCCGCATCCTGGGGGACGCCGACCCACTCGATGGCCGGGGAGACGTTCGGTCCGTCATGGCTGTGCTGGTCTGGAATGCGCCCGCCGTCGTCGATTGTCGAGCTTCGCACCTCGAGCTGCTCCATGTCTGCTCGATACCCCTGCTGGTCGGCCGGAAAACGCAAGCTGTTCGCCCGGTGAGAAGCCCGCCGTTCCGGCAGTAGCGGGTTACCGCTGCCAGGGTCGGGTACGCGCTGGTAACAGCAACCGAACGAGGGATAGTTCCAATGCGCGGGATACGCCGCCCATGCCGGTAATTGTTGAGCCTCGACCGAGCCAGCTGCAGGTGGCCGGAATCGCCGTAGCCAAGACCGGCTGGCTGGCGCATCAAACGCCAGCCGGCGTCCCGCAGCTCCAGCGCCCCAGCCGTTCTCGGCAGCCAAAGCCAGAACTGCTGCAACAGCACTGGTCACCGGCCGTTCGGCACACCACGACGTCCAGCGCAGCGGCGGTTTGGGCCATGTCGCGCCGCTTGCACCGCCGCTGCGCTGGGCCCTACGAGGAGGTTCGCTCGCAGCGCTCTGCGTTGCGACAAACCCGCGCAATAAGAAGTCTGGAAGGCCGGACCACGGCAGAGCCCGGCAAGGCTGGAGATCGAGCATGAGGTGCGCACATGACTGTCATCGATGAGGACCGGATCGGCATCTACCTGAACGACCATCTGGCCGGTGCCGCTGCCGGCCTCGAGCTGGCACGCCGTACGGCCCGGTCGAACAGCCGCGACCGCGCCGCGCTCACCGACATCGCCAACGAGATCGCCGCGGACCGTGAGGAGTTGCTTGCCATCATGGCTCGCCTGGGCGTGCCGGTGAGCCGGTACAAGCAGGTGGCAACGTGGACGCTTGAGAAACTCGGCCGGCTCAAGTTCAACGGCCGCCTGTTCAGCCGCTCGCCGATTAGCGATGTGCTCGAGGTCGAGGCATTACGTCTGGGGGTCGAGGGCAAGGCGGCCGGCTGGTTGCTGCTTCGCAGGCTTGCCGAGCAGGACGATCGGCTGGATCCGGCCCGGCTCGACCGCCTGATCGAGCGCGCGGCCCGGCAGGCGGAGGTGCTGGAAGGGCTGCGGATCAGCGCGGCTGAGGAGACGTTCGCGGCCGGCTGAGCATTTCGAGCTGCGCTTCGACGGCGGCCGGCACGACCGACCGGCGCCGCAGCGCTGGCCACAGCTGCGGGACAGCCGCGCGCACGCCCGCGCGGTCCTCCGGGCCCGACCGCACTGCTGTGGCAAGTTGCCCGATCACGACCGGCCACGACCGGCGCAGCATGGTGGTCAGCACGCGGCTCCTCATGACCGCGGTCTTCCGCTCCCCAGCGGAATGCCGGCTCGGCGACGGCTCGTGATACGCGACGACCTCGTCCACGTACGCCAGTCCCATCCCCGCCGCGGCCAGATCCAGCGCCACCCGCTCTTCCTCCCCGGGAAACCGCACGACGTCGTCGAAGCCGCCGACGGTGAGGAAGGCGCCCCGGTGTACAACTGCCGCGCATGCCATGAAACCCAACACGGACGGACCGGGCAGGTCGGGTGCGCGCCCCAGCGGGGAATCGCCCAGCAGTTGGCACAACGGGTCGAGCTCGTCGCGAGGCATCACGCGCACCTGGGCGGCAAGCACAGCAAGGCGTGGATGTTCACGCATGATCCTGGCCGCTCGCTCTAGTGCGCCCGGCGCCCACCACGAATCATCGTCCGCAAAGGCCACGTATGGAGTGCCGGCCCGCCGCGCGCCGATCGTCCGGGCGTATGCACCGAGGTTGGTGTCCATTTCGACCAACGTGACGTTCGGCAGAGTCCGGACAGCTTCCTGCGTCCCGTCGGACGAGCCGTTATCGACGACGATCACCGGCGCCTCATGCCGGCCAAGCGTGCGGAGCAGTCCCGCACGCCGGTTGCGGGTAGCGACAACGACAGTGACCTCGTGCTGCATGCCTAGCGCCGTACCCGCGACGGCACCGCGGAATCACCGGCGCGCCACAGTTCGCGCCAAATCCGCCGCCCGCGGCGGGTGAACTGCTCTGCACAGCGGGTAGCACGACACCCAAACTGCGCGATCCCAGAGGAGGAGCAATGACACCGCAGTCCGTCGCCAACGTCATGACGCCCGAGGTCATCGGGGTCAGTCCGAGCGCTCCGGTCACGGAGGCCGCAGAGTTGATGCGCGAGTACGACGTCGGTGATGTCCTCGTCGTCGAGGACGGGCGCGTCCAGGGCATCGTCACCGATCGCGACCTGGCCGTCCGGGTGCTCGCCCTCCACCGTGAGCCGGAGTCAACGACAGTGGCCGAAGTCTGCAGCGAGGATATGGTCAGTGTGCTGCCTGACATGCCGGTGTCGGAGGCCGTGGACCTGATGCGTGAGCACGCCATCCGCCGGTTGCCGGTCATCGCAGCCGATGGTGAGCCGCAGGGTTTCGTCTCCATCGGAGACCTCGCGGTGGCCGAAGACCCGAAGTCGGCCCTGGCCGACATCAGCGCCGCACCACCCAACATGTGACCCTCTCCCGAGAGAAGAGGGGGCGCCGTCGAGTCTAAGCAGACGACCGCGGAATGATGCTTATTCCGCCGGATTTCTCGAGTATGGCCGAATGAATCTGATTCAGCCGGGAGATACCGTGCGCGTGCCGGGCCGCATTGAGTACCTCGTCGATGTTCACATGCGCCTTTTGCATGCGTTTCTCGATCGGTTTTCAGTTTTCGACGAGGACGACGGGAACACTCTCGGCGACCTTTCAATTGAGCGAACTCCACGACCGGGCCTCCTTGGATCCCCACCGTGGACGACAACCTGCCGATCTTGATAGGCCGGTACTGGATGGAAACCACGGCCCGCGTGTCGGGTACCGCCGAAAAGGTCAAGGCCAAGCCGCCATCGGTGCGGGTGGCCGAATCTGGCTCCGGCGTAACCTGCGTGATGTCGGAGTTGCTGACCCAGCTATCCGACAACTGCACGGTGAAGGTTTCATTCCGCACATCCGCCACCCGTATCTCCAGGTCGGTGTAGGAGATCTTGCGCGTGAACCGCTCGTAGGAAACCGTCACACTGTCGATTTCCTCGGACGTGCGGCTCAGCGGCCCGGTACCGAAGATTCCAAGCAATGCGGCGATAAGCAGCGCGCCCAGTATGGTCCAGGTGACCCGTTCGACGAACCATTCCTTGCGTTGAAAGGAAACGTCGTCGTTCAACTGCAAGGCCCTGTTTCCCATGGTTACCGGCCTCCTCAACGGCTCTGCAACCGTCGCCCGCGTCGAGCGGCCTATATAGGTACCCAAGGCCAGAGATCTTACGCTCCACGGTGCACCGCAGGCCCGTTTGCTATAGCGATGCCGGGGTACTGCTCGGCCATGGAGTGGAGATTCCAGCGAGCGGTCGTCACGGGGGGAGCCGGCTTTCTCGGCAGCCATCTGTGTGAGGCGCTCCTTTCCCGCGACACCCGGGTGATCTGCCTCGACAACTTCCTTACCGGAACGCCCGTGAACGTCGCTCACCTGATGGATCAACCCGGGTTTCGCCTCCTCCGCTGTGATCTGACGGACTTCATCCACGTTCCTGGCGACGTCGATCTCGTCCTGCATTTCGCTTCGCCCGCCTCTCCTGTCGACTACCTTCGGCTGCCGCTCGAGACGCTCAAGGTCGGCGCGCTCGGCACCTGGCACGCGCTCGGGTTGGCGAGGGACAAACAGGCCAGGTTCGTGCTCGCATCGACCTCCGAGGTGTACGGCGACCCGCAGGTGCATCCCCAGCCGGAGGATTACTGGGGTCATGTCAATCCAGTCGGCCCGCGCGGTGTCTACGACGAGGCCAAGCGGTACGCGGAGGCGCTGACCACCGCGTACCGCACCACACACGGTGTCGACACTGCGATCGTGCGGATCTTCAACACGTACGGCGAGCGGATGCGAGCGGCGGACGGGCGGGCCATCCCGACCTTCATTCGACAGGCGCTAGCCGGTGAACCCCTGACCGTCGCCGGCGACGGGCTCCAGACCAGGTCGGTCTGTTACGTCCAAGACCTGGTGAACGGCATTCTCGGGCTGGCCGCCAGCGGGCACGCCGGCCCGATGAACATCGGTAACCCCACCGAGCTCACCGTCCGCCGGATCGCCGAGGACATCGTCGCCGCGACCGGTTCGAGCTCCACGATCGAGTACGTCGACCGACCGGTCGACGATCCGCAGGTGTGCCGGCCGGACACCACCCTGGCCAAGACGGTGCTCGGCTGGGAGCCGCGAGTGGCGTGGGCGACTGGCCTGGCCAGAACGGTGGCCTGGTTCGCCGACTCGGCGCAGCAGTCGGCCTGAGTTGCTCGATCAGCGCTCGGCGCCGACGCGCCCGGAGGGCCGGTTCGGCACGTCCTCTGACCGGCCGTTGAGCAGGTGGTGCACGGCATCGAGAACTTCGGCGACCTCGATGCGGTCCAGCGCGGGGTCAATCTGGTCTGCGTGCGGATCCCCCCGGTGTGGCCCGCCGTTCCAGAGCACGATGTGACGGTCGGCATCGATGATCGGCCCCCACTGCGCCGGTGGAGTCGGTCCGAACAGCAGGACGGACGGCGTCCCGTACGCGGTGGCCAGGTGCGCTGGGCCGGTGTCCCCGGCGATCAGCAGCGCAGCGCCAGCCACCACGTCGGCCAGGTCCGGCACCGAGAGTCGGCCCGCCAGGTTCCGGACCCCCGGCAAACCTTCGCCGATCCTGTCGCAGAGCACGCGTTCATTCCGGCCACCGGAGAGAGCCACCTCGTGACCACGCCTGTTCAAGCTGCGGACGACCTCCCGCCAGCGCAACTCGGGCCAGCGACGGGATGCGGACGCGGCTCCCGGATGGACGACCACGGCCCCGTGTGCAGGAGCGAGCCTCGGTAGCCGGATGTCCTCAGGCCCGCACGGTCCGCCGGCCGCGGAGACGAGCCGGCACCAGCGCACAACCTCGTGTTCGTCCTCCGACCACGCCGGGCCCTCCTCGTGACCAGCCGCTTCACACCGGAACGCGACGAGCCGCCCGGGACCGGTGGCCTGCAGCACCCGGTGGCTCTGCGGGCCGCGGCCGTGCAGGTTGACGGCCACCTGCCCGCCCCCGCGCGTCCAGTCGAGCCGGTCAAGCCCGCGGGTGTGCAGGACATCGTCGACAATGCCAAGCCCAGCCAGCCAGCCGCCGTACCAACTGGGCGCCGCGAGAATCAACCGGCTGGCCGGCCACGCCCGCCGGACTCCACGCAATGCCGCGATGCCGGCCGCGGTGTCGCCGAGTCCGAGGGCACGGAGTACGAGCACCGTGTCCGGCGTCATGGCCAGGACGGCTCCTGCGCCGGCGTAACGACGAGTTCGCGAACCTGGCAGGTGGCGGGTTGACTCAGCACGCCGAGCACTACGTCCGCGACGTCGGCAGGGTCGGCCAGATCCGCATCGGCGGCGGGACGGTACTGCTCGGGGCGCCCGTCGAAGAAGGACGTCTGCATTCCGCCCGGAATGAGCAACGTGACGCCGACCTTGCCGGCCAGTTCAGCGGCCAGGGCACGGGTGAAACCCACGACTGCGAACTTCGAAGCGCAGTATGCGGTGGCGTCACTGAGCGCCCGCAGGCCGAGTGTCGAGCCGACCGTCACGATAGTTCCCCGCACCCTTTCCAGGTGAGGGAGGCAGGCACGCACCGTCGCGACGGTCCCGAACAGGTTCACCTGTACGACGCGTTCCCACGACTCTCGATCAACGTCTGCAAGCGTCCCGCACGCGTCGATACCGGCGGCGGTGACCACCGCCGTCGGCGGCCCGATCTGATCGACCAGGTCGGCCACGGCACGCTCTGCGTCACCAGGTACGGCCAGATCCGCGAGGCAGTGCGCCATCTCGTCCTGGGGCGCAACGCGGTCGATGACCCCGGGCGTCCCGCCCGCTTTGGCGACGGCCTGGGCCACTGCGGCGCCCAGCCCGCTCGAGCCGCCGGTTACGTACACCGTGCCAATGCCATTCATGCCGTCCATGAAGCCTCCGTCAGGTTTCGGGCGCGGCTCCCCGCCGAGCGCCGCAATATCGATGTGGTCGAGTGGCCATCGAGGTACGGGACCAGCGCGACCCGCCCGCCCCAGCCCTCGACGAGCTCCGCTTCCGGGATAGGTGCCCCGGCGTAGTCGCCGCCCTTGACCCATACATCGGGCCGCAGCCGGTCAAGCGCCGCCGTCGGATCGTCCTCGTCGAAGATCTCGACGGCGTCGACGCAGCGCAGCGCGAGCAGGACGCGAGCCCGCTCCGCCGCGCTCATCACCGGACGGCCGGGGCCTTTGAGCCGGCGCACCGACGAATCGGAGTTCAGCAGGACGACAAGGGCGTCGCCCATGTTCCTGGCTGCTTCCAGGCATGCGATATGACCGGCGTGCAGAATGTCGAAGCAGCCACCGGTCGCCACGACAGTGCCGCCGCAGGCCCGGACCTGCGCCACAGCATTGAGACCAGGCGCAGCCGTGCCGTTCGAGGACGGCCCGGTCACTGTCGGGCCGGCGGGCATCAGGCCGGTCGCGGCAGCACCGGCCAGTGATACGGAGGTCAATCGGCCCGGGCGGTTCGGCCCTGGCTGTCCGACCTGCGCGCTCACTCCGCCGGCCCCGACCCATGCGGTGGCCTCAGCCACGCCCGCCGCTGCCGCGTCTCGGATCTGCGCACCCTGAGCCATCGCCCGCACCACCGCGGAGACGAACCTGTCTCCGGCACCGCAGGTGTCGCCCGACGCCAGCCACGGCACTGGCAACTCAACGGTCTCCTCAGGGGGCACCGCAAGGTAGGCACCGTCGCCGCCGGCCGTGACGCACACCGCCCTGGCCCGCCACAACTCGGTGAGTGCCATGGCGAGCGCACCACCGTCCGCGTTCGGATCGATCCCTGCTGCCGACACCGCTGCTTTGGCTTCGGCCAGGTTGGGCGTCACCATCACGCCCGGTACCGGTTCCCCGCCACGAGGGTGCGGGTCCCAGACGGTCGGCACCTGGGAGGCGGCCTCAGCCAGCAGGTCGCGGACCGTCCGATGGCGGGTCATCCCGGCTCCGTAGTCCGAGACGAGAATGACGTCGGCATTCTGGAGCGCCTCTCGGAGCACGTCCACCGGCGGATCCACGGGTGCGCCGGGACCACCTTCGTCGAACCGCACCACGACCTGCCCGCCCGCCAGGACCCGCGTCTTGTGCCGGGTCGGCCCCGCGTGTGGCAGCGGCACCAGCGTCAGGTCGCTGCTCAGCATGGCGGCGAGCCGCTGGCCGGCGGCATCGGAGGCGACCGGCGCCGCCAGCGTCACGTCGACCGCGCCGGATGCGCACAGTTGAGCTGCCAGTCCGGCCGCACCGGGTCGCTCCCGGACGCCGGCGACGTCGACCACCGGCACGGGTGCGTCCGGGCTCAACCGTTCCGCCCGGCCGGTGATGTCGCGGTCGAGGACCACGTCCCCGACGACAACGATGGATGGGGTGCTCACGCCGATGCCTCCTCGAGGTGCCGGACGCCGGCCGGAAGGTGCGCGTCCACCGCGGCGCAGAGCGCATGCACGGCCACCAGGTGAACCTCCTGGATCACAGCGGTGCTGCGGGCCATGACCGGCACGGCGAAATCGGCCACGGCCGCGAGTGGATTGGGCACCGCCCCGGTGAACGCCCAGACGTCCAGCCCGGCACCCCGGGCGCGTTCGGCCGCGCGGAGCACGTTGCGGCTGCGTCCGCTCGTCGACAAGGCGATAAGGACGTCGCCGGGCCGACCGTGGGCGTCAACCTGCCGGGCGAACACCTCGTCCGGCCCGTAGTCGTTCAGGATCGCGGTCAGGCTCGAAGTTTCGGCGGACAGGCACAGCGCCGACATCGGCCGGTGCTCGCCGTCGAACCGGCCCACCAGTTCGGCGGTCAGGTGCTGGGCCTCCGCGGCGCTGCCGCCGTTACCTACCGCGAGCAGCCGGCCGCCGCTGTCGAGCACCCACGCGAGCCGGCGGCCCAGCGCTTCAATCAGCTCCGTACTCTGCCGGAACACGGCCAGGGCCCGGCACAACTCGTCAACGTGGGCCGGTAACCATGGTTGGTGGTTCATCACACGGCCTCCAATCGATGCACCCGGTCAGGAGCGAGTTCGGCGTAAACCTGCTCGACCTGCTCGGCGACCCGCGCCCACTCGAATCGGCTCTCGGCCCGTTGCCTGCCCGCTCGACCGAGGCGGCGGCGCAGCGTCTGGTCCGCAAGCAGCTGGCGCGCTGCGTCGGCCACCGCGGCGGGGTCCTTGGGCGGGACCAGCACGCCGGTCTCGCCGTCGGCCACCGAGTCAAGCAGCCCGCCGACCGCACTGCCGATCACCGGGCGAGCACAGCTCATCGCTTCGAGCGGAACGATGCCGAACGGCTCGTACCACGGGGTGGTGACGACCGCGTCCGCCGATCGAATCAGTGCCGGGACATCGTCGTGGTTGACGCTGCCCAGCAGGCCGACCCGGTCGGCCACGCCAAGTTCGGCAGCGAGCGCGTTAAGGCGGCACGCCTCCGGATCGTCCGCCAGATCATCGGCGGGCGGACCTCCCGCGATCAGCAACTCCGCTTCGGGGACGTCCGGCAAGGCCCGGATGACGGTATCGACGCCCTTACGCTCCACCAGCCGGCCCAGCGAGAGAAGGCGCGGGCGCCCGTTCGTGGGCCACACCTGCCCGTCGGGCGAAAAGCGGCCGGTGTCGACACCGCACGGCACGATCCGGATCCGATCCTCTGACGCGCCCAGCCGGGTCAGTTCGGTCACCTCGTCGCTGCAGGTCGCGACAACCAGGTCGGCCCAGCGCCCGAGGGCAGATTCGATCCTGATCCGCTGCGGCGGGCTGGTGTCGGCTGCCCCTTGGTAGCGGCGTTTCACCGATCCAAGCGCGTGGAAGGTCTGCACTACCGGAATTGCCAGGTCCTTGGCAGCCGGCACGGTCGCCATGCCCGACATCCAGAAGTGCGCGTGGGCGACGTCCGGGCGACGGTCGCCGGACCAGGCCCGAAGCAGCCACTTACCGAACGCCGGCATGTACGGCGGTAGCTCATCCTTCGGAATGTGCTCGGCCGGCCCGGCGGGTACGTGCAGCACAGTGACACCAGGGCAGAGTTCGGCGGTAGCTGGCAGATCAGCCGCATCGCGCCGGGTGTAGACGTCCACACGGTGGCCGCGCGCTGCGAGAGCACTGGCGAGCGCACCGACGTACACGTTCTGTCCACCGGCGTCGGCGCCGCCGAGCACGGCCATCGGGCTGGCGTGCTCTGAGATCATCGCGATCCTCATCGGACCACCTCCTTCACTATGCGGTCCCAGTCGTCCAGGAACCGATTGACACCGAAGCGCGCGAGGGCGTGCTTGCGGGCAGCGAGGCCGACTTGGGTGGCCTCTTCGGGATCGTGAAGCCACTTCCGCGCGGCAGCAGCGAGGTCGGCCGGATCGGTGGACAGCACACCAGCGGTCGCCGGAACGGCGTCGGGCGCGGCGGTCGCCGGCCAGGCCAGCACGGGCAGGCCGATCATCATGGCTTCAATGAGCGCCAGGCCGAGGCTTGTCCAGCGGTAGGGGTGGAAGTAGGCGCGACAACGCCCAAGCGCCTCGTGCAGCGCGTCCTGCCGGAGGTTCTCATGGACCCCGGCCAGCTGCGGCGCCCGCTCGGTGAGCGAAGCCATGCCCATGCCGAATACCTCGATCGGCACTTCTTTCGAGAGCTCGACGAGCGTGTCGGTCCCGGCGACCCGCCACCTGCGGACCGGCTCGTTCACCACAGCGGCCACGACGAGACGTTCTCCGGTATATCGGTAGCCGGGGTCGATCACGCCGTGCTCGATGACCTCGGCCGGTGCGCTGCCGTTGTCCCACATCAGCCGGTTGAAGTGAGTGACGTGGACGATCGGGATCCTGGTCTGCTCGGCTAGCGGATGCAGAGTTGATGCTGCCGGTCCCGGCGGTGTGTTGTGCTCGACGTACACCGCCGGCACATCCGTGCCGGGTCGCCGGCCCGTCCACTCCGCCATGAGTTCGAGCTCGTGCGGCCGCTGCAGGATGGCGACGTCGAATTCGGCGCTGCGGAGCTCAGCCGCCGGTACGTCCACCGCGTTCGGCGGCCAGTCCCAGGTCTGCGCCCGGCCGCGGCCATTGGGCCCACGATCGGGCACCAGCGGAAGGAGAAATTCGTGGTTGCCCTGGACGAGCGCCGTGGTCCACGAGCCGTGCACATGCCAGATCAGTACTCTCACGACGCACCTGCCATCGCCTGGTGGTGGGCCCAGGTCGTGAGCCGCTCGACGGCACTGACGACAGCGTCCGGTGGCACCTCGCTGATGCAGGGGTGGCCTGGCACCGGGCATTCCCTCGCACGCGTGTCGCGGCACGGCGCGAACTGGTCGCCCAAGATGACGCAGGCCACCTGGTACGGCGCCCACCGTTCCGCCGGCACCACGGGTGCGAACAGGGACACGACCGGCGTCCCGACGGCGGCGGCAAGGTGGGCCGGCCCGGTGTTGCCCGATACAACGCAGGCTGCCCGGTCGATGACGGCGGCTAGCTCGGCGAGGCTGGTTCGGCCGGCCAAGTTGACCGCGCCGGCCGGCGTTGCCTGCGACACCTGGTCGGCTTCTGCTCCGGTGCCGGTGACGACGACAGCCCAGCCGGCGGCGAGCAGTTGACCAGCGATCTCCCGGGCGTGGGCGGGCAGCAAGCCGCGGGCAGGCACCGACGCGTTCGGGTGAAGTACAACATACGGCCGGTCGGGGACGATCTCGTCGACCTCCGGCAGTGGGTGCCGGATGCGCAGCCCGCCGTTGTCTCCTGGCTCCAGTTCGCCGCCGGCGGCACGGGCCAGATCCAGCGCCGCCTCGACCTCATGGCCGCCGTCTCGCCGGTGGCGGTGGTCCAGCAGCGAACCCGGGTAGTCCTCCGACGTCGCGCCGATCCAGCCGATCCCGGCCAGCCGAGCCAGCAGGGCCATCGGAAGCGGACTCTGGTGGAACGACGTGAAGATAACCGCTCGGTCGTACCGCCGGTGGCTCAGCCGGCGCACGATCGATCCGATGGCCGCCGGATCAACGGTCGGCGGCTCGTATCCGGACCACGGCGGGTCGAAGACGATCAGGTCATCGACGCCAGGCAGCAGCTCGCCCGCGGTTCGGCCCGCTGGCGAAGCGAGCAGTTCGACTCGGCCATGGCGGTGCGCGAGCGCCCGGATCGCCGGGCCCGTCAGCAGCACGTCGCCCGCGCTATCGAGTCGAACCGCCAGCACGCGCGTCATGTCCACTCCGGGGCGTGGGGTTCGACGTTGCGGTGCCGCCAGGTACCGAGCAGCCGGTGGGCGACAGCCGTTGGCGGGATCGCGATGCTCGTGAACACCATCCGCCCGATCTCGCCGGGGGTGGCCGGGCCGGGCTTGATACGCAACCAGGTGAACTGTGTGGTCAGCGCCAGCCAGCCGGCTGCTGCCACCATGGCTAACCGGCGGGCGCCGGCCGCTTGCGCCGCCACCGCCGTGATACCGCACGCTGTCGTGGCCGCGTGCCAGGCCAGCCGTCCCCGCGGGGCAGCAGCGGCGTCCCGCCAGCCCGGCCCATGGCGCCGGCGCATCAGCGCGTCGTCGGCGTTGCCCGCCTGTGCACTGACGCTGGCCCAGTCAGCCGCCGGCCGCACCGGGTGGATGGTCTCCCGCCGCCCGTGGACCAGGCGCCAGCCACAACTCAGCAACCGCACGGCCAGGTCGGAGTCCTCGCGGTAGGCCCGCCGGAACCGTTCGTCAAAACCACCGATGCGCTCGAGCGCTTCCCGCCGATAGGCCATGTCCGCCGTGATCCAGACGGCGTCCGCAAGCGCGGCAATGTTGCGTTCGGCGTCGGTGGGCCGCCGGTGCGTAGGCAGGGGCACCCGGATCCGAGCCTGGACACCCGCGACATCGGCGGGCTGGCCGGATAGGTCCGATTGCAGCTGCACGGCCCAGTCGGCAGGTAGTTCGACGTCGTCGTCCAGGAAGACGACCCATTCCGCACTTGTCTTCCGCCAGCCTGCGTTGCGCGCTGCGGCGGGCCCGTTTCCGCCGGAGCGAACCAGCTCGGGATCGAGATGGCCCAGCCGGACCTCGAGTTCCGGCGGCATACCCGGCCGGTCGTCGACGACGACAATCTGCTCGGGGCCGCTCGACGGGTCCTGCGCCGCGAGGGAGGCCAGCAGCCGATACAAGGTCGGTCGGCCGATGGTGGGAATGACGACTGCGTAGTTCGGTGCATTCATCGGCTCACCTCCGTTGCGCACATGGCCTGCCGGCGAACAAGGTGCGGCCCGAGGACAAGAGCGTCGACCGGCGTGGAACCGAAAAGCTCCAGCGCATCACGGGGGTCGTCCACGATGGGCCGGCCCGCGGTGTTGAGGCTCGTGTTCAGCAGCACCGGCAGGCCGGTCCGGGCTTCGAACGAACGCAGTAGCGCAGCCACGCGAGGCGACGTCCGGTCGTCGACGGTTTGAATGCGGGCCGTGCCGTCGACGTGGACGACGGCTGGGATGCGGTCCTGCCAAGCCGGGTCCACGGAGTGGACGAAAAGCATGTACGGGCTCGGCACCGGGCCGCCGGAGAAGATCTCCGCAGCCCGGTCAGTCAACACCATCGGTGCAAGCGGGCGGAACTGCTCGCGGCCCTTCACCGCGTTGAGCCGCTCTTGATTGTCCCGGCCGGCCGGATTGGCCAGCAGTGAACGCTGGCCCAACGCCCGTGGCCCGAACTCGCTGCGGCCGTCAAACCACGCGACGACGCCGTCGCCGGCGAGGATCTCAGCCACTTGGTCGGCCAAATCATGCGGCGTCGTGAACGGGACCGCAGCGCGGCGCAGCCAGCCGGCCAGTTCGTCGTCCGTCCACGATCGGCCCAGCGCAGCCGACGGCATCGGGGTGGCCGGCACCCCCGTGTCCGCGTCGATCTGCAACGCGGCGCCGAGGGCGGTCCCGGCGTCTCCGGCCGCCGGTTGGACCCAGACCTCCTCGAACGGCGTCTCACGCCAGATCCGAGAATTGGCCACGCAGTTGAGTGCGGTCCCACCGGCCATGGTGAGCACCCGGTCACCCGTCTGGGTGTACAGCCAGCGGGCAAGCTCGACCAGCACTTCCTCCAGCCGTACCTGGACCGAGGCCGCCAAGTCGGCGTGGTCGCCGCCCCACTCGTCGCCAGTGCGCTTGGGGGCCCATCTGCTCCAGTCCGGAATATCCGCGACAAAGCCACCGTCGCCGGTGGCATAGACGAACTCGCGCAGCGCGTCACGATGGCGCGGGCGCCCATAAGACGCCAGGGCCATCACCTTGTATTCGTCGCTGGAGCGCAGGAAGCCGAGGTATTCGGTGAGCGACTCGTAGAGAAATCCCAGCGAGTGCGGCAACTCCTGGCTCGCCAGCATTTCGAGGCGGCTGCCGGTGTAGCGGCCGGCCAGGTGTGATGCCCGTTCACCGCGACCGTCGAGAACGAGCACGCTGCTGTCCCGGTGGGGGCTCGCCAGCGCTGCGGAGGCGGCGTGCGCGACATGGTGCGGGACAAAATGGACTTTGCTCTGATCCAGACCTGGCAGAGCCGTAGCAAGGAACTGCGGCGCCCGCTCTGCGTACATGATGCGCAGGTGATCCCATGCGTCGGAAAGACCCAGTTCGTCGGCCGGCTTGCTGAGCGCCGGGTCGAACGAGTAACCCACCGCATCGATGTCCGCCGGCGACAGCCCGCCCTTCTCCAGGCACCACCGCATGGCCAGCTCGGGCAATTCCCAGGCGGCGAACGGGACAGGGCGTTTGCCGTGTTTGCGGCGGCTGAAGCGCTCCTCTTCCGCCGCTGCGACTACGTGGCCATCGACGACGAGGGCGGCGGATGGATCGTGGAAGATCGCATTGATACCTAAGACGCGCATGGGCCCGGGAGTACCCCTGCGCTGGACCGATACACGCTCTACAACAAGCGCTTCTATCGCTCGAGAAGTAAGTAACGCTCCCGGCACATAGAAGCCCACCCGATCGCTGGGGTGGGTCCGAAAGGATCAGCGATCGGGTGGGCTCGTCTAGGTGGGTCAGAACTCCCCGCGGACGTCGTCTCGGGTCGTTCCAGGACCGGTGGTCCCTGGCCCAGTGGTTCCATGCCCAGGGGTTCCGTGACCGGTCGTTCCATACCCGGTGCCCTCAGGCACTTCGCCGCGCCAGGCGCCGGTCTCGGTGCCGCGCGACTCGATGTACTCCTTGAAGTTCTTCATGTCGCGCTCGGCAGCCTGGGAGACGATGCCGACCTTCTCCCCGACCTTCTCGGTGAAGGTCTCCGGTGTCATCTCGAGCTGGAACATCACCCTGGTCTTGGCGTCCTCGAGCTTGTGGAACGTGACGACGCCGGCATGGCCGACGCCACTCGTGGTGCGCCAGGCGATGCGCTCGTCGGGACGCTGCTCGGTGATCTCGGCGTCGAACTCGCGCTCAACGCCGGCGATCTTCACTCGCCAGTGCAGGTGAGTGTCATCGAGCTGGTTGACCGCCTCGACGTCGCTCATAAACCGGGGGAACTCTTCGAACTGCGTCCACTGGTTGTACGCAGTGCGGACCGGGACGTTCACATCTATGGACTTCTCGGTCGTAGCCATTACAGGCTCCTCTCAATCGCAACGTTCCTGTGCACCACGCGGGTACCCGCGGCGCCCCGGCAAAAACACGCCGCTGGCTTCCGACGTGGGTGATGCCGAATCAGGATCGATGGCGTTCGATGAGGGTGTGTCCATGGGCTTGGCGAGCCGCGCAGGGGCCAGGTCGCCCTCGGTGGCAGCGATGATCGAACCTTCCATCAAAAATATGCCAAGACCGCAAACTCCGTGACATATCGAAACCCGCCTCGGCGGCCAATCCAGCCAACCAACGTACCTAGACAGACCAGTCTGCCCGTGTTACAAATGCGATGCGAGCGACCTGGAGTGACATATGCCCGAGCTGCCCCACGTCCCGCCCGTCGAGGACGCCGAACCGGCCAAGCTGCAGATCCGTGTGCAGAACGCGCAGGGCCCCGCCCTGGTGCGGCTCACCGGCGAGATCGACCTATCGAACGCAGCTCGGCTGCAAGATCAACTCAGTCTCCTCGTCGAGCAGGGCCACGTCGTGGTCGACCTGTCGGAGGTTACGTTCATCGACTCGACCGGCCTGACCGCCTTCATCGTCGGTCACCGCCGCGCCGCTGCCGCCGGTACTGGCCTACACCTGGCCGGCGCGGCGGGCACCGTCCAGCGACTGCTTGAACTCACCCAGCTCGATCAGCACCTCGATCACCACATCGAGCTCGCCGGAGCGCTCGCGGCGGCCGGGGCTGCCGACGCAGCTGGCCACACTCGCTGATCTTCTCCCCGCCACCGTCCCCTCATACCCGCTCGCCTCACACCCGACTCCCCCTCACACCCGCGTTGATCATGGGCAATTCGTGGAGCCACGCCGTCGCGTACCACGAACTGCCCATGATCAACGCGGGCTGATAGGGGCTTGTTAGTGCATTCGCCCCTACCGGGTGTGTTTAATCCCGTCGTGTCCGGAGACGCCCCTACTGGCTTGGATCAGACTAGCCAGGAGGCAATGGTGCAGCGGCGGCGGTTCAGCACGGGCAGGTCTCTGATAGCAGTTGCCGCTGCCGTCGGCTTCGTTGCGTCCGCGTGCGGCGGCGAGTCGGGGCCACCCACGGTGACCTGGTACGTCAACCCCGATGCGGGTGGCCAAGAGCAGCTCGCCGCACAATGCACCGAAGCAGCCGAAGGCGAGTACCAGATCACTACGGCCCTCCTGCCCCGGGACGCTCCCGGACAACGCGAGCAGCTCGCCCGCCGGCTGGCCGCGCAGGATCCCGACATCGACCTGATGAGCCTGGATCCCGCGTTCATCGCAGAGTTCGCCGACGCAGGATGGCTGACGGAGGTTCCTGACGACATCGCCGCCGATGTCACGGACGGGGCCGTCCAGGCCGCCGTCGACGTGTCGACCTGGAACGACGCGCTCGTCGCAGTGCCGTTCTGGGCCAATACGCAACTGCTCTGGTACCGCAAGTCGGTGGCCCAGGAAGCCGGTCTGGATCTTGAGAATGAGCCGGTCACCTGGCAACAGCTGATCGAAGCCGCGCAGTCACAAGAAACCCTCATCTCACTCCACGGCATTCGGGAAGAAGCTTATGCAGTCTGGATCAACGCCCTGGTGGAGTCCGCCGGCGGGCAGATAGTCGAGAACCCCGACGCGCCCGCCAACGAGATCCAGCTCACCGTGGACTCCGACGCCGGCCGGCAGGCGGCCGAGATCATCCAGTTGATCGCCCGCGAGGGTGTCGGCGGGCCGGGGTTGTCCAACCAGGACGAAGAAGGCGCGATGCACCAGTTCAACGGTGAAGAGAGCGCCTTCATGCTCAACTGGCCGTTCGTCTGGGCCGCAATAAACGGCGCCGTCGAAGAAGGCAACCTCACCGAGGAGTTCCTGGACGACATCGGTTGGGCGCCCTACCCGGCCGTGGCCGAGGGCGAGGACGCTCGCCCGCCCTACGGCGGGATCAGCCTGGCCGTCAGCGCCTTCAGCGACGTGCCCGAGGCGGCGCTCGACGCGGCGGCCTGCATCGTCACGCCCGAGAACCAGGCGGCGTACTTTGCGGCGGAAGGCAACCCGGCGTCACACCCGGACGCGTACGAGAATCCCGACGTCCAGGATGCATTTCCCATGGCCGACGTGATTCTGCAATCGCTGGAGCAGGCCGGGCTTCGTCCGCACACGCCGTACTACAACGAGGTGTCCGAAGGACTGCAGGCAACTTGGCATCCGCCGGCTGACGTCGACCCCGAGCGCACACCCGCGGACGCCACCACGCTGATCACCGAAGTCCTCCGAGGGGAGCGCCTGCTGTGAGCGCGACGAAGGTCGAGGAGCCAACCCGCACCACCGCACCTGAACAGCGCAGTGAACGGGCCCGCGCAGAGCGGCGGCTGGGGTGGTGGCTCGCTGGGCCCGCGTTCGTCGTGCTGCTCGCCGTCACGGCGTATCCGATCCTGCTCGCGGTCTACGAGTCACTGTTCAAGTACCGGCTCACCGATCCCGATGCCCGCGAATTCGTCGGGCTGCGCAACTACGCGATCATTCTCACTGATCCGGTCTGGTGGCGGGCCATCGGCGTCACATTGCTCGTCGTGGTCGTGACGGTGGCCATCGAGCTGGTACTCGGGTTCGCCCTCGCCATGGTCATGCACCGGGCCTTGCGGGTGCTCCGCCCGGCCATCCGGACCGCGATCCTGATCCCCTACGCGATCATCACCGTGGTTTCGGCGTTCGCCTGGCTGTACGCTTTCCAACTCGATTCCGGCTTCGTCAACAGCTGGTTCTCCTGGGTCCCCGGCATCACGCCTGAGACCGACTGGTTCGGCAGCTTCGGACCCGCGATCACGGTCATCATGTTGTCCGAGATCTGGAAGACCACGCCGTTCATCTCGTTGCTGCTGCTCGCAGGGCTCTCGCAGGTGCCCGACGATCTGCACGAGGCGGCCACCGTCGACGGTGCCACCTGGTGGCAGCGGCTGTACAAGGTGACGATCCCGAACATGAAGGCGGCCGTCATGGTGGCGCTGCTGTTCCGGGCGCTCGACGCATTCCGCATCTTCGACAACGTCTTCATCATGACCTCGGGCGCTCACGGCACCGAGGTGGTCTCGTTCCTGGCATACCGGCAGACGATCAGTCGGCTCGAGATCGGCCTCGGATCAGCGGTCTCAGTGCTGGTCTTCCTGTCCGTCATCGTGATCAGCCTGACCATCATCCGGCTGTTCAACGTGGACCTGGCCCGGGCAAGGGGTGAGGTGTGATGGCCGCAGAGCGCCGAACGACCAGCAACCGCGCCATGTGGATAGTCATCGCCATCGTGGTGCTGGTGTACGCCCTATTCCCAGTCGCGTGGATCGTGTCGCTGTCGTTGCGCACGTCTACCGACATCGCGTCCAACCAGTTCTTGCCCGGCGAGGTCACATGGGGTAACTACGAGGGCATCCTGGTCGGCGACGCGCAAGAGCTGTTTCTGTCGGCTTTGCGCAACTCGATCGGCATCGTTCTGATCGCCACGTTCATCGCGGTCGTGCTGGCCACTCTTGCCGCCTATGCGATTGCCCGGCTGGACTTTCCCGGCAAGCGGGTGATCCTCACCACCGCGCTGGCCGTCGCGATCTTTCCGGTGATTTCGATCGTTACACCGCTGTTCAACCTGTGGCGGACCATCGGGTTGTACGACACGTGGCCTGGGCTGATCATCCCGTACCTCTCGCTGACCGTGCCGCTCGCGATCTGGACGATGTCCGCGTTCTTTCGGCAGATCCCGTGGGACCTCGAGCTCGCCGCCCAGGTCGATGGCGCGACCAGCTGGCAGGCGTTCCGCAAGGTGATCGTTCCGCTCGCCGCACCGGGCGTGTTCACTACGGCGATCATCGCGTTCTTCATCGCTTGGAACGATTTCGTCTACGGCATTTCGCTGACGGCCTCCGAACGGGCGCGCCCGGTACCGGCGGCGCTCGCGTTCTTCACCGGTGGTTCGGTGTTCGAGTCGCCGACCGGCCCGATCGCGGCCGCCGCCGTTATCGTCACCATTCCTGTCGTCATCCTCGTCCTACTGTTCCAGCGGCGCATCGTCGCCGGCTTGACCCAAGGCGCCGTGAAGGGCTGATTCACCCATGGCAGAGATCACCATGTCCAACGTTGTCAAGAGGTTCGACGGGTTCACCGCCGTCGAAGACTTCAACCTGGAGATCGCGGACGGTGAGTTCATGATCCTTGTCGGGCCGTCCGGATGCGGTAAGTCCACCGTGCTGCGAATGATCGTCGGCCTCGAGGACGTCACCAGCGGCGAGGTTCTGATTGCCGGCGAGCGGGTCAACGACCGGCGCCCCCGCGACAGGAACCTGGCCATGGTGTTCCAGAACTACGCGTTATACCCGCACCTGACCGTCTACGAGAACATCGCGTTCCCGTTGCGGCTGGCCAAGCGGTCCGACGAGGAGGTGGACGAGCGGGTCCGCAAGGCGGCCGACCTGCTGGAGATGACCGACTGGCTCGACAGCAAACCGGCGACGCTGTCCGGTGGCCAACGCCAGCGGGTCGCCATGGGGCGGGCGATAGTTCGCGAGGCCGAAGCCTTCCTGTTCGACGAGCCGTTGTCGAACCTGGACGCGAAGTTGCGCGCCCAGATGCGCACCGAAATCGCCCGGCTCCAGAAGAGGCTTGGCATCACGACCATCTATGTCACCCACGATCAGGTGGAAGCCATGACGCTCGGCGACCGGGTGGCCGTACTCAGCAACGGCGTGCTCCAGCAGTGTGCGACGCCACGAGAGCTGTACGAACACCCGGCGAATCTGTTCGTGGCGGGCTTCATCGGCATGCCGTCGATGAACTTCATTCCAGCCCGGGTGACCAACGGCACCCTCCAGACACCGTTCGGTGACGCCGACGTCCCGGCCGACCGCCGAGGGGATTTGAGCGGGCTGGAAGTCGTCATGATCGGCGCGCGCCCGGAACACTTCCAGGACACCTCGCTGATGGACGGTGATCCACCGGAGCACGGCATGACGTTCGAGGCGGAGATCGACGTGATCGAGTGGCTGGGCAGCGAGCAGTTCGCGTACATCCCGTACGAGGCGCCCGAGGACATGTCGAGATACCTCAAAGAACTGGCGCGTGAGGTCGAGAGCGAGGAGATCCCCACCCAGTTGGTCGTGTCGCTGGATCCTGCCAGCAACCTTTCCGAGGGCGAGAACGCCCGGCTCTGGCTCGACCTGAGCAAAGTCCACGTCTTCGACCCGGAGTCAGGCAACAACCTCACTCAATCCCGCACTCACTCCTCGCGTTGATCATGGGCGATTCGTGGTACCCGTCGGCCGCATAGCACAAAGCGCCCATGATCAACGCGACGGGTGAGTGAGGGCGCTGGCCACCCGTTCGGGCAGGCGGGACTCGATCGCCACGTCCCAGGTCTCGCCGCCGTGGAGGGTGCGGCGCCGATCACCGACGGCCACCTCGATGGGTGGCAGGTCCGCCCGCAGCAGTGATATCTGCACTTGATGGTGGGAGCAGCGCACCGTCATGCCCTCGTGGCCGCGGAAGTGCATCCGCATCTCCAGTCGCGGTAACTCCGGCGGCAGGGAGGGGTTCAAGTGCAGCACGCCGTCGCGGATCGCCAGTCCCGTGTAGCAGCGCTGGACCAGATCGACCGTGCCGGCCATCGCGCCCAAGTGAATGCCTTCGGCGGTGGTCCCGCCCTGGATGTCCTGGATGTCGCTGGCCAGCGCCCGCTCGAAGAACCCCCAGGCCCGTTCCGGGTCCGCATCGGCCAGGATCCAGGCGTGCACGACGGCACTCAACGTCGAGCCATGGGACGTGCGGTCAAGGTAATAATCCACCGTGCGGGCGAGCACATCGGCGTCCACCTCGTAGCCGAGACTGCCGAGCAGGTTCTGCAACTCCTCCGCACCGAACAGGAACCACAACATGAGCACGTCGGCCTGCTTCGACACCTGGTAGCGGTTCGTCGAATCGCCTTCCGATTCCAGGATCCGGTCCATCCGGTGAACGTCGCCGTACTTCTGGCGGTACTGGTCCCAGTCCAACTCGGCCAGCCGGTGGTACCCCTCGAACTGGTCGATCACCCCATCGGGTGTGAAGACGACCCGCAACCGGCTGCACACCGATCGCATCCGATCCATCTCGGCGACGTCAAGCTCGAGCAATTCGCAGAGTTCGATCCGCCGGCACTCCGGAAGCAACTGCAGTGCGTCCAGCGCCCGGCGCATGACCCACGCCGCCATGACGTTCGTGTAAACGTTGTTGTCGATGCCTGGTTCGTCGCGGTCGGGATACGCGTCGTGGTATTCGTCCGGACCCATCACACCCCGGATGTCATACCGGTCCGCGGACTCGTCGTACTGCGCGATGCTGGCCCAAAAGCGCGCTATTTCGAGCAATAACTCGGCCCCGTACTGGTTGAGGAACTCCAGGTCGCCGGTGGCTTCGTAGTACTTCCACAGGTTGTACGCGATCGCGCTGCCCACGTGCCGCTGGAGTTGGGAGTTGTCGGGGAGCCAGCGGTCGGAGCGCGGGTTGAGGTGCCACTGCTGGGTTTCCTCGCGGCCGTCGCTACCGCTCTGCCAGGGGAACATCGCGCCGCGGTAACCCGCCTCACGGGCCGCCCACCGAGCCGCCGGCAGCCGGCGCCAACGGTATAGGAGCAGGTTACGGGCCACCTGCGGCAACCGCAGATAGATCAGGGGCAGCACGAAGAGCTCGTCCCAGAAGATGTGTCCGCGGTACGCCTCGCCATGCAAGCCGCGCGCTGGGATCGCGACGTCGAGGTCGATGGTGTGCTCAGAGACCGTCTGCAGGATATGGAACAGGTGCAGGTTGAGGATGAGTTGCGACTCGCCGCCAACCCTTATTCGGCAGGCGTTCCACAGCCGCCGCCACGCCCGCCGGTGGCGCTGTTCGATCTCGCCGAACTTGCCCGCCCGGCGCACATGGTCCTGCGCGGCCAGCAGGCTCTCCTCAATCGCTGAATCACGCGACGTGAAGATCGCGACAATCTTGTCGACGGTACACGCCCGGCCGGATGTCAGCTCGATATCCAAGTCGGTGACTATTCGGCCAGCCCGCCGCTCGATTGACCGGGCCACGTCAGCGCCGCCGCAATCTACCGTGATCGCCGCAGCCTCCGCCACGCGGATCTTCGAGGTGACGGTCTCCACCTGGAGCCAGAGCAGGTCACCGTCGTACCCGTCGCCGAGCGGGGCGAGGTGCTGGTTCTGCAGACTGGCGTATCTTGAAACGCCCGCATTGGCGACGAGGCCATTGAGGCCCGCACGCACCGTCAACCGTCCGTCCCAACCCTCGGCTTCGAACGTAGTCCGCAGACCGGCCAGATGCGGGTCGGCCATTGACACCAGCCGGCGCTGCGTGACGGCCAGCACCTTACCGGCGTCACGGAACCTGATCCGCCTGGTCATGACGCCGCCTCTGATGTCGAGTTCCTGGCGGTACTCAAGCAACTCAGCCGTAGCGGGATCGAACCAGTCGCCATCGTCGATCCGGAACTGCAACGGCAGCCAGTTCGGCACGTTGACCAGGTCCTCGTTCTGAACGGTGTGCCCGTCGACCCGGGACTCCAGTCGGTTGTAGCACCC
The DNA here is from genome assembly GCA_036374175.1 of Jiangellaceae bacterium. Taxonomy (GTDB): domain Bacteria; phylum Actinomycetota; class Actinomycetes; order Jiangellales; family Jiangellaceae; genus JASLBX01. The sequence continues at coordinate 28,643 of DASUUH010000141.1, read as the reverse complement.
GGCAAGGTAGGTCCCCGGATAGTGCACGTCGCTGCCAGCGTCGCACTCCGGTGCGGCGCCGCGGGCCGCCTGGTAGCCGTTGGCGAGGGTGAACAGCGCCTCGCGCCAGCCCTCGGCTTGCGAGTCGAAGCCGTCGACGGAGAAGTGCCATTCGCCCATCGGCCTTACCCCTGCGCTGCCTCGATCTCGGCAAGGTCTCCTATCACCATGTCAGCACCCTGGCGCCGCATTTCGTCTCGCCTTGTCTGATCTCCCATGCGTTCCACTCCGACAACGAAGCCGAAGATCCCGCGACGGCCCGCCTCGACCCCAGCAAGGCCGTCTTCGACGATCGCAGTGCGCCGGGCGGGGACACCGAGGCGGTGCGCCGCCTCGTGGAACAACGCGGGATCCGGCGTGCCGGGCAGCAACAGCCGCTTGGCCACCACACCGTCGACGACGACATCGAACAGGTCGAGCAAGCCGGCGATGTCGAGCACCAGCCCCCCGTGCTGGCTGGCAGAGACCGCCGCGGTCCGCATGCCTTTGTCGCGTAGCGAACTCACGACCACCGCCGTGGTGGGGTACGGCTCGACGCCGCTTCGCTCAATCCGCTCGCGGAACGCGGCATCCTTCTGCGCTGCCAACTCGTCGATCTCATCCCGCCGGACTTCCTGCAGCAGGCCACGAGCCTCGAGGAAGTTCTGGACGCCGTCCAGCCGCGGCTTGCCGTCGACGTAGCGGCGATACTCGGTCTCGGCGTCGAAAGGCTGGACGTCCGTTCCGAACCGGTCATGAAGGAACTCGTCGAATACCTTCTGCCACGCGGCGGCGTGGACGGTGGCCGTGTCGGTCAGCACGCCGTCGATATCGAAAATGATCGCGTCCAGGCGATTGAGGTCCAGATGCGTCAGGCGCCTGCGGCCCGGGCCCGGCGTTGCGCGGTAGGTCATCGGGGCGCCGCCCAAGTCCAGTCGCGGATCTCCGGAACGTCATCGCCGTACCTACGGGTGTGCTCGACGGCATGGCGGCGAGCGGCCACCATCTCCTCCCGCACGTCCGCGGCGTTGGCCGAAAGCCCCGGCACTCGGTCGATGACGTCCATCACCAGATGGAACCGGTCCAGGTCGTTGCGCATCACCATGTCGAACGGCGTGGTAGTCGTCCCCTCCTCCTGGTAACCCCGAACGTGCAGGTGCTCGTGGTTCGCCCGGCGGTACGCCAACGTGTGGACCAGCGAGGGGTAACCGTGAAACGCGAAGACCGTCGGCCGGTCCGGCGGAAAGAGATCGTCGTATTTCTCGTCGGGCAGACCGTGCGGGTGCAAAGTATCGGGCTGCAGCCGCATCAGGTCCACGACGTTGACCACCCTGAAAGCCAGGTCAGGCAGGTGAGTACGCAACAACTCGGCGGCGGCGAGGGTCTCCATTGTCGGCACGTCACCGGCACAGGCCAGGACCACGTCGGGCGTATCCGCCCGTTCGGCACCCGCCCAGTCCCACGCGCCGATGCCCCGCGAGCAATGGTCAATCGCATCACCTGGGGAAAGCCACACGGGGACGTCGTTCTTCGCGGCCACCACGACGTTGACCAGGTGACGGCTGCGCAGGCAGTGGTCCGCCACGGCGAGCAAGGTGTTGGCGTCCGGCGGGAGGTAGATCCGGATGATCTCCGCCTTCTTGGTGGCAACCAGGTCAAGGAACCCTGGATCCTGGTGCGAGAAGCCGTTGTGATCCTGCCGCCACAGGTGAGAGGACAACAGATAATTCAGGGACGCAACGGGCTCACGCCATGCCAGCTCTCGGGAGAGCTTGAGCCACTTGGCGTGTTGATTGAACATCGAGTCGATGATGTGCACGAACGCCTCGTAACTATTGAACACCCCGTGCCGCCCGGTAAGCAGGTAACCCTCCAGCCAGCCCTGGCACAGATGCTCTGACAGGATCTCCATCACCCGTCCGTCAACCGACAGGTCGGCGTCATCTGCTGGCACACGGAGTGCGTTCCAAGCCCGGCCGGTCGTGTCGAAAACGCGGTCCAGCCGGTTCGACTCGGTCTCGTCCGGGCCGAACAGCCGGAACCGGTCGCGGTTTCGCTCGATCACACCGGCCAGCCATTCGCCCAGCGCGCGAGTCGGCTCGGCAGTGCGTTGTGCAGGTGACTCGATGTCGACGGCATGCGGACCAACGTCGGGCAGGTCGAGCTCGCGGAGCAGGGCCCCGCCGTTGGCGTGTGGATTGGCGCTCATCCGCAACGGCCCGCGCGGTGCGAGCGCGGCCAGATCCGGCCGCAGCCCGCCGCTCTCATCGAACAGCTCCTCCGGCCGGTAACTGCGCAACCACGATTCCAGCTGCGCTCGCCGGTCGGGGTTGTCCCGCACGTCGGTGAGCGGCACCTGGTGAGCCCGGAAGGTGCCCTCGATCCGATCGCCGTCGACCTCCCGGGGCCCGGTCCAGCCTTTCGGGGTATTCAGCACGATCGCCGGCCACGGCGGCCTCGACACCTGCCCGCCGGTCCGGGCCTCCTGCTGGAACGTCACGATCTGCTCATACGCGGCGTCCAGTGTTGCCGCGAGTTCGCTGTGCACAGTGGCCGGATCGTCGCCGGTCACGACGTACGGCGTATGGCCGTAACCTTCGAGCAGCTTGACCAGCTCGGCATCCTCGATCCGCGCCAGGACGGTCGGGCCGGCGATCTTGTACCCGTTGAGGTGCAGAATCGGCAGTACGGCTCCGTCTGTGACCGGGTTGAGGAACTTGTTGGAGTGCCAGCTGGCGGCGAGCGCACCGGTCTCTGCCTCGCCGTCGCCGATCACGCAGCACACCAGCAGGTCGGGATTGTCGAATGCAGCGCCGTAAGCGTGCGCGAGCGCGTAGCCCAAATCGCCACCTTCGTGGATTGAACCGGGCACTTCCGGGCCGACGTGGCTGGCGATTCCGCCGGGAAATGAGAACCGGCGCATCAACTCGCGAAGGCCCGCTTCGCTCTGGTCGACGTCGGGGTAGATCTCGCTGAACGTGCCTTCCAGATACGCGTTGGCGACCATGGCGGGCCCACCGTGTCCCGGCCCGCAAATGTAGAGCGTGGACTGCTCACGCGCCCGGATGAGCCGGTTGACATGCGCATAGATGAGATTAAGCCCCGGGCACGTCCCCCAGTGGCCGAGCAGCCGGGGTTTGATGTGTTCTGCGGCCAGTGGTTCGCGCAAGAGCGGGTTGTCCATCAGGTAGATCTGTCCCGCCGACAGGTAGTTGGCGGCCCGCCAGTAGGCGTCGATCCTTTCCAGCTCGTTCACACGTGCGGATGCCCGGTACATACCGGCGCAAACGTGCGCCCGGACATGGTGTAGGCCGGGGGGTCCGGGGTACCTGTAGCGCAATGCGAATCATTGTGATCGGACGGGACGAGGCCCAACCGTGCCAGCAGGCCGCCGACGGCAGGAGGTCCCGATGAACGACCAGGTCGCCCGCTCGAAGAACCTGACCATCGGCGTCCTCGGCTCCTATGGCGGGCTCAACATCGGCGACGAAGCCATCCTCACCTGCGTCCTGCGCTGCCTCCGAGAGCTGCGGCCCGCGGCCCGGATCGTGATCTTCACCCGTGACGCGGCGCACAGCCGGCAGAACCATGGCGTTGCCGATGCATTGGTTTGGCAAGGCCTGAGCCGGCGCGCGATGGCCGAAGCCGTGGACAGCCTCGATGTACTGATCCTCGGCGGCGGCGGCGTGCTGTACGACAAGGAGGCACACCGCTACCTGCAGTGGGTCCGTGCAGCTCAAGATCGCGGCATTCCGACGTTCAGTTACGCCGTAGGCGCCGGCCCGTTGAATGAGCCGGAGGAGCGCGAACTGGTGCGCAAGACTCTTAACCGCATGACGGACATCGTCGTGCGGGATGAGGAATCCAAGCTCGTGCTCGAAGAGGTCGGGGTCGACCGCGAGATCACCGTGACCGCCGACCCCGCGCTGCTGCTACCGCGGCAGGACTTCACTAGGGACATGCTCGAGCGCGAAGGCATTCCGACCGATGTACGACTCGTCGCGATGTCGGTGCGTGAAGCCGGACGGGCGGCAGAGAGCTTGGATGACGCCAGTTACCATGCGCTGCTCGCCGACGTGGCCGACTTCCTCGTTCGCCGCCTCGACGCGCACGTGGTGTTCATCCCGATGGAACGGCGGGACATCTCGCACTCGCATGCGGTCCTGTCCCAGATGAGCAACCCGGACAGGGGCCGGATTCTCAATAACGACTACAACCCCTCCCAGGTGCTCGGCTTCATGGACCACGTCGACCTCGCCGTCGGGATGCGCCTGCATTTCGTCCTCTTCGCTGCGTTGGCCGGCAAGCCGTTCTTCCCGCTGCCGTACGCCGGCAAGGTCTTCGACTTCGCCAGAACCACCGGCGCACCCACAATCACCGGCGTGGCCAGAGAGCAAACCGGCCTGCTACTTGCGGAAGTAGACCGGCTGTGGGACGAGTACTCGGTTCGCGGCGACGAGATTCGGTCGCGGGTCGCCGCTCTGCGCAGCCAGGCACACGAAACGTGTGCCCGGTGCCTCGCGGTACTCGACGCCACGCAAGCCGATAAATTCCAAGCAGGCGCCCTCAGCATGTGACAAACCCCGGGCGCAGAGGAGGATCATGCCGGTCTTGCCCGCTCCCGAGAAGCCCAAGACCATCACTTTGCCACCGCGCCAGGCCATCCTCGGGGCGCGCACGCACGTTCTTGTAGTCGGCGGCGGGCCGGCCGGCCTAGGCGCTGCTCTGGGTGCGGCCGCCGCTGGCGCCGAGGTCGTCCTGGCCGAACGTTACGGCTTCCTCGGCGGCAACGCCACGGTGGCGCTGGTGATGCCGCTGATGTCGTTCCACAACGAGAAGAAGCAAGCCGCGCCGGGTGAGAACACCCGGTTGCTGCCTACCGATCACGGCGAAGGTGATCCGGTGGTAGCCGGCATGTTGTGGCGCCTGCTGCACCGCCTGACCGAACGAGAAGGAGCCACCCCGCCTTCAGCCGAGACGGGCTACACGGTGCCGTTCGACCCGGAGCAGTTCAAGCTGGCGGCGCTCGACATGCTGGACGAAGCCGGCGTCAAGATGTTGTTCCACGCCTTCGCGTCCGGCGTTGTCGCGGACTCTGCGGCACAACGGGTGGTGTTCGAGACCAAGTCCGGGCCGGTCGCCATCGACGCCGACGTCGTGGTCGACTGCACGGGCGATGGCGACGTCGCCGCGGCGGCAGGGGCCGACTTCGAGGTGGGGCGCAGTGAGGACGGCCTGGTGCAGCCGATGACTCTGATGTTTCGGATGGTGGATTTCCTCCGGCCGCACTTCGCCGACTACGTCCGCGAACGACCCGACCAGTGGCGAGGCGTTCATGGTCTGTGGGATCTGATCCAGCAGGCGACCGACGCCGGTGAACTCACCCTGCCGCGCGAGGACCTGCTGTTCTTCGCCACCCCCCACGACCGAGAGGTGAGCGTCAACAGCACCCGGGTGACTCAGGTGCTCGGCACCAACGTCTGGGACCTGACCCGGGCCGAATGGACGGCTCGTCGCCAGCTCGACCAGATTGCGCAGTTTCTGCGCCGCCGGGTGCCCGGCTTCGAGAACGCCTACGTCGCTCAGAGCGGTGTTCAGGTGGGTGTCCGCGAGACCCGGCGGATTGTCGGCGACTACCGCCTGACCGGCGAGGACATCCTCGGCGCCCGAAAGTTTCCCGACGCCATCGCGCGCGGCGCATACCCGGTGGACATCCACAACCCCAAAGGCACGGGGACCCTGCTGAGGCGGGTTCCCCAGGGCGAGGCGTACGACATCCCGCTGCGGTGCCTGCTGCCGAAAGATATGGATCGGGTCATTGTCGCGGGCCGGTGCATTTCCGGGAGCCACGTCGCTCATTCGTCCTACCGGATCATGCCGATCTCGATGGCCACCGGCCAGGCGGCCGGCGTATGCGCGGCGCTGGCCGCTCGCAGCCGTCGACTGCCTCGCGACGTACCGGCCGAGGAGGTTCAACGCATTCTGCGTACCCAAGACGCGAGCCTGCGACCGGGCCTGGGCGAGTAGCCCTCGTTCGCGGGCGGCGGCCTTCGGACGAATCGGGGCCGCGAATTGTGGGTAAGTAAGGAGTCGTGACGGCAAAAGGCGTAGCGACAAAACGCGCAAAAGCTCAGCAAGTGGAGCCGGTGAACACCGAGCCCGAGGTGCAGGTCGACATTGACGTCGTCGACGGCGTGATACTCGAGGACGACGAGGAGCGCATCGTCCATGACGCCGTGGCGATCCTCCGCTCGGCCAATGGAGCCGGCCCGCAATTCAAGGAACAGGTGCGGGCGGAGGTGCTGCGATTGTTCGCCCGCGTCGAGGTCTCGCCTCGGATGCCCTCGATGGTCGCCGGCATAGGCAACCTTTTCGAGAACGGCTACGACGAGGCGGCCGTACACATGGAGATGGCGCACTGGGGCCTGCCCCATCGCCTACGCCCGGCCGCAATTGCCCTTCCGTCCAGCGAGAGCGCCGCGCCGACGACGTGAGCACTCCGAGCAGCGGTGCGTCGCGCAGCAGGCCGGAACGGTCAGCGGCGTGACAAGAGAAGGGAGACCAGCACGGCGATCCCTCCGTGGACGTACCCGGACTCGCGCTACTACGACGAGTGGTTCGGTCACGAACGCAAGCCGCCGGACCCGGAGCCGGACGATCTGGCCGAGCGTGACGCCCTGCGCTCTGATGGTGACATCAAATCGGCAGTGGTCGAGCGCCTCAAGACGAATACCTACACCAAGGACGGCGACATCCAGGTGGACGTGAGACGACGCGTGGTGATCCTGGACGGTGAGGTGTCGTCGTGGGTAGCCAAGCGCTCCGCCGGCGACGATTCCTGGGACACCCTTGGGGTCGTCGACGTCAACAACCAGCTGCGGGTGCGGAACTCGAACGGTGAATCCAGCTGACGCAGCGGCCTTGACCTGCTGTTCTTAGCGGTCGGCTCGCCACGTCGTACCGGCGCTCACAGGCGCTAGGCCCGGTGCCTCGGGCTTCAGTACCAAACCGCCGGCTGACATATGGGCCCATCCGCGTCCTTCTGGCTTATCCGGAGCTAGGATCAAGTCCTGCACGCCGCACGGCAGGGGGAGGATGGCCCGTGGCCGCCGACCGGATTCGCGACGCCGATCGCCTGGCGGCAGTCCGACGCGCCCTCGCACTCCATAGTGGGCCCGACACCGCGTTGGACCGCATTTCGCGGCTGGCCGCCCGCATCTTCGACACTCCGATGGCAGCGGTGACATTCGTGGGCGAAGATCAGGTGTGGTTCAAGGGCCGGTTCGGCCTGCAGATCGCTGCCACGTCAGCTCAGCCCGGCCTGTGCGTGACGGCCGCGCAGCGATCCGGCAGCTACGTGCTTATCGACGCGCAGGCCGATCCCCGCGCCGCTAGTCATCCCTTGGTCACCGACGAGCCGCGGATCCGTTTCTATGCTGCTGCTCCGGTGCGCACGGCGGACGGGCACCGGATCGGCGTCGTGAGCGTGATGGACACCGAGCCCCGTTACGCACCGGCCAGCCAGCTGGCCATGCTGCACGAACTCGCGGGCATGGTCACCGACCAGCTCGAACTCCGCAGGGCCGCGGTGACCGTGATCGAAGTCGAGCAAGAGGCCCGCAGCCGGTTGCTCGCCGAGGCGCAGCGGATCAGCTACATCGCAGGTACCCTCCAAGACAGCCTTACCCCGTCCCGGCTGCCGGAAGTGCCGGGGCTGGATCTCGCCGTCCACTATGAACCGTTCTCTGCCGACGATGTCGGCGGTGACTTCTTCGACGTGTTCCCGATCGACGACACCCGATGGGGAATCTTTGTTGGTGATGTGGTGGGCAAAGGAGTGGAAGCTGCGGCGTTCACCTCACTGGCGCGATACAGCGTCCGCACTGCCGCCGTTGTCGAGAAGGGTCCGGCCGACGTCCTCGCCGCGGTGAACGAAGCAGTGCGCCGCGACCCCGCCGGCGGCGAGGGCATGTACTGCACGCTTGCGTACGGCGATTTCGTCCCGCGCGCCGACGGCGAATCGTGGGAGGCCACGTTTGCGCTGGCCGGCCACCCACCACCGCTCGCCCTGCGTCGCGGCTCGGTGCAGACTGTGACCGCATCCGGAACGATCATCGGCAGCTTCGAGGACCTGAAGTTCTCGACGACGACAATCACGCTCGAGCCGGGTGAGACGGTACTGTTCTACAGCGACGGAATGACCGATCTGCCAACGGGAGAAGGGTGGCTCGGCGTCGAGGGGGTCAGCCAAGCCCTCCTAGGCCAACAGTTACGCTCCGCCCAGGACGCGGTCGACATGCTCCGGAAGGTCATCACTGGGAATGACAAACCACTCCGTGACGACCTCGTCGTCTTAGCCGTAAGGGTGCCGCAGCACCCTCAATCTGGAGGGAAGCACCATGACTAACCCGTCGCGCAAGGACGAACGGCCTTGAGCACCGAGGGTCGCGAGGCATCGACTGCCAAGACCCTCCGAATCACCAGCCTCACCGATCCGCCGGGCCTTGCCATCGCGGGCGACGTCGACTTTCGGACCCTGGACGAGTTCACCACGGCCGTCACCGAGGCGGTGGACACCTACCGCGGCGACGTGCACCTGGACCTCAGCCAGCTGGCGTTCATCGAGGTGAGCGGCATGCGGGTGCTTGCGGAAGCGTCTCGGTTGTTGGCGCGGCAGAACCGCCGCCTCGTGCTCAAAGATCTGGCACCGCAATTGCTACCCGTGCTGCAGGTCGTCGGTTGGTCTCAGGAACCGGACGATCCCAGCGGGCGTTAGTGCGGACCAGCCGGCCAACGCAGCAGCGCCATCACTCCGTCGAACCGATCTGCGTCGTCGCTGAGGGCCGAATCGGCCGGCAGCAGCCTGGCATCGGTCAGCGCGCCGGCCCGTACCAACACGTCTGCTGCGGGAGCGTCAGCCAGCACGCTCGTGCCGGTTATGCCCTCCTGGCCGGTGGCGACCCACGGCTCGTCGCGCAGGGCGAGCAGGCTGCGTCCGCCCAGCGCCTCGAAATCCAGCATCAGAAACTCGACTTGAGCTTGCCGCAGTGAGTGGACCACCGCTCCCATGCCCTCGACGGCCAACCCACGCGGCCGGCCGGCGCCGAACCGCTCCGCGAGCCGAGACCGCTCCTGCCCGGCGAGCTCGTCGCGGTGCGCTGCGATCGCGTCCGCTACCGCGTGCTCATCGGTGCCGGCCGGGCGGGTCTGGACGTCCAGCTCCACGACATTCTCCTGTACGGAGGCGGGCAGCTGCGCGCGCAACTGCTCGCGCGCCCGCACATCACCGGTCAGCACGACCATCCGCGCGCCGGCCCGGGTCCAGTAGCGCTCGACCACGTCGGCGACCTCCTGCGCATTGCGCCGCCAGACATCCTCGGTCGTCTGCTGGAACCTGCGGTGCGCCCAGCCGCCGCCGTGCACTTAGGTCAGGTGCGAGGTGTCTCCCTCGACATCGACCGCCGCGACCGGGCGGCGGTCTGCGGTGAACGCGGACACTCGTGCCCCGTCGCGCCCGGCTTCGACCACCAGGTACGGCAGGTCGTGCGCATGGCGGGACACCATCGGCGCCAGCAGCGGAATCTCGGCTACGGCCGCCCAATTTCCGCAGGATGTGGCGGACTCAACCGTGTCATCGATACCGATTCCTGTCGGGCCCGCGAGCACGAACCGGCACGCCGGCGCGTCGTGTTCAACGGCCTCATCCAACAGTTCGTCAAGCGCTTTCAGCTGATTGGGATGAATGTCCTGTTCGACCAAAGTATTCCGGACGCTCTGCCAGCGCAATCGGACGGCTTGGCCCGGTCCCTGTGGGTCAAGCCCCACGTCAAGCTGCACAAACGCCCATGGGCCAGGCTCGCGGTACAGGTGCGAAAGGCGAGACAGCGGATAACTCATGGGGCCGGTTTTACCCACCCCTGACGGCTGTACGCGTGATCAGAAGTTTGCATTCGAGCCGTCTCGGGAAGGTGAGTAGGGGTACTCAACCTTGAGGATTCGATCGTGACAACGCAGACTAGTGAACTTCCGACCCCGTCGGACTACAACGAGCTCGTCGAGCGGCACATCCCGCTGGCTCGGCGGATTGCCAGCCGCTACGCCGGTCGGGGCGAACCGCTCGAAGACCTCGTGCAGGTCGCCATGCTGGGCCTGGTGAAAGCCGCGCAGCGGTTCGACCCGGAGCTCGGGACGGACTTTCCCCGGTACGCCGTGCCCACCATCCTGGGTGAATTGCGCCGGCATTTCCGCGACGCGTGTTGGGCCGTCCGCGTACCGCGAGGTCTGCAAGAGCTGACGCTGCGAGTGCAGGCCGCCGTCGACGAGTTGTCCCGCGAACTCGGGCGCTCGCCGACCGTTGCTGAGATCGCCAATCTGCTCGAAGTCACCGAGGACGAGGTGCTCGAGGCTCTCGACGCCTCGTCGGCATACTCGGCTACGTCCCTGGACGCGCCGGCCATGAAGGAAGAACCCGGCGGCCCGACGATCGGCGAACGGCTCGGCATCGAAGACACCGGTCTTGACGACGTCGAGGCTCGCGAAGCGCTGCGCAAGGTGATCGCACGGCTGCCGGCCCGCGAGCGGCGCATGTTGACGTTGCGATTCTTCGGCGAACGGACTCAACGCGAGATCGCCGAAGAGCTGAACATCTCCCAGATGCACGTGTCGCGGCTGCTGACCCGCACGCTCACGAGACTGCGCGACTACTTCGTCGACGACGTCGACTTGCCGCCGGACTGGCTCGACGACGAGCACAGGCCGGGGAAGCAGCACAAGCACCGCATCGCCGCCTGATCTCGACCTCATTGCGACAATCCACAGCGTCCAACGCTGTGGATTGTCGCATTGTCAGCTCAGGTCGACGATGGCAGCCACCGGGCCGCCGCCGTCCGGGCCCTGGTGTGCCGCGGATACCGATACGAACACCGCCGGATCGCCGGTCACCGACGCGGCCACGCCGCCGACACATGCCTTGATCTGGCGGTGCCAGTGCACGTCCGAATCGTCCAGCATGGCGTTGCGGCGCCCGCGCACCATGCCGTCCTGACTTGCCTCGCACTTGAGAAACACGTTGACCAACCGTCCGTCGAGATCGTCCGGGTGGGGACGGTCGGGAAGATCCAGCCCCGCGTCGCGGATCGCGGCCCAGATCCCGTCGGCGTCCAGCGCGTCGTCCATGACCGAATGGCCGATGCGGTACCGGCCGCCTATCCCCCGCGCGTTGCCGACCACCACGATCTGCGCCCGGTCCAACTCGACTCCCGAGGAGCACGAGGCAACTGACGAATAGAGGTCGCGGTTCTTCATCACGTCCTCGTCCGACGGCATCTCGATCTCGCCCAGCGCGACCGCAATGCCCAGGCCCGTGCACCCGTTGGACAGGTCCATCGACTCGAGCGTGTGCTCGGTCCACACCGTTTGGCCGCGCGACTTGGCGTCCCGGATGGTGTCGATCGTCAGCAGTGGAGTTTTGGTCTGTACGTAGTGCACGTCCGCGGGGTCGGTGATACCGGCCCGTTCCGTCGCGGTCCGGACGCCGGCAGCCACCTTCTCGATCATGCCGCGCCGGCCGATCTCTTCGGGCCGGATCGGCTCACTCATCGCGATACCGACGGTCAGGCGCGGCTCGTCGCCGGGCTCCGCGCGGTCCGTCGTGGCGAACACCGTCGCATGCGGGCTCAGCACGCCATCGGTGCCGCCGGACCACACGATAGGCACCTGCTTGACATCTTCGGCCGTGCGCGACCCCTTGTCGGTCAGCACCTCCCGGAACGCACGGTCGGCGATGATCCGGGTGTAGTCGTTGACGCCGCCATTGCCCTCGGTCTTGCCGACGACCGCGATGACCCGGTCGGCTTCCAGCACGCCGTCATCGATCAGCTCTGCAAGCCCCGACGCATCGCTGACGTGCTTGAGCGGAATCTTGCGGACCTCGATGGGCTCGGGCATGTTGTCGGTACCACCTTTCAGTCACCGGGAACGATCTCTGTTCCCGCTTCGCCGTGCGCCGCACCCGCGATTCGGTCGAGTGATGTGATGACGGCCCGGCGGCCGCCCTGCTCGACGAACCGGCAGGCAGCCTCCACCTTCGGCCCCATGCTGCCGGACGCGAAGTGACCTTGGGCGGCGTAGCCGCGCATCGTCGTCGCGTCAGCCCGTTCGACCGCCTTGGCATCGTCGGTGCCGTAGCCCAGCATGACGTGGTCGACGTCCGTGGCGATCACCAAGACGTCCGCGCCGACGGTACGGCCCAGCACTGCCGCGGCCAAGTCCTTGTCGATCACCGCCTCGACGCCGCGGACGGCGCCGTTCTCCTCCCGCACCACCGGCACACCGCCACCACCGGCGGCCACGACCACGAATCCGGCCGCCATGAGCGCGGATACGGCGGGAGCGTCCAGGATTTCCAGCGGCTCGGGGCTCGCCACGACCCGCCGCCAGCCGCGCGCACCCCGATCCTCCCAGTTCTGGCCGTGCTCGATCATTGTCTGTGCCTCGTCGGCCGGCAGATAACGGCCGATCGGCTTAGTCGGTTGGGTGAAGCCGGGGTCATGCTCGTCGACCCTCGTGCGTGTGACAACCGTGGCCACCCGGCCCACGATGCCTCGAGCAGCCAGCGCGTGCTCAAGGGCGTTGATCACGATGAACCCGATGGTGCCCTGCGTCTGCGCACCGCACCAGTCCAGCGGTACCGGCGGGACGACCGCAGCCGCCAACTCGTTCTTGACCAGCAGGTTGCCCACCTGCGGCCCGTTGCCGTGCGTGAGCACGACGTCCTCGCCCTCGGCAACCAGATCGGCCACCGGTTCGACCGCCCTCGCGACGGCCGCGATCTGGTCCTCCGGGCGCGCACGGCCGTCCTGGGCCGTCATGGCATTGCCTCCAAGGGCCACCAGTACCCGCATAGGAGGTGAGCCTAGGGCAGGAGACATCGCGGCCCCCCCACTACCGGCACGTGGCGCTCCCCGAAGCGCTGAACCCGCGCCCGGACGTGCGTGCCATGAACCGAAGCGGGGCCGTGCCCGTGCCCCGCTCAAGGGGGCCGCATCTGTCCGCACCGCATGGAAAAGGAGAGCCCAATGCCACGACGACGCTGGAGCGTTGCTGCAGTGGCGAGCCTGGCTGCCGCTGTGATGGTAGGTAGTGCCGCCGCCCAGGAGGCAGATGACCAGGGCATCCCCTCGGGCCCTACCGTGGGAGTTGATCTTGTCGCTGTCGGGCTGGTCCAACCAGTCCATCTCAGCGAGCCGCCGGACGGATCCGACCGGCGGTTCGTGGTCGACCAGAGCGGCGTTGTCCGCATCATCATGCCCGACGGCACACTGCTCAGTGAGCCATTCCTCGACGTCCGCAGCCGGATGGTCACCCTCATGCCCGGCTTCGACGAACGTGGCCTGCTCGGGCTGGCGTTCCACCCGGGCTATGCCCAGAACGGCCGCTTGTTCGTGTACTACAGCGCGCCGCGCCGCCCCGAAGCCCCGGCCGGCTGGAACCACACCAGTCACGTGTCCGAGTACCAGGTGTCGGCCACTGACCCGAACCGCGCCGACCCCGCGTCCGAACGCATCCTGCTGCAGGTCGACCAGCCCCAGTTCAACCACAATGCCGGTGACTTGCACTTCGGGCCGGACGGCATGTTGTACATCGCCTTGGGCGACGGCGGCGGGGCCAACGACGTCGGGCTGGGCCATACCCCTGGCCTCGGTAACGGGCAGGACGTGACGAACCTTCGCGGCAGCCTGCTGCGGATCGACGTCGATGGTGCAGATCCGTACGGGATCCCTGCCGACAACCCGTTCGTGGGAACGGACGCTCGCGACGAGATCTTCGCCTACGGCTTCCGGAACCCTTACCGGTTCACCTTCGACGGTGACGACCTCTACGTCGCCGACGTCGGCCAGAACCTGTGGGAAGAGGTGAATCTGGTCGAGCGCGGCGGCAACTACGGCTGGAACATCAAAGAAGCCACCCACTGCTTCGACCCGTCCAGCCCGCTCAACCCGCCGGCGACCTGCCCGAGCACCGGGCCGTTGTTCGGCGACCCACTGCTGGACCCGGTCGTCGAGTACGGCAATGCCAACAACGTGCCGGGTGGCGTGGGCGTCGCGGTCGTGGGCGGCCGGGTCTACCGTGGCACCGAGCTGCCGCAGTTGACCGGACGGTATGTGTTCGGCGACTGGAGCACCTCCTTCGGCCAGCCGAACGGGACCCTGCTGATCGCCAAGGCCCGGCCCAAGGGCTTGTGGAAGCTTCAGGAGCTAGAGGTCGAAGGACGCCCGAATGGCCGGCTCGGCCACTTCATCACGGGCTTCGGCCAGGACGCCGCCGGCGAGGTCTACGTGCTGACCTCCAACACCGCCGGCCCGAGCGGTACCTCCGGCCGCGTCTACCAGCTCGTCCGGCCAACCGACTGACCCCGCGATTAACCCACCTCCCCGTTGATCATGGGCGATTCGTGGTAGCCGGCGCCTGTGAACCACGAATCGCCCGTGATCAACGCGGGGGGTGAGCGACGCCGTCGGTGAGATAGTCGACGTGGGCTGCCGGGGCATCGCCGGAGAGCTGCGCGTACCCGGGTCCCCGGTCGAAGAACGGCTCATCGCCGGTCCGCGCCTGCCGCATCTCGTCGCGCAACGCAGCCGTCGCCGCGTTGTCCAGCGCGGGATTGTCCGCCTCGCCGGTCACCACGACGCCGTAGTCGCCTCGGGCACCCGCGACAGAAACCTTTCCCCAGCGCAGGTCGCGCAGCACGTCCTCGACCGGCCGGTCCAGCGGATCGCCCCAGCCGCCGCCGCCGGTGGTCCGGATCCGAATCACCTCACCGGCGGTGACCGGTTCGGCGTCGGCCAGCGCGTCGACCTCCCGCTCCCGCGGCCCACCCGGGTCGATCGTCACCGAGAACGGCCGCCCGGCCCGGCCACCGGCCACTCCCCAGCAGGACAGGATCGACCGGTCGGCGATCGACATGAAATGCGCGTCGCGCAGCATCCGGATGTGCTTGTCGTAGCCGAGCCCGCCGCGGTACCGTCCAGGCCCGCCCGAGTCGACGGCCAGTTCCAGCCGCTCGACGACGAACGGGAACCGCGCCTCGCTGAACTCGGTCGGCAGGTTCCGCGAGTCCGGCACGACGTGGATGGTGTCCTCGCCGTCCGCGTACGGACGCCCGCCCGAGCCGCCGCCGAGGACCTCACGCATCAGGTACGGCTGCCCGTCGGCGTCCGTCCCGTAGACGCCGGTGTAGCGGATCGTCTCCTGATCGGCCGGCATCCGGCCGCCGACCGCCTTGGCCAGCACGCCGGCCAGCACACCCAGCAGCCGCAAAATCACGAACGTGCGGGCGTTGGTCGGCGCCGGAAAGATCGGCGTCAGCAGCGTGCCGGGCGGCGGGAACCGCATCTCGATCAGCGGTACAACGCCCTCGTTGACCTCCAGCTCCGCGCTGCGCTCCGGCGTGTCGGCCAGGTTGCGCAGGATCGGTGCGAGCCATTTCTTCAGGAAGACCCCGTCGGCATAGTTGCCGGCGTGGTTGATCGGGCCTTTGGCCTGCGGACTCGTGCCCGTGAAGTCGAGCACCAGCCGCTCCGGCTCACGCGTCAAGGTGATCCGCTGGCTGTGCAGCTTCGGCGGGTCGATGCCGTCGTGCTCGGCGTAGTCCTCCCAGACATACGTGCCCTCCGGGATCTTGGAAAGCACCTCACGGCGGAACGTCTCGGTGGTGTTGTCGATGATCGCGTCGAAGCAGGCCTCGACCGTGCGCCGGCCGTACCGGTCGAACAGCTCGGCCAGCCGGCGTGCGCCCATCAGGCAGGCGGCGCATTCGGCGTCCAGGTCGGCGGCGAGCGACTCGGGCATCCGGGAGTTGCGCGTCATGATCTTCAGCGCGGCCTCGTTCGGCACGCCTTCGGACCACAGCTTGATCGGCGGCACCATCAAGCCCTCCTCGTACACGCTGGTCGCGTGCGAGGGCATCGAACCGGGCACCGTGCCGCCGATGTCGTCATGGTGGCCGAACGCCTGGACAAAAGCCACGACCTCGCCGTCGTGAAAGACAGGCACCGTCACGCACAGGTCGGGCAGGTGCCCGATGCCGCCTTCGGAGAGGTAGACGTCGTTGTGGAAGAAGACGTCGCCTGGCTTCATGGTGTTCATCGGGTAGTCGCGGACTATCGGGTGCACGAGGGCCGAGTACGACCGTCCGGTGAGCTTGCGCAGCCTGCGGTCATGGATGCCGGCCCGGTAGTCGTGCGCGTCGCGGATCATCGGTGACCGGGCCGTGCGCCCGATCGCCGTCTCGACCTCCTGTTCCACCGAGGCGAGGTAGCCCTGGACGATCTCGACAAGGACCGGGTCCGGCTTCATCGCGCACCGCCTTGCTGAGGATGGTCGCCTGATCTCGCGATACGGAGGTTGCCGTGGCGGTCCACGGTCGCGGTGAAGCCGGGATGCAGTGGGACGGTCGAGCCGAACTCCTCGATGATCGCCGGGCCGGCCACGGTGTCTCCGCTGCCCAGCGCGGCTCGCTGATACACCGAAGTCTCCGTCCAGAGTTCGAAGTACACCCGGCGAGAGCCGGAGAGCGCCTGGTCTGATCCGGAGCCAGGCCCCACCTCTGGGACGGACGGCGTGCGGATCGGGCCGATTCCGGTCACCCGGAGGTTCACCCACTCGACTTCCTGGCGCGAATCACCCTGGAAGTCGTACCCGTAGAGCGCTCGGTGTTCGGCGTGGAACGTGGCGGCGACCGCGTCGAGCAGCCCGGCCGTCACCGGCCCATCGGGTACGTCGACCCGAACCTCGAAGGCCTGGCCGTAGTACCGCAGGTCAGCGGTACGCATGAAGCGCCGCACGGTCGACAGGAACCCCTCGCGAGCCAGCGCATCGTCGGCCGCCAGCTCGAGGTCGCCGAACACCTTCTCGACAGCCGCGACGTCTATCGCGCTGTGCCGGGTAACCGCGGTGCGCACGTAGTCGTTGCGGACGTCGACGGTCAGCAGCCCGTACGCGGACAGGTTGCCGGGGTTGGGCGGCACCAGAATGCCGTCCAGTCCCAGGACGTCAGCCAGCCGGCAGGCCAGCAGCGGCCCCGACCCGCCGAAGCTGACCAGGGTGAAATCGCGTGCGTCCAACCCGCGTTTGACCGTCACCTGGCGCAGCGCGTTGGCCTGGTTCCAGGCCGAAATCTCGAGAATGCCGGCAGCGCAGCGCTCCACGTCCAGGTTCAGATTTGCTGCCAGCTCGGCTAGGCCGGCGCGGGCAATCTCGACGTCCAGCGGGATCTCACCGCCGAGCAGGTGCGGCGGGATCCGGCCGAGGACCACGTGCGCGTCCGTGACGGTCACCTCGGTGCCGCCCTTGCCGTAACACAGCGGGCCTGGATCCGCCCCTGCCGAGCGCGGGCCAACCTTGAGCGTGCCCTCCGGACTGATCCATGCTACCGAACCGCCGCCGGCGCCCACCGTGACGACGTCGATCATCGGAATCTTGCTGGGGTACGCGCCGACGCTTCCTTCGGTGGTCAGTGCAGGGTGACCGTCTTGGACGACGGTGACGTCCGTCGACGTGCCACCGCCGTCCAGCGTGAGCACCTTGGCGCGGCCGGCGGCAGTGGCCACGACCGCCGCACCCAGCGCCCCAGCCGCCGGGCCGGACAGCACCGTCGTGATCGGCTGGTGAACAACCTCGGCCGCTGAGAGCACGCCGCCGTTGGATTTCATCACGTAGAACGGCACCGAACTGCCGGCTAGCCCGTCGAGACGGCCACGGACGTTCTCGACGTACCGGCGGATCGCCGGCTTGACGGCCGCGTCGACGAGAGTCGTCACGCTTCGTTCGTACTCGCGGTACTCCCGCAGCACCTCGGACGAGATCGAGACCGTCGCCTCGGGGTGCTCGCTGGCGAGGACCTCGCGCATTCGCAGCTCGTGCTCGGGGTTGGCGTAGCTGTGCAGGAAACACACGCCGATTGTGGTGATCCCGCGGTCACGGAAGAACCGGGCGGCGCTTAGCGCGCCGGCCTCGTCGAACGGCCGGACCTCGCTGCCATCTACTGCAAGCCGCCCGCCGACCGTACGCACCAGGTCGGCCGGGACGATGCGATTCGGCTTGATCCAGAAGTAACTGTTGCCGTAGCCGTCGGGCACCGATTGGCGGGCGATCTCGAGGATGTGCCGGTAGCCCTCCGTGGTGATGAACCCGAGGTTTCCGACGTTGCCCTGCAGCAGCGCGTTGGTCGCCACGGTGGTGCCGTGGCTCACCGCGCTGATGGCGTCGGCGTCCAGGCGGAGCACATCGAGCACCTTGCGCAGGCCGGCCAGGAATCCGTCGGCGGGATCGGCAGGCGTGGATGGTGTCTTGGTGGTGACGAACTCGCCGGTCTGCTCGTCCACTGCGACGACGTCGGTGAACGTCCCGCCGGTGTCGATGCCGATGCGAATGCTGGGCGGCATGTGTGCTCCCTTCTCCGGCTCTCATTCAACCGGTCCACCGAAGCAGCACTTCAGGAGCCACCGGCCGACGTCTCCAGCGCCTAGTAGTGGAACGTCGTCGCCGCAGTGCTCTCGGCGACGAGGCGGCCGCTCGCGATGACGTAGCGCGGTGGGTTGTGCCTGGTCAGCACGTCGTGGACAGACGAGCCGTCCAGTACGACGAGATCGGCCGGCGCGTCCACCTCGAGGCGATGGTCCTCCACACCCAGGACATCCGCCGCCACCGCCGTCACCATGTCGTAGATGCGATCCATGGCCGGCTTCGACACGGCCTCGAGGGCGTGAGCCGCCAGGAACGCCACCTCCAGCATGTTGTTGCGGCCGAACGGGTAGTACGCGTCCTCGATGTCATCCTGCCCGAGTGCCACGGGCACACCCAGCTCGGCCATCAGGAACGCCGGCAGCCGGACCGGTCCGGTATGGGGATCCGTGACGAATCCCAGCCCGGCCCGGCGGGCCAGCCCGGCCAGCAGGCGCACGGACGGTTCGGCGTACGTCCCGACGGCTCGAGCATGGTTGGCGATGCCCCGGCCGGTCAGGCCTTGCCGGATCATCTCGGTCGCCAGCATCTCGGTCGTGCGTAGCGCCGGATCGCCGGCGTCATCAACGAGCATCGCGACCCGGCGGCCATGTTCAACGGCGAGCGAGCACATCTTGCGCACGTGTTCGCGAGCATCCTCGTCGCTGTGCTCGATCCACGGGATGCCCCCGACGACGTCGGCGCCGAGTTCGACGGCCTCCCGGACCAGATCCTCAGCGCCCGGGTCGCGCAGCAGACCGTCCTGAGGAAAGGCCACCACTTGGAGATCAACAATGCCGCGGAATTCGTCACGCAGCTTGAGCAGCGGCCGGATGCCGTGCAGCCGTGCCTTGGTGTCGACGTCAGCGAACGCGAGCATGTGCCTTATGCCATGGCGAACGGCCTCCAGCACCGCCCGCCGGGCGTTGGGTTCGATCCAGCTCTCGTCGTATTGCTCCTTTACGGTAGCGGCCAGCTCGATCGCCGTCATCGCCGCACCCATCGACCCGCCCGTGTATGCGGCGAGGGCTGCGTCGCCGACCCGGTTCAGCGTGTAGACCTTGCACAGGTGCAGATGAGCGTTGACGAACGACTCCGTGACGAGGTTTCCGTCGGCATCAACTTCCCGCCGGCCCCGCAGTGAACCGGCCTCGATCGCCGCAATCCGCCCGCCGGTAATTCCTATGCTGTGCCGGCCCGGCCGGTTACGCAGCACGGCGTCGCCGATGACGAGGTCGAACCCGGCCATATCGGCTACTCCCCCGCCAGTGCCGCGATGATCGTGCCGACCTGGCGCGCGCCCGCCAGCGCAAGGCCGTCCTTGCCGGGTGGCGCGATCATCTGGATACCGAGGGGCAGCCCAGCCGGGCCGGTAAGCCCCGGAACGGACACCGCCGGCGTCCCTAGCGCCGTCCAGGTTCGGCAGAGCAACGGATCGCCAGTGCCCTCCTCAAGCGGCGGGGCTTCACCGAGCACACTCGGCGCGAGCAGCACGTCCACGCCATCGAAGACTTCTCCCAGACGGCCGCGGCACCGCTCGACGTGGGTTAGGGCGGCCTCGTACGCCCAGACGACGTGGTCGCCCGCGCGGAGGACTTTCTGCAGGGCCGGGCTCAGCTGATCGGCGTGACGCGTCCGCTCGGCAGACAACGCTGACGTCGCCTCCACCTGCATGATGACCGTCTGCGCCTCGACCAGCCCGGCGAACGGCAAACCGACCTCCACCACCTCGAGTTCTGCCGTTATCTGCTCGACGGCCCGTTCGACCAACGATCTGGTGTCCTGAGGAATCCGGGACCACTCCTGAGTTCGAGCGAACCCGACCCGCACCGGCTCACGGTCCACTGACCGCGGCACCACACCTCCGGTCAGAGCATTCAACGCGTACGCCGCGCCTGAGATGTCGCGGGTGAAGATCCCCACCGTGTCGAGCGTGGGGCTGCACGGCTTCACTCCGGTCGTGGGAAGCGCGCCGAACGTCGGCTTCACGCCGACGACACCGCAGAACGACGCCGGACGGACGACCGACCCCGCGGTCTGAGTGCCGATCGCGAGCGGGATGGTGGCCGCCCCGACGGCCGCGGCCGAACCGCTGGAGGATCCGCCCGGCGTGCGCGACGGATCGTGTGGGTTCGTCGTCGGGCCAGCGGTGAACAGGGCGAACTCGGTGGTCACCGTCTTGCCGACGACCAGAGCGCCGGCAACTCGCAGGCCGGCGACCACCTCGGCGTCCAAGCTCGGACGGTGACCCGCGTAGATGCGCGAGCCGTATTCAGTCGGCAGATCGGCGGTGTCGATGATGTCCTTGACGCCGACCGGAATGCCGTGCAGCGGCCCTCGGTCCGCCGCGTCGACCGCGTCGAGCTTCCGGGCTTGAGCCAGCACGGCGTCCCGGTCGATCGTCACCCATGCCCGCAGCTCCTGCTCGCGCGCCGCGATCGCGTCCAGGCACGCGGTGGCCAACTCCTCAACGCCTAACCGGCCGGTTAGGAGCAGCTCGGCCAGTTCGGTCACCGGCTGACCGACGAGGTCATCCATTCGCAACCCTAACGAGCGATAAGCCAGCCGACAATGACGCCGGCAAGTGCGATCAACGCGCCCAGCACCGCCGCGCCCAGGACGGTTGCGACCGGCGCCGTCGGGCGCTGTCGCGGCGGGGCGGTGTAAATGGGCCGCTCACCCTCGGGCCGGCCGGCCAGCGCGATCGGCTCACCGGTCACTCCAGGGATAGCAGCGGCCGGCGCGGCCAGTTCCGTCCGGCCGACCAGCACATCGTCGACCGCTGCGAAGAACTCTCCGGCCGTCCGCTTTGCCACGCTCGCGAGCATCCGCTGCCCGACCCCAGCAATCATCCCGCCCACCACGGCGTCGGCGTCGTAGTCCACCCGGGTGGAACCGCCGTCGACCTCAGCGAGCCGGACCTGGACGTCCGCGGAGACCGTCCCGGGCGCGCCTGCTCCGCCGGCGTGCAAGACCAACGACTCAGGCTCGACCTGGTCGGTCAGCTTCACCTCTCCGGAGTACACCCCCTTGATCGACGCCACCCCGGCGTTGACCGTCGCCCGGTAGAAGTCCGGCGCGACCTGCTCGAGCTGCTGGCAGCCGGGAATGGTCCGGACCAGCACTTCAGGATCGATCAACGCCGTCCACACCCGATCGCGCGGGGCGTTGAGCACGGCCGATCCGGTGACCTTCATGGGCGCTCCTCCTGTGCAGCGTGACCCTGTCGCAGCTGATACAGCTCGGACGGGCTGATCGGCATCCGTGTGATGGGAATCCCCTCGGCATCCTCGATCGCGGCCGCCAGCACGGCGGCTCCTGGGATGACGCCCGCCTCACCGGCACCTTTGATGCCGAGCGGATTCAGCGGCGAGGGTGTCTCCAGGTGGTCGGTTTCGACGACCGGCACCTCTGTGGCGTAGGGCATCAAGAAGTCCATGAACGACGCGTTGACCAACTGCCCGCTGTCGTCATAGACCATCCGCTCGTACAGAGCTCCCCCGACGCCCTGCGCAACTCCGCCGTGGATCTGGCCCTCGACGATCCGCGGGTTGATCAAAGTGCCGCAGTCGTGCACGACGCAGTACCGCAGGATCTTGATCTCCGCTGTGTCCGGATCGGTCTCCACGATGGCCGCGTGCATGCCGTTGGCGAACGTCGATCGCGGCGGCGAGTAGTAACCGGTCGCCTCCAAACCCGGTTCGTCACCTTCGGCCACCGGCGGCTTGTCCGGATCGGCCACGGTGGCGAACTGGGTAGCGCGCTTGGTCTCCTCGTCGAAGGCGTACCGCAGCGGGTTCGACAGCACGGCCACCGTGGAGAGCGGGATCGTCGCGCCCGGAGCGCCCTTGACCTGCACCACGCCGTCGACGATCTCCAGATCGCCCGGATCGGCTTCGAGCGCCTCGGCGGCGATCCGCAGCGCCTTCTGGCGGACTTTTCGGGCCGCCATCGCCACCGCGTTCCCACTCATCACGGCGGCTCGCGAGGCGAACGTCCCGACGGCGTACCGGAACCGCCTGGTGTCGCCCGTCACCACCGTCACCTGCTCGACCGGAACACCCAGCTCGGACGCCACGACCTGGGCGAACGCCGTCTGGTGTCCCTGGCCCTGAGTCGTCAGTCCGGTGGCCACGACGACAGTCCCGTCCGTCTCGACCTTGACCCAGCCGCCTTCGTACGGGCCGACACCGGTGCCTTCGACGTAGCAGGCCAGCCCGATCCCGACGCGCCGGCCGTCCGCCAGTGCCTGGGCGCGGTACGCCTCGAACTCATCCCACCCGACAAGCTTCTTGACCTTGGCGAGAGTGGCAGGGTAGTCGCCGGAGTCGTAGATCAGCGGGCGGCCGTCCTGGAAGATCAGCCCGTGGTCGTAGGGCATCTCGTCGGGCTGAATGAAGTTGCGCTCCCGGACCTCCGCGCGGTCCAGGCCGAGCCGGGCCGCGATGGCGTCCATCGTGCGTTCCATGGCGAAGCAGCCCTGCGGTCGCCCCGCGCCGCGGTACGGCGTGACGATCACGGTGTTGGTGTAGAGGCTGTCGAACTCCACCCGGTAGGCACCCGGCTTGTACGGCCCGAGCAACTGGGTCGACGTGACGATGGGGACGACGATGCCGTACGGCGTGTACGCGCCGTTGTCGTGCCAGATGTGCACGTCCAGTCCCAGCAACCGGCCATCGTCGTCGAAGCCGGCGGTGATGTGCTGCAGTTGACCCCGCTCGTGGGCGGCGGAGACGAAGTGCTCGCGGCGGTCTTCGGTCCACTTCACTTCACGGCCGAGCCGGATCGCGGCCCAAGGAACGAGGATCTCCTCCGGCCAGGGATGGACGATCTTTACGCCGAAGCCGCCTCCGACGTCCGGCGCGATGACTTCGACCCGATCGGGCGGCAGGCCGAGCTTGGCCGCGATAGCCGACCGGACGCTCGTCGATGCCTGAGTCGCCGAATAGACCCGCAGGCTCGCGTCGTCGGCGTCCCAGCGGGCGTAGACCCCTTTGCCTTCCAGAGGCGTCGACGCACTGCGCTCGATGGCTAGATCCAGTTCGATGACGTGCGGGGCGGCCGCGATTGCGGCGCGGGCATCACCGCGCTCCTGGACCATGTTGGCGGCCACATTGCCGGGGACGTCGTCGTGGACCAGATGCTCGGCCTGGCGGGCGGCCTCGATACCGACGACGGGTGGGAGTGGCTCGTACTCGACCCGGATCAGCGAAGCTGCGTCCTCGGCGACGTACCGGTCGGCGGCGACCACCATGACCACCGCCTCACCGACGTAGTTGATCTCGTCCTTGGCCAGTACGTGTTGGGCACGGCCGTGGGTCAGCGCCGGGTGCGGAATAAGGATCGGCAGCGGCTCGGCCACCCGCCCGTCCAGGTCCTCGTAGGTGTAGATGGCGACCAGCCCGTCGACGTCCAACGCCCCGGACACGTCGATGTCGACGATCCGAGCGTGGGCGTGCGGGCTGCGGACGAAAGCCACCTCAAGCGCGCCCTGGCCGATGTCGTCGACGTACCGGCCGCGTCCGGTCAGCAGTCGCGGGTCTTCCCGGCGGGCGATCGGTTCACCGAGGGTTCGGGTACTCACGTCTTCACCCCGGCTTCGCGCCGGATTTCGGCGGCCCGGAGTACTGACGCGACGATGTTCTGGTAGCCGGTGCAGCGGCACAGGTTGCCGGCGATGGCGTGCCGGGCTTCGTCCTGCGTGGGGTTCGGGTTCTCGTCCAGGTAGGCGGTGATCGTGGTGACGAATCCCGGCGTGCAGAACCCGCATTGCAGCCCGTGGCAGTCCAGGAACGCTTGCTGGACCGGGCCAAGCTCGCCGCCCGGCCCGGTGCAGCCTTCGACAGTGGTGATCGACGCACCGTCGACACTGACCGCGAACAACAGGCACGACCGCATGGGGGCGCCCTCCACCAGCACGGTGCACGCACCGCAGACCCCGTGCTCGCACCCGACGTGCGTCCCCGTCAGGCCCAGGTCGTGGCGGAGAAAGTCGGAGAGCAGCCGCCGCGCAGGGACGTTCGCTGCTCGCGGGACGCCGTTGACGGTCAGCTCCACGGTATGCAACTCGGTCATTTTGTCGCCTCCACGGCCCGGTTGGTGGCCTCGAGCAGCGCCCGTGCGGTCAGAACACCGGCGAGATGGCGACGGTACTCCGCGGTGGCGTGAATGTCGGGCTCCGGGTCGAGTGTGTCTTGGATGAGCTGCGCTGCCTCGTCGAACACAGCAGCGTCCGCCGGTTGGCCGGTCAACGGTTCGCTGAGGTCGGCCACCACCGGCGTCGGCCCAACCGAGATCAGACCAACTTTGGCGCTGGCGACTCGGCGATCGTCGTCCAGAGTGACCAGCGCACCGACGCCGCATATCGCGTAGTCGCCGTTCCGCCGGGAGACCTCCGTCCAGGCCGCGCCGGTTCGCGGAGCGAGCGCGGGGAAAAACGCGCTGGTTGCCAGATCGGTCGGTTTGACGGCCGATTCAAGTGGCCCGAGGAAGAAATCAGCGGCTGCGACGGTCCGCTCGCCATCGGTGCTGCGCAGCGTCATCCTGCCGCCGAGCAGCGCGAGCACGGCGGTCAGCTCGCCGGCCGGGTCGGCGTGCGCGAGGCTGCCGACGCTCGTCCCACGGTTGCGGACGGTCGGGTGCGCGACGAATTGCAGCGCCTGGCGAAGCAGTGGCTGAGTGGCGAACGCCGCATCGTCCCGCTCGAGTTGGGCATGGCGGACAATGGCGCCGACCTCGACCCCATCGTGGCCGGTTCGGATGCCGGCCAGCTCGGACAGCCGGTTGATGTCGATCAGGTGTGCCGGCGCGGCCAGCCGCATCGACATCAGGGGCACCAGGCTCTGTCCGCCGGCGAGGATCTTGCCGTCTGATCCGATCTCGGCCAGCGTGTCGAGCGCCTCGTCGACATCCCGCGGCCGGTGGTAGACGAACGGGGGCGGTTTCATGCGTCAGTATCCTGCCTGCCGCGGCGCCGCTGTCAAAGAGACCCCCGCAGGCCACTCCCGCGTGTCCGGCCGGACAACCGGATCGCCGCTGGACCGCAACTTGTCCGGCCGGACAACTCGAATAGGGGGCCGCCCGTAGAGTCTCCCTATGCCCAGGCACCTGGACGTCCGCAGCGGCGTGTACCTCGACTCGGTCGCCCTCATGCAGGTCAGCCGCGATGCGGCGGCCGTCGATGGGGTGAGTTCGGCACTTGTCGCGATGGCCACCGAGCTGAATCTAGACCTGCTCGCCGGCATGGGCTTCGCGGCCCCGTCCGGCGCATCGCCGACGGACCTGCTCATCGCCATCGAGGCCGCTGACGACGACGCGGTCGGCGCAGCATTGGCGTTCGTCGAATCGGCGCTGACCAGGCGGGTTGCGGCCGAGCCAGCGGGTTTCGGCGATGCTCCCGCCCCGCGGACGACGGCGTCGGCAATGCAGCGCTCCGGCGCCGACATCGCGCTGATCTCTACGCCAGGTCAGTTCGCGTTCGTCGAAGCCATGGATGCGCTGGAGGCCGGGCGATCGGTGATGGTGTTCTCGGATAACGTGCCTGTTGAGCACGAGGTTCGGCTCAAAGACGAGGCCGCTAAGCGCGGGCTGCTCGTGATGGGTCCGGACTGCGGCACCGCGGTGGTGAGCGGGGTCGGGCTGGGCTTTGCAGACGTCGTCCGGCCCGGGCCCGTGGGTATCGTCGCCGCCTCTGGCACAGGCGCACAGCAGCTGATGAGCCTGCTGGACGGGGCGGGTGTGGGCGTCAGCCACTGCCTCGGCGTGGGCAGCCGCGACATGTCCGAAGCGGTGGGCGGACGTAGCACGCTCGCAGCAATCGAGATGCTCGCCGCAGACGACGCGACCGAGGTGATCGTGGTGATCGGCAAACCCCCGGCGCCGGACGTAGCCGACGCCGTCGCGGCACGAGCCCGCGAGGTCGGCAAGCCGGTGATCGTGCATCTGCTGGGCCGGGGCGAGGCAGACCTGACGTCCGCCGCGGAAGCCGCCGTCGCCGCCGCCGGCCGGCCGTGGGAGGAGCCGCGGTGGTGGCTCGCTCCGCAGATGCGCACCGGGCGGTATCCGTACATCCGCGGCCTGTTCTCCGGCGGAACGCTCTGCGAAGAGGCAATGTTGATCGCGAGCCAGGCCGTGGGTCCGGTCCACTCGAACATTCCGCTTCGGCCGGAGTGGGGTTTCATCGCCGAAATGTGGTCCGGCAACGAGGTCCGGCGTTTCGGGCACATCATGATCGACTTCGGCGATGACCAGTTCACCCGAGCGCGGCCACATCCGATGATCGACAGCACGCTGCGCGTCGAGCGGATGGCCCAGGAAGCCCGCGACCCGGACTGTGGTGTGCTGCTGCTCGACGTCGTCCTCGGGCATGGTGCCCACCCCGATCCGGCGGCCGATCTCGTCCCCGCGATCAAGGACGCACACGCCACGGCCGCCGCCGACGGGCGCGAAGTTGCGGTCGTGATCTCGCTGATCGGGACGGCCGGCGACCCGCAGGGACTCGAGCGGCA
Source organism: Jiangellaceae bacterium (assembly GCA_036374175.1). GTDB lineage: Bacteria > Actinomycetota > Actinomycetes > Jiangellales > Jiangellaceae > JASLBX01. The sequence continues at coordinate 1,617 of DASUUH010000141.1, read as the reverse complement.
GGCGGTGGCATTGCGCGACGCAGGCGCGTCGGTCCACCTGTCCAACGCCCACGCCGCCCGCAAAGCCGTCGAACTCGCGGAGGAAGTCCAATGACGGACGAGCTGCTCAGGGGCGAGCCGCGGGTTGTCGCCACCGGCGTTGACCTGTTCACCGACGCGTTGGCCGCACAGGCCGTCTCGACGACCCCCGTCGAGTGGCGGCCGCCATCGCCTGGCACCGAGGACCAGCTCGCCCGGGTGGCGGCCGATCCCCGGCGCGCCGACGCGAACGCCGCTGCGATCGACCGGATGCTGCGCTCCACGGCCGAGCTGGTCGACGTCCGGCCGGCCCGCGAAGCGCTCGGGCTCGAACCCGGCCACTTCCTACATGCCGGCCCCCCGCTGACGTGGGACCGTGCGTCCGGACCAATGCGCGGCGGGCTCATCGCCGCCATGCTCTACGAGGGCCTGGCGGACACTGCCGAACAAGCCGAGCAACGGCTTGCCGACGACACGGATATCACGTTGGAGCCGTGCCATCACCACGGCGCCGTCGGGCCGATGGCCGGCATCGTCTCGCCGTCGATGTGGATGTTTGAGCTACGTGACGAGCCCAACGACGGCACGTCCTGGTGCTCATTGAACGAGGGCCTCGGCAAGGTGCTTCGGTACGGCGCCTACTCCCCCGACGTCATCGAACGGCTGCGTTGGATGACCGACGTGCTCGGCCCGATGCTGCAGACGGCCGTCCGCCGCCGCGGGCGGATCGACATCAAGGCGATCCTGGCCCAGATGGTGCAGATGGGCGACGAGGGTCACAACCGCAACCGGGCCGGTACGCTGATGCTGCTGCGAGATCTGCTGCCCGACCTGATCGACAGCGGTGCGCCGAGTTCGCAGGTGGCCGAGGCGGTGCGGTTCGTGTCGAGCAACGACCACTTCTTCCTCAACCTGGCGATGCCGGCGGCGAAGCTGCAGACGGCGGCCGCCGAGGGCATCGACGGCAGCACGGTCGTCACGACGATGGCGCGCAACGGCACCGACTTCGGTATCCGGGTGTCCGGCACCGGCGATGACTGGTTCACCGGGCCGGCCGAGGTGCCGGACGGGCTTTTCCTCGGCGACTTTGGACCGGACGACGCCAACCCTGACATCGGCGACTCGGCGATCATGGAGACGATCGGGCTCGGCGGGTTCGCGATGGCGTCGGCGCCGGCGATCGTCCGGTTCGTCGGCGGCAGCGTCCCGGACGCGCTGCGGACCTCACAGTTGATGTACGAGATCACGTTGGGCGAGAACGCCGCGTACGCGTTCCCCATCCTGGAGTTCCGCGGCGCACCCACCGGTATCGACGTGTCACGGGTGATCAGGACCGGGATCCGGCCACAGATCAACACCGGCATGGCCGGGCGGGTGGCCGGCACCGGCCAGGTCGGGGCCGGCCTGGTGAAGCCGCCGATGGAATGCTTCACCGCTGCCTTGGCCGCGCTGGCCGACTCCGCGCCCCCGCTCCCCTAGCTTCGGCCACCCACCCCCTCCTCCTCGGCCTCCACCGCCCGTCCGCCCACCCCTCCCTTCCTCCCTTCCCGGAAGAGAGGGGTGTGAGTTGATGCCCGGGGGACGGCGGGTCTAGGACTT
>DASUUH010000140.1:0-22909 GCA_036374175.1 Jiangellaceae bacterium | reverse complement strand
ACGGATGAACTCGCGGCCGATGATCTTGCGCTTCTGCTCGGGGTCGGTGACGCCCTGCAGCGCCTTGAGGAACTGGCCCGCGGCATCGACCACGTGCAGGTCGACGCCGGTGGCGGCCACGAAATCGCGCTCCACCTGCTCTGCCTCGCCGGCGCGTAGGAGTCCGTGGTCGACAAAGACGCAGGTCAGCTGGTCGCCGACGGCGCGCTGGACGAGGGCGGCGGCGACCGATGAATCGACACCGCCGGACAACCCGCAGATGACCCGCTTGTCACCGACTTGAGCACGGATGGCGTCGACGGCTTCGTCGACGATGTTGACCATCGTCCAGGTCGGCCGTGCGCCGGCGATCTCGTAAAGGAAGTGCTCGAGGACCACCTGGCCGTGTTCGGTATGCAGTACCTCGGGGTGCCATTGGACGCCGGCCAACCGCCGGTCCAGGTGCTCGAACGCCGCGACGGGGGCGCCGGGCGAGTGCGCCAGTACGGTGAAGCCGCTGGGGGCTTCGGTGACCGCATCGCCGTGGCTCATCCAGACCGTGTTGGCGGCCGGCACTCCGGCCAGCAACGTACCCGGCGTGTCGATCGTGACGGCGGTACGTCCGAACTCGGAGAGTCCGGTACGGGCGACGGTGCCGTCCAGCGCCTGGGCCATCGCCTGGAACCCGTAGCAGATGCCGAAGGCGGGCACACCTGCCTCGAAGACGTTCGGGTCGACACTCGGGGCGTCCTCGGCGTACACACTGGCCGGCCCGCCGGACAGGATGATCGCCTTCGGTTTCTTGGCGAGCATCTCGCTGACCGGCATGGTGTGCGGCACGATCTCGGAATAGACGCGGGCCTCGCGGACGCGGCGCGCGATCAGCTGGGCGTACTGGGCTCCGAAGTCGACCACGAGGACGGTGTCGTGCACGTTCTGAGCCTACCGCCCGGCCTGACATGATCATTCCGGCAAAAATCGGGTGCGCTTTGTCAGTGCCGAAACTTAGCCTGGTCGGTTGTGCGAGCTCTTCCGTACGCCGATCCCGGCGTCCCTGATACTCGCTCCCCGGCGAAGTTCCTGAGGTGGATCGCCGGGGAGCAGTTCGGCATGCTCGCACTCGGAATGATCTTGGGAATGGCCTGGATGCTGTCGCAGGCACTGGTTCCGTGGGCCATCGGCAACGGCATCAACCGGGTCATCGAGGGCGACACCACCTCGGCCTGGCAGTGGGCCGGTGTCGTCGGCGGGCTCGGACTCGCCCAGGCGATCACCGGCGTCGCCCGCCACCGGGTGGCTGTCTTCAACTGGCTGTACGCGGCCTTTCGCACCATCCAGCTGGTCGGGCGGCACGCCGCACGCACGGGCCCGGCGATCCCCAAGGCGATGCCCACCGGTGAGGTCGTGGCGACCGTGTCCGCCGACGCGATGCACATTGGGCATGTCTTCGACACGTCGGCTCGGTTCGCCGGCGCCATCGCCTCGTACCTCGTCGTGTCGGTGATCGTGCTCAACACCTCGGCCCTGCTCGGGCTCATCGTGCTGGTCGGCGTGCCGCTGCTGGTGCTTGCACTGACGCCCATCCTGCGGCCGCTGCAACGGCGCCAGCGGGCGCAGCGCGAGGCCCTGGGCAAGCTCACTTCGCTCGGCGCCGACACTGTTGTCGGGCTGCGGGTGCTGCGCGGGATCGGCGGCGAGCGCGTCTTCGCCGATCGATACCGGCACCGATCCGAAACGGTTCGCACGGCGGGTGTCCGGCTGGCCACGACGTTCGCCTACCTGGACGCGGCGTTGGTGCTGCTGCCGGGGGTTTTCCTGGTCGTGCTGACCTGGGTCGGCTCCCGGCTCGTCATCGACGGCACCGTCGCACCGGGCGATCTCGTCGCGTTGTACGGCTTCGCATTCTTCCTTCTGATACCGGTTCGGACGGCGGGCGAGATGACGTTCGTCGTCACCCGCGCCGTCATCGCCGCGCGCCGGGTCCTGAAGGTGCTCACCGTCGAGCGCGAAGTCGCTGACCACGCTCCCGTGATCATCGGCGGTTTCCGGCCGCATTACCCGGAAAGTGCCGATGATCAGCAGGAAGGGGTGGTGCTGACCGACCAGTCGTCGGGGCTGGCGATCAAGCACGGCGAGCTGACCATGCTGGTGTCCGACCGGCCCAGCGAGACGGCACGCATCGCCGACCGGTTGGGCCGCTTGGTGCCGGGCAACGGCGTCGCTCTTGGCGGAGTGCCGCTGCACGGCCTGCCGGTGGCCGAGGTTCGCCGCCGCATCGTGGTCAGCGACCCCGAGCCGATGCTGTTCACTGGCACGCTTCGGAACGCCCTCGACCCCGCCGGCCAGCACCGCGACGCCCAGTTGCTGACCGCGCTGCAGACCGTGGCCGCGGGCGACGTGCTCGAATCGCTGCGAGAAGGGCTCGACGGCACCGTCGACGAGCGGGCCAGGTCGCTGTCCGGTGGGCAGCGGCAGCGGGTCGCGCTGGCCCGCGCACTGCTGCGGGATCCGGAGGTCCTCGTGCTGGTCGAGCCGACCAGCGCCGTCGACGCGCACACCGAAGCGGCGATCGCCCGCAACCTGCGCGCGGTGCGCGCCGGCCGTACCACGGTTGTGGTCACGGCCAGCCCGCTCGTGCTCGGCCAAGCCGACACCGTCGCGTGGATCGTCGACGGCTCCGTCGTCGCGGTCGGACCGCACGAGGAGTTGATGGCCACCGTCGCTGCATACCGCCGAACCGTCACGCGAGAGGAGGACTCGACGTGAGTCAGTTGCCAGTCGCCACCCCGGCCGAGGTTCGCGCGGAGGCACGGCTGCTGTTCCGCCGGCACCGCCGCCCGCTGAGCTTGGCGTTGACGCTGCACCTGCTCGCTGCGGCAGCGGGGCTGGCGTCGCCGTTCATACTTGGACGGATCGTCGACGCGCTCATCGACGGCGCGCCGGTATCTCGCCTCGACGCACTCGCCGCTGCGCTAGCCGGGTTCCTCGTGGTCCAGGCCGTGCTGATCAAGTTCGCCATCAAGCGGTCGCTCGACCTCGGCGAGCAGGTCTTTGCGGAGCTTCGCGAGACGTTCATCTCCCGCGTGCTGCGCCTGCCGCTGTCGACCGTGGAGCGGGCGGGTACCGGTGACCTGATCGCACGTACGACCGGCGACATCGACGCGCTGTCACGTACGGTCCGGTTCGCCGTGCCCGAGATCCTCGTCGCATTTATCACGACGATCTTGACGCTCGGCGCGGCGATCATCGCCGGGCCGCTGGTGGCTGCCGGTGCGGTCGTGGGAGTTCCCCTGCTCTACGCCGGAACCCGCTGGTACCTCAAGCGGGCGCGGGACGGTTACCTGTGGGAACGGGCGGCGTACGCGACGCTCGACGGAGCGGTCACCGAGACCGTCGACGGTGCCCGAACGGTCGAGGCTCTGGACCTCTCCGACATTCGGATCCGCCGGATGGACAAAGACCTCGCCAACGCGTACGCGGCCGAGCGGCGAACGCTGTTCCTGCGCACGGTGTGGTTCCCGACGGCCGAGCTGTCGTACATCCTGCCGGTGGTCGCGACCCTCGCTTGGGGTGCCTGGCTGGCGGCGGCAGGGCATGCCACCGTCGGACAGGTGACGACCGTCGTGCTGTACATGGTGCAGATCATCGACCCGGTCGACCGCCTGGTGTCGTGGCTGGACGAGCTCCAGGTCGGCACATCCTCGCTGGCCCGCATCACCGGCATCGCGAGTGTGCCGGACGATCGTGAAGCCACGGGCGAACAGCCCGCCGGCGAAGACATCACGGCCACCGGTGCGCAGTATGCCTACCGGACGGGTCAAGACGTCTTGCACGGCGTGTCGCTCGAACTGCAACACGGCGAACGGTTGGCGATCGTCGGGCCGTCCGGAGCGGGCAAGTCAACTCTCGGCCGCTTGCTCGCCGGAATCCACCCGCCCCGATCTGGACGCATCGATGTGGGCGGCGTCCGGCTCGTCGATCTGCCGCTCGAGCAACTGCGCCGCGAGGTCGTCCTGGTCACTCAGGAGCACCACGTGTTCGTCGGCAGCCTGCGCGACAATCTGGCCCTGGCCGCACCGGATACCTCCGACGCCGAACTGTGCCGAGCGCTGGCTGCGGTCGATGCACTGGAGTGGGTCGAGGGTTTACCCGACGGCCTGGACACCTTGGTCGGATCGGGCGGACATCCGATCGGGCCGGCGCAGGCGCAGCAACTGGCACTGGCCCGGATCGTGCTGGCAGATCCCCACACGTTGGTGCTCGACGAAGCGACCTCGCTGCTCGATCCGCGGGCAGCGCGCCATCTCGAGCGCTCACTCGCGTCGGTACTGGACGGCCGCACTGTGGTGGCCATCGCGCACCGTCTGCACACTGCCCACGATGCCACCCGGGTCGCAGTCGTCGAGGACGGCCGGATCGCCGAGATCGGCAGTCACGACGAACTGGTTGCCGCCGGCGGCGCGTATGCCGCGCTCTGGGACTCCTGGCACGGCGCCCCAGCTCCATCCCGCTGATCATCGGCACTTTCCGGCTGCATTACCCGGAAAGTGCCGATGATCACGGGAGGGGTTGGGACGAGGGGAGGACGAGGGTACGGGCGCCTTCACCGCGGCGCATGCGGTCGAAGGCGGCGGCCGCGCCGTCCAGGCTGACCCGGTGCGTCACAAGCAGATTCGGGTCGAATGCTCCTTCCAGCACCGCCCGGGCCAGCGCCGGCAGGTCGGCATCCGGATCCGACGAGCCGTAGACCGACGAGCGCAGGGTCCGGGCGAAGTGGAACAACTCGGCGGCGCTGAACTCGGCCCGGTCGTCGCGCCGGCCGATCCCGAGGATCGTGCACGAACCGCCCCGGCGGGTGAGGCTCCACGCCGACCGGATGGTCGCGGCCCGGCCGACGCACTCGAAGGCGTGGTCGACACCGCGCCCGTCAGTCAGTGCCCGAACCTGCTTGGCCACCGAGTCGTCGGCCACGACGAAGTCCGTCGCGCCGGCCGCGCGCGCCAACTGCTGCTTGGCCGCCGAGATCTCGACGGCGATGATCGGGTCCGCGCCGGCGGCCCGCGCGGCGGCGAGAACGGTCAGCCCGACACCGCCAAGCCCGACCACCGCTACGGACTCACCGGCCCGCACGCGCGCGGTCTTGGTGACCGCCCCAAAGCCGGTCAGAACGGCGCAGCCGAGCAGTGCCGCGTCCGCCAACGGCAGCTCAGATGTGATCGGGACGACGGCCCGCTCGGGCACGACGACCTGCTCCGCGAGCGCACCGAGGCCCAGTGTGGCGTGTGCAGGCGTCCCGTCAGAGAGTGTGCCCGACGGCACCGACGCCTTCATGCCGTTGACACACAACCAAGGCTCACCGTGGCCGCAGAACCAGCACGACCGGCAGGGCGGCGCCCAATTCAGCACCACGTGGTCACCTGGCGACGCCCGCGTGGCGGCTGGGCCGGTCTCGGTCACCACGCCGGCCGCTTCGTGACCGAGTACGAGCGGGAATTCCGGCCGGAAGGTCCCGTCGATCATGGACAGGTCGGAGTGGCACACCCCGGCGGCGGCCACGTCGACCCGCACGTCGGCCGGCCCGAGAGGAGGTAGCTCGACGTCCTCGACGGCCATACGAGTACCCGGCGACCGGACCACGAGGGCCTTCACCGCTGGATGGCCTTGGTCTGCAGGAATTCCTCCATGCCGTACCGCCCGAGCTCGCGGCCGAACCCCGACCGCTTGTACCCGCCGAAGGGGGCGAGCGGGTTGAACGGCCCGCCGTTGATGTCGACTGCACCGGCCTGCAGCAGCCGCGCCACTGCCATCGCACGCGCTTCGTCGGCCGACCAGACGGCTCCGGCCAGCCCGTAGTCAGAATCGTTCGCGATCCGCACGGCTTCGTCGTCGTCCGCGAACGGCATGATGGCCAGCACCGGGCCGAAGATCTCTTGCTGCGCGAGTCGGCTCTTCGGGTCGACGTCGGCGAAGATCGTCGGGGCGACGAAGTAGCCGATCCCCGGTACGGGCGCGTCCAGGCCACCGGTGATCAGCCGGGCCCCGTCGGCCAACGCGTTTTCGATGTGTTGGCGGACCCTGGCTCGCTGAGCCGCTGAGACCAGCGGCCCGAGGCGTGTCTTTTCGTCGAACGGATCGCCGAGTACGTACTTGGCCGCCGCTTCAGCCGCCCGTTCCACAGCCTCGTCGTACCGGCTGTGGTGGACCAGCATCCGAGTCCACGCGGTGCACGTCTGCCCTGAGTTGAGGAACGCATTGGCCACACCGACCTTGACCGCCGCGGTGAGGTCGGCGTCCTCAAGAACGACGTTGGCCGACTTACCGCCCAGCTCGAGCGCCACCTTGGCGATACGGCCGGCCACGACCGAACCGATCGAGCGTCCCACCGCGGTCGAGCCCGTGAACGACACCATGTCGACCCCCGGATGAGCGGCCAGCGCCGCGCCGACTTCCGGTCCGGCGCCCGGCACCAGGTTGACCACCCCCGGCGGAAGGCCCGCCTCGTCGAGCGCGTCGAACAGCAGGTAGGCGGTCAGCGGGGTCAGTTCGCTGGGTTTGAGTACGACGGTGCAGCCGGCGGCGAGCGCCGGGCCGAGCTTGGCGACCACCTGCTGCAGCGGGTAGTTCCACGGCGTGATGGCACCGACTACGCCGACCGGCTCCTTGACCACCAGCGAGTTGCCGATGGCATCGGAGAACGGATGCTCCGACACGAGGTCGACGCAGCCGCGGAGTACCCGGATGGGCAACCCCGTCTGGACCTTGGTCGCGACCCGCAACGGGCAACCGACCTCGGTGGCGATCAGCGCGGCGAACTCGCCGGCCCGCCGCTCGACCACGGTGGCCAGCCGGGTCAACGCGGCCGCCCGTACCGCTGGGGGTGTTGCCGCCCACTGCTCCAGTCCCGAGCGCGCGGCGGCTACGGCGGCGTCGACGTCTTCCTGCGTCCCAGCCGGAACCGAGCCGAAGACCTGTTCGGTTGCCGGATTCTCGACATCGATGGTCCCGGCCGAGGCGGCGGGCACCCAGCGACCGCCGACGTAGAGAGTGGTTCGCTTGGTCATGACGCCGTCCGTTGGTACTCCTGCTGGAGGCCGTCCAGCAAGGCGGTGAGCCCGAGTTCGAACGCGCCGTCGTCCACCTGCCGCTGATGTTCGGTGAGCAGATGCGCCTGCCCGAGGTGGGGGTAGCGATCGGCATAGAGGTCCGGATCGGCCGGGAACCCGAGAGCGAACGACCCGAGCGCGGACCCGGTCACGTAGTACCGCATGAGCGCACCGATGCGGGTGGCCCGGCTGGACGGCCAACCGGCATCGACAAGCGCGCCGAACACGGCGTCGGCCATTGTGAGCGACGCCGGACGCCGGCCCGGGCCCTGGGCGAGGAAGGGGACGATGTTCGGATGGTGGAGCAACGCGGCGCGAAACGACCGGGCCCAGCCGCGCAACGCGTCGGCCCAGTAGGTCCCGCCGAGCATGGAGATGTCGACCATTTCGGTCACCTGATTGGCCACCGCGTCGAGGATTTCGTCCTTGGTCGCGAAGTAGTTGTACAGGGACGGGCCCCGCACGCCTAGCGCGGCCGCCAGCTTGCGCGTGGTGAATTCGGCGAGCCCGTCGGCGTCGATGAGCTCCATAGCGGCGGCGACGATCTGCTCGCGGCTGAGCAGCCGCCGCGGGGGACGTGCCACTGTGCCTCCCTTCCCAATCGACCGCGACGGTGAAAAACTACCAGCGCTAGTTATCGCTGGTCGAGAGGACGCCGCCGATGGACTTCGCACTGGCTGAAGAACAACTCGCTATCCGCGACACCGCGCGCAGCTTCATCACCAAGGAGGTGATGCCGCTCGAGGCGAAAGTACTCCGCCGGGAACGGGCCGGCGAACCGGGTCTGCGCCCCGACGAATTGCGTGATCTGCAGCTCAAAGCGCGGGAGTTCGGCTTTTGGGGGCTGTCCACCCCATCGGAGTACGGCGGCATGCACCTGCCCGCCGTGACCCAATCGCTGCTGTGGACCGAGGCCGGCCGGTGCATCGTGCCGTTCCGGTTCGGCGGCGAGGCCGACAACATCCTCTACTACGCCAACGACAAGCAACGGGACGAATACCTGCTGCCCACCATCGAAGGTGAGCGACGCTCATGCTTCGCGATCACCGAACCGGGCGCGGGTTCAGACGCGGCAAACATCAAACTCAGCGCCCGCCGTGACGGCGACGACTGGATCCTGCGCGGCGAGAAGACGTTCATCACCGGCGGCAACGAGGCGGACTTCGCCATCGTCATAGCCGTGACGGACCCCGAGCGGGGCGTGCACGACGGTGGCGCGACGGCGTTTCTCGTGGACCGTTCGATGGGTTGGACGTCCACTGCCATCCAGACAATGGGCCCGGCCACACCGGCGTCGCTGCACTTCGACGACGTGCGAGTGCCGTCGAGCAACATCCTCGGCGAACTCGGCCAGGGCTTCGAGCTCGGGATGAAGTGGATTCTGGAGGGACGCTGGCGCATTCCGGCCTGGGCGGTGGGCATGGCCGAGCGGGCCTTGACGATGGCGATCGAGTACGCGAACACTCGCGAGACGTTCGGCTCCCTGATCGGCACCAATCAGGCGATCCAGTGGATGATCGCGGACTCGGAGGTGGAGCTCGAAGCCGCGCGCGGGTTGGTGCTGCGGGCGGCGTGGACGGTCGACCAGGGCAGGGACGCTCGGCACGCCTGCGCGCAGGCCAAGTTGTACGCGGCCGGCATGGCCAATCGAGTGGTAGATCGGGCGGTGCAAGTGCACGGCGGCATGGGTTATACCCGCGAACTTCCGCTCGAGCGGATGTATCGCCAGGCCCGGCTGATCCGGATCTATGAAGGCACGGACGAGATGCAGCGTTTGATCATCTCGCGCGACCTGCTCCGCGGCTTCACGTCGGTCGGGCTCTAGCACTCTGCTGCGACGGTGTCCGGCCGGACTACGGAAACGACGCAGCTGAACGAGCTGTCCGGCCGGACACGTCGCGAGGTGCAGGGCTGCTACCTCACACTCTCGAGGCGGCGACGCCTCTGCACGGCGACAGTCACCACAAGTACCAGGACTGCCAGCATGCTGATCATCAGCGACGGAATCGTCAGATTGGCCACGACGGCGTGCGGGCCTTGCACCCAGACGTCGGCGGTGTCCCTGTTGACCCAGCCGTCCTGTCCCAGCCGCACGACGGCAGTCAGGAGCTCCAGCGCAATGCCTAAGACCGCAAGCGGCACGGTCACCGACAGAATCCAGATGAGCACCTGTTGGGCCCTCGGTGCAGTGGCCTGACGGGACCGCCAGACGAGCGCCGTGGCGAACCCGAGCAGGGGAAGCTGAAGCGAGTGGGCTGAGATGTGTAGGTAACTGGTATCGCCTTGCGCTGCGAAGGGGAAGACAAGCAGGAACGACACCCAGATCAGTGCGAGCATGAGCAGCGGGCGCTGCATGGCGGCCTCCTCAAGGACGGCGGATCCCCCGAACCTAAGAATCCGCACGTCAGGCCGCATCGGCCCTTTCGCCTAAACCGTCCCTCCAGGCGAGTACGGCGTGGACCCGGCGGTTCTCCCAAGGTCCCTCCGGCAGGTCGAGCTTGGTGAAGACCGACCGCAGGTGCGCGTCCACCGTGCGCTCGGAGACGACCAGGCGGGCCGCGATTCCGGCATTGGACAAGCCCTCGGCGAGCAGGCCGAGCACCTCCGACTCGCGGGGGGTGAGTTGGGCGAGCCGAGGCGGCTGAGGGTCGTGGTGTTCGGGCAGTGTCAGCGCCCGCGAGCTGCCCACGGCGACGAGCGCCAGGGCGGCGTACATACCGCAGAACAACAGGACGGTGCCCGCCATCGGCAAGGCCCCGCAGAGCATGACGAGCGCCGTTCCGGCGAGCGAGGACAGTGCCACGAGCGCCAAGCGCCGCGACGCTTCCCCGGACGCACGGACGGCGGCGACCAGCGACACGCCTGGTCCGAGTAGAACCGTCGCGAGGAAGGCCAGGTTGAGGGCCATGCCGAGGACCTCGCCCGGCCCCCACGCGACCAGCGCGCTGGCCGCAAACGGCTCGAAGTCATCGAAGAACAGTACGAAGCTCACCGCTGCCGCGGCGCCGAGGCTGATCACGAGGCCCGCAGCCAATCGTGACGTGCCACGCCCCAGGTAGCGCACGGCGAGCAGCGGCAGTAGCGAGAATGCCGCCAGCAGAGGCAGGTGTCCCAGGCCGCCGAGCACGGCGAAGGCCCAGGCGACGCGGCTTCGCGGAGCCTGGTCGGATGCGAGAGCGGCGCCAGCCCACAGGCCCGGGTAGGCCAGCGACACCAGTGCGACGGCACCCACCGCGTGTCGCCACGTGATCCATCCCGGATCCAGGCGAAGGTACGTCGCTACCAGCACTGCACCGGCCCCTAATGCAGCCAACTCGGATCCGCACTTGTCCGGCCGGACTCCGGATGCGTCGCAGGCCCGCGAGTTGTCCGGCCGGACACGTCGAAGATTTAGGGCAGGCGAAGGCGGCGGAGCGTGCGCATGAACGCCGTCATGGCCTTGGCGAACTGATCATAGGAGTTGTGCCAGGGCAGCGGCGTGATCCCGTGTACCCGCTGGACGGCGATGGCCTGCGCCTCGGTGTAGCGCAGGATTCCTTCGCGGCCGTGCCGGCGGCCCAAACCGGAGGCGCCCGTGCCGCCGCTCGGCAGGTCGTGGCTACCCCACGTCGCTCCGTAGGCTTCGTTCACGTTGACCGCTCCGGCCCGGACCCGCCGGGCCACGCCGATCCCACGGCGGATGTCGCCGGACCAGACACTCGCGTTCAACCCGTACAAGGAGTCGTTCGCCAGCGCCACGGCTTCATCGTCCGTATTGAACGAGTACACCGACACGACCGGGCCGAACGTCTCCTCGTCGGCGGCCAACATGCCACGGCGCACGCCGCGTAGCACCGTCGGCTCGTAGAACCATGGCCCGAGGTCGGGCCGCGGCTTGCCACCGGTGACAACCTCCGCCCCCTTCGTCACCGCGTCATCGACATGCCGCTGCGTCTTCTCTAACTGCGCCTGCGACACCAGTGACCCCACGTCATGTCGGTAATCGAAGCCGGCGCCCAACCGAAGCCGGCCGATCCGGTTCAAGAATCGCTCCAGGAACGCCTCACGGATCGGTTCGGCCAGGTACAACCGCTCCACCGATATGCAGAGCTGGCCGGCGTTCGAGAAGCACGCCCGCACCGCACACTCCGCCGCCCGGTCCAGGTTGGCATCTTCGAGGACCACCATCGGGTTCTTGCCGCCCAGCTCGAGGGTCGCGCCGACCAGGCGCTGGCCGGCCCGCGCACTGATCTGCCGGCCCACCGCGGTGGATCCGGTGAAGGACACAAAATCGGCCTGGTCGACGACCGCGCCGCCGATTCCAGGCCCGTCGCCGGCGACAATTTGCCACAACCCCTCCGGCAGCCCCGCCTCGATCGCTATCGATCGAGCCATCAACGCCGTCAGTACGGCTTGCAGGTCTGGCTTGTGCACTACGGCGTTGCCAGCCACGAACGCCGGCAAACAATCCGAGATCGCCAGCGTCAGCGGATAGTTGAACGGCGAGATCACACCGACGACACCTTTGGGATGGCGCACCTCGATCGCCTTGGTCAGGCCGGGCGCAAGCCCTTTTCGCCGGCGATCCCGCAGCACCTGCGGACCTCGGACGGCGCAGTAGCGGGCGGCCAGCGCGACATCCCCGATCTCTTCGAAGGCATCGCGCCGCGCCTTGCCTGACTCGGCCTGGACGAGGTCGGCCAGCGCCGACTGCCGGTCGAGTACCAGGTCATGCACGCGGCCGATGATCCGGGCCCGCTCCCGGAGCGGCCGGGCGGCCCAGGAACGCTGAGCGGCGTGGGCGGCCTGGTACGCAGTGGCGACGTCGTCCTGAGTCGAGAGCGGGATCTCCGCGAATGGCCGTCCGGTGAAGGGCGCCACCACCGGGTGCCGCTTGGCGCGCGGGCTGGCCACGATGCCGTCGATGAGCTTGTCGACAAACGAACGATCAAGAACATCATGAGGGGTAGGCGCGACTGCGGTCACATTCCCACCCTAGGCGACGGGTGATCGTCAAGCTACCTGGCGGTAACCACTGGGCGGGCGGCCTCAGCGCAGGACCGTGACCTCGACCCGCTGGAACTCCTTGACCTCGGTGTAGCCGGTCGTGGCCATCGCCCGCCGCAGCGCGCCCATGAGGTTCATTGAACCGTCGGAGACGTGCGACGGGCCGGCGATGATCTGCTCCAGCGAACCCACCTGATCGACCTTGACGCGCGTTCCGCGCGGCAACTCGGTGTTGTGCGCTTCGGATCCCCAGTGCCAGCCCCGGCCAGGTGCTTCGGTCGACCTCGCTAGCGGAGAGCCGACCATCACGGCGTCCGCTCCGCACGCGATGGCCTTGGCGATGTCACCGGACCGGCCTATCGAACCGTCGGCTATCACGTGCACATACCTGCCGCCGGACTCGTCCAGGTAGTCGCGGCGCGCAGCGGCGACGTCGGCCACCGCGGTGGCCATCGGGACCATGACACCGAGCACGGTGCGGGTGGTGTGTGAGCTGCCGCCGCCGAATCCCACGAGGACACCGGCGGCCCCGGTGCGCATCAGGTGGAGCGCCGCCTGGTAGGTCGCACACCCGCCGACGATCACCGGGACGTCGAGTTCGTAGATGAACTGCTTGAGGTTCAACGGCTCGGCTCGGCCGGATACGTGTTCGGCCGAGACCGTCGTGCCGCGGATGACGAACAGATCGACGCCGGCCTCGATGACCGCGTGGTAGTGCTTCTTGACCCTGGGGGGCGACAGCGCACCCGCAACGGTCACGCCACCGTCGCGGATCTCGGCCAACCTCGCGGCGATGAGTTCGTCGCGCACCGGCGCGGCGTAGATCTCCTGCATCCGGCGGGTTGCCGCGCGCTCGTCGAGTTGAGCGATCTCCTCGAGCAGCGGCTCCGGATCGTCGTACCTGGTCCACAAGCCCTCGAGGTCCAGAACGCCAAGCCCGCCCATCTTGCCCAGCTTGACGGCGGTGGCCGGCGACATCACCGAGTCCATCGGCGCGGCCACGAGCGGGATCTCGAACCGGTATGCGTCGATCTGCCAGTGCGTCGACACCTCTTCGGGGTCGCGGGTGCGCCGGCTTGGGACGATTGCCACGTCGGCGAAGCCGTACGCCGTGCGGCCACGTTTACCGCGGCCGATCTCGATCTCGCTCACCAGGCAAGATTAGTCGACCCGGGAACGCAGGCTGAATGCGCTCGACGGGCGGCCCATCCGTCAGATGTTGTATTGCCGCCAGTCATCTGTCTATGGCTCGCAACTTCGCCCGTGCCTATGTTGGCAACACACCCCCAACCTCCCACAAGGAGATTCCAATGAGCAGACCGGAGATCGCCACTCGCGCACATCCGATCCGGCTAACCGTCGTCCTGGGGGCGCTGCTGACGCTCGTCGCCGCATTTCTGGTGGCCGGAGCCGTCCAGACTGCGCAGGCATGGCCGGCAGAGTCGTACTGTTCCAACAACCAGCCGCCGTCGGACGCCTCGTACGAAGGACTCATGAGCGCCGAAGACGTAGGCCGTGCGCTGGAACAGATCGAGTCCTCAAGTCAGGGCCGGGTCCAGGTCGAGGTGGCCGGGTACTCCAACCAGGGCCGCCCGATCTGGTCGGCTCGGGTCGGCGAGGGTGACACCGTCGTGCTGGTCCAGAGCCAGATCCACGGCAACGAGCCCCACGGCACCATCGCGTTGGTGAACACGCTTCGCGAACTGGGCAACAGCTCGGCCCGGTCGCAGCGGATCCGCGAACAGATCACCTTCGTCGCCATCCCGAGGCTGAACATGGACGGCGGCGAGGTCCCGCGCCGCCAGAACCTCATGTCGTGGGATGACATCATCGCCCTTCACCCGCAGCTGCAGGGCGTCCCACCCAACCCCGGTGCGTGGTACCACAGCAACAGCATCGGCGGCACGATCGGCGGCATGGACGTCAACCGTGACTTCAACCCGGACCTGGACTACGAGCCGGTGGCGTCGGACCTGCCAGGCAACAGCGCATCCATCGGGTTCTACCTGAGCCCGGAGGCCCGCACCGTCCGCGACGTCTACAAGAGCCTCGAGCAGGAGTTCGGCCTCGTTGACGTCTTCGCGGATCTCCACGGCCAGGCGGTGTGCTACGGCCATGGCCTGTCCAACGAGGTGGTCGTCGACGCGCCGTCGACGGCGGCCGGCCGGTACCAGGCCACACACGCCAACTTCGGCCCGCCGGTCACCAAAGAAGGTTTCTCCGGTGCGATCGTCGAGGTCAACGACGGTAGCGCGAACCCGACGCGGGCTTGCCAACCGCTCATGAACTTCCCCGAGGGCGCGATTGCGCTGATCGATCGGGGCACGTGCACGTTCGTCCAGAAGGTGACCAACGCCCAGAACGCCGGAGCGGTAGCGGTGATCATTGCTAACGACACCGACGCAGCTCCGACGGCCCTGACCGGCACTGCCCCCGACATCACCATCCCGTCGGCGATGATCTCGCGGTTCGACGGCCAGCGGATCCGCGCGGGCCTGCCCGCCACGGGCACCCTGCTGGACAACCCCGACAGCAACTTCTACTCGCCGCTGTCTATCTCGGGGCGCTTCATCACGGACCCGACGGCCCACGGAGACTGGCCGAAGTTCGACGACGAAGCCTCGCGCAAGCTCAACGTGGCCGTCTACGAGGCCCTGCAAGGCCGTGGGAACTCGCCGTACGGCAAGGTGACCGCCTACCCGCAGCCACCGAGTACAAATATCCCGGGTACCGCCCTCGGGTCGTTCGCGCTGCGCGGCAGTGCGGTGATTCTGTTCGAGACCGGCGGGCAGACCCAGCAGCTCGGTCCCAAGCAGGTCGGGATGCGGGCCAAGCAGGTCGAGGTCGGGCTGGCCGGCATTCTCGACGCGTACTCGACCGGTGCGATCAACGATGTCGATCCGGACAAGTACTTCAACATCCCACTCCGGGTGAACTCGCCCGTCCAGTAGGCCGCCGCTGACGTGTGGAGGCCCTGCGGGCCGGGGCCTCCACAACCTTCCGAGGTGGGCCGCCCACTAGGCGTGTCGGCGCTATACCACCCGCACGCGCCTGGTACGGCAGGGCTGCGCCTGCCGAACGTGATCGAACGGGGGCTTGACAAAGTTTTTTGTCAATGCGACGGTAGTGGCCATGTTGGACGTGGATGTCATCGAGGACGCCGCCACCGCGACCGTCGCGCTCGACCCGTTGCGCGGACGAATCCTCGCCGCATTGCGTGAGCCCGCCTCGGCGGCCGGCCTGGCGCACCGCTTCGGGCTGCCCAGGCAGAAGGTCAACTACCACCTGCGTGCGCTGGAGGATTGCGGCCTGGTCACCGTCGCCGGCGAGCGCCGGCACGGTGGGCTCACCGAACGGCTGCTCGTCGCCAGCGCCGCGTCCTATGTGGTGTCCCCGGCGGCCATGCAGGACAACGCGCCAGATCCGGCGAGCATGGCCGACCGCCTGTCGGCGCGATATCTCATCGCCCTCGCCGCCCGCGCAGTTCGCGAGGTGGGCCACCTCATGCGGATCGCCCAGGCCGACACCCGCAGGCTGGCGACCCTGGCCGTGGATACCGAGATCGGGTTCGCCTCCGCCGAGGACCAGGCGCGGTTCGCCGACGAACTCACCGACGCAGTGACGCGGCTCGCGGCCAAATACCACCGTCCGGGCGGACGACCCTTCCGGCTGATCGTCGCCGCCCACCCCACTCCGAAGGAGCAGCACCCATGACCGATCCACGCCGGATCGAAGTCGAGATCGAGCTACCGGTCACACCCGAGCAGGCGTGGCAGGCGATCGCCACCGGTGCAGGAATCACCGCTTGGTTCATGCCCGCCGACGTCGACGAGAAGGTGGGCGGTTCTGTCGTCCACCACCACGAGGCCGACATGTCCTCCTCCGGCACGGTCAGTGCGTACGACCCGCCGCACCGGTTTGCGTACGAAGAGAACGCCGAGGAATTCGCGCCGGACGAGGCCGGCCCGCCGGTCACGGCGACCGAGTTCTTGGTCGAGGCGCGTGGCGGGGATGCCTGCATCGTGCGCGTCGTGATGAGCGGCTTCGGTGAGGGGGACGCCTGGGACCAGGCCATCGAGTCGTTCACCGCCGGCTGGCGGCAGGCGCTGCAGTCACTGCGGCTGTATCTCACCCACTTCCGCGGTGAGCCGGTCGGCAGTGTCAACGTCGGAGGCTTCATCGCAGGCGACCAGAGTGCGGGATGGACGTGGCTCACCCAGCGACTGGGCTTGCCTGCGGCACCACAGGCGGGTGAAAAGGTCGCCACTGAGGCTGCCGGCGTACCTGCGCTAGCCGGAACCGTTGAGCAGGCCGGCGAGCGAATGATGACGCTCATGCTCGACATGCCGGCTCGCGGCATCGGACTCGTCGGCGCCGGGGGCGCGGGCGACGAGACCTTTGTGACGGTACGGGCTCAGCTCTACGGCCAGGAGGCGGCGCAAGCCGCCGCGCGGGAGCAGGCTGCGTGGAAAACCTGGTTCGCCGGCAACCTGGAGAGAACTCAGCGGCCGGAGTAGTTGGGCGCCTCGACGGTCATCTGAATGTCGTGCGGGTGCGACTCCTTGAGCCCTGCGGCAGTGATCCGGATGAACTGGCCCCGCGCCTGCAACTCGGGAATGCTGCGGGCGCCGCAGTAGAACATCGACTGACCGAGCCCGCCGACGAGCTGGTGCGCGACGGCGGCCAGCGGCCCCCGGTACGGCACCTGTCCCTCAATTCCTTCCGGAATCAGCTTGTCCTCGGCCGACACGTCGGCCTGGAAGTAACGGTCACGGGAACCGGACATCGCCGCGCCGCGCTTCTTCATCGCGCCCAGTGACCCCATCCCCCGGTACGACTTGAACTGCTTGCCGTTTACGAAGATCAACTCGCCCGGGCTTTCGTCACACCCCGCCAGCAGCGAACCGACCATCACAGTGTCCGCGCCGGCGACGATGGCCTTGGCGATGTCGCCGGAGTACTGCAGGCCGCCGTCGCCGATGACCGGCACCCCGGCCGCACGACACGCCTGCGCCGCCTCGTAGATAGCCGTCACCTGCGGTACACCGACCCCCGCTACGACCCGTGTCGTGCAGATCGAACCCGGGCCGACCCCGACCTTCACCGCGTCCACCCCGGCGTCGACGAGGGCCTGCGCGCCCGCCCGGGTCGCCACATTGCCGCCGATGACGTCCACTTCGGCAGCGGCAGGTTCGGCCTTCAGCTTGCGGACCATGTCGAGCAGCAGGCTGGTGTGGGCGTGAGCGGTATCGACCACGAGCACGTCCACCCCGGCTTCGACGAGCGCCATCGCGCGCTCCCACGCATCGCCGAAGAACCCGATCGCCGCGCCGACTCTCAGCCGGCCTTCGCCGTCCTTGGTGGCAAGCGGATACTTCTCGGACTTGACGAAGTCCTTCACCGTGATCAGTCCGCGAAGCCGGCCGGCGCCGTCGACCAGCGGCAACTTCTCGATGCGGTGTTTGGCCAGCAGGGCGATCGCATCGTGGGGCTTGATTCCCACCGGTCCGGTGACCAGGGGCATCGGCGTCATCACGTCACGCACCCGCCGGGTCTCGTGCTCGATCGGCGGGACGAACCGCAGATCGCGGTTGGTGACGATGCCGACCAGGATGTCGTTCTCGTCCACGACCGGCAGCCCGGATACGCGGTAGTGCCCGCAGAGCGCGTCGACCTCGGCCAACGTGGCGTCTGGGCCAGTTGTGACCGGATCGGTCACCATGCCGGACTCCGACCGCTTGACCACGTCGACCTGCCGGGCCTGGTCGTCGATCGACATGCTGCGATGCAGGATGCCCAGGCCGCCCTGGCGGGCCATCGCGATGGCCATCCGGGCCTCGGTGACGGTGTCCATGGCCGCTGACAGCAGCGGAATGCGGACGGTCACGTTGCGCGACAGCCGCGAAGTGGTGTCGACCTCACTTGGAATGACGTCCGACTCGCCCGGCAGCAGTAGGACGTCATCGAAGGTCAGCCCGAGCGGTGCGAACTTGTCCGGAACGGTGGGGTCGATCGAGCCCATGGAGTCCTCGCCTCGTGGATCGGGGTCCCTCCATGGTAGGCGGTGACCGCGCCGGAGTTGGTCCCGACTCAACAGCGTTCGCGCCGCTACGAACCTTCGCCCGCGGCCCCGACGCCCGGGGAACGCAATGGGAACAGTGCGGCCCCTACGGTCATGGCGGCTTGACACAACCGACCGTTAAGGAGCCACCATCATGCGTAAGACAACCAAGCTGGCCGGCATCGCGGCAGCAGTCGGCGCACTCGCGCTCGGCGCGGCATTCATCCCGCCCTCGGCCGCCGACGGCGAGCCGCCACCCATCGCCGTCGAACTGCTCACCCCGCGAAGCCAGTTCACCGACGACGTGAGCGGCCAGATCCGGATCAAGCTGGACGGTCAGGCGACCAACTCGCTCAACATGGCAGACATGTCCCGGGTGGCGACGGCCAAGATCACCGTGCAGCCAGGAGCTCGATTCCCGTGGCACACGCATCCCGGCCCGGTCATCGCCAACGTGGCGCAAGGGCAGCTCACCTACGTCTACGCCAGCGATTGCGTCGAGCGTCCGTACCCTGCGGGCACCCTCTTCGTCGACCCCGGCCGCGGCAACGTGCACACCGCGTTCAACCCCACGAACGAGGTGGCCGTCGTGTACGCGCAGTTCTTCGAGGTGCCGGCGACGGGCGCGCTGACGATTCCCGTCGATGACCCAGGCACCTGCGAGCTTCCCGTCGGGTCGCACGCCCACTGATCCGTTTCCGAACGGTTTCCGAACGCTCAGCTTCGTACGGTCCCGGCAATGGCACGGGACCGTACGGCGAGAGGGACGATATGCAGACGAGTGGAACGGCGCCGCAGCGGACTGTGGCCGCACTGGGCGAGAAGTTGCGCGGGGACGTGATCCGGCCGGCCGACAACGGCTACGAGCAGGCCCGCCGGGTGCACAACGGGATGATCGACCGACGTCCCGCGGCGATCGCCCGGTGCGACGACGTCGCCGATGTCATCACCACCGTGCGGCTAGCCCGGGAAGGCGGCGCGCTGCTGGCGGTACGCGGCGGCGCCCACAACGCGGCCGGCTTGGGTGTGTGCGACGGCGGTGTGGTGCTCGACCTATCCCGCATGCGGGGAGTTCGGGTGGATTCAGCCAACGCCACCGTCCGCGTCGACGCCGGCTGCACGTTGGGGGACGTGGACCATGCGACGCACGCATTCGGGCTGGCCACCCCGTTCGGCATCATCTCGACCAGCGGAGTCGGCGGGCTGACACTGGGCGGCGGCATCGGGCATCTGAGCCGGCGGTACGGGCTTTCGATCGACAACCTGCTCAGCGCGGACGTGGTGTTGGCCGATGGCACGTTCGTCACGGCCAGTGCCGATCAGCACCCCGACCTGTTCTGGGCGCTGCGCGGCGGCGGGGGGAATTTCGGTGTCGTCACATCATTCGAGTTCAGGTGTCACCCAGTGCGCAACGTCGTCACCGGACCCGTCCTGTACGACGTGGACGACGCCGGCGACGTACTGCGGTGGTACCGCGAATTCCTGCCGAGCGCGCCCGACGATCTGAACGGCTTCTTCTCGTTCATGACCGTCCCGCCGGCGCCGCAGTTCCCCGAGCACCTGCACCTTCGCAAGGTCTGCGGAGTCGTGTGGTGCTACACCGGGTCGCCGGAGCGGGCAGCGGAGGTGCTGGCACCGGTGCGCACGTTCGGCAACCCCCTGCTGGACGGCCTGCACGAGGCACCATTCCCCGTTCTGCAATCGGCGTTCGACGGGTTGTACCCGCCAGGTCTGCAGTGGTACTGGCGCGCCGACTTCATCGAGGACATCACCGACGAGTCCATCGCCGTCCATGAGAAGTTCGCGCAGGTTCCGACGATGCAGTCAACGATGCACATGTACCCGATCGACGGTGCGGTGCACGATGTGGACCCCGGCGATACCGCTTTCGGTCACCGGGATGCCACCTGGGCGAGCGTCATCATCGGCATCGACCCCGACCCGGCGAACGTGCCCAAGATCAAGCAATGGACATTCGACTACTGGGACGCCCTGCATCCGCACTCGGCGGGAGGAGCGTACGTCAACTTCCTCATGGCGGAGGGAGACGCTCGGGTGCGGGCCGCCTACGGCACCAACTACGACCGACTGGCGCAGGTCAAGGCGCACTACGACCCGGACAACTTCTTCCGGGTAAATCAGAACATCGCACCAGGTAATCAGGAAGGAACTCGGAAATGACAAACGCCACCATCACCAACTTCGAAGAGATCAAGAAACGCCAGCACCAGGTCTGGAGCAGCGGCGACTACGGAAAGATCGCTTGGTTGACGGTCCCGCTCGCCGACGTTCTCTGCGAGGCCGTCGACCTGCGGGCCGGTTCCACGGTTCTGGACGTGGCCACCGGCA
Organism: Jiangellaceae bacterium; assembly: GCA_036374175.1. Lineage (GTDB taxonomy): Bacteria > Actinomycetota > Actinomycetes > Jiangellales > Jiangellaceae > JASLBX01. The sequence continues at coordinate 2,431 of DASUUH010000140.1, read as the reverse complement.
CGGGGCACGTCGCCCTTGCGGCGGCCCGCCGGTTCGGCCGCGTGACCGGCATCGACTACGTTCCAGCGCTGCTGGAGGTGGCCCGCAGCCGGGCCGCCGCGGAGCATCTCGACATCGCGTTTCGGGAGGCAGACGCCGAAGACCTGCCCTTCCCGGACGATTCGTTCGACTACGTGTTCTCCGCCATCGGCGTGATGTTCACAGCTGACCACGAGCGCACGGCGCACGAACTGCTTCGGGTGAGCCGGCCGGGCGCCCGCATCGGCCTCGCGAACTGGACGCCGACGGGATTCATCGGTCAGCTGCTCAAGATCGTGAGCGGGCACGTTCCGCCGCCGCCGGGCGCCATGCCACCCACCCGGTGGGGCAGCGAGGAAACCATGCGGGAGTTGTTCGGCGCCGGCGTGAAAGAGCTGTCCTTCACCACGGCCACCGTTACCGAGCGCCTGCCCTCGCCAGAGTTCTTCGCGGACTTCTTCCTCCAGAACTACGGGCCCACTCTCAAGGCCGCCGAGCGGCTATCCGCAGATGGTCAGCGCGCCCTGCGAGACGACCTGATCACATTGGCTCGCGAGTCGAACCGGGCGAGCGACGGGACACTGGTGTTCGACTGGGAGTACCTGGTCACCGTCGCAACGAAAGTCTGACCGACCGGACGCTCGCGCGAGCGTAAGCTCCGCGTGGAGGGTCACAGTTGTTGTGGGGGCGATCGGGGATGCTCGACGTGGTTCTGCTCGGCGAGTTCCGCGTGCGCAGCGACGGCCTGCTGCTCACCGACCTCCGGTCGCCCCGCTCCCAGGCGCTGCTCGGTTATCTCGCCGTCCACCAGGGCACGCCTCAACCCCGTCAGCGGCTGGCCAGCCTGTTCTGGCCGGAGTCGACCGAGGCCCAGGCGCGCACCAACCTGCGCCGCGAACTGCACCAGATCCGGCGCAGCCTCCCCGATCCGGACGCGATCCTCGGGGTCGACCAGACGAGCATGTGGTGGCGCGACGACGCGCCTGTCCGGATCGACGTCATCACTTTCGAGGCGGCTGCCGACCAGGCGAACGCCGCCCTCAGGGAGGGTGACGACACCACGTTCATCGATCGGGCCAGCGCGGCCGTTGCAGCATATGGGGGCGACTTCCTGCCGGCCATCTACGACGATTGGGTATTCGCCGAGCGGGACCGGCTGCGTCGCCGGTGCGTTACGTTGCTCGACGAGCTGATCGAGGTCAGCGGGGACGACGACGCGGCGGCCCTCGTCGCCTACGCCCGCCGCCGGGTCGAGCTCGAGCCGCTTGAAGAGGTCGGTCACCGTACGCTCATCTACGTCCTGGCCAGAATGGGCGACCGGGCAGCTGCCCTGCAGGCCTACCACCGGTGCCTGTCGTTGCTCGACCGCGAGCTCGGTGCGCCGCCCAGCCGTGAGACCACCGACCTGTACGAACGGCTACTCGCGCGCACCGACCAGTTGTCCGCGACCGCGTCGGTTGCTCCCACCGTCCGGCGAACCTCGCCGTTCGTGGGGCGAGAGCATGAGCTCGGTATCCTGCACGCGGCCTGGATGAAGGCCGCCGTGGGCGAGCCGGGCGCGGCACGGCTGGTGGTGATCAGCGGTGAGGCGGGAGTCGGCAAGACCCGGCTGGCCGAAGAACTGCTCACAGCCGTGCGGCAGGCCGGTGGCGCGGCCACGCGGGCGCGATGCTTCGCCGGCGAGCGCCCGCTGCCGCTCGCTCCGGTGTCCGAGTGGTTGCGCAGTGACGCGTGCCGGCCCGCTGTAGAGCTGCTGGAGCCCGCTTGGCGGGCCGAGGTGGCTCGCCTGTTGCCCGAACTCGGCGCCGACTCAGGCGCCTGGGGACCCGCAGACGGTTGGCAGCGCCACCGCTTCTTCGAAGGCCTCGTCCGGGCCGTGCTGGCCGTTGATCGGCCGATCACACTGCTGCTCGACGACCTCCAGTGGTGCGATGCCGACACGCTCACCTGGCTGGAGTTGTGCCTCCACCTCGGTGCGGATGCGCCGCTGCTCCTGGTCGCAACCGCGCGCTCAGAGGAGCTCAACGACAACTCCGAACTCGTCGCCGCACTGAGCCGGTTGCGAGTCGCCGGAATGGTCACTGACGTCGAGCTCGGCCCGTTGCCCCAAGCGGAGACCACGCAGTTGGCCACGCTCCTGCTCGGTGGCGACATGGATCCGTCGTTGGCCGCCAAGTTGCACAACCTGACCGAGGGATTCCCGTTGTTCGTCGTCGAGGCCGTCTCACACGGCGGCGACGGTACCGCCCTGCCCGCGCTCGGATCGCCCCGGGTGCAGGCGGTGCTGGAAGGGCGGCTGAACCAGCTCAGCCCACGGGCGCGGGAGCTCGCCGGGCTGGCCGCCGCGATCGGCCGGGACTTCTCCGTGGACCTGCTGATCGAAGCGAGCGACCACGAGCCGGATACCGTCGTT
>DASUUH010000139.1:0-12469 GCA_036374175.1 Jiangellaceae bacterium | reverse complement strand
GGACGTTCTGCTGGTTGTCGGGGTCGAGTTCTTCGAATACCTCGACGGCGCGATCCTTGTCAAGCAGGCGGAACAGCAAAATGGCGGTGATGTCGTCGGAGCGCCGGATCTCGTCCGCTATCTCGTACGGAGGGTGTTCGGCGAGCCACCTCTGCATGCCGGCGACGTCGTTGTGGTCACGCATTTCGCGCAGCGCGTCGGTACCCACAGCCCCTCCCCTCCCAGAAGTGGTCGCCGGGTCGGTCACACCGTATGGGATGGGCTCCGGCACCTGCGGGAATTCATCGATCTCAAACCGGTCGTGCTCGACAAGCTCGTTGGTGGGCATGGCATTACTCCAGGGTGAGGCGTCCTCTCACCCCGGCGCCGGCGTCAGGACGCCATAAGCCATCCGACCTGCGACGTCGTCAGTGCGATGCGTCGCCGGGTGAGGGAAGCTGTGCACGGCAGTTCACCGTCTGCTGCCAGTGACTATGGCTGGGATCGTCGCTGGTCAGCTGCGCCGGTCTACCACCTGGCATGTCCCTCACCCCCGTTCTGCGCTCGTCGCGGCAGGAAAACGGCCTCCCGCGAACGCTGGAAGGCCTCCGACGCTGACCATAACCGGCCAAGCTGATCAACGTCAAGAAGGCTGTGTTGCAGTTCGACGAATAACCGCGGCACTTCCCGGGAAGAACTGCGGGTAATGAGCGGCGACGCCGAATTGCGGGTCTTCTGGGAACGCCGGCTCGGCAGTGACTGGACCGAGTCGGGCGTTGGCTACCGCGCGCTCGGTCGTGCGTTCAACTCGTGGATGTACCGCGTGCGGCGTGGGGTGTTCGCCCGCGAGGTTGCGAGCCTGGGCATTGGGCCGCAGTCCCGAGTTCTTGACATCGGTTCGGGTACCGGCTTCTACATCGACTGCTGGCGCGCCGCCGGTGCCGGCCACGTCACCGGTTGTGACCTGACCGGTGCGGCGGTGGAGCGACTGCGCCGCCGGTTCCCTGACGTGGAGTTTGTCCGGGTGGACGCGGCCGATGTGGCGGACGAGTTCGCCGCGGCGTTGTTCGACGCTGTGTCATGTATGGACGTGCTGTTCCACATCGTCGACGACGACCAGTACGAGCGGGCGATCCGCGGCATTGCTCAGGTGGTGCGCCCCGGTGGCCACTTCGTGTTGTCCGAGAATTTCCTGCACCGCGCTGAGCAACGCGGCGAGCGTCAGGTCAACCGGACCGCATCGACGATCGAGTCGATCCTGACCAGCGCCGGCTTTGCGGTCGAACGCCGGGTGCCCATGCTGGTGCTCATGAACGCCCAGGTGGATGCGCCGGTCGTCTGGCGCAAGGTGTGGGGAGGGGCGTTGCGCGCGGCAACCGTCACCGAGCTCACCGGGTGGCTCGCCGGTGCGGCGCTCTATCCGGTCGACCGCGGCCTGACCCGCTGGTTACCCGAGAGCCCGACCACCGAACTCATGATCTGCCGCCGTACCTGATCGCCGCAGGCTGCCCACACCCACAATGCCCGCTCACTCGACCCACCAGCACCACTCGCGAGTGGTGCTGGCGGCCAAGGGGGCGACCGAAGGACGGCCAGTGGAGGTGCGAGTGGGGAGCTGGAAAGAAAGGCGGCCCCGGCATTAGGGGGGTACCGGGGCCGCATCACCCGGGGTGCGGTTCGGGGGGGCGCACGCCGGGGGCTTGTGGGGTTAATCCGTTGATTTCGACTTGGTTGGTGACTCGTCGGGCCGTCTGCCGGCATCATCGGATTTGCCCTTGTCGGCCGGCCCGACCTCGTCCGGCTGGCCTTGTTCTGCCGGCTTGCCGGCACCGCCCGGATTTTCGGCCGGCTGGCTCGCGGGCGGCGTGGTGTTGGAGCGACCTGCTGGTGGCACCACCGCCGGCTCGGGAGACTCGGCTACGTCCGGCTCTCCTAGCTGGTTGCCGTGTTCCTTGGCCCGCTCGCTGACCTCATGTCCGTCGACGCCGCCGTCCCTAGCGTCGTCGGACACGTCCTGGCCGAACTCGTTCGGGTGGTTGAACTCGAACGGGGTGACGGCCTCGATCACGGTCTCGATGCGCTCTTGTGCCTCATCGGGAAGGGCACCTGCGGCGGTGGCGCTGGCCAGTCCGCCAAGGGCGAGCACACTGCCGGCCGCGACCTTGGCGCGCAACGGCAGGGTTGCGAGCCGACGTCGGGCAACATGTCGACCAGCGCTGCGGCGGCTGGGTCGCGGCGCCACAGCGCTGGCGAAATCGCCGGTGGCCATCCGGGCGGCAAGCTCGGCGGACGGGCGGACCGGCTGCTCTTGGAGTTCGCGCAGGGTGCCGAGCGCCGCGGCGAGTGGCTCCAGGTCGGCGGGCACGTGGCCACCGCGGAGCACGGCCTCGACCGTGGCGTCGTCTAGTTCTCGCTGCGCGTACATCTCATGCCTGTAATCGCGCGAGCGACTCAAAGGGTTACACCTTCGCGTTCGAGCTTCTCGCGCAGTTGGATCAGCGCCCGCCGCTGATGCTGCTTGATCGCACCGCTGGACTTGCCCAGAGCAGCGGCGACCTGCTCCACCGTCAAGTCGGCGACGATGCGCAGCAGCAGTACTTCGCGCTGCAGGTCGGGCAGGGTGTCGAGCAGCCTGCAGACCCGCTGTGTCGCGAGGCTCGACATCGCCTCGTCCTCGACGTTGCCGCCGGGTCGCTCCAGGACGGCGTCCGGGCCGGCTTCGGCCCACGGCCGCCGAGTTTCGCGGCGGTGCACGTCGGCAGCCTTATTGTGAGCGATCGCGAACACCCAAGAACGGAACTTGGCCTCCGAGCCGGTGAACGTGGCCAGGCGCTGGAAGACCGCGAGGAAGACCTCGCTGGTGACATCGTCACGCTCGGTTACACCGCGCAGCGTCAGGTAGTTCGCAACCTGTGGCGACAACTCGGCGTAGAGCCGTTCGAACGCCCACGGCGCACCCGAACGCGCCGCGGCGAGCACATCCGCGAAAGCATCCCCGATCGCCAGCGCTTCCTCCCGATTCGGCGTTGGCCCCTACTTTGGTATCGCCCGAGCCGGGCAAAAGGTTACGCGGCGGCTTGATTCACGGGGAATGGCGGTCGAGAAACTCGTAGACGTCGGTGTCGTCCACGCCCGGAAACGTGCCCGGTGGCAACGCCGCGAGCAGATGAGAATGTACGCGGGCGCTGGGCCAGGCATGATCGGCCCAGCGGTCGGCCAGCCCCGCCGGAGGGCGGCGGCAGCAGGACGGATCCGGGCACTTCGATCGTGCGCGCACAGTCGTGTCGCGTCCGGTGAACCACTTCGAGTGTGCGTACGGCACGCCGACGTCAATTGCGAATTCGCCCTCGGGGGTGCGCTCGACGTGGGTTGTGCACCAGTAGGTTCCCCGGTCCATATCGGTGTACTGGTAGTGGGTGGCGTGGCGGTCTGCCGCGGAGAACACCGCCCGGGCCGCCCACTTGCGGCACACGATTTGGCCCTCGATGGCGCCGGTGACGTCGGTTGGGAACGTCACGTCGTCGTTCTCGTACGCCTTGTAGATGACGCCGTCCTCGCCGACCCGCATGAAGTGGACAGGAAGCCCGAGGTGGTGGGTGGCCAGATTGGTGAACCGGTGGGCGGCTGTCTCGTACGACACCGCGAATACGTCCCGCAGGTCTTCGATCGCGAGGGCCTTCTGAGCCTTCGCGCGCTGCAAGTGATCGACAGCGGCGCGCTCGGGTATCAGCAGCGCGGCGGCGAAGTAGTTGACCTCGACCCGCTGGCGCAAGAAGTCGGCGTAGTCGGTTGGGTCGTCATGGCCGAGCGCGACGTGACCGAGCGTCTGCAACACGATGGTGCGCGGGTCGTGACCCCGGGGCCCGGACAGTGGTAGGTACACCCGCTGATGCTTCAAGTCGATGATTGACCGCGTGGCGCGTGGAAGATCGGCCACCCGGTGCAACGTGAAGCCAAGGTGGGAGGTGATCGCGCTGATGCCGCGCTCGGTGAGCGGCCCGCCCGCGTGACCCGTGGCGGCCGAGATCGCGGCGGCCACCTGCTCGATCTCAGGGAAGTAGTTGTCGCGGTCGCGCATCTGTCGGCGCAGCTCGGCATTGGCCCGGCGGGCGGCCTCCGGAGTAGCCAGTTGCTTGGTCGCGCGCCGTTCGAGCTCCTGGTGCAGGCCGACCAGCGACTCGAGCACCTCCGTCGGCAACCGGCTGCTCAGCGACACCTGCGGCAGCCCCAGCGACGCGTAGAGCGAACTCCGCTGTGCCCGCTCCAATTCGATCTCCAGAGCGGCCCGCGGCGAGGGCGGCTCGGCGCTCATCAGCTCGGCAAGCTGGACCCCCAGCGCGTCCGCGATAGCGCGAAGCAGCGTCAGCCGGGGCTCACGTTTGCCGTTCTCGATCTGAGAGAGCAGGGACGGAGCGCGGTCGACCGCCTCGGCGAGCTCGCCCAGCGTCATACCGCGGGCCTTGCGGGCGTGGCGGATACGCCGGCCCAAGGTCATGAGATCCAGATCTGTAACCGTCACGGCTTCTCTCTCAGTGAACTTTCGACGATATTCACACAGCATATCGGTAGTGAAGGCGGTTTGAGCGGACACACAGTGTTGGTCAGGAAGACCTTCACATAGCTAGGAGCAATCATGAGGACCGTCGAGGCCGCCCGGCCCCTGACCACTCAGCGTTCCACTGTCAGCGCCCGCATCGCCGCGGAGGCGGCCGAGCTGGCCCGGCAGTGGGAGACCGACCCACGGTGGCGCGGTGTCGAGCGGACCTACACCGCCGAAGACGTCGTCCGGCTGCGCGGCACGGTCCGTGAGCAGTACACCCTCGCCCGGCGCGGGGCCGAGCGGCTCTGGGAGTTGCTGACCACCACCGACTACGTCCATGCGCTCGGTGCGATCACCGGTAACCAGGCCGTGCAGATGGTTCGGGCGGGCCTCAAGGCCATCTACCTGTCCGGCTGGCAGGTCGCCGCCGATGGCAACACGGCCGGGCAGACGTACCCGGACCAGAGTCTCTACCCGGTGAACTCGGTGCCCACCGTGGTCCGGCGGATCAACAATGCGTTACTTCGGGCGGACGAGATCACGTTCTCCGAAGGCACCGATCCGGGCTTTGACTGGCTGGCGCCGATCGTCGCGGACGCTGAGGCCGGCTTCGGCGGCCCGCTCAACGCATTCGAGCTCGCCAAGGGGATGATCGCGGCCGGCGCGGCAGGGATCCATTACGAGGACCAGCTCGCGTCCGAGAAGAAGTGCGGCCACCTCGGCGGGAAGGTCCTGGTGCCGACGTCGCACCACGTCCGGACGCTCAACGCGGCCCGGCTGGCCGCCGACGTCATGGACGTCCCGACGATTGTGGTGGCGCGTACCGACGCGCTGGCCGCCAAGCTGATCACGTCCGACGTTGACCCGATCGACCAGCCCTTCGTCACTGGCGAGCGGACGGCCGAGGGCTTCTACCGGGTGACGCCGGGTGTCGAGCCGGTGATCGCACGCTCGCTCGCCTATGCCCGTCACGCCGACCTGATCTGGGTCGAGACCGGCACGCCTGACCTGGAGCTGGCCCGCAAGGTTGCCGAGGCGGTGCAAGCGGAGTTTCCTGACAAGATGCTGGCATACAACTGCTCGCCGTCATTCAACTGGAAGGCCCATCTGGACGAGGCCACCATCGAGCGGTTCCAGCGCGAGCTCGGCGCGATGGGGTACAAGTTCCAGTTCATCACGCTGGCCGGTTTCCACCAGCTCAATTACGGCATGTTCGACCTGGCCCAGCGGTACGCAGAGGGCGGCATGCCAGCGTACGTCTCGTTGCAGCAGGCGGAGTTCGCGGCCGAGTCCCGCGGCTACACCGGCGTCAAGCACCAGCGCGAAGTCGGCACCGGCTATTTCGACCTGGTGTCCAGCGCGCTGAACCCGGACAGCGACACGCTCGCCCTGCGCGGCTCGACCGAGGAGGAACAGTTCTGATGCGCCGACCGGAAATCCTGACCCCACCGGCGATGGCCTTCCTCACCCAGCTCCACCGGCGGTTCGCCGGGCGGCGCGCCGACCTGCTTGCGGCCCGGCAGAAACGCCGCGAGCAGATTGCGGCGGGCGCGAGCTTGGACTTCCTTGAGGAGACCCGGCACATCCGTGAGGACGACAGTTGGCACGTGCCGCCACCTGCTCCCGGGTTGGTTGACCGCCGGGTCGAGATCACCGGGCCCACCGACCGAAAGATGGCGATCAATGCGCTCAATTCGGGAGCGAAGGTCTGGCTGGCCGACCTCGAGGATGCCAACACTCCGCACTTCGCCAACGTGATCGACGGACAAGCCAACCTGTATGACGCGATCCGGCGCCAGATCGACTACACCAGCCCGGAGGGCAAGCGGTACGAGTTGAACGACGAGACCGCGACGATCGTGATGCGGCCGCGAGGCTGGCACCTGACCGAGAAGCACCTGGCGGTCGACGGCGACGTGATGGTGGGGAGTCTGGTCGACTTCGGGCTGTACTTCTTCCACAACGCCCGCGAACTCGTGGCGCGCGGGGTCGGGCCGTACTTCTACCTGGCAAAGCTGGAGAGCCATCACGAGGCGCGGTTGTGGCGTGACGTGTTCGTGTTCGCCGAGGACTTCCTTGGCCTGCCGCGGGGCACCATCCGGGCGACGGTGCTGATCGAGACCATTCCCGCCGCGTTCGAGATGGAAGAGATCCTGTACGAGCTGCGCGAATACTCCGCCGGACTCAATGCGGGGCGCTGGGATTACATCTTCAGCGTAATCAAGACATTCCGCACCCGCGGGGGTTCATACGTGCTGCCCGACCGGTCGGCGGTCACGATGACCGTCCCGTTCATGCGGGCGTACACCGAGTTGCTGGTGCGCACCTGCCACCGGCGTGGAGCGCACGCGATCGGCGGCATGTCGGCGTTCATTCCGTCGAAGGACCAGGTGGCGAACGAGGAGGCCTTCGCTCAGGTGCGCGCGGACAAAGAGCGCGAGGCCGGGGACGGCTTCGACGGCTCATGGGTCGCACATCCGGGCATGGTCGACGTCGTCCGGGAAGTCTTCGACGAGGTCCTCGGCGACCGGCCGAACCAGATCGACCGCCGCCGTGACGACGTGCATGTCACGGCTGCAGACCTGCTGGACATCGCCGCGACACCCGGTGACATCACCGAAGAAGGGCTCCGCAAGAACGTCGGCGTCGCCCTGCGTTATCTGGAGTCATGGCTCGGCGGACGCGGTGCCGTGGGCATCTTCGGGCTCATGGAGGACGCTGCCACCGCGGAGATCAGCCGGTCCCAGATCTGGCAGTGGATCCACGTCGAGTCCAAGCTGCCGGACGGGACGATCATCACGCGACCACTGGTGGAGCGGATCGTTGCGGAAGAAGCCGACACTCTGCTCGCCGAAGTCGGCAATGACGCTCGGCGAGCGGACCGTGTCCGGCAGGCCCGTGAACTGTTCGAGCAGGTCGCCCTCGGACCGGAATTCCCGACGTTCCTTACCGTCCCGGCGTACGCCTGCCACGTCTGACCGACCGCCGTTGATCGAAGTACCGAACATCCCGGGTAGCCGGGACGTTCGGTACTTCGATCACTTCATACGGACGCGCGGGCCAGCAGCCGTGTCGAACGCTTGTCGCCGACTACGATTTCCCGCTCGTCCAGCACGGTGAAGCGTCCGGGAACGCGAGCGCTCAGCTCGCCATGCGGGATGCGCCAGGGGCGTGAACTCCTGGCCTCGGGCTCGCAGGCCAGTGCCTCCCAGCCGAGAAGGCCGCTGGGCATCACGGCCGTACAGGCCGTGGTGAACGCCGCCGCATCCCAGAAGTGCGTAGCCAGAACGAAGGCGAAGCGCTCTTCGCCGGGGTCGAATGTTGCTACGTCGGCAAGGACGCACTTCACTCGCGCTGCCAGTTCACGCCGCTCTGCCTCGGCAGCCAACTGAGCCAACGCGATGTCGGAGACGTCCACCGCGATGACCCGATGGCCGGACGCAGCAAGTGCGAGTGCGCTGCCCGACCGGCCGCAGGCCAGTTCCAGCACCGAACCTTCGGGCAGGCCAGCGGTCAATGCGGCGCCGACCAGCGGGTGCGGCTCGAATACCGGCAGCTCGCGGCTGAACCTCGCGTTCCACCGGAGCCGGTCCGAATGCGGTCCCATCGAGAGCATTGTCCTGCAACGGTCGATTGCGCGAACAGAGGCACCTGACCGGATTCCTTTGCTGAACCTTAATGCCGACCGCTACCGTCACTCCTGGACACGGCACGATGCAGCGGGGGGTCGACCGTTGTGCCGTCCCGTGGACCCGGTCGATCTCGACTTGGGGTCGATCGCTGGGGGTGTTGTTCTCGAGGGGGGAACCACATGGCACCTTTATCTCGTCATGCGCGTCCGCGCAAACCACGACGCAACCGAAGGAGGATCGTCGCCGCGGTTGCGGTCGGCTGTCTTACTGCAGTGAGCCTCGCGATTCCGGGCGCAGCCGGCCCGGTGAGCGATGCGTCCGGCTTCGAAGCCGACGACGGCAACTTGGCCGTCAATTCGACCTTTGACTGGAACGGCTTCGCGCCGACGGTCTGGGAGGGCACCGCGCCGTACCGAACGTCGAACAAGACGGTCGACGGCTGGGCGTTCACCGGGATCGAGGACGCTCAGGCCACAACGACCGACACAGCGTTCGCCGGCGGTGTCAAGCAAGACAACAACTGTCCGGTTGTGAACACCGGCAAGGCGCCCAACAAGGACGACCTCGAGCGAATTTACGTCAGCAGCAACACCGTGGACGGCGACATCTTCCTCAATCTGGCGTGGGTTCGCATCCCGCAGAACACCACCTCGCCGTCGGCGCACATCGGCTTCGAGTTCAACCAGGGTGAGGACCCGTGTGCCACGGGCGGCCTGGTGAACCGGACCGCCGGCGACCTGTTGATCGTCTACGACTTCGCGGGCTCCTCCACTGACACACCGACGATCACGATGCGGCGCTGGGTCGAAAGCGGACCCTGCGAGGTCGGCAACAGCAGCGCGCCGTGCTGGGGAACAGCACAGAACCTGACCGCGCTCGGCTTCGCTGAGGCGAAGGTGAACACATCTGACGTCGGTCCAGTCCAGGACGCGATCGGCCCGGGAGGAACAGAAACACTGGGCCTCAACGAGTTCGGCGAGGCCGGCATCAACCTCACCGACGCTGGTGTCTTCGGCACCGACGAGTGCGTGGCTTTCGGCAGCGCGTTCGGCGTCAGCCGGTCGTCCGGCAACTCGGGCACCGCCCAGATGAAGGACCTGGTCGGCCCCGGTGAGATCAACATCACAAACTGTGGCCGGGTCATCATTCGCAAGGAGACCATCCCTGACCCCGATCCCACCGACACGACGTTCGACTACACGACGACCGGCGGCCTGGACCCCGACACCTTCTCGCTCAAGAATGGCGAGGCCCGGGATTACGGCGGCGAGGTCTTCGCCGGTCAGTACAGCGTGACCGAGGCGGACCCAGGCCCGACCTTCGCGCTTAAGGAAGTCGACTGCAGCGCGTCGGACGATTCCCACGGGACGGTCATCCAGGTGAACGGAGCCACCGTCAGCTTCGACCTGAAACCGCTTGACGTGGTCGACTGCACCTACGTCAACGAGCTGCAGACCGGTGCGATCGAGATTACTAAGGACCGGAAGCACGCTGCTTCCGGCTCGGGTGATCACCCGCACGCCGGCGTCGAGTTCACCATCGAAGGCGACGGCGTCTCTGAGACCGTGACAACGGATGCCAACGGCGAGGCGTGCCTCGACGGACTCGACTTCGGTGACTACACCGTGACGGAGACGACCCCGACCGGTTATGCGCCGAACGATCCGGAGGACGTCACCGTTAGCGCGGTGGCGGACTGTGATGGCGGCGGTACTCCGGCGACGGTGAGTTTCCACAACACACCGCTGACCAACATCACGGTCTCCGTTGACTCGCAAGTCGACGGCGGCACGGCCTCGGTGATGCAGTGCACCGACTCCGATGGCAACATCTACAACGGCAGCACTGGAGCCAACGGCGACGGCTCGCTGACCGTCAACGACCTGTTGCCGACGGATCCGACGGTGACGCTGACCTGCACCGTTATAGTCGACCCGTAAGCCGGCGTGGCTCTGGCCGGTGACTGGTGGGCGGTTTAGCCCGCCAGCGCCGGCCTCGAGCCGGGGCCGGGGCTGAGCCGTCTGCTACCAGCTCGGCCCTGCCGGTGGATTGACTGACCACGGCTGGGAAGCTGCTCTAACTGCTCGGGGCAGCTTCCCAGCCGCCTGTCTTTGACCCCTTCTCGGGCTCCCGATCGCGGAGTAGATTCACCGATAGTCACGTGCGGATTTGGCTTGTGCGCTGCGCAGTCCCTCTCGCGGCGTGACTGCGAATCGCGCCGGCGGCTTGCGTCACGTGACGGCTGGCCGCGTAGAGACCTGCGTGCCGGATCGGTTCGCGGTCCCGCCGGGATCGCTGTTTCTATTGGAGGGGGAGTTCGTATGCGACTACGACGACACCTCGTGGTAGCCGTCGCAGCAACAGTGGCGTTAGGGGTGAGCGGCGTCGCCACCGCCCATCATCCCGAGAGAGGTCGGCTCGCTGACGAGTTCGGCGACGTCGCGCATTCCGAGGGCCAACATGGCCCGAGCACCGGCCACCTGCCACCAAAAGAAGAGAACGTTGCGTTGATCGGCAAGGCGGCGCTCTCACCGCCACCGGGCGTGCAGCCGGACATGACCGATCGGGTGGCCGACGTAGCAGCGTTTGGTGACTTCGCGTACCTGACCGCGTTCCAGTCTGAAGACTGTCTCGGTGGCGGCGCGTGGATCGTAGATATATCCGACCCGACCAACCCGTTACAGGTCGGATTCCTGCCCACGACTCCTGGCAACTATGCAGGCGAAGGCTCCCAAGTCATCAACGTGGAGCACGGCCCGCTCGCCGGGCGGCAGCTATTCATCCACCAGAACGAGATCCTTGGCGCCTGCGTGCCAGTCGCAGAGGCCACCGGCAAGGACGTCTTCCGCGGCGGGATCAACATCTGGGACGTTACTGACCCGCTGAACCCAGTGCTCCTCGCCGAGCACGTCGGCGATACCACCGGGCCTGTCGCCCCGAACCCGAATGACACGCACTCGATGTTCGCGTGGAACTCACATGTCGACGAGAAGGTATACGTGGTTCTCGTCGACAACTTCGAGTTCGAGGACCTCGACATCCTGGACATCACCGATCCGGCCAACCCGGTCATGGTCAACGACACTCTCGACCTGTTCACGCTGTTCGGCATCGGCCAGGACAACCCGCCACATCTCGCGGTATCGATCTTCAGCCACGACATGATGGTCTACCGCAAGGGCAACCGGTACATCATGAACGTGGGCTACTGGGACGGTGGTTACGTCCTGCTCGACGTAACGGATCCGACGCCAAGCAACGTGACTCTGATCGCCAATTGGGAGTTCCCCGAGTTCGACGACCAGCGCCTGCTGCGGGGCGAAGAGGTCCCGCCCGAGGGCAACGCGCACCAGTCGGAGCTCTCACCTGATTTCCGGTTCATGATCGGTACAGATGAGGACTTCGCGCCGTTCCGGGTGGGGGAGTTCCAGATCACCACCGGCCCGAACGCTGGCGTGTACCCATCGACGTCTGTCGGAGGGGCGGCACCGCCGACTGCGCTGCCGGACCAGCGGCTGAATGGGCCGACGGTGAATGTCGGCTACGCCTGCCCGACGTCCGCGCCAGTGCCGCACCGCGACAGTGTGGGCCTGCGGGATCTGTTGCCGGGTGAAGAAGCGATTGCCGTCATCCAGCGGGGTCCGGTCGCAGATCCGAGCGCGCCCGAAGATGCCTGCTTCCCTGGCGAGAAGGCCGACATGGCCATCGCGGCGGGATACGACGCAGTGCTCTTCGTCAACCACCATTCCGGGGAGCTCGCCAGCCCGGATTCACCCTTCTGCGGATCTGGCGCGTTCACGCAACTCGTCGTTGGCGTGTGCACAACCCACACGGCGTTCCATCACCTGTTCGACAGCCCGCCGGACCTTTCGGTGCCGTACGATCCGACGCTTGAGCCTGCGATCGGCGCGCTTGGTCACGACATCGACGTGTCGGTGGAGTTCGACGGTTGGGGCTACGTCCGGCTGTTCAGGACCAAGGTGCCAGGCGCGGTCGGGCAGACCGGGTCGATCGAGCAGGTCGACACGTACGCGATCCCGGAGTCGCAGGACGAAGCTTTCGCGATCGGCTTCGGAGACCTGAGCGTGCACGAGGTAGCGATGGACCCGCGGCCCGGTACTGGCCTCGCGTACCTCTCGTACTACGCAGGTGGATTCCGGGTCGTCGAGTACGGCAACCGCGGCATCAGGGAGGTTGGCGCGTTCATAGACGAAGGCGGCAACAACTTCTGGGGCGTCGAGGTTCACAAGCACAACGACGGGCAGTACTACGTGCTCGCCAGTGACCGTGACTTCGGGCTCTACATCTTCCAGTACAC
>DASUUH010000138.1:0-34269 GCA_036374175.1 Jiangellaceae bacterium | reverse complement strand
TACGAGAGGACCGGGACGGACGAACCTCTGGTGTGCCAGTTGTTCCGCCAGGAGCACGGCTGGTTAGCTACGTTCGGGAGGGATAACCGCTGAAAGCATCTAAGCGGGAAGCCTGCTTCAAGATGAGGTCTCCCACCGGGTTAACCGGGTAAGGCCCCCAGCCAGACGACTGGGTTGATAGGCCGGACGTGGAAGCCTGGCAACAGGTGAAGCTGACCGGTACTAATAGGCCGAGGACTTGCCACACAACACCTCTTCGTGAGGTGAGCGATGAAGAAATGCTGCGTCCACTGTGCTGTTCTGGAGGTATGGACGGCGTCCGATCGATCGATCGGCCCCGACCACATCTCAATAGAGTTCCGGCGGTCATAGCGAGAGGGAAACGCCCGGTCCCATTCCGAACCCGGAAGCTAAGCCTCTCAGCGCCGATGGTACTGCCCTGGAGACGGGGTGGGAGAGTAGGACACCGCCGGACACATTACATAGAACGAGGGCTACCCGCTGTTTGTGCGGGTAGCCCTCGTTGTGTTGTGCGGCCATGATTCGATGGGGTCTGCACCAGACGAAGGAGCACGATGGTGGACAGGCGCGGGGACGGTTCGGACGATTCTGGGCGACGGATACGGGGCCCCCGCCGCGATGAACGGCGAGATCGGACCCAGGGTGCCCCGCGCGACGACGGACCACGTCGGCGTGCGCCGGGCAAAGGCGGGCAACGGCGGCCCGGCGCCCCTGGGCTTGACGAACGCCCACGAGACACGGCCGCGACAGCAACTGATCCAGAGCTGGCGATCGACGACGACGTCACCGGCGACGAACTCGACTCGGACGTTGCCGCTGAGTTTGGGAGCCTTTCGAAAGGTGCAGCCCGAGCGGTCGCACGGCACCTGGTGATGGCCGGCCGCCTGCTGGATGAGGATCCCGAGCTCGCGTACCGCCACACCCTTGAGGCTCGGCGGCGGGCGTCGCGGATCGGGGTGGTTCGTGAAGCCGCGGGTGTTGCGGCGTACTGGGCCGGCCGGTACGCGGAAGCGCTTGCCGAGTTGCGCGCAGCTCGCCGAATCACCGGCTCGGCCGAGTACCTCCCCGTAATGGCCGACTGTGAGCGCGGTCTGGGACGTCCGCGCCGCGCGCTCGACCTGGCCGGCGATCCAGCGGTGACGGGACTTCCGCAAGAGAGCCGGATCGAGATGCTGATCGTGGCCGCCGGGGCACGGCGCGATCTCGGCGACATCGAGGCAGCAGTCGTGTCGCTGCAGGTGCCGGAACTACGGTCGCAGTCCATGGCGCAGTGGGTGGCCCGGTTGCGGTATGCCTACGCGGACTTACTCGAGGCGGCAGGACGGCGTGACGAAGCTCGCCGATGGTTCGTCCGGGCGCTGGATGCCGATGCCGAGGAGGCCACGGACGCAGCCGAGCGAGTTGCACAGCTCGACGAGCGGGTGGTGTGACGCTGACGGTCATCCACATCCTGCACGCTCGCCAGTAGTTATCCACAGATTGCACTCGTGATCCGATCTCGCCCGCGCTGGCCGCGATCATGGAAGGGCATCAGCCCTGCGACGATCGCCAGGAGGGCGGCGACCATGACCACAACGACAGTTCCGGCGCTCGAGCACTGCAATGAGATTCACCTGGTCGGGCGAGTGTCCAAGGATCCCATCCAGACCAGGTTGCCCAGCGGCGACCTGGTGGTGAACGTGAGGGTCGTCGTGGAGCGGCCCCGGCCGCCCGCCGGCCGTGGGCGCCGGCAGAAGTCCGACACGCTGTCGTGCGCGGCTTGGACGAATGATCTGCAACGCACCGTGATGCGGTGGTGCGCCGACGACGTCGTTGAGGTGCGCGGCGCGTTGCATCGACGATTCTGGCGTGGCGACGGCGTGCCACAGAGCCGGTACGAAGTCGAACTGACCGAGGCGCGGCGGCTGTATCACCCGCCGGTTTCAGCGGATGAGCCTGAGTCGCGTTGACCCAGCAGTCTCATGAGCAGGCCGGTGCGCGGCTTGGGCCCGAACGACGTCGACTTCCGCGGCATTCGCTCGCCTTGTGCCGCGATGGCCAGCACATCGTCGTGGCGCGGCGGCGTGAGCAGCAGCGCGACTCCGCGGCCGCCCCCGGCTGCGGCCACCGCGTCGTCCGCGTTGTGGTGGTAGGCGACGCGGGCGTCACTGTCCACGACGCCCCACAGCTGCTCGAGTACCAGATGCTGGGCCACACTGGCGTCCAGCGAATGCCACAGCTGCGACCGGTTAGGGGGCATGCTGGCCACTACCGCCGCGGAGTCGGGTGCACCGATCAGTGCTGCGTGCGAGTCGGCGGCCACGGCGAAGGCGGGCGCTGCGAGGCGCGACTTCGCGTCCGCCAAGCGCGCGAGCACAGCGTCCAGAGTCCATCCGGCTCGCGACGGAGCGTCCTGCGGATCGAGCACTTCCACGTGGGCGAACACTTTCCGCGCCGCATCCAGGGCCGCAGGCCAGGCCAGCCCGGCGACCGATCGGTGAATGGATCCGACCCGCAGCGGGTGCCGGCGCGCGTCCACGAGCATGGCCAGCCCCGTGCCAGAGCCAGGTATCGAACGCTCCCGAAGCTTCAGGTACGCCGCGTACCGGTGATGGCCATCGGCTATCAGCGCAGTTCGGTCGGCCAGATCGGCGGCGATTCGGCGCAGCGCAGCGGGGTCGACGATCCGCCAGAGGCGGTGCTCGGCGCCGTCCGAGGTGTGGACCACGATGTCGGGTGCTCCCGTGACCACCTCGTCTACCACGTCACTGGCCGGTCCACCGCCGTCATAGGTCAGGAGGATCGGTTCCAGCTGGGCTGCCATTGCTGCCATAAGCGCAGCGCGGTCCTCCACTGGGCCGGGGAATACGTCTTCGTGCGGCAGAACCTTGCGCTCGGCGGGCTCGTGCAGGGAAATCGCTCCGACCAGGCCCAGGGCGACCGCACCGCCATTGGTGTGCTCGTAAACGTAGAGGCCTCGTTCGGCATCGCGGACGAGCACACCGGCGTCCAGCCACCGCCTGAGGTCGCTCGCGGCGTGGACGTAGCGATTGTCGCCGGCTTCCTGCCGGGGCAGGATCAGTCGAACGATGTTGTGCTCGTCGGCCGCTTCCCAGGCTCCAACCCGGTCGGCGCCGATCACGTCGTACGGCGGGCAGGTCACGGCGCCGAGGTCGTCGACCGCAGCAGGGTTGTACCGCAGGGCCCGAAAGGGCGCCAGCCGCAGCGGCCGGTCGCGGTCGGTGGGTTGGCTCATCTTGAGTCCGCATCGTACGCACACACGCTCCGGCCGTGGTGCACGGACTGACAGGATGGGAGCATGACTGCGCTCGCCGAGGCCTACGATGTCGCGTTGCTGGATCTCGATGGCGTCGTTTACGTGGGCTCGGGGGCCGTCCCACACGCCGAGCAGACCCTGGCCGAGTGCCGGCTCCGCGGAATGCGCCTGGCGTTCGTTACCAACAACGCCGCGCGGCCGCCGCACGTGGTAGCTGACCATCTGAATTCGCTTGGCATCAGCGCCGACCCGTCCGAGGTCGTGACATCAGCGCAGGCCGCTGCCCGGCTGCTCGCGGAGATGCTGCCGGCTGGGTCTCGAGTGCTGGTCGTGGGCGGCGAAGGGTTGATCGACGCGTTGTCCGAGCAAGGCCTGGTTGCCGTCGCCGAACTTGCCGACCAGCCAGTCGCGGTAGTCCAAGGCTTCCACCCCGATGTCGGGTGGTGCCTGCTGGCCGAAGGCGCCTACGCTATCGCGGCCGGCTTGCCGTGGGTGGCCTCCAACCTCGATTGGACAATTCCTACGCCTCGTGGCAGGGCGCCTGGCAACGGTGCGTTCGTCGAGGCGCTCAAGATCACCACCGGCGAGGCGCCGGTGGTGGCGGGCAAGCCTGAACCGCCGATGCACCGCGAAGCTGTCCTTCGTACCGCAGCCAAGCGACCACTGGTGGTCGGTGACCGGATGGACACCGACATCGAGGGCGCCCAGCGTGCGGGTGCGGACAGTCTGCTCGTGTTCACCGGTGTGACCGATCCGGACGAAATCGTGCGTGCCGCCGCGAACCATCGTCCGACCTATATCGGTGAGGATCTGCGAGCCTTGCTGGCCCCGCCCGGCGACGTGGACGTCAAGGCGGGGGCATCCGAGTACGGCGGCTGGTCGGCCACCGTCGACCGCGGCCGCATATCGATTGAGCAGACAGGCGACGACGCGCGGCGGCTGGACGCTCTGCGTGCCTTGTGTGGTGCCGCGTGGTCCCTAAACGAGCCGCCCGATGGAGTCGCCGAGGCGCTGGCAAAGGCGGGTTGGTGAGCAGTGGGCCGCTACCGTTGGGGAACATGAGCGAGCAGGACGAGCGGGCAACCACCGGCGACGACCGGGTCGACCAGGCACTGAGCAGGCTGGCCGAGCTCGACACCGCGCCGGTGCATGACCATGCCGCGGTGGTTGAAGCAATCCACCGGTCACTCCAGGACACCTTGGCCGAGGACGAGGACTGAGGCCCAACGTGCCACCGCGGCGACGACTGGATGCCGAGCTGGTCCGGCGGGGGCTCGCCCGCTCTCGTGATCACGCGGCGCGGCTGGTATCCGACGGACGGGTCCGCGTCGGTGGTCGGCCGGCTAACAAGCCGGCGACCGGGGTCACCACGGCTGATCCCATCGTTGTGACCGATGCCGGTGATCCGCACGACTACGTCTCCCGTGGCGGGCACAAGCTGGCCGGTGCCCTCGATGCGTTCACCGCGGCCGGCTTGACGGTGCACGGAAAGCGCTGTCTGGATGCGGGCGCGTCCACCGGCGGGTTCACCGACGTGTTGCTTCGCCGGGGGGCGGCCGAGGTGGCCGCAGTCGACGTCGGGTACGGACAGCTTGCGTGGTCGCTGCGGCAGGACGAGCGCGTCACCGTCCACGACCGGACGAATGTCAGGGAGATCTCCGCGGACCTGATCGGAGGTCCCGTCGAGCTGGTTGTGGCCGACCTGTCGTTCATCTCACTGACCGTTGTCATGAGCGCCCTCGTCGCATGTGCCACGCCGGATGCCGACTTGGTGTTGATGGTCAAACCACAGTTCGAGGTCGGTAAGGATCGGGTCGGCAGAGGCGGCGTGGTGCGCGATCCGGGGTTGCGTGCCGAGGCGGTACGGACGGTCGCCGAAGCTGCCGCCGCCCATGGACTCGGTGTGCTCGGGGTGACGGCCAGCCCGTTGCCCGGCCCATCGGGCAATGTCGAGTACTTTCTGTGGCTTCGGGCGGGCGCGCCGTCGCTCGACCCCGCCATGGTCGACCGCGCCGTCGAGGAGGGTCCGGCATGAGGTACGTCGCATGAGTGACCGTTCGGTGCTGCTCGTGACGCATACCGGCCGCCCGGAAGCCCTGGACGTCGGACACGAGGCCGTCGCCTTGCTCAGCGCCGCCGGCCTGGAGGTGCGCGTGCTGGCCGCCGAAGCCGACGACGTGGTGAGCACCGGTGCGGTCGCCGTGGAGGCCGGGCCCGACTCCGCGAGCGGCTGCGAGCTCGTCATCGTGCTCGGCGGAGACGGCACGATCCTGCGGGGTGCCGAGCTGGCTCGGCCGACGGGAACCCCGATTCTCGGCGTCAACCTGGGCCACGTGGGCTTTCTTGCTGAAGCCGAGCGCGACGACCTGAGTTTCACCGTGGACCGCATCGTGGACCGCCGTTACGAGGTCGAGGAACGCATGACCGTCGACGTGGTGGTCCGGCACGACAACGAGGTGATCGCCACAAACTGGGCACTCAACGAAGCCAGCGTCGAGAAGGCCAGCCGGGAGCGAATGCTCGACCTGGTCGCCGAAATCGACGGCCGGGCCCTGTCCCGGTGGGGCTGCGACGGCGTGGTGATGGCCACGCCGACCGGCTCGACGGCCTACGCATTCAGTGCCGGCGGGCCGGTGGTCTGGCCCGATCTGGAGGCGCTGCTGATCGTCCCCATCAGTGCGCACGCTCTGTTCGCTCGTGCGTTGGTCGTCGGGCCGTCGTCGGAGCTCGCGGTCACGATCCAGCCGCAAACGGCGGGCGCGGTGCTGTGGTGTGACGGGCGGCGGACGGTCGACCTGCCGCCGGGCGCGCGGGTCGAAGTGCGCCGCGGCGCGGAGCCGGTCCGGCTGGCGCGCCTCCACCGGCCGCCGTTCACCGACCGGCTGGTCGCCAAGTTCGCCCTCCCGGTCGAGGGGTGGCGCGGCGCCCGGTATGAGCGTCCTGGTTCGACATAGGCTGCGTACGTGTTCAGCGAGATCCGAATCCGCGGCCTGGGTGTGATCGAGGATGCTCAGCTTGACCTCGGCCCGGGCTTGACTGTGCTCACCGGCGAGACCGGGGCCGGAAAGACGATGGTGCTGACCGGGCTCGGGTTGTTGATGGGCGGACGTGCGGATCCCGGAGCGGTACGGGCAGGGGCCGATCGCGCTCTGATCGAGGGTCGGGTACGGGTGCCGCCTGCCGGCCGGATCGCCGAGCGGGTTGCTGAGGCGGGCGCCGACTTCGACGACGGCGATCTGCTGCTGTCTCGGACCGTGTCGGCGGAGGGCCGGTCTCGTGCGCACGTGGGCGGGCGTTCGGTGCCGGTGGGCGTGCTGGCCGAACTGTCCGCAGATCTGGTGGCGGTCCACGGTCAAAGCGATCAGCACCGGCTGCTCCGCGGTGACCAGCAGCGCGCCGCGCTGGACCGGTTCGCCGGTGAAGCCGTGGCCAAACCGATGGCGGTCTACGCCGAACGGTTCGATCGGCTTCGTGCGGTCGAGGCCGAGTTGACCGAGGTGACGACACAGAGCCGCGAGCGGGCTCGGGAGGCTGACCTGCTGCGGCTCGGCCTCGAAGAAATTGAGCGGATCGGACCGCAGCCGGGCGAGGACGCCTCGCTGGCGGCCGAGGAGGACCGGCTGGCGCACGCGGACGGCTTGCGGACCGCAGCCGAAGCAGCGCACGAGTGCCTGACCGCCGAGGAGACCGGCCCGGATGTCGTGGACGCGCTCGGTCTGGTGGCGCGGGCTCGCCAAGCGCTGGTGACCCAACAGGACCACGACTCCGAGCTCGGACAGCTGGCGAACCGGCTCGCTGAGGCGGCCTACCTGCTGGCGGACGTTGCCGCGGACCTCGCGTCGTACGCGGCGAGGGTAGACACCGACCCGGAGCGGCTTGCTTTCGTGCAGCAGCGACGCTCGGACCTGAGCGGGCTGACTCGCAAGTACGGCGAGAGTATCGATGAGGTACTCAAGTGGGCCGATCACGCGTCGAGGCGGTTGCTCGAGCTGGACGGCGACGACGACCGGATCCTCGCGTTGAGGCAGGAGCGCGACCGGCTCCGCACGGAGTTGGCCGAGCTCGCGGCCCGGCTCTCCGTCGCCCGCACCGAGGCCGCCGACCGGTTCGCCGAAGCCGTCGGACATGAGCTGCGCGCCCTGGCGATGCCGCACGCCCGGGTGGTCATTCCGATCAGCCAGCGGCCTGATCCCAACGGCTTGAGCATCGCAGGCCGCGACGTGGCCTTCGGGCATACCGGGGTGGACGACGTCGAGATGCTCTTCTCAGCACACGCGGGAGCCGAGCCCCGGCCGATCGACAAGGGTGCCTCCGGCGGCGAGCTGTCGCGGCTGATGCTGGCGATCGAGGTCGTGTTCGCCGGTGCCGACCCAGTTCCGACCTTTGTCTTCGACGAGGTCGACGCCGGGGTAGGCGGCGCCGCCGCGGTAGAGGTGGGCCGCCGCCTGGCGCGGCTCGCCCGCACGGCACAGGTACTTGTTGTGACGCATCTGCCGCAGGTGGCCGCATTCGCGGACCGGCACCTGAGGGTCGTCAAGAGCGACGACGGAAAGATCACCAGTAGCGGGGTCGCCGCGCTCGATCCAGAGGGCCGCATCCGCGAACTGTCCCGAATGCTCGCCGGGCTGGAGGGATCCGCGACCGCCAAGGCCCACGCGATCGAGCTACTCGCCACCGCCGCCGATGCCCGGACCACATCGGCGCGCCCGAGCTGAGCGCCGATGAACGGCCTGTGCCCGGGATGGCCGTTTTGTCATGCCGGCTGCCGGCAGATCGGCGACGTGCGGGATCGTGACCAGGCCTGCTGGCAGCGGGCGCGGATCAGCATGGCAGGATTTCGCCAGTGAGGAACCCGCTGCGACGCCGAGCAAAGCCGAACGGCCTGCCAGGTGTCAGCGGCGCCGCCCGGCTGGACCGGCGGACCAAGGACCTCACCAAACGCTTGCGCGCAGGCGACATCGCCATCATCGAGCACCTCGACATCGACCGGGTCAGTGCCGAGGCACTTGTCTTATGCGCCCCCTCGGCAGTGATCAACGTCCAGCAATCGGTCAGCGGCCGGTATCCGAACCTCGGCCCGCAAATCCTCCTCGAAGCCGGCATCCCGCTCCTTGACGTCATCGAGGCGGATCTGTTCTCCGCGGTCAAAGAGGGTGACCTGCTGCGCATCGACGGCAATGTGATCTACCGCGAGGCCGGCGGCGAGAGCGAAGAACTGGCCACGGGCGTCGAACACACCCTGCACAGCATCGAAGAGCTGATGGAGACCGCTCGCGGCGGGCTTTCGTCGCAGATCGAGGCGTTCGCCGCGAACACGATGGAGTACCTGCGCAAGGAGCGAGACCTGCTGCTCGACGGCATCGGTGTGCCCGACGTGGACACCTCGTTCAACGGCCGGCACGTCCTCGTGGTGGTGCGCGGCTACCACTACCGCGAAGACCTCGCCATGCTCCGGTCGTACATCCGCGAGTACCGGCCGGTCCTGGTCGGCGTGGACGGCGGCGCCGACGCTCTCATGGACGCTGGCTTGAAGCCGGACATGATCGTCGGCGACATGGATTCGGTGTCCGACCGCACGTTGCATTCGGGTGCGGAGCTGGTCGTACACGCCTACCGCGACGGCCGCGCGCCGGGCCTCGAGCGGCTCGAACGCCTCGGCTTGACCGGCGTGGTGTTCCCGGCGACAGGAACCAGCGAAGACGTCGCGATGCTGCTCGCCGACGACAAGGACGCGAGCTTGATCGTGGCCGTCGGCACCCACGACACCCTCGTGGAGTTTCTGGACAAGGGCCGCGCCGGCATGGCAAGTACGTTCCTGACCCGGCTCCGGGTCGGCGGCAAGCTGATCGATGCCAAAGGGGTGAGCCGGCTGTACCGCAGCCGCATCCCCGCCTGGAGCCTGGTGCTGCTCGTGGTCGCGGGTGTGCTGGCGGTACTGGCCGCGCTGACCTCCACCCCCACTGGCGAGGCGTATCTCGAAGTTATGCGGTCGTGGTGGGACCGCTTCGTCTTCTGGCTGCAAGGACTCTTCTGACGTGATCGACTTTCGCTATCACCTCGTTTCGATCATCGCGGTCTTCTTCGCGCTCGCGGTGGGCATCGTGCTCGGTGCCGGGCCGCTCGGTGAGCGGGTGGACGCCGACCTGCCCGACCAGCTGAACAGCATGCGCGAGCAGAACAGCCAGCTCCAGGAGCAGATCCGCGGGCTTGAGTCGATCCAGGAATACCGCGACGGGTTCATCGAAGCGGTAGTCCCTGACGTCGTCGGGGGGCGGCTGGCCGACCGCGAGATCGCCGTGCTGGCCATGCCGAACGCCGATGGAGACATCGTTGAGGCCGTGGGCGATGTGCTCGACCAGAGCGGCGCCTCGGTGACCGCCACTGTGCGCCTGGGAGAGAGCTGGGCCGACCCGGAATCAGAGTCCGCCCTGGACGCCCTCGCAGCCGGCTTGGTGTCGTCGGGCACCTCACTTCCAGAGGACGGGGACGGTTACGACAGAGGAGCTGCCCTGCTGGCGCAAGCGTTCCTCGTCTCTCCTCGTGAACAAGCGCTGGAGCAGGGCCTGCCGCCAGATCTCGACGAACGGACACTGCGGGCCAGCCGCCAGATCGACCAGGAGATCATGGTCGGGCTTACCGAGGCGGAGTTCATCAGTGTGGAGGGTGAGCCAGAGCGCAAAGCCGACCTGGCGGTCGTGATAGCCGGGCCGCTGACCGGCGACGAGGCCGTCACGCCGGCCGAGCCGTTAATGACGGTCGTGCAAGCCCTGGACGAGGCGGGGTCCGGCGCGGTCGTCGCGGGCCCACCATTCGACAATGACGGAGAACTCATCCCAGCGATTCGCAGTGACGGCGACCTGACCGAGCAAGTCTCGACGGTTGATTCGGCTGATCTCCTCGTGGGGCGCATTGCCGTTGTCTTCGCCGTCCTCGAGCAGGAGTCGGGGGGTGCTGGGCAGTACGGTTACTCCGGGCCGGACGGCGCGATGCCCCCGATCCCGGACCGTCCGCAGCGGTCCGAAGAACCGGTGGATGAGACTCCAGCCGACGACACCGACGGCGGCGCCGAGGACACCGAAGGCGGCCCCGACGGCGACAGCGACAGCGAGGACGGCGAGGGATGAGCGGAGGATGGCAACGAGCGGCGGGCACCCTGGTCGCAGCGGGGGTAGGGGCGGCGATCGCCGCGGCGGTCAACCGCCGCCTGGCCGCAGACCCACCAGGTGGCCCGGCTCAGTGGGAACGTCAGAATCACCGCGGCCGGACGGTCACGCTTTCGGCCGGCGCCGCCGCTGCGGCCGGCGCGGCAGCGGGCGCGGCGGTGGCCCCCGGACTGCCCGGCCGGGTCAGAGCCGCCGGCGCGCTCGTGGCTGCGGCCGCGGGGGCGGCCGGACTCTACGACGACCTGGCCGGCGACTCGGCAAGTAAGGGACTGCGAGGGCACCTGACCGCGCTCGCCCGTGGCGAGGTCACGACGGGTGCGGTCAAGATCGGCGTCATCGGTGCGGCCGGACTGGCCGGTGCGGCTCTGGTCAGCGACAACGTTCTGGACACCGTCGTCGGCGGTGCGGCAGTGGCCGGCCAGGCCAACTTGCTGAACCTTTTCGACCTGCGCCCCGGGCGAGCGATCAAGGTGAGCTTGCTGCACGCACCGCTCGCGCTGGCCGGTCCGGCCGGCCCGGTGGCCGCGGCCGGGCTCGGCGCTGCGGCCGCCGTGCTGCCTGGTGACCTGGGCGAGCGCACCATGCTCGGTGACGCTGGAGCCAACGCACTGGGGGCCGCTGTGGGACTGGCCCTCGTCGCCCGCGAGGGACGAGCCGGCCGGCTGATCCACCTGGCTGCCGTCACGGCCCTGACCCTGGCCAGTGAGAAGGTGAGCTTCACCCAGGTGATCGCCGGCAATCCGGCGCTGCGCTGGCTGGACGAACTGGGCCGCACCAGCCGGTGAACACACGGCGGGTCGCTGCCGGTGCCGCCGCCGGGATCGCCGGTGGGGCGGCGCTCGTCGCCGCGGTCAGTGTCCTCGCCCGGATTGTGGGATTCGGCCGGCAACTCGTCTTCCAGGGTGTGGTCAGCGAGACGGTTCTCGGCTCGATCTACCAGACGGCGAACTCGCTGCCGAATGTCGCGTTCGAGATCGTCGCGGGTGGTGCGCTGGCCAGCGTGGTCGTGCCACTGTTAGCCGCGGCTGCCACTCGCGGCGACACCGACCACGTCCGGCAGGTCACGTCCGCACTCCTGGGCTGGACGCTCGTGCTGTTGGTGCCCGTCGCCGTCCTTGGTGTGCTGCTGGCCGGGCCGGTGATGGAGTTCATGCTTCGTGGCACCGGCGGCGACCTCGGGGTCGAGGTCGGCCGGCGGATGCTCCTAATCTTCCTTCCGCAGATCCCGCTGTACGGCATCGCGGTCGTGACGGCCGGGGTTATGCAGGCGCACCGCAGGTTCTTCGCAGCCGCGCTCGCTCCGGTGTTGTCGAGTGTCGTCGTGGCGTCGGCGTACCTACTGTTCAACCGGTCCTTCGACGGCGACCGCGACAACCTGGCCACGGTGAGCCGGGCCAGCGAATGGATCCTGGCCGGCGGCACGACGCTCGGTGTGCTGGCCCTCGCGCTGGCCACGCTGGTGCCGATGCTGGTGCGAGTCACCGGCCTGCGGCCCACATTGCGTTTTCCGTCCGGCGTCGCCCGGCACGCGCGCAGGCTCGCAGCGGCCGGCCTGGCGACCCTTGTCGCACAGCAGGTCGCATACCTGGTTGCGATGGCGATGGCGAATCAGCACGCGCCCGACGGTGGCTGGGTCACGTATGTGAACAGCTGGATGGTGTACCTGCTGCCGTACGCAGTGCTGGCGGTCCCGATCGCCACGGCAGCGTTCCCACGGTTGTCGCAGCACGCCGACGAGGATTCCGGCGCATACAGTCACACGCTCGCCGCCACGACGCGGGCAGTGCTGATCGTCTCGGCAGCAGGGACGGCCATGCTGGTGGCCGCCGCCAGCCCGATCGCCCGGTTCTTCGAGCTGATCAGCCAGGCCGACGTCCCGGCAGACCGGATGACGCGGGCGCTGCTCGCCTTCGCTCCCGGGCTGATCGGCTACGGCCTTGTTGCGCTGCTGGGCCGCGCGCTTTACGCCCGGCGCCGCGGGCGTTCGGCGGCGACGGCGATCGTCGCCGGGTGGTCGCTTGCGGCCGGGCTCGCACTGGTTCTGGCGCGGGTGCTGGCCGCCGAGGACGTGATCGCCGGGCTCGGTCTAGCCCACACGGTGGGAATGCTGGCCGCTGGGGCGCTGTTGGTGCGCGCCGTGCGGGCGGACAGCGGGGCGGTCGCCCTTGCCGGTGTTCCCCGCGCTGCCGGCACGGCGCTTGCCGGCGCTGCCGTGGGCGGTGCGGCCGGCTGGTTCACCGCGCAGGTGCTTCCGACGGGCGGATTCGTCCCGACCGTCGCAACGGGAGCGCTCGCTGCGGTGGTCGCCATGGTGTGCCTCGCCGGTGCGCTCTGGGCCGGCGATCGCGGCGACCTGCGGAGGCTGGCGCGACGATGAAGGTGACGATCGTGTTGGCGACGAGTGCCGGGGGCGTCGGGGCACATGTGCGGATGCTCGCGCAGCGACTTCCGGACAGCGGCGTCGACGTGACCATCGCCTGCCCGGTTGCGACCGAGGAGCAATTCGGGTTCACCGCCACCGGAGCCGCATTCGTGCCGGTTCCCATCGCGACGGGGCCGAGGCCGGTCCGCGACTGGGCGACGGTGCTGCGCCTGCGTGCCGCGACCGCAGGCGCCGACGTGGTGCACGCACACGGTTTTCGTGCGGCTGCCTTGACCGGCCTTGCGCTGGGCCGCCGCCGTCCCGGACGCACGCCGCTGGTCGCTACCTGGCACAACGCCGTGCTCGGAGACGGGCTGCGGCGACGCTTGCTGGCCCGGGTCGAGGCCTTGGCCGCCCGGCGTGCGGACTTGACCCTCGCCGTATCGCCCGATCTGGCCGACCGGGCCCGCGAGCTGGGCTCCCCGGATGCCAGGCTCGCTCCGGTACCGGCCCCTACCTTGGCCGCGCCGTCACGGACCAGGGCGGAGGTTCGCGCCGAACTCGGCGCGGGAGAGCGGCCCGTCGTGTTGACTGTGGCCCGGCTGGCGCCACAGAAGGATTACGACACGCTGCTCGAGGCATCGGCCCACTGGGCCAGCCGGATTCCGCCGCCGCTCGTGCTCGCCGCTGGTGATGGGCCGGAGTACGGCCGGTTGGCCCGCCTGATCGGCGAGCGCGGCTTGCCGGTGCGCCTGCTCGGCCGCCGTTCGGACGTACCCGATCTGCTCGCGGCCGCCGACGTGTTTGTGGTGACGTCCCGCTGGGAGGGTTCGCCGCTCGTCGTCCAGGAGGCCATGGCCGCAGGTGTGCCCGTCGTTTCCACCGCGGTCGGGGGCGTGCCCACGCTCGCCGGCGATGGCGCGGTGCTGGTGCGGGCGGGGGATCCCGAGGCCGTCGCACGCGCAGTCAACGCGCTGCTCGACGATCCAGGCGAGCGGGCCGCGCTGGTCGGGCGGGCCGGGGCCGTCGCAGCGCGATGGCCGGACGAAGCAGAGACGGCGCGCCGGATTGCCGGCGTGTATCACGAGGTTGTGGCCGACGGTAGCTGATACTCTGGAGTTCCGTGGACCGGGACGTTCACTACCCGATTTCTTCGACCACGGGAGCCCCCTTGGCGCCGCAGCCCACTACACACCTGTTCGTCACCGGAGGCGTGGCGTCCTCGCTCGGGAAGGGTCTGACGGCGTCCAGCCTCGGGATGCTTCTGACCGCGCGCGGGCTCCGCGTCACGATGCAGAAACTGGATCCGTACCTCAACGTCGACCCGGGGACGATGAACCCGTTCCAGCACGGCGAGGTGTTCGTCACCGAGGACGGCGCGGAAACCGACCTGGACATCGGCCATTACGAACGTTTCCTGGATCGCGATCTGGACAGGAAGGCGAACGTCACGACCGGTCAGGTGTACTCAGAGGTGATCGCCAAGGAACGGCGAGGTGAGTACCTCGGCGACACCGTGCAGGTCATCCCGCACATCACCAACGAGATCAAGGATCGGATGCTCGGCATGGCCGGGCCGGACGTCGACGTCGTGATCCACGAGATCGGCGGCACGGTGGGCGACATCGAGTCGCTGCCGTTCCTGGAGGCCGCCCGCCAGGTTCGCCACGACGTGGGCCGCGACAGGTGCTTCTTCCTGCACGTGTCGCTCGTACCCTACCTCGCCCCGTCCGGCGAGTTGAAGACCAAACCGACCCAGCACTCCGTGGCCGCGCTCCGCCAGGTCGGTATTACCCCGGACGCCCTCGTGTGCCGGGCGGACCGGCCGATCCCGTCGGGTGTCAAGCGCAAGATCTCGCTGATGTGCGACGTCGACGCCGAGGCGGTGGTCGCGGCCGTCGACGCGCCGTCGATCTACGACATCCCGCGCGTCCTGCACGCCGAGGGACTCGACGCCTACGTCGTGCGGCGGTTGGCGCTGCCGTTCCGCGACGTCAACTGGTCGGCGTGGGACGAACTGCTGCGTCGGGTACACCACCCACGGCACGAGGTCACCGTGGCCCTGGTGGGTAAGTACGTCGACCTGCCCGACGCCTACCTGTCGGTCATCGAGGCGCTGCGGGCCGGCGGGTTCGCCAGCGATGCCCGGGTGCAGGTGCGCTGGGTGGCCTCGGACGAGTGCCAGACTCCCGAAGGAGCCGCGGCCAGGTTGTCCGATGTGGACGCGATATGTATTCCCGGCGGCTTCGGCGTGCGCGGCATCGAAGGAAAGATCGGCGCTGCTCGGTACGCCCGTGAGCACGGGATCCCGACGCTCGGACTGTGTCTCGGCCTGCAGTGCATGGTGATCGAGTACGCCCGCAACGTCGCCGGCCTCGAAGGCGCCAACTCGGCCGAGTTCGACGCCGACACCCCGCACGCGGTGATCGCCACCATGGAGGAGCAGAAGGGCATCGTCGCCGGCGAGGGCGACCTGGGCGGAACCATGCGGCTGGGGGCGTATCCGGCCAAGCTGGCGGCCGGCTCGATCGTGCGCGAACGGTACGGTGCGGCGACCGTGAGTGAGCGGCACCGGCACCGCTACGAAGTCAACAACATGTACCGCGGTCAACTTGCCGAAGCCGGTCTGGTGTTCTCCGGGCTCTCGCCGGACCGAGAGCTCGTCGAGTTCATCGAACTGCCCACCGACGTGCACCCCTATTACGTCGCGACCCAGGCCCACCCGGAACTCAAGTCGCGTCCGACCCGGCAGCACCCGTTGTTCGCGGGGCTGATCGAAGCGGCCATTCGGCGCCAGCAGGAGACCCGGCTGCCGGTCGACGTGGACCCGGTGGAGCTGCCGGAACACGTCGGTGCTCCGTCGTGACCGACGAGGTACAAGATCCGGCGGCCATTGCGGACCGTCCTGAAAGGTGGCCGGTCAGCTCGTCCTCCATCGCTCACACCACGGGCCGGGTGATCTCGGTCCGCAAGGACGTGGTGGTCCCATCCTCGGGCGGGGAGTTCACCAGGGATGTCGTCGTGCACCCGGGCGCGGTGGGCATCCTGGCACTGGACGACGAGGAGCGGGTGCTGCTTGTGTCGCAGTACCGCCACCCGGTGGGCCATCGGCTGCTCGAAGCGCCCGCCGGCCTGCTGGACATGCCAGGCGAGCCGTACCGCGAGGCCGCTGTCCGTGAACTCTACGAAGAGGGCCACGTACGGGCGCGCGACTGGCGGGTGTTGGCCGACGCGTTCACCTCGCCCGGTATGACCACCGAGTCGATCCGGGTGTACCTGGCTCGCGGGCTGGAGCACGTGCCGGACGGCGAACGCCACGAAGGTCACGCCGAGGAGGCCGACATGCCGGTGGTGTGGGCGCCGCTGGCGGACGTGGTGGACGCCGTCCTGACCGGCCGGCTGCACAACGCGATCCTGTGCCTGGCCGCGCTCGCCGCGTGGGCGGCGCGCAACGGCGCCGGCTACGACTCGCTGCGCCCGGAGGACGCCCCCTGGCCCACGGCACCCTCTCACGCCCCTTCGCGTTGATCATGGGCGGATGACCCCTTTCGGATGCTCGGAGGGGGTCATCCGAAAGGGGTCATCCGCCCATGATCAACGCGGGTTGTTAGTCGTGGCTGGCGTACTCGTGGTCGGCGTGCCCGCGCGGCTCGATCTGAAAAGTGCTGTGCTCGATGTCGAAATGGCCGGCCAGGCAGTGCTGAAGCCCGTCCAGCACCGGGCCGTACCCGTGCTCGGCCAGGATTGTCTCGTCGACCACCACGTGGGCGGAGACGACCGGCACGCCGCTCGTGATCGTCCAGGCGTGCAGGTCGTGCACGTCGACGACGGCCGGTGCCTCAAGGATGTGGCGCCGTACGTCGGCGAGATCGACGTCCTTAGGCGTCGCCTCGAGCAAGACGTGAACGACATCCCGAAGTAGGAGCCAGGCCCGCGGCAGGATCAGCAATCCGATCACGATCGAGGCGATCGCGTCGGCCCTCGTCCACCCGCTGGCGATGATGACCAGCGCGGCCACGATGACGGCGGTGGAGCTCAGCGCGTCACCGAGGACTTCCAGGTAGGCGCCGCGGACATTGAGGCTTTCTCGCTGGCCGTGCCGCAGGACGAACAGGCCGACGAGATTGCCCGCGAGCCCCACCGCCGCTGCGGCGAACATGATGCCGCTGTCGATCTCGACCGGCTCGATCAGCCGCCGTACACCACCGATCAAGATCAGGACTGCCACGACGCCCACGACCAGGCCATTCGCCAGTGCTGCGAGGATCTCGAGGCGTTGGAGGCCGAATGTGCGCCGGTCGCTCGGCGGACGCGCGCCGATGACAGTCGCGAGCAGCGCCAGCGCCACCCCGATGCCGTCGGTGAGCCCGTGCCCTGCATCGGCGAGCAGGGCCAGTGATCCGGACAGAGCCGCACCGGCGACCTGCACCACGGTGATCACACCGATGATGCACAACACCGCGACCATGCGGCCGCGATACCGGTACGCGGCCGTGCCGTCGCCGTGACTGTGCCCGAATCCCATCGCCGTCCCTTTCCGCCATCATGCCCGCCAGGTCACGACGGCACCGCCGAACCTACATGATCATCGTTGTGCCATAGACTCAGCGCGCCACCTCATCGAGCGGGTGACCGCCTGGCAACGTCGCCGGGTGATGCGAGGCTTGGAAGGTCGATACGCCGTGTTCGTCGGAGTCCCTACTGAGGTTAAGAACAATGAGTTCCGCGTGGCGATCACGCCCGCGGGCGTGCACGAACTGGTCCGGAACGGTCATGAGGTAGTGATCCAGCACGGCGCCGGTGTCGGCTCGTCCATATCCGACGCCGAGTACGTCGCGGCCGGCGCGCAGATCGCGGACACGGCGGACGACGTCTGGGGGCAGGCCGACCTCGTCCTGAAGGTCAAGGAGCCGGTGGCGGATGAGTACCACCGGATGCGCCGCGACCAAGTCCTGTTCACCTACCTGCATCTGGCGGCGTCGCGAGAGTGCACGCAGGCGTTGCTGGACTCGGGCATCACGGCGATCGCGTACGAGACGGTTCAGTTGCCGGACGGCTCGCTGCCGCTGTTGGCGCCGATGAGCGAGGTGGCCGGCCGGATGGCCACCCAGGTCGGTGCGCACATCCTCGAGCGCGCCCAGGGCGGGCGTGGCGTTCTGCTCGGCGGCGTGCCCGGTGTTAAAGCTGCGAAGGTGGTCGTCATCGGCGCGGGCGTCGCGGGCATGAACGCCGCGGAGATCGCGCTGGGCATGCAAGCAGACGTGTGGATCCTGGACAAGAACGTCGCGCGGTTGCGCGAGGTCGACCGGGTGTACCGGGGCCACGCCCAGACCATCACCTCCAATCTCTTCGAGGTCCAGAAGGCCGTGTTGGACGCCGATCTGGTCATCGGGGCGGTTCTGGTGCCTGGCGCGAAGGCGCCGAAGCTGGTCACGAACGAGCTGGTGGCCGGAATGCGGCCGGGTACCGTCCTGGTCGACATTGCGATCGACCAGGGGGGCTGCTTCGAGGATTCCCGGCCGACGACTCACGCGAATCCGACGTACGAAGTGCACAATTCGCTCTTCTATTGCGTGACCAACATGCCGGGGGCCGTGCCGCACACCTCGACGTACGCGCTGACCAACGTCACGTTGCCGTACACGATCGAGCTGGCCAATTACGGTTGGCGCGACGCCCTTCGGCGTGATCCGGCGCTTGCGTTGGGCCTGAACACCCACGACGGCCAGGTCACCTACGGGCCGGTCGCCGAAGCCCACGAGATGGCCTCGATGAGTCTGGACGAGGTGCTTAAGTAGGAGTGGCAACCGCCGAGTCGCCGCTGGACCGGGCGGTCCGCGGTTATCTGGATCACCTCGCGGTCGAGCGTGGCCTGGCGGCGAACACACTCGCGTCCTACCGGCGTGATCTGCGGCGGTACGCGGAGTTCCTGGCCGGGGAAGGCGTCGGCGAGCCTGCGGACATCACCGAGAAACACGTCTCGGCCTTCCTGCGCAGCCTCCGCGAAGGTGACGAGGACCATCCGGCGCTGAGCGCGAGTTCGGCCGCCCGCACGGTGGTGGCGGTCCGCGGGCTGCACCGGTTCCTGGCCCGGGAGGGACTGGTGAGTGCCGACGCCGCAGTGACGGTGCGCCCGCCGACCCCGCCGCGCAAGCTGCCCAAAGCCATCCCGCTTGCCGACGTCGAGCGGCTGATTGCCGCCGCTGGATCGGACGGTTCGCCACTGGGGCTCCGCGACCGAGCACTGCTCGAGATGTTGTACGGGACGGGAGCCCGGATCTCGGAGGCGGTCGGGTTGGACCGCGATGATCTGGACGAGGCCGTCGGTACCGTGCTGCTGCGGGGGAAGGGCGCCAAGGAACGATTGGTGCCCGTGGGGACGTATGCGCTGGAGGCGGTGTCCGCCTATCTGGTGCGGGCCCGGCCCAGCCTGGCCGCCGCGGGCCGGGGGAGTGCGGCGCTTTTTCTCAATGCCCGTGGGGGCCGGTTGTCGCGGCAGAGCGCCTGGACCGTGCTGCGGACGGTGGCCGCCCGGGCCGGGCTTTCCACCCCGGTGTCGCCCCACACGTTGCGCCACTCGTTCGCGACGCATCTGCTGGATGGCGGCGCGGATGTGCGGGTCGTCCAGGAGTTGCTGGGCCACGCGTCGGTGACCACAACGCAGGTGTACACCTTGGTGACGGTGGATCGGCTGCGGGAGGTCTACGCAGCGGCCCACCCGCGAGCTCGATGATATGAGCGGTGAGGATGTCGTCGTTGGGCTGAGGCCGGAGGTTGAGCGCGGTCATCGCGTCACGTTCTCCGCTCGTCGGTGACCTCGTTCCCGAGGCTTTGCAGTGCACACCAATGGGAAGCGGGGTGTTGGCATGGTGCGCTTCCTCAAGGTGCGCAGTGCAAAGCCTGTGGCGGTCGGCTGGTTGGGCCCCGGGCCAGGCTCGCACTCCCCAGGGCGGCAGCGCCTGTCAGATGGCCGTACTAGGCTCGCTGCCGGTCCGACAACATCTGGGAGGGCAAACACGGTGGCTGGGGAACTCGCGGCGTCGGCCGGCGTCGAAGTACAGCTTGACGAGCATCGCACCGAGCTGATCGCCTACTGCTATCGAATGCTCGGCTCGGCGTTCGAGGCAGAAGACGCGGCACAGGAGAGTCTGGTGCGCGCCTGGCGAGCCTACGACCGGTTTGAGGGCCGGGCGTCGTTGCGCTCGTGGCTGTACCGGATCGCCACGAATGTGTGCCTCGACATGCTGGGCAGCAGCCAGCGGCGGGCCCGGCCGATGGACCTGGGACCGGCGTCCACGGCCAATGCCGCCGTTCCTGCACCGTTGCCCGAATCAGCCTGGATCGAACCCATTCCGGACAGCCGGGTGCTGCCGGGCGGCGATCCCTCGGAGGTGGCAGTCGCCCGCGATACCGTGCGCCTCGCGTTCGTCGCAGCCTTACAGCTCCTGCCCCCGAAGCAGCGCGCGGTCCTGATCCTTCGTGAGGTGTTGGCCTGGTCGGCCGCTGAAGTGGCGGAGTTGCTCGAGACCTCGGTCGCCTCGGTCAACAGCGCGCTGCAGCGGGCCCGGGCGACGCTGGGCGAGGCCGGGATCGCCGACACCGACCTGGTCCGGCCGCTCGATGCCGAGCAGCGCGACCTGCTCGCGCGCTACATGGACGCCTTCGAGCGGTATGACATGGATGCGCTCGCCGCGCTCCTACACGAAGACGCAACGCTGTCGATGCCGCCGCTGAGCCTGTGGCTGCGGGGCCCGGAGCAAATCAGGGCGTGGATGCTCGGGACGGGCAACGGTTGCCGCGGTTCGCGACTCATTCCGACGGCGGCCAATGGCACCCCCGCCTTCGGCCAGTACCGTCCCAGCGGGCCGAACGGCGAACACGAGCCATGGGCCCTGCTGGTGCTCGAGATCTGGAAAGGACGCGTCGTCGGCGTCAACTCCTTCCTCGACACCGAGCGCCTCTTCCCGCTGTTCGGCCTACCGACGACTCCACCATCTCGGTAAGGCGGCTGCGCTTCGGGCGCGGCATCCACGAGGACACACCGAGGCACGGTAGGCTCGCCGCGCAAGGAGTCCATACGTCGCCGAGGAGCTCTGACGGCTGGTGAACACCCAGACTACGGAGGCACCGGTTCCGTCGGTCGGTGCCTCCACCTCCGATCAGGCCAACGTAGACGAGCCGGATCTCGGCCCGACGCTGCGTCCCAAACGTAAGTTCCCGCAGCCGCCGCCGGTTGAGCAGCACGGCCCGGCGCGCGTGGTCGCTCTCTGCAACCAGAAGGGCGGCGTGGGCAAGACCACCACGGCGATCAATCTCGGTGCGGCGTTGGCCGACTATGGCCGCAAAGTGCTGCTCATCGACTTCGATCCGCAGGCCGCGCTGACCGACGGGCTTGGCTTTCGCGGCCGCGACTTCGAAGAACATTCGATCTACAGCCTGATCATGGACGGCGGTGTCGACGCGGCCGACCTGGTGGTCGAAAGCCCGATTCCGGGCTTGGACCTGCTACCTAGCCACATCAACCTGTCCGCGGCCGAGCTACAGCTCGTCACCGAAGTCGCCCGCGAACAGGCGCTTGAACGGGCGATCAAGCCGCTGCTGCCCGACTACGACATCGCGCTGATCGATTGCCAGCCGTCGCTCGGCATGCTGACCATCAACGCGCTGACGGCAGCCAACAGCGTGTTGATTCCGGTCGAGTGTGAGTACTTCGCGCTGCGCGGAGTCGCGCTGCTGCTCGAGACAATCGGCAAGGTGCAGCGGCGGATCAATCCCGACCTGGTCATCGACGGCGTGCTCGCCACTCGGTACGACGGCCGGACCGTACACGGCAAGGAGATCCTGGAGCGCCTCATCGAGGGGTTCGGCGACCAGTTGTTCCACACCGTTGTCGGCCGGACGGTCAAGTTCCCCGAAACCACGGCCGGCGGGTTGCCGATCACCACGCTGGCGCCGTCGTCGCCGGGCGCCAAGGCTTACCGGCAGCTGGCCAGGGAGGTGCTGTACCGGTGGGCGACGGCCTCCAGCCCGCGGTGATCGACGGCGATCTTGCGGGTCTGGGGGACGAGAGCAGCGGCAAGCGGTTCGAAGTGCACCTCGACAACTTCGAGGGGCCGTTCGACCTGCTGCTCAACCTGATCTCCAAGCACAAGCTCGACGTCACCGAAGTGGCCCTGTCCCGGGTCACCGACGAATTCATCGCCTACATCGGCGCGCATGGACAGGAGTGGGACCTCGACCAGGCCAGCGAGTTCCTCGTGGTGGCCGCGACCCTGCTGGACCTGAAGGCGGCGCGGCTGCTACCCAGCGGTGAGGTCGAGGACGAAGAGGACCTCGCGCTGCTGGAGGCCCGCGACCTGTTGTTCGCGCGCCTGCTGCAGTACCGGGCCTACAAGGAGGTCGCCGCGATCCTGGCCGGACGGATGGCCGAGGAGGCCAAGCGGTTTCCGCGAGCCGTGGGACTCGAAGAGCGGTACGCCTCGGCGCTGCCTGAAGTCGTCGTCGGGCTCGGGCCAGGCGAGCTTGCAGCGCTCGCGGCCAAGGTGCTCGAGCCCAAACCGGTGCCCACTGTCGGCACAGCGCACCTGCACCAGAATCGGGTCAGCGTGCGTGAGCAGGCCGCGGTGCTGGTCGACCGACTACGCCGGCAGCACCAGGTGACCTTCCGTGCATTGTCCGCCGACTGCCCGACTAGGCTGCATGTGGTCGCCCGGTTCCTGGCGCTGCTGGAGCTGTATCGCGAGAAGGCGGTCTCGTTCGAGCAGGTCACGCCGCTGGGTGAGCTCACGGTGCGGTGGATCGGGGACGAGCAGACCGACGTCGCGGTGGGCGATGAGTTCGACGAGCCGGCCGAGCACGCCGGGCCGAGTACCGAAGGAGGCGAGCAGCAATGAGTGTGGACACCGAGCCGACCTTGTCGGCGGCCATCGAAGCCGTGCTGCTCGTGGTTGACGAGCCGGTCGCCGAAGTCACGCTCGCCCAGGTGCTCGAACGGCCGAAAGACGACGTGGCGGCCACCCTCCGCGAACTGGCCGAGGACTACCGAGCCGCCGGCCGCGGGTTCGAACTCCGCGAGATCGCCGGCGGCTGGCGGCTCTACACCAATCCGTCGTGCGCCGCCATCGTCGAGCGATTCGTCCTCGACGGCCAGCAGGCACGGCTGACCCAGGCGGCCCTCGAGACGCTGGCGGTGGTCGCGTACAAGCAGCCGGTTAGCCGCGCGCGGGTCTCGGCCGTCCGCGGCGTCAACTGCGACGGCGTTATGCGCACCCTCGTGACCCGCGGTCTGGTCGAGGAGGCCGGCATGGACTCCGAGTCGGGCGCCACACTGTTCCGGACGTCCTCCTATTTTCTCGAGCGCCTCGGCATGTCGTCGCTGGACGAACTGCCGCCCCTGGCGCCGCACCTGCCGGACGTCGGTGAGGTCGACGGCGACGATGGCGCCAGATGAGGGCGGCGTCCGGCTGCAGAAGGTCCTCGCGGCCGCGGGGGTGGGCAGCCGGCGCGCTTGCGAGGCGATGATCGCCGCCGGCCAGGTCGAGGTCGACGGGCAGATCGTGCGGACGATGGGTGTTCGAGTCGACCCGAAGCGTGCCGTCATCAAGGTCAACGGCATGCGCGTCGTC
This sequence comes from Jiangellaceae bacterium, assembly GCA_036374175.1. GTDB lineage: Bacteria > Actinomycetota > Actinomycetes > Jiangellales > Jiangellaceae > JASLBX01. Next base: position 10,842 of record DASUUH010000138.1, on the reverse strand, counting down.
ACCGAGGAGTCCGGGCTCGTCCACCTGGCGCTGAACAAGCCGCGGGGTGTGGTCAGCACGTTGACCGACCCGGAGGGCCGGCCGAACCTGGGCGACTACGTACGCAACCGCCGCGAGCGGCTGTTTCACGTCGGCCGACTGGACGCCGACACCGAGGGGTTGATCCTGCTCACCAACGACGGCGAGCTGGCGCACCGGCTGACCCATCCCAGCTACGAGGTGCCCAAAACCTACCTCGCCGAGGTGGTCGGCCCGATCGCGCGCGATATGGGCAAGCGACTGCGGGAGGGCATCGAACTTGACGACGGGGTGGTGACCGTCGACGAGTTCCGGGTTGTAAGCCGGTCCGGCGCCCGGGTCATGCTCGAGCTGGTCCTGCACGAGGGCCGCAAGCACGTGGTGCGCCGCCTGCTCGAGGCAGTCGGGCATCCAGTCGAGCGGCTGGTCCGCACCAACCTCGGACCGATCAAGCTCGGCGACCTGCGCGTCGGCAATACGCGCCGGCTCACTCGCGACGAAGTCGGTTCCCTCTACCGTGAAGTGGGCCTTTGAGCGCCATGGCCGTTCATGCGCTTCGCGGAGCCACTCAGCTCGACATCGATGAACGCGACCATCTGCTCGACCGGGTGGCCGAGCTGGTCCGCGAGCTGATGGACCGCAACGGCCTGAATCCGGAGAACGTGATCAGCATCGTGTTCACGGCAACGGCGGACATCCGCTCGGAGTTTCCCGCGTATGCGGCCCGCGCCATCGGCATCGCCGACGTGCCGCTGCTGTGCGCGCAAGAACTCGAGGTGGTAGGAGCCATGCCGCGGGTGGTGCGGTTGCTGGCGCACGCCGAGATGGACGTTCCGCGGGAGCTGATCCGGCACGTGTACCTGCACGGGGCCCGCGAGCTGCGAACGGATCTGCCGCGATGACCGCGCAGAACGGCACCGTGCTGGCCGGCGGCGTGCTCATCGTGGGGGCCGGCCTGCTCGGCAGCTCGCTGGGACTCGCGCTGCGGCGCTCCGGAGTCGACGTCCGCCTTCGCGATGCCGACCCGGGCGCGCTGGCCGAGGCGGTGCGGATCGGCGCTGGACGGGCGGACAGCGGCGGCGGTACAGCGGCGATAGCGGTCGTCGCGGTGCCGCCCGAGGTGACGGCGACCGAGGTGGTGCGGGTCTTAGCTGAGGGCAGCGCCGAGTACGTGACCGACGTGGCCAGCGTCAAGGCCGTCCCGGTGCAACAGGTGCGGGCCCTGGCCCCCGACCCTGGCCGGTACGTCGGTGGTCATCCGATGGCCGGCCGGGAGATCTCCGGGCCGGCCGGTGCACTCGTGGACTTGTTCGAGGGCCGGCCCTGGGTGCTGTGCCCGGACGACGCCACCGATCCGCATGCGGTGACGCGCGCGCTGGCGGTGGCCCGTCTGGCCGGGGGCATCCCGGTCACGATGCCGGCCGCCGCGCATGATGCAGCGGTTGCTCTGGTCTCGCACGCCCCGCACGTGGTGGCCGCGCTCATGGCCGCGCGGTTGGCCGACGCGCCGGCCCACGAGGTTCGGCTCGCCGGCCAGGGCGTGACGGACGTGACCCGGGTGGCAGCCGGTGACCCGGGCCTCTGGACCGAGATCCTGACCGCCAACGCGGCTGCTATAGCGGCTGTTCTGCGCGCGTTCCGGGCCGATCTTGACCGCGTGGTCGCGGCTCTCGATGCTGCCGGCGACGACGACGGCCGGGCTGCGGTGCGCGCCGTGCTCGCCGGCGGGGTGGAAGGGCGTTCCCGCCTGCCAGGCAAGCACGGCGCTCCGCATGTCGAGTACGCAACGGTCACGGTCGTGGTCGACGACCGTCCCGGCCAGCTCGCCGCGTTGTTCGCCGACGCAGGCGGCGCCGGGGTCAACGTCGAAGACGTACGCATCGAGCACAGCCCGGGTCAGCCGGTGGGGCTGGTCGAGCTGGACGTGCGTCCCGGCTCGGACGAGGTGCTGGCCAAGGCGCTGGCCGCTCGCGGTTGGCACATCCGTTGATCATGCAAAATCGGGGAAGGTCAGCCGTTGCGGGGCGGCAGGGTGAGCCAGCCCTGCTCACCCAGCGTGGTCAGGTCGCTGGCCAGCACACCCAGGTCGCTGATCGTGTAGAGGGCGTCGCCGATCACGACCGACCGCTGGATCGCGGCGCGCCAGGAGACGTCCCAGTACCGGGGGCTGCGCGAGTCGGCGTCGGCATCCGGCAGGTGCGTCACGCGGCCGAGGTCGGTGAACCCGTCTGCCCGGTCCAGGGTGTACGCGAGCGCGCCGTTGTCGATCGTCTCGATCTCGGTCTTCTCGTCCCAGCTCCATGACTGGTACGGGATGACTGTGAGTCCCGTGGCCGGCCAGTGCAGGAACGCGTGGTGATCCCACTCGGCCTCGGTGTAGGCGTCCTCCAGGGTGACCTGGTGGATGCGCTGCGGGTCGGCGAGATCCGAGACGTCGAACAGCGACAGCTGCAAGCCTTGCGTCCGGCCGTCCTCGTCGGCGTCCTGCCCCACGCCGAGCACTAGATCGTCGCCGACCGGGTGCAGGTACGCCGAGTATCCGAGGATCTTCAGCTCACCGAGCACGTTCGGGTCCTCGGGATCGGACAGATCCAGCGTGTACAAGGGATCGGTTTCGCGGAAGGTCACGACATACCCGACGTCACCCATGAACCGGACCGCGTAGATGCGCTCGTCCTTGCCGAGCCCACCGACCTGACCGAGCTGATTGAGCTCGCCGTCGCGCTCGTCGAACGTCGTAACAAAGCTCTCCGAGGACGGCTCCTCGCCCCGGAAGCCCCACCACGGCGAGCCGTCCGTCGTGGCCACTCGCAGGACGCCGTCGTGAGAGCTCATCGACCACTGGTTGAGGACATGGCCGCGGACACTGCCGCTGCCGACATAACGGGCCGCATCAGGATCGGTGATGTCGAAGGCGTGCAGGTCGGTGAGGTAGTGCTCGTTCGCCTCGCGGAAGGCGTCGTCGCGCAGGTTCTCCCAGTCGACCCACCGGTTGGTCGCGACGTACAGCCGCTCGGCCGACGCGTAGACGGTTTCGCCGCCGGCCAGGACTGCGGCGCCGCCACCGGGTGCCAGATCGTCGGCAAGATCCAGCGACAGCACTGTGGTCGTGCCGAGGCCGGAGAAGTCGCGGGGGTGGTGGATCTGGTCACAGGGCAGCAGGGAGCCTTCGTCTTCGCTTCGGTCGGCACCGGTCCGGATGTAGTACGGAATCCAGTTGTCGACTGTGGACTCTTCGATGATCTGCCGGTTCTTCTCGGTGGCCGCGCGCTCGGCCCGCAGGCCGCTGCCTTCGGGGCTGACGAACGGAAGGCCGACGGGTTGCGCGTTGAGCACTACTCGCGCGACGCTGTCGACGAGTCGAGCCGAAGCGACCCAGCCATCGAGCTCGAGGGTGGAGACGAGTTCGGGATTGGCCGGGTCTCCCACGTCGTACAACGAGAGGGTCGTGCCGGAGGGCCAGTAGAGCGCGGCCGACTCGCGGGCCAGCGGGTGCACACCGCCGTCGAGTTGGCCGAAGACCAGCAGGCGGTCACCCGCGCGCAGCATCTGGTGCCCCCAGCCGCCGACGTCGACGCTGGACATAAGCTGCGGAGATGCACCTGTGACGTCGACGATGTCCAGGTACTCGCCGCGAATCAGGTACAGCCGTTCGCCGTCGGTTTTCACGGTGTCGGGTTCGTCGACGCCGGCCTCCTGGACGTTCGTCCCGGAGTAGTCCTGGCCTTCGACCGGTGGAGCGGCTGCCCGGCCTGCACTGAACTCGTCTGCAGCGGCGGCTTCCGGAGCACCACCAGCGTCGCCACTTGCCTCGCCATCGTCCATCTCAACCGGCATCGGACCGCCGCCGTCGAGGCCCCACGGCCCGACCATGTCCAAGGCGTGTTCCTTGACGTAGGACAGCAGGTCGTCGCAAGCGTCGAACGACACCAGCGAGCTGACCAGCATGACGTCGTCGGTGAACGGTTGAACCGGATCACCATCGGGCGACGTGCCAGATCCGCCGCTGCCGCCAGTGCATGCGGCCAGCGTCAGGGTGGCCGCGGTCAGGAATCCGAGCCGAGCGCGCATGAGATTTTCCTTAGCTCTCCGGGCGACCGTGCGTCGCGTGAACTATCGATTGGACGCGACCGGCAGCGCGCCGGTTCCGTTGATTCGCCGGCCGCGCCAATGGGTTACCAGAGACCGCCCGGTTGGCCGCTGCCGAATCGCCGCCGCATCCCGTACGCACCGGCGAGCGCGGCCGCCACAACCGCGGCTCCGACCACGCCGTCGACGAAGTAGTGGTTGGCCGTGACGACGATGGCGGCGAACATCAACAGGGGTGCGGCGACGGCCGCGATGCGGACGGCGCGATATGGGGTCAAGGTGGCGATGGCGATGCCGGCCAGCAGTACCCAGCCGAAGTGCAGGCTCGGCATGGCGGCGTATTCGTTCACCACGGCCGAGCCGTTGAACGTCCGGTACCACGACGCGTGCATTTCGACGGTGTCCACGAAGCCGTGGTGCGGCATGAACCGCGGCGGTGCCAATGGGAAGGTCGCGAACATCACCAGCGCCATCGCGCCCGAAGCGAGCAGCGCATTGCGGAAGAGGCCGTAGTGGGCCGGTCGCCTGATGATCAACCAGGCCAGGGTACCGATCATCAGCGGCGCGAAACCCCAGATGTAGATGGTGTTGGCCGCGTGGATGATCGCCTCGTTGCCGGTGACCAGCCGCTGGACGGTTCGCTCTTCGAAGATGTTCAGCGCCCGCTCGAACGCGATGATTCGCTCGGCGTTGTCGTAGGCCAGCTGGATCTGGCTGTCGGCGATGCCGCGGACACGGGAGTACAACTGGGTAGCGATGACAATGAACAGGCCCTCACGGACAGCAACCAGCCACCGCCTACGCTGATCACGCGCGGCTGTTCGGTTGTGCTCCGGCGCCCCGGGCGCCTCTACCCGAGCGCCTGTTGTCATGCCTCCCCGCCGCTCCCAGCATCACCCGCCTGGTCCGAAGGTGAACCTACCACCGATGTCGCCGCCCATTTGAGGAGACTCACCGGCGTTGTGTTCGCAGGTGAGGCGGGCCTGGCAGATCACACGCGGACACCACGAACTACGCTCATCCCGACTGAACACAACCCGGACGAGGAGACCTGCGCGTGGCGGATCGGAGCGCTGGCGAAACGTCGGAAGCGGCCCCGGCGGGCGCGATGGACCCCTCGCGCCTGGTGATCGCGATCGACGGGCCGTCCGGATCGGGAAAGTCCACGGTCGCCCGGCGCGTTGCGAACGCGCTGGGCCTGCGGTATCTCGACACCGGGGCGATGTACCGCGCGCTGACCTGGTGGCTGCTGGACAGTGGCGTAGAACTAGCAGACACCGAGAAGGTCGCCCAGCTGGCTCCGGAACTTCCCCTGGAGATGGGGATGGACCCGCTCGCGCCCACGGTTCACGTCGGTGGGACGGACGTCGGCATTGCCATTCGCGAGACACGTATCTCCGAGTCGGTCAGCCTCGTCGCGACGAACCTTGCCGTGCGGGCCGACATGCGCCAGCGCCAGCGTGCCGTCGTCGATGCAGGGGGAGTGGTGGTCGAAGGTCGCGACATCACCACCGTCATCGCGCCGGACGCACCGGTGCGGGTGCTCTTGACCGCCAGCGAAGAAGCCCGGCTGACCCGGCGGGCCCTGGAAATCCATGGCGTCGACGACGAAGGTGCCCTGGCCCGTACCCGCGACCAGGTGCTTCGGCGTGACGCGGACGACTCCACGGTCTCGCAGTTCCTTGAGGCCGCCGAGGGCGTCGTCGTGGTCGACTCGTCCCACCTGACGCTCGACCAGACGGTGGCTGCTGTACTCGGTCTCGTGAAGGCCAGAACGGGTGTGACACCCTCGTGAGCGACCAGTTGCCGACGGCCCGCGGAGCCGTCTGGGGGGCTCGGCTCAGCCGCGCACTGGTCACGGCAGTTTGGTCGGTGCACGTCCATGGCGCCGAGCAGGTGCCCGCGCAGGGACCGGTGATCCTCGCCCCGAACCACCTGGGATTCATCGACGGGCCGCTGCTGTTCGGAGTGGCGCCCAGGCCGGTGCACACGCTGGCCAAACATGAGATGTTCCGGGGACCGCTCGGCTGGTTGCTGCGTGCTGTCGGCCAGATTCCGGTCGACCGCACACAGCCTGACCGCGTGGTGTTGGGTGCGGTGCTGGGCTTGCTGGAAGCAGGCCGGGTGGTCGCGGTCTACCCGGAGGGCACGCGCGGTACGGGCGACTTCTCTGAATTGCGTCCGGGCCTGGCGTGGTTCGCGCTGCGGTCCGGCGCTCCCGTCGTACCGGTGGTCTTCCTCGGTTCCGGGGCTCGGGGACGTACGCTGGGATCAATGCCGCGGCTTCGGGCCCGCCTCGATGTGGTGTTCGGCGCGCCCGTCCGGGTCGAGGCACGGAGACGGCGCTCCCGCGCGGTGCTCGAAGCCGCAAGCGATCAGCTGCGGGACGCCCTGGTGGCGCACCACACCGACACCCATCGACAATTCGGGGGCCAGTTCACGTGACAGGCGATCTTCATGCCGCGGGTCCCCACGCGGAGGTGCTCGCGGACGAATCGGCCTTCGTCGACGAGGCCGACGCCGGGCCGCTGCCCGTGGTGGCCGTGGTCGGACGACCGAACGTCGGCAAGTCGACGCTGGTCAACCGAATACTCGGGAGGCGCGAAGCGGTCGTCGAGGACGTCCCGGGTGTGACCAGGGACCGGGTTGCGTACGACGCGGTGTGGGCCGGCCGGCGATTCACGCTGGTGGACACCGGCGGCTGGAACCCCGGCGCCGAGGGGATGGCCGCACGGATCGCTGCCCAGGCCGAGATCGCTGCGGCAGCCGCCGATCTGGTGATCTTCGTGGTGGACGTGACGGTCGGTGCCACGGACGCCGACGAGCAGGTGGTGCGGGTGCTGCGGCGGTCCGGCAAGCCGGTGATCCTGGCTGCGAACAAGGTTGACGGTGCCGCGGGCGAGGCCGACGCGGCCACGTTGTGGAACTTGGGGCTCGGCGAGCCGCACCCGGTGTCCGCACTGCACGGCCGGGGGAGCGGTGACCTGCTCGACGCCGTGTTGGCGGGCCTGCCGGAGGCGCCGGCCGAGACGTTCGAAGCCGAAGCGGGCGGCCCGCGGCGGGTCGCCCTGGTCGGACGGCCCAACGTCGGCAAGTCGAGCCTGCTGAACCGGCTGGCCGGCGCCGAGCGGGTGGTGGTCGACACGGTGGCCGGCACGACCGTTGACCCGGTCGACGAGTTGGTCGAACTGGGCGGGCGGCCCTGGATGTTCATCGACACGGCTGGTATCCGGCGCCGGGTTCGAGAGGCGTCCGGCGCGGAGTACTTCGCGTCGCTGCGCACAGCCGCGGCTCTCGACCGCTGTGAGGTGGCGGTCGTGTTGATCGATGCCAGCGAACCGCTGTCCGAGCAGGACTTGCGCATCATCACCAGCGTGATCGAAGCCGGCCGCGCGCTGGTGCTGGCCTTTAACAAGTGGGATCTGCTGGACGACGACCGCCGGCGGGATCTCGACCGCGAGATCGACCGGCAGCTCGTTCGCGTCACGTGGGCGCCGCGGGTGAACATCTCGGCCAAGACGGGCCGGCACGCCGATCGCCTCGTGCCCGCGATCGACACCGCACTGGCCGGTTGGGAGACGCGGGTACCGACGGGACGGCTCAACGCCTTCCTGGGCCAGTTGGTGGCAGCGCATCCGCATCCGATGCGGGGCGGGCGCCAGCCGCGCATCATGTTCGGGACCCAGGCCTCGACCCGCCCGCCTAAGTTCGTGCTGTTCACGACCGGGTTCCTGGAGGCGTCCTACCGCCGGTTCATCGAGCGCCGGCTCCGGGAGGAGTTCGGGTTCGTAGGCACGCCGATCGAGATCACGATGCGGGTCCGCGAGCGGAGGTCTCGCGCCTAGCTGTTGGCCATTCCGATCGTTGGGGATCCGCGCATGTCCTGGCGTTGGCGGGGCATCTGACCTCTCGTAAGAGGTGGCCGCACATTCTCCATAAATCTATGGAATAATGTGAGGTCGCGTGATCGTCAGGAGGTTTGGCTCTCGTGGTGGATCTTTTTCCGATTGTCGATGAGGGGCTCGGCAACAGTTCGTACCTGCTCGATCTGGGTGATGGCCGGACATTGGCGGTCGATCCGCCGCGTGACCTTCGCGCCCTGCGGCAGCAGGCGAGCCGGCGCGGCCTGCGCATCGGTTACGCGGCCGACACGCACCTGCATGCCGATTTCCTCTCGGGAGTGCGCCAACTGGCGGCCGACGACGGCGCGGAGGTTCTAGCGTCCCAGGCGGGTGCGCGCGCGTTCGACCATCGCGGCCTCTCCGACGGCGAAGAAGTGGATCTCGGTGGGCTCACGCTTCGCGCGCTCGCGACACCCGGCCACACCGACGAACACCTCGCGTTCCTGATCCTCGACGGCTCGGCCCCGGTCGGAGTGTTCACCGGCGGATCGCTGATCGTCGGTTCGGCGGCCCGTACGGATCTGCTCGGCGCCGAACGGACGGCCGAGCTCGCTCGGGCCCAGTACGGCTCCCTGCAGCGGCTCGCGGCGCTGCCCGACGACACCGCTGTGTGGCCGACCCACGGGGCCGGGTCGTTCTGCTCCGCACCGCCGGGTGCCGACCGAACGTCCACGATCGGCCAGGAAAAGGCGACGAACTCGCTGCTGGCCGCACCCGACGCGGACGCCTTCGCCGCCGCGCTCGTCGACGGGCTCGGCACCTATCCGGCGTACTTCGACTGGCTGGGCGAGGTCAACCGGCGCGGGCCGAAGGTGCTGCATGACGAGCCGGGCTTGCCTGCTCTGGATGTGGCGGACGTGCATCGGTTGCTGGCCGACGGTGCGGTGGTGATCGACGTACGTCCGGTCCCCGACGTTTCGGGCGGCTACGTTCCTGGAGCCATCGCCATTCCGTTGCGCGCCCAGTTCGCGACCTGGCTCGGCTGGCTCGTCCGGCCGGACGTCCCGATCATCGTCGTGCGGAATCCCGACCAGAGTCCCGCGGACATCGTGTGGCCGGCGCTGAACATCGGTTACGAACGAATCGTCGGTGAGCTGGACGGTGGTATGCAGGCCTGGACGGCGGCCGGACAGCCCGTCGAGCAAATCCCGTTAGCCCGCCCCGACACCGTCGGTGACCGGGTTCTGGACGTCAGGCAGGAATCAGAATTCGCCGGCGGCCATCTGCCGAACGCCGTCCACGTCGAGCTCGGTTCGCTGACCGACCCGGTGACCGATGTCGACACGGTCATGTGCGGTCACGGTGAGCGCGCTATGACCGCGGCAACCCTCCTGGCGCGGCGTGGCGGGGAACCCCCGGCCGTGCTGGTCGGCGGAGTAGACGACTGGGCCGAGGCGACCGACGGCCAACTGGTCAGCGGTACCTGACGGCGGGCGCGTCCAATGGCAGTACACCTGGGGCTCCGCGCGAATGCTGCGCAGTTTTCGCTCCTGGTGGCTGTCAACGCGCTGGTCGGCGGATTACTGGGGTCCGAACGGACGGTACTGCCGCTGCTGGCCGAGGTCGAGTTCGGGCTGACCGAGTACACCGCGGCGCTGACCTACATCTTGGCGTTCGGTGCCACCAAGGCGGTCACCAACTTCGCGGCGGGGGCGTTGTCGGACCGGTTCGGTCGCAAGCCGGTGCTCGTGATCGGGTGGCTCATCGCCGTGCCCGTTCCACTGCTGCTGATCTGGGCGCCGTCGTGGGGTTGGGTCGTCGCTGCGAACGTCCTGCTGGGCGTCAATCAAGGCCTGACCTGGTCGACCACTGTCATTATGAAGATCGACCTGGTCGGTCCGGCCCGGCGCGGGCTCGCGATGGGGCTCAACGAGGCCGCCGGCTATATCGCGGTGGCGGGCACCGCCCTGGCGACCGGCTACCTGGCAAGCGAGTTCGGCCTGCGCCCGGCGCCGTTCCTGCTGGCTTTGGCGTACGTCGCGCTCGCGCTCGGGCTCTCGGCCGTCGTGATTCGCGAGACCCGCGAGCATGCCCGGTTGGACGCGGCGAATCACCACCGCAGCGATGGCTTGCTGGGCACCCGGCATGTCGCCGTCCTGACCAGCTTCAAGGAGCGGACGCTGTCTTCTGCGTGTCAGGCCGGCATGGTGAACAACCTCAACGACGCACTCGCATGGGGCCTGTTCCCGATCCTCTGGGCGTCCGCCGGACTGTCCGTGGGGCAGATCGGCGTGCTGGCCGCGCTCTATCCCGCCGTGTGGGGAGCAGGGCAACTCCTCAGCGGCGCGATGTCGGACCGGTACGGGCGTAAGCCGTTCATCGTCGTGGGGATGCTCACCCAGGCAGTGGCCCTCGGGATGATCGCGGCCGCCGACACGTTCGGCGGCTGGGCGGTCGCGCAGGTAGTGCTAGGGATCGGGACGGCGGCTGTCTACCCGACCCTGCTGGCGGCGGTCGGCGACGTCGCGCATCCCGCGTGGCGGGCGCGCGCAGTCGGCATCTACCGGTTCTGGCGTGACGGTGGCTTTGCCGTGGGTGCGGTGCTCGCCGGTGTGCTGGCCGACCTGTACGGGCTTAGGACGGCGACGCTGGTGATTGCCGTACTGACCGCAGGGTCGGGCCTGCTTGTGGCGGTGCGGATGTACGAGCCGCACCAGACCACGAGGGGCTCGGCAACGGGTTCGCGGTAGCTAGTCGGGCTGAGGTACGCTTTCGGCGGTTCAGGGGCGACCCTGGACGGGCCGTGGCCTAGCTTGGTTAAGGCGCCACACTGGGGGTGTGGAGATCGCGAGTTCAAATCTCGCCGGCCCGACTTCATTGATCGTTAGAGTTG
>DASUUH010000137.1:0-75582 GCA_036374175.1 Jiangellaceae bacterium | reverse complement strand
CCGGGTCCGCCCCAACGCCGAGGTGTCAAGCGCGTCGACGATCTCGACCAAGAACCACACCAGGTGATCCGGGGGAAGCCACTCACGCATGTCCACCGGCAATAACATCGGCTGATCACGCAACACGGGACGGTACGACTTAGCCACAGCCCCATGATCGCGAACCCGGACACGCCGTCAGGCGCCACGACACGCGATTCTGCAACAGGCTCTACGACACCGAGATCCGCCGGGTCATCTTCAGCACCAACGCCATCGAAAGCCTGAACGCCCGCTACCGGCGGGCGGTGCGGGCCCGCGGGCACTTCCCCACCGAAATGGCCGCGCTCAAGTGCCAGTATCTGGTGACCCGATCACTGGACCCCACCGGGCGCGGCAGGGCACGATGGGCCACCAGGTGGAAGCCGGCCCCAAAACGCGTTTGCGATCACGTTCGAAGGCCGCATCACACCAACCGGTAACTAACCATGCCAAGATCCAGATCCACCGTTGATCGGACACTCCCGCGCAGTCGTGCCGATGACAGTGCGGGCTGGTACGTCGCTGCTTCAAGGGGTCGGTGTGGGTCAGGACAGCGCGACGGCTAGGAAGCCGAGTACGTAGGCGCAAACGTGTTTCTATGCCGCGGGTCGGTCGTGTGGCGTCGTACGCGGGTCGGCCGATCACAGCGGCACGGGAGTGGGCTTGGAGCGCCCCGTTGAGCACCGCCGAAGTGCGTAGTATCATTCGTACTACAGCCACTTCGAGTTGATGGGGGTTGGCATGACCTTCGACGCGGGCGAGGTTGCCCGGGCGCTAGATCAGCTGGATGCATCGGGGGAGTCGGTGGTGACCTCGGTCCGGGTGCCTGACGGGTTGCGACACGCCGCTACAGTCCTGCAGCGGGCGGGTTTAATCTCGTCATGGAACGAGTTGGTCGTGCAGGGCGCACGCGACCGCGTCGAGGCGATCGCGCACCGGGCCGGGCTCGACGCCCACTATGCCGACCACCCCGAGGTGCGCCCGAATGTGGCACAGGTCGCGCTCGCGCTGGCCCGGATGGACACAAGCGACCTTGCCGAGCGCCCCGAGCTGATCGAGCAGGCGGCGGCCGAGCTGACCGCGGTGCGGCCGGACGCGACCGCCGATGACGTCCTCACCTACGCCACCGCGCTAAAGGCGCACCAGGCGGCCGCCTAATGTCCGAGCCCGCCGCCACCATCATTCTGGACAGCGAGGCGGTCAACGCGCTAACCGATGTCGGTCACCGCAAACATCGTGCACTGTTGGCCTACCTGGAGGGCGCTGCGCAACGGCGTGCCCGCAACCCGTCGCGTCGGGTCCTCGTTCCCGTAGCGGTGCGCATCGAAGCCGGCTGGGACCGCACCGATCCGAAGGCGGCGATCGTCAACCGCGTGTCCGGTGCTCGCGACGTCCCACTCAGCGGGGAGGCCGCCAACCGGGCCGAGCAACTCCGTGCCGCAACCGGTGTGTCGGTCGTTGACGCCACCGTCGGCCAAGCCGCCGAGGCGGCTGCCAAACCTGTGGTGATCCTGTCATCCGACATCGACGACATGCGCAAGCTCGCCCAGCGACTCCACGGCGAAGTCCGAATCGAGCGAGTCTGAACCAACACGGCCGCGGACATCGGCACATGACCCCGAGTCGGTTCACACGCAACGTCCGACCATGCCGCACCTGGACTTGACGCAACGACTCCCAAGTCAAGAGCGGTCGAGCTCCGTTGCTGGCTTCTCTTCGACGTCTCGGCCTGTATGGCGCTCTGCGGCAACGACCTCACCGCCAGTCCGGGGCAGGTGTCCCAAGTGAGTGCTCTCGTCGCTAGGAAGGCCTTGATCGACTGCCTGCCAGGGCAGGAAGGTGACGGACAAGGGGGTCCTCCTAACCGATCAGCGGCAAGCGTGGGTCATGATGTTCGGTGCGGCCGGACGCGGCTCGAATCCATGCCAGGTCGTCTACTAGGTCGGTAGGCCGCCCGGCAACAGTCTTGCGGGCCAGCAGGTCGTCGAGAATCCGAGCGCTGACGTCGATCGCGTCGGCGCTAGCGATGCATTCACGTTCCAGTGGGTCGGTGAGGTCGATGCCGTGTACCACAGCCTCGACGATGCGACTGGCGACGAACTCGTCGAGGCGCATAAGGGCGTAGTAGCCGGGACCGATCGTTTCAGGCGGTGTGGCGCGCGCCTCTCGAATGGTTGCGGCGAATGTCTCCTGAAGGACGTCGGGCATGTCGGCGGGGGTCTTTCCGGCCACCATTTGGTACGCGTAGTCGTAGACCACGGGAGCAACCTCCGAGCGCGGGAAGATGAAGAAGCTGGCCCGGTCGCGGCCCGGCTGGCCATCTTGCGGATCGGCGATCAGCATCCGAGTCAGTCCGATCGAGATGTCGAAGTGACCCGCGAGCTCGAAGAGCGTCCAGTGTGGTGAGTTCGGGTCGAGTGGACTCAGATTGGTAGGTAGTCGCCATTGCTCTTCGGTCAGTCCGCGAAAGACCTTCTCGATCTTCGTCAGCTCGTCTTCCAGAATGTCAATCGTCTCCGTGAAGGAGCTCATCTCGCCTCCCTGCGTCAGATGCCGACACTTGTGCCCGTTCAGAATGGCTTGCAGAAGGACACCCTGGTGAGCCGGCTCGCGCTGGTCAAGGGCGTGACGCCAAGGTTAGCGGGGTCACGCCCGGTGGGGTGGTGTTACTCCGCACCAGAACACCGTCGGCTACTGGTGGCGCAAGACGCTGCGCGATCCCGGACTACCAGCCCCTAGACCAGCTCTGAACTGCGCAAAAGCGCCGAATCACACGTTAAACCGGAACTCGACCACGTCGCCGTCCCGCATGACGTAGTCCTTGCCTTCCATGCGCACCAGGCCACGCGCCTTCGCCTCCGCCATCGATCCGGCGGCGACCAGATCGTCGTACGAAACGATCTCCGCTTTGATGAAGCCGCGCTGGAAATCCGTGTGGATGACACCGGCGGCTTCGGGGGCCGTGGCACCCTTCCGAATCTCCCACGCACGCGCCTCTTTCGGTCCGGCGGTCAGAAAGGTCTGCAGGCCGAGCGTGTCGAAGCCGACGCGGGCGAGCATGTGCAGGCCCGGCTCTTCCTGACCCATGGACTGGAGCAGTTCCAGCGCGTCGGCGTCATCGAGTTCGGCGAGTTCGGCCTCGATCTTGGCATCCAGGAAGATCGCCTCGGCCGGTTCGATAAGAGACCGCAGGTCGGCTTTGAGCGCCTCGTCGCCCAACTCCTCCTCGTCCATATTGAACACATAGAGGAACGGCTTTGCCGTCAGCAGGTGCAACTCTCGCAGCGGCTCGCGGTCGAGGCCTGCGGCGAAGACGGTCCGCCCTTCCTCGAGCACCATCTTGGCCTCTTCGATCGCCGCCACAACGGCCTGCTTGCCTTTGACGAGCCGGGCCTCCTTCTGGAGTCGCGGAAGCGCCCGCTCGACGGTCTGCAGGTCGGCCAGGATCAGCTCGGTGTTGATGGTTTCGAGGTCTCCCTTGGGTGAGACGCGGCCTTCGAAATGGACCACGTCCGGGTCGTTGAAGACACGAATGACCTGGCAGATCGCATCTGCCTCGCGGATGTAGGCGAGAAACTTGTTACCCAGACCCTCGCCTTCGGAGGCACCCTTCACGATGCCGGCGATGTCGACAAAGCTCACTGTGGCCGGAACCTGGCGCGCGGATTCGAACATCTCGGCCAGCGTGGCCAGCCGCGGCTCAGGGACTCCGACCACACCGATGTTCGGATCAATGGTCGCGAACGGATAGTTCGCCGCCAGCACGTCGTTCTTGGTCAATGCGTTGAACAGCGTCGACTTACCCACGTTGGGCAGCCCGACGATACCGATGGTGAGAGCCACGAGGGTCAAGGGTACGTCGCGGGCTGCCTCTCGACCTCCTCAGCGGTGCCCACGTGACAAGCGCCATCCCGTGGCAGCACGTCGCGCCTCCCGCGATTTGTCGGGGGCACCCGGCACAGTAAGTGCCATGGAGGGCATGGACCTGCTTCTTATGGCGCTGGGCATCGCGGTCGGCGCGGTCATCGGCGCGCTCGCCGTCCGCGCCCGCTGGGCCGGTACGCAGGCTGAGCGCGACGCCGCTCGGGCAGATTCCGAGCTCGTCCGCGCTGAGCGCGACGCGTCGCGTGCCCAAGCCGCCATGCTTGAGGAACACCTCCGCGAGTCCGAGCACGAGCTGGTCCGGCTGCGCTCCGAGCTCGAGCACGCCCGGACGGGCCAGCAGAAGCTCGCGGCGGAGTTCGAGCGGCTCTCGGCGGAGGCTCTCCGGCAGAACAACGAGCAGTTTCTCCAACTGGCCCGCGAACGGTTGGCCAACGCCGAACAGCGGTCGGCCGCAGATCTCGAGCAGCGCCGCCAGGCCGTCGAGGCACTGGTCAAGCCGCTTGCCGACCAGCTGGGAAAGGTCGAGGCACAGTTGTCGGCCGTCGAGCGCTCGCGGACGGAGGCCTACGCCGAGCTGCGCGAGCAGGTCAAGAACATGAGCCAGACGTCCGAGCAGCTGCGCGCAGAGACCAGCCAACTCGTAACGGCGCTGCGAGCGCCGCAGGTGCGCGGCCGATGGGGCGAAATTCAACTCCGTCGGGTGGTCGAGGCGGCCGGCATGGTTGAGCACTGCGATTTCGACGAGCAGGCCAGCATCCGTACCGCCGACGGGCTGTTGCGGCCAGACCTCGTGGTGCGCATGGCCGGGGGCAAGAACATCGTCGTTGACGCGAAGGTTCCGTTCGCCGGCTGGCTCGAAGCCATGGAGGCCCGCGACGATCAGCAACGCTCCGCCCGGCTCAAGGCCCACGTGCGGCACGTGCGCGACCACATCGACGAGCTCGCGGGCAAGAGGTACTGGGAACACCTCGATCCAACGCCGGAGTTTGTCGTCATGTTCATCCCGGCCGAGGTGTTCCTCAACGCCGCGATGGACGAAGACCCAGCGCTGCTTGAGTACGCCTTCGAGAACAACGTGGTCATCGCCACGCCGCAGACTTTGATGGCGCTGCTGCGCACGGTCGCCTACACCTGGCGACAGGAGGCGTTGGCCCGCAACGCCCAAGACGTCCTGCGGCTCGGCCGCGACCTGCACAGCCGCCTGTCCACCCTCGGCACCCACGTCAACCGCCTGGGCAACGCGCTCACTTCGGCCGTGAAGAACTTCAACTCGACGGTCAGCTCCCTGGAGAGTCGGGTGCTCGTCACGGCCCGGCGGTTCGCCGATCTCAAGGTTTCGGACGAAGAGCTTGAAGCACCGGCTCAGGTCGAGGTGGTCGCACGGCAGGTCCAGGCTCCTGAGCTGGTCGCCTCGGCTACAGACGCGCTCATCGCGCTCGACGAGATCGAAACCGACGCCCGATACGGCGTGATCACACGTGGCAAGAACAAACGGCGGTCCAAGGACGGCACGAACGGCTGACGAGCCTAGATTTCATACCATGAGCAAGCTCAAGTCGATCGCCGTGGTGTCCGCCGTGGCTCTGGTCGGGGCCGCCATCGCGACGGAATTGCGCAAGCCGCCTGCTGCCCGAACTTGGGAGGGAAAAGTGGGCGGGCTCGTTCCCTATGACTTCCGTCCACCCACTCCAGAACGACTGCGGCGCCGGATGTGGAACGCGGACCAGCCGCTGCTTACTCCGCACGTGTTCGGCGTCGGGTGGACTCTCAACCTCGGCTGGATCGCGCGCCGGCTTGGCATCACCTAGTTCGGCCTGGGCCAGATCCGCGAGCTCAGGCTGGCCGGCGAAGTTCGCGGGGCAGCGAGAAGGTGAGCGTCTCCTCGGCGGTGTGAATCTCGTCCACCGTTGGGTAGCCGCGCTCCGCCAGCCACGAGATCACTTCTTGCACGAGTACTTCTGGCACCGAGGCGCCGCTGGTCAATCCGACGCTTTTGACGCCGTCCAGCCACGCCTCGTCGATTTCCGATGCGTTGTCGATGCGGTACGCCGCATCGGCCCCGGCGTCCAGCGCGACCTCGACAAGCCGCACCGAGTTGGACGAGTTCGCCGAGCCGACGACTAGCACTAGATCCGATTGCGGGGCGATCTGCTTGACCGCGACCTGGCGGTTCTGGGTTGCGTAACAGATGTCATCACTCGGCGGGTCGTACAGGTCCGGGAACCGCTCACGCAGCTTGCCGACGGTCTCCATCGTCTCGTCCACCGACAGCGTGGTCTGCGACAGCCACACCACTCGCAAGGGGTCGCGGACGGCGACGTTGTCGACGTCCGCCGGGCTTTCGACGAGCTGGATGTGCTCGGGGGCCTCACCGGAGGTTCCCTCAACCTCCTCGTGGCCGCTGTGGCCGATAAGCACGATGTCGAGGTCGTCCTTGGCGAACCGCCTGGCCTCGTTGTGCACCTTGGTCACGAGCGGACATGTCGCATCGATCGTGCGCAGCCGGCGGCGGGCGGCTTCGGCGTGTACGGCCGGCGACACACCGTGCGCGGAGAACACCACCAGCTCACCCTCGGGAACTTCGTCGAGCTCCTCGACGAACACTGCGCCGCGCTCTTCGAGCGTCTGCACGACGTGCTTGTTGTGCACGATCTGCTTGCGTACGTACACCGGGGCGCCGTACTGGTCGAGCGCCTTCTCCACGGCTACTACAGCCCGGTCGACGCCAGCGCAGTATCCCCTCGGTGCGGCGAGCAGGACTCGGCCGGTGGTGGTGTTCATGCTCTCCATCGTAGGAGGCCGGTGTCTCCGGCCACGAATCTCCGCTGGGTCGGATTGCCGGGAGGCGCACGGTACGGTGTCAGATCGTGGCCTTGCAGACCTCTCCTGACCAACCGGCACCGGTTCGGGTGATCTCGCAGGCCATCGGCAGCTGGATCGCCCGGCTGGGCGCGATCTGGGTCGAGGGCCAGGTCGCCCAGCTCACCCGCCGGCCGAACACCCAAACGGCGTTTCTCACCCTGCGGGATCCCGCCGCCGACCTCTCTCTACAGGTCACGGTTCCGCGGTCGGTGCTCGACCAGGTCGATCCGCCCCTTGTCGAGGGGGCCAGGATCGTCGTTCACGCGAAGCCGTCCTGGTATTACACCCGTGGGACGCTGTCGCTCGCTGCGGATGAGATCCGGCAGGTTGGTCTGGGAGAGCTGTTGGCTCGGCTGGAACGCCTCCGCCGGCTGCTCGCGGCCGAGGGATTGTTCAATGCCGAACGCAAGCGCCGACTGCCGTTCCTGCCGCGTGTTTCGGGTTTGATCTGCGGTCGTAGTTCGGCCGCGGAGCATGACGTCCTGGAGAACGCGCGCCGCCGCTGGCCGGCAGTGGAGTTCCGGGTCTGCGAGGTGGCGGTCCAGGGCCCGTCCGCGGTTTCCCAGGTGATTGAAGCGATTCGGGAGCTCGACCGCGCAGAAGACGTCGATGTGATCATCCTGGCCCGGGGGGGCGGGTCGGTCGAGGATCTACTGCCGTTCTCGGATGAAGCGCTGGTGCGCGCCGTCGCGGCCACCACAACGCCGGTTGTGAGTGCGATCGGGCACGAGAGTGACACGCCGCTCGTCGACCTTGTGGCGGACGTGCGGGCGTCAACTCCTACCGATGCGGCCAAACGGGTCGTCCCCGACGTCGCCGAGGAGTTCGAGGTGGTCAACCGAGCCCGGGGCCGCATCACCGCCGCGGTCCGGCACGGGCTCGAGCGCGAACACGCGATGTTGAGTGCGGTTCGGTCCCGGCCGGTGTTGGCCGACCCCGCAAGCGCGCTTCGTGCGCGTGCTGAGGCGGTTGCGGCCTTGCGTGACCGGGCTCGCCGGCACCTGCGGCACAGCCTGGATCGAGCAGCAGTCGACATCGAGCACACGCGGGCGCGGGTCCGAGCCCTGTCACCGGCGGCAACGCTTGACCGCGGATATGCAGTCGTGCAGCGAGCGGACGGGGCGGTCGTACGGCGTCCGTCCGACGTCGCCGCGGGCGATCACGTCCGGCTGCGCCTGGCTGAGGGACAACTGGGCGCGACGATCGATGGGTGATCAAGGATGGAGCCGTCGGGCGGTTCCGCAGGGCGCGGACGTTCACCGCACCAGGGGCACGGCTATCGTGTCGGCCATGGCGTCCGAGCAACCCGCGACCGAAGGTGGTCAACCGCAGCTCAGTTACGAGCAGGCCCGCGACGAGCTCGTGGCCATCGTCAGCAAGCTCGAAACCGGCGGCACCACTCTCGAGGAATCCCTGGCACTCTGGGAGCGCGGTGAAGAACTTGCGGCGCTCTGCGAGCGGTACCTCGACAACGCCCGCGCTCGCCTCGAGGCCGCGGACGCCAACCGCGCTGAGGGCTGATCGTCGATACGTGGGCTTGCGCTACGGCTCAAGGCTTGCCGCGAAGTGCTCCAGCACTTCATACGACTCGGTGCCCCGGACGATCGTGAGTACGCCGTCCTCAGTGCGCACCAATGCCCGGTCGCGTGGACCGCCATGCTGGCGCATCCGGTCCCACGTATCGCCATCGACGACGGATGTCCCGTCCGGACTGAAATCATCCAGCCGGTCGCTGAGGTACGAAACGATCTCGCCGTCCGATTGCTCGAGACGGACGAAGCCTTCTTCGCCGATAAGGAAGCTGAGCCGCCAGCGGTGACCGGCGGCGTCGATCTCGTGGTGCACGTTCGTCGCGCGCCACCCGTCCGGCACCGTCGCCGGGGCGGCGGCCTGGTACGGGAACTCTGCCCGCACCTTTGCCAGGACCGGCACGTAGTCGACGGTCTCCGGGAGTCGGGCGTCCGGCCGGGTCACGGTGAAGGCCAACGCCAGCACGGCCAGCACACCGGCGAGGATGCCCACCGTCCGCAGCATGTCACCCGCCGATGCCGCGATGCTGCCCCGACTCTGGTTCATCGACACCGCTCCATCGTCTCAGGTCGGTTCGGCTGGATGAGACCAGGTTCGAAAACGCCCGAGCCTCAGGCTGGATAGACCGTGATCTCAGTTGCCTTGACCGACGCCCACACGGTGACACCGGGTGCCAGGTCTAGGTCGGCTACCGCGAGCGGAGTGACGTCCGCCAGCACGGGCACCGGACCCTCGACCGTGACCCGCACCAGGTCACCATGCCGCTCGAGGTCGGCCACTGTGCCCGCCCAGGCGTTGCGCGCCGATCCCTCCGGCCGGTGCGGGCTCAGGGTCACGGCGGCGGGCGAGAACGCCACGTGGACCGGCCCTGCCGCATCGTGTGCCAGCGTCACAACCGTCTCGGGACCCATGCTGACGACCCGGCCCTCCGCGGTTCCACGCAACAGGTTCAACCCGACAAGCCTGGCGACATAGTCCGTCGTCGGATGCCGGGTGACCTGGTCCGGCGTGCCCTCCTGGACGATCCGGCCCTGCTCGAGCACGACAAGCCGGTCGCCCAACACGAGTGCTTCCAACGGGTCGTGCGTGACGACGACGGCGCATCCTTCGTACTCCGCGAGATGGCGCCGCAGATCGGCCCGCACTGCGGGTCGGGTCCCAACGTCCAGAGCGGCCAGCGGTTCGTCCAGGAGCAGCAGGCTCGGTTCGACGGCGAGGGCACGGGCCAATGCCACCCGCTGCGCCTGCCCACCGGAAAGCTCGCGTGGGCGCCGAACAGCGACCTCGCCGACGCCGAGCCGGTCCAGCCACGTGGCCGCCACCGAACGCGCCGCTCGCCGCGGAACACCGCGCGACCGGAGGCCGAATGCAGCGTTCTCGAGCGCGGTCAAATGCGGGAAGAGCAGATAGTCCTGCACCACAAGGCCGACCCGCCGGTGCCGGGCCGCGACGTACGTCCCGGTGGCCGTGTCGACCATAACCTCGCCGTCCATAGTGATGAGCGCGGCATCCGGCTGAAGCAGGCCGGCGAGTACACCCAACAGCGTGGACTTTCCGGCGCCGTTCGGGCCCAGCAGAGAAACCACTGAACCAGCGGGGACCTCAAGCGTGACGTCGAGTTCGAAATCGCCTCGCCGCGTTGTTACCTCGGCCGCGAGACTCATCCGCGCACCACCCAGCGGTCCCGTAATGCGGCGAGCACGGCTACCGCCACGGTGATCATGACCAGGCTCAACACGATCGCGGTCTCGGCATCGCCCGCCCCGATAGCCGTGTATGCCTCGATCGGCAACGTTCGGGTCACACCGGGAAAGCTGCCGGCAAAGGTGATCGTCGCGCCGAACTCACCGAGTGCCCGGGCCCAGCACAGCACGGCGCCGGCCAGCACGCCCGGAGCCACGGCCGGCAGCGTAACCCTTCTGAAGATCGTCCAGGACGACGCACCGAGGGTCGCGGCGACGTCTTCGTAACGCCGATCGGAACCGCGCAGCGCGCCCTCGACGGCGATGACGAGAAACGGCATGGCCACAAAGGTCTGGGCCAGCACTACCGCCGCGGTGGTGAACGGCAGCGTCGTTCCAGTGGCGGTTTCCAGCCACTGGCCAACGATTCCACCGCGTCCGAAGGCGACCAGTAGCGCGATGCCGCCAATGACCGGCGGCAGCACAAGCGGGACCGTTACCAGCCCCCGTAGGAGCGAGCGGCCGCGGAATCGACTACGGGCGAGTATCCAGGCCAGCGGGATGCCACAGACCAGGCAGATGACGGTAGCGACGCTGGCTGTCACGAGCGAGAGCCGCAGGGCGGTGAGCACGCCGTCCGAGGCGAGGATTTCTCCGAGCCGGGTCCACGGTGCCCGCGCCACCAAACCCGCCAGCGGCAGCAGGAGGATCGCCAGCCCGAGCCCTGCGGGAACGACAAAGATAGCCGGCACCCGGGACTCAGCGGAACGCCTGGTCACGGCGTACCGAATCCAGCCTCGAGGAGGACTCGTCGGCCCGCTTCGCCGGTCACGGCTGCGACGAACTCCTCAGCCCCGCTGGGGTTGGGTGCCCCGGCTACCACCGCGATGAGGTACTCCGTCACCACCTCGACATCTGGTGGCACCTCGACAGTCTCCATCGCGCTCGTCACGTCGGTACGGTAGATGAGCGCCGCATCGACCTCGCCTAGGGCCAGCTTGCCGGCGGTATCCCGGGCGTCTGCCTCCAAGGTGTCAGGGCGAGCGTCAACACCGGCCATCGCCAACATTCTCTCGGCAGCGGCACCACATGGCACTTGAGGTTCACACAGTGCTATCCGTAGATCGTCACGGGACAGGTCGGCCAGCCCCGACACCCCGCCCGGGTTGCCCCGCGGTACGGCGAGCACCAGTGCGTTGCGCGCGAACACCAGAGGATCCCCGGTGACCAGCCCGGCATCAGCTGCGCGGCTCATCGTGTGAGTATCGGCCGTCGCCAGCACGTCCGCTCGAGCACCGGCCCGCAGTTGTTCTACGAGTGCCGAACTTGCCCCGAATGAGAGGGCGATCTCGTCGTCTCCCGGGTACTCGTCGGCGAGCTCAGTGAACGGACCGGCTAGTGATACTGCCGCTAGCACCGTCACCTGATCTGACGCACCAGCACTCCCGCACGCGGCTGCGCCTACAGCCACCGCTACGACCGCTGCCAGTGCTGCCGCAGCGCCTTTGCAGTGCAAACCAATAGGAAGCAGCCAGCCCGCGACCGGCGTCGTGATCGAGCGCTTCCTATTGGTGTGCACTGCAAAGGCGGGACAGGTGTCGTCGTGCCGCTTCTCGGGCGAGGGTGACACGGCCGACTCAGGAGTCGCCGAAGATCGACCGCCTGGATTTCGGCGGCCGCACCGTGATGTCGCCGAGCACTACGAATCCGCGGACGTGGTAGATCGGGCCTCCCGGGGTCACCGGACCGGTCAGCCGGTGCTTGCGCTCACCGAGCACGTTCGCCCCGGGTTCCATGCGCACGTCGATTCCTTCCGGTACCACCAGCGTCACACTGCCCATAACGGCACCGATCTGCACGACCACCTCACGATTGCGGACGATCGCCTCGGTGAAATCCAGCCGGACCGATCCGAGGAAACACACCACTTCCAGCCGGGACGGTACTTCCCAGCGGCCGTCTCTCTTCTCTTCGCCCAGGATCGTGGTGATCCGTTCGGTCCGCGTCGCCGGAGCTCCCGCCCCGGGACGCCCGACCGGTACTCGGCCATAACCGGTTGGCCGCTGTAGCTGGCCGTGTGCGACGCCCGGCAACGGATAGGGGCCCTGCGGCAGATCACGGGTGATCGGCTGGAGATCTCCGTACGTCCGCGCCTTGAAGGTGGCCTCGAGCCGCTCCTCCAGTTCGGACAGAGTCAACCGGCCATCACCGGCGGCTTCACGCAGCGCCTCCGCAACCCGCTCGCGGTCCTTGTCCGAACAGCGCAGGTCGCCGGGTCCTCGCACCTCTGGAGCGCCTTCCACGATGACTGACCTTATGGCATCACCTGGGCACGTGGCCACGTCGGCGCAGTGCCGCAGCTGCACACCAGAATGGTTCCGTGCATGAACCACCGGAGACGCTGGCGCGGGGTGAGGGCAACCTCGGTGAGCTGGTTCTCCGGCGGCGTGCGGGTTCGCCCCCGGTCTATGAGTTGGTCGTCAACGGGGTGTTCCTGATGGACACCGCCGAGACCTCCAGCGAACGGTTATTGGCCGAAGCAGTGATGCGGCGCACCCGCGCGCCGCACCGGGTTCTGGTCGGCGGTCTCGGCTTGGGTTACACGGTGGGGGCGTTGCTGACCGACTCCCGAATCCAGCGGATCGACGTGGTTGAAATCGAGCCGCTGCTAATCCGGTGGTTGCGGGACGGCCTCGTGCCTGATGGGGCGGCCGTTATGAGCGACCGGCGGGTGAAGGTGACAATCGGCGACGTTGCGGACGCCCTGTCGGCTGCTGAGCCGGCCAGTTATGACGCCGTCCTCCTGGACGTCGACAACGGGCCGGGGTTTCTCGTCCACGAGCGCAACGCCGCCATCTACCAACACGACTCGCTCTTAATGGCGGCGCGGGCGTTGCGTCCAGGCGGGACGCTGGCCGTGTGGTCGGCCTCGCCGTCAACGGCGCTTTCGGCGCGGATGGCGGCCGTGGTGGGACCGGTGGAGGACATCGCAACAGACGTGATCCGCGACGGCCGCCCGATGACCTACCACATCTACCTCGCGACCGCCACGACGGTGAATCGTTGATCGGGCCTGGACGCGCGTCTGTTCGGCGCTCGGCGTAAGTTCGTATCTATGCAGAACGACAGCGAGTTCCGGATCGAGCACGACACGATGGGTGAGGTCCGTGTGCCCGCTTGGGCGAAGTGGCGGGCGCAGACTCAGCGAGCGGTCGAGAACTTCCCGATCAGCGGCCGGCCGGTCGAACCAGCCATTGTGCATGCCCTTGCGGCCATCAAGGGTGCGGCCGCAGAAGTCAACGCCGAGCTCGGCGTGGTCGACACAGACATGGCCAAGGCGATCGCCGCGGCCGCCGCCGAGGTGGCGGACGGGCAGTGGGACGAGCACTTTCCGATCGACGTCTTCCAGACCGGTTCTGGCACGAGCACGAACATGAACGTCAACGAGGTGATCGCCACGCTCGCGTCCAGCCGGCATGGCAGCAGCATCCACCCGAACGATCATGTCAATGCCAGCCAGTCGAGTAATGACACATTTCCGTCGGCCATCCACGTGGCTGCGACTCGCGCCGTCGTTGGCGATCTCATTCCTGCACTGACGCACCTGCGGGACGCCCTTCGCCGCAAGGCCGAGGAGTTCTCCGACGTAGTGAAGTCTGGGCGTACGCACCTGATGGACGCCACGCCCGTGACCCTCGGCCAAGAGTTCGGTGGTTATGCCGCGCAGGTGAGCCACGGCGTGGAGCGGCTGGAGGCCTCGTTGCCTCGCCTTGCCGAACTGCCGCTCGGCGGCACTGCGGTGGGCACCGGTATCAACACACCCGCCGGTTTTGCGGCTCGAGTCATCGAGCGGCTTGCCGAGTCGACCGGCCTCCCACTGAGCGAAGCCCGCGACCACTTCGAGGCCCAGGGCGCGCGAGACGGTTTAGTCGAGACGTCCGGCCAGTTGCGAACGATCGCTGTCAGCCTGTACAAGATCGTCAACGATCTACGCTGGATGGGATCCGGGCCGAGAGCGGGGCTGGCCGAGATCAGGCTCCCCGACCTGCAGCCGGGGTCGTCGATCATGCCCGGGAAGGTAAACCCGGTCGTGCCAGAGGCAGTGGCCATGGTGTCCGCCCAGGTCGTAGGCAACGACGCGGCGATCGCGTGGGGTGGCGGGTCGGGGTCATTCGAACTCAACGTCATGCTGCCGGTGATGGGCCGCAATCTGCTGGAGTCGATCATGCTGCTGGCCAATGCGTCGCGGCTGCTCGCCGACCGCTGCATCGACGGCATCGAGGCGAACGTCGAGCGGTGCCGCGAGTATGCCGAGTCATCCCCGTCGATCGTCACCCCGCTGAACCGCTACATCGGGTACGAGAACGCCGCTGCGGTGGCCAAGAAGGCCTTGGCCGAGCGCAAGACGATCCGGCAGGTCGTCATTGAGGAGGGTTACGTTGAGCGAGGCGACCTCACCGAAGCACAGCTGGATGAGGCGCTTGACGTGCTGGGCATGACGACGCGCTGAACTTCACGCCGCCCGGCTATGCGCCGGACCGGTGTGCAACGCTGGAAAGGCCCAAGTATTCAAGCGCCCGATCGATTTCAAGTCCGATTGGGGTCCCGCCGATGAATTGCAGCCATGGGTCAAGGTCGGCGGGCCTGAGATCAGGTACTCGACGCACAATTCGGGCTCGATCAGCGAGCATGTCTGCTATGTCGCTTCCAGCGCTCGTAAGCGCTTCCGAGAGCCTCACCAACGAAGTCGTGATTTGGCTTCCCAGTAGGTCGTAGCTGAATCGAATTCTGCGTGTAGGAAGTCACGCCAGCGACCCGTATCCACCAAATCGAGCGCGAGACGATGATCTAGCAGCCAATACAACCCTCGGCTAGGCAATCGGCCAGGTCTACTGGTTTGCCCTTTGGGTTTGGAGCAAGGATGACATTTCTCTGCCGCATAGTACCGGTCATCGTCACCTTTGGACCGGTGATTCGGTATCTCGTTGTAGCTTCTAGGAAAGAGTGATCGTGCCGACTGTGAATTTTATAGCTTGCCCACCGGCGTCTAGGAATCACTCTTGATCAGCACCCTTAAAGGTAGACGTGGCATGCCACTGAGTTGTCCAGAAAGCCCTTGTACTCTAGGCCGACCGCGTCATAGTGGCGCAATAGATCGAACGCTGAGCGAGCAGTAGTCGCTTTCCAGATAAAGATCTCCGTACCAAAGGCTGGCACACTATAGTCGATGGACAGGCCCGCAACGGCGTTGGTGGCGGCTCCCGATTCGTCACCTAGTTCGGCAACTTGGTCGCGTGCGACGCGCTGACTGCAGATGGCAACAAGGGTCGCGTCAAGCGCGTTAGTGAGACCCATCGCTCCTCGCTCGTCGCAACCGATGAATCCGGCGAGACGCTGGGACGATCACCGCGTCCAAGATAGGCACTAGCGTACCGCCTGCAGAAATCAAGCCTGATCAAACGGCGATGTAAGCTTTGGTCATAACGCGTATCGACCCGGCGCACCACTCGATAACGAATCCTGCGCCGACCCGAACCAACCATCCAGGCAAAGTAGTGGATCGTCCCTGCGAGCCGGAGCCAAGTCGATGCAAGCACTTGCAAGCCAGCCAAGTTCGGCCAACGATTTCTCTACGCCGAGTCCATCGGGCTTTTCATGGAGGAACTGCCGCCACCGATCGATATCGGACCTCCAAAGGTGAACATATCCTTCACATATGTCAGGCTCGTCAATTAGCGATGAACAAATCGTGCCGGCCGCCTCAAGTGAAGCAATCATTTTCACGTCCGAAACAGGATCCAGCTGTTGAAGCAATGAATCAATAAATTGCCTTCGATGATCAAGAAACTGTCGCCAGTGATTCACGTCGGCGTCGTCAATGGATCGTCCTTCGTCCAACAACCAGAAAAGCCCTTCGGCCATACAGTCGCCAAGTTCCTCCCGCCGAGCGCGGTCCGGATCAGCGAATGGATTGAACAGCTGATGGCGCATCCGCCCTGTCGCTGCTAGACGAAGTGGTTGTCGCAGACCCAGCAGGTAGAACCAGTCCTCGTTATAGATGTCTGGGAAGAAGGACTCGGCTTTCGCAGGCGTGATCACGAGTCCGCCAGCGCCAATGAACTGGCCCTGCTTATACCCAACCTCCCTGCTGACGTGGCAGACCACAGAATTGTCAGGAAATCCTCGATTGCGGAGGCCCACGGCGTCGAAGCGTTTTAGAAGTCCTGCCGCCGCGCATACATCACTCGCACTTACATGGTGAATGTCATCGTCCAACAGAAGCACCCGCCGCCAGCCGGAGATGCGGGATAGCAGTAACGCTAAGTTCCGCTTTTGACTTAGGTCGGTGAACCGCTCGAACCGGCTATCGGTTACTACTGCGCTGGTCTCGAATGTCGGCAGGCAATCCTTCGGAAGCGTGTCGATGTCAATGGCTACCACAGACACGGTTCCAGCGGCACGGTCGATGACCTGCTCGGCACTCACTTCTCCGCTGCAGAACGCGACCAGGACGCTGCCGAGTTCGTGCGTCAGGTCGATAGCGGTATCAAGCGCTTCCACAGATCGCGTCGCTGGCACCATCACTGCATCCACGAGGATCCGCGGCGCCACATCAGCATTCACCACCGTAAGCAGGTTGCGGTGTGTTCCGTGATGATGTGGCGTCTCGGGCAGGTATGCGTCCGGCCCTCTCATGACGTTGGCGCCTCCGGCCACTCGTAGAGTCGGTTGACAGGCACAGTCCAATCCGGTGTTACGGCCTCGTGCCCGTTCAAAACAAGGATGCGCATCACAATGCTGAACGCATTGCTTCCGTCGAAACGGTTAGCTAGGTAGTCCGCATTCCGGTCGCGGAAGTTGCTGTCTGTCAATGAACGGACCACAGCCCAGTCGCCGACGCTGTACATTGCAGCGCAAACCGTCAGAGTCCGCTTACGGTTGGCCGGATTGGGTGCCCTCAGGAACAGCCCGACATCCCAGATCAGCTCGTCGCCGTCGGACAGCACAGCCCTGTGCTTCGCCACCCCGTCGCCTGTCGGCACTTCAAAGTAGGCATTCCTTGGGTCAGCCCCTGCCGAGCACTGCCGAACTGGAAAGTCTGGAACGAGCTCTGGAATCCGTCTCGCGAGATTGTTCCAGTCTGGGCCACCTAGGATGACCAAGTGAGATGCAAGATCATCGGGCTGGAGGTCATCGGCCCTGAATACCCGGACCTCGCTGTGTGGGTTGGCCGCGCGGATATGACCGTGGAGCTCAAACAACGCGTCAATACTGTTGTAGGAGTAGAGCTCGCCGTAGGGAAGAGTGGGATGGGTGGGCGTAGCGTCGAGGTTCCGAGACTCGGGTGGGATCTCCGCGCAGACGATGCTTATCTGGTGTCCGTCCGCGAAATGCCAGGCCCCGCGTAACGCACTCGCGTAGTCAGGTGATGATTCAGAGCTGAGCACCCGCGACCGAAGTGAGAGAAGTTCCCGCTCAAGTGCGGCGCGTTCGGACCGTTCAGCTTCGGTCAGTTCGTCGTCCCGCAGAAGCCGAAACGAGCCACCGTCCACCGAACGGGTGGTGGCGAAGAAGGTGGCGTAGGCGGCGATCCACCTTTCCGGAGGAGTGGCAGCGCCCTTCTCCCATGACGAGATCAACGGCGCGCTGAGCGGCTTGTTACTACCAAGCGCCCTACCGAGCGCCCGCTGCGTGATTCTCACGCCGCTGAACCGGGACTCACGAAGTTCGCGGAGGCGACCCGCGAGGTCGCTGGCTACGCCAGTGATCAGCTGTGCCGTCACGAGCTTCACCTCACTTCAGCGAACTCCACGTATCAAGTGAGATCGCACGCTAGTGATGAGAGGATGGTCTGGCTACGGTCTCAGTGTCCAACTCACTGGAACGAGACTCAATTGTGACACGCGGCGGCAAGTTCTGCGGGATGACCAGCAGTTTTGAGGCACTACAGCCAGATAAGCGGAGAAAATCCCACTAGCGAGCCGCGCCTCTTGCTCCTACACTGCAGATTAAGTGCACTACTCCAAAGTTCAGTGAACTCACTGAAGGGAGGTGGTGGCCATGGCGAACGCAGCGACGAGCTTCGTGACCCGAGCCCGGTCACCGCCTCAAGGCTGACTTCCCCTGTGCTGACAAAGAGCAGGGCACCCATGGCCGCCACCACAGGTGCCCAAAGCTCCCTCAGCGACCTCCACCAAGAGGCCGAACAGAGGAGTCACACATGAGCACTCTACTCCCGGTTCGCATTGCTGGAAACGACGCCACAAACGTGGTGTCCCAGACCGCCGGATCGTTCGGACTCGGCGACAACCGAATCGTTCTGTTCATCATGGTCGCGCTGGCAACAGTCGCCGGCCTGCATCTCACCTCTCGCGCGATAGGCCCCATCGCCGAGGTCATCAAGTCCGTCATCGCCGCCGGACTGGGCATTCTGCTCATCGCAGCAGCAGTAGGACTCGCCTTCGTCCTTGCCGTAACAGCCATCTGAGACGGCCGGGTTGGCCTCGCCCGGGGACGGGGCCAACCCCGCCATCTAGCCAGCCACATCGGCGTGGCCGTCCCACGTGAAGCCTGAGGAGATCAGCCATGTACATCGACACCACCTGGACCGAGTACCACTCCGCTGGCGCATCGATCCTCACGGCCGCACCCGTGCCCGAGGCTGACCCTGCATCGAGCGTCGGCGCCGTTCTCGTGGTCGGCTTCCTGGTCACTATCACCGTGATCGCATTCGGCCAGGTGCTCGCACCGATCGCTCACCTGGGTAAGACATTGCTCGGCGCCGCCGGCGCCGTGATGCTGACCGCAGGCGCCTTCATCCTGCTGGTGATATTTATGGTGATGTGATCGACTCCAGTCGGTGGCCCCCCGACGTGGCGGCCGACCGGCCGGCAGTTAGGGCAGCCTCTCAAGCATCTCGGTGACTAATGCGGCGATCGGCGAACGCTCTGAACGGGTCAGTGTGACGTGGGCGAACAGCGGATGACCCTTGAGCTTCTCCACCACGGCCACGACGCCGTCATGCCGGCCAACTCTGAGGTTGTCGCGCTGGCCGACGTCGTGGGTCAGCACGACGCGTGAGTTCGTCCCTATCCGCGACAGCACGGTGAGCAGGACGTTGCGTTCCAGCGACTGCGCCTCATCGACCACGACGAATGCGTCGTGCAGCGATCGGCCCCGAATATAGGTCAGCGGCAGCACCTCGAGCATGCCGCGATCGGCGATCTCCTCGACCACATCCACTGTTGTCAGCGCGCCCAGGGTGTCGAACACGGCTTGCGACCAGGGATTCATCTTCTCCGCTTCAGTACCGGGCAAGTAGCCGAGGTCCTGGCCGCCGACGGCGTACAGCGGGCGAAACACGATCACCTTCTGGTACTTGCGCCGTTCGAGCACCGCCTCCAGGCCGGCACACAAGGCCAACGCCGACTTGCCGGTGCCTGCCCGGCCGCCCAACGACACGATGCCGACTTCCTCGTCCATCAGCAGGTCGAGGGCGATGCGCTGTTCGGCGGACCGGCCCCGCAAGCCGAACACCTCGCGGTCACCGCGCACCAGCCGGACGGATTTGTCTGCCATGACCCGGCCCAGTCCGCTGCCGCGTTCACTGTGCAGCACCAGGCCGGTGTGGCACGGCAGCTCTCTGGCGGCCTCAATGTCGGCGACGCCGTTCTCGTACAGCGCGTCGAGATCGATGCCGGCCACCTCCAGTTCGGCCATACCGGTCCAGCCCGACTCGATGACCGCCTCGGCGCGGTACTCCTCCGCATGCAATCCCACGGACGACGCCTTGACCCGCAGCGGCAGATCCTTGGATACGAGAGTGACGTCATCACCGTCAGCAGCCAGGTTGCGGGCGACGGCCAGGATGCGAGTGTCGTTGTCGCTCAGGCGCAGCCCGGCGGGCAGGACGTCCGCGTCCATGTGGTTGAGCTCGACCCGCACCGTCCCGCCTTGGTCGCCGATCGCCAGCGGCCGGTCGAGCCGACCATGCTCCATCCGCAGGTCATCAAGAAGTCGCAGTGCGGCGCGCGCAAAGTACCCGAGCTCGGGGTGGTGGCGCTTGCCCTCCAACTCGGTGATCACGACCACCGGCAGGACCACGTCGTGCTCGGCGAACCGCTTGATCGCGTACGGATCGGCGAGCAGAACACTGGTGTCGAGGACGTACGTACGGCTGGCCCGAGATGAGTGAGCGGCGGACTTGGACCTGGTCGTGCTCCTGGATGCGGCCACGTCGTCTCCTTGAATGGCCGGGCGCACCCTCCCGGACAGTTCTCATCGCGCGGGGACCGGGACCGGGCCCTCAAGGGCCAGGGTGCCGGCCCTCCCTCCGCGCTGTTGTGGCAGCACGTGGACGAGCCTCCCGTTCGACCGGCTCCTGCACCGGCCGATACATGTCACGGTAACCCGGAGTCGGGCCCAGATTGAATAGACACTCCCCAACAAGTCGTTAACACCGTGTTGCGAGGTCGGCCGCGAAGCGCTGCTCCACCAGGCTTGGTGGTGCCGTACCGGGCGCACGCGCATGGTACGGCACCCGCACGCCTGCTGAACGTGATCATTCGGCAGCGGGGGTGGTGGCTGGTTCGGGTCGGTAGTTCGGGGATTGGTGGCGGAAGTAGGTGTCGTAGACCTCGTGATATCGCCCAGCAGCACGCATGAGGTCAGCGTGCGTGCCCTCCTCCACGATCCGGCCGTGGTCGAGGACGATGATCCGGTCGACGTGTTCGATCGTGGACAGCCGGTGCGCGATGACGATGGACGTCCGCCCGGCCAATACGACGTCGAGTCCCTCTTGAATCTGCGCCTCGGTGAGCGGATCGACACTTGCGGTGGCTTCGTCGAGCAGCACGATGGCCGGATCCTGGACGAGCAGACGGGCAAGGGCGACGAGCTGGCGTTGACCCATGGACAGCGCGCGTCCATGCTCGCCGACGTCGGTTTCGAGACCGCGTGGCAGCGCATCGACCCAGTCCCCGCCGCCCAACTTCATCGCGGCCGCACCGACCTCATCAGCGGTAGCGTCCGGACGGGGATACCGGATGTTGTCGGCAGCGGTGCCGCTGAACAAGAACGGCTCCTGCGGGACGGCACCGATCTGCCTCCGGTACTGCCGCAGGTCGAAACTACGGATGTCGTGACCGTCGATGAGCAACGCACCACCCTGGAACTCGTAGAACCGGGTGATCAGCTTGGCCAGAGTTGACTTGCCGGCACCGGTATGGCCGACGAGCGCAACGGTCTCGCCGGCCTCGATGGTGAGGCTGAAGCCCTGGAGCACCGGAACGCCGACGTCGTATCCGAACGAGACGTCGCGGAATTCGATGCGACCGGCCAACGGCCCGACGTGGCGGTTGTCGTTCTGGACGACCCGCGGGCGCGCGTCGATCAGCGCGAAGACCCGCTCGGCTGCCGCCAGTCCTTGCTGGAACTGAGACCAGAACGCCGCGATGGACGTGAGCGGGAACCAGAACATGGCCACCGCCTGCAGGAACAGGTACCAATCCCCGGCACTGAGCCGGCCGCCGAGCACCGACGTGCCGCCCACCTGGACGAGTACAACGGTCGCCAGCCCTGCGACGAGGAACAGCACTGGGAAGATGCCGGAAAAGATGAAACCCTGCCGCAGCGTGACGGCGTAACTCTGCTGATTGATGGGCCGGAACTCGTCATAGACGGTGCGCTCTTGCCGGAAGTTCTTGGCCACGGATATGCCGGCCATCGTCTCCTGCAGGTTGGCGTTGACCCTGGCCAGGGAACGCTGCGCACGCTGAGTGCTGGCGCGCGCCACTTTGCGGAACATCAGCGCCGCGCCCATGACGATCGGAGCCACCGCAAGGGTCAGCAAGGCGAGTTGGACGCTGCGCTGGAACAGCAACGCGGTGACAAACCCGACAAGCAGGACTTGGCTGATCAAGTTCATCGTGAGGTTGACGACGGTGGCGAAGTCGTCGGTGTCGGACGTGACCCGACTGACGATCTTGCCGGAGGGATGCTCGTCGTAGAACGACATGTCACGCTCGAGCACCGCATCGAACGCGTCTCGACGCAGGTCGAGCACCACATCGCCGGTAACACGCGCGCTGTACCACTGTCGGACGAAGTTGAATCCCCATCCCAGCACGCCGACCACCAGGATCGCACCGGTGAGCAGCCACCCCACGCTCGCCACCGTGCCGGCTTCGATCCGGTCCACGCCCCAGCTGACCAGCAGCGGAACCGCCGCCTGGGTTGCCGAGTACAGCACGATCATCACTGCGACAGTGATCATCGACGGCAGCTTGGGCCGGAAATAGCGGAGGATACGCCTGAGCAACTCCCGGTCGCCGTAGGTGCGGTCGTAACCCTCGGTGTCGAGGCCGTCGAGTAGGAATCCCATCTACTCGCTCCCCTCGCTCCGCACCGGTCGGCCGGCTTCGCCGGACAACCCGGCTGCCGTCGTGCCGACCGTCCGCCCGGGAACCTCAATCTCGTCGTAATGCGCGAATATCCGCCGGTAGAGGCGGCTGCGGCCGAGCAGCTCGTCATGCGTGCCGAAATCGACCAGCGTGCCGCGTCGGAGCAGGAGCACTTTGTCAGCCCACCGGATCTGCGACAGCCGGTGCGTGATCAGCAGTGTCGTTCGGCCCTGCTGGATTCGATCGATGGCCCGCTGGATCTTGTCCTCCGTCGCCGAGTCGATCGCGCTCGTCGAATCATCGAGGATCAGGATCGCGGGGTCGGTCAGCAACGCCCGGGCGATGGCGAGCCGCTGCCGCTGGCCCCCGGATAGGGTGACGCCGCGCTCGCCGATCACAGTGTCGTATCGGTTGTCGAGTTCAACGATGAACTCGTGGGCCTGCGCATCGCGAGCTGCCTGCTCGATCGCGGCTCGGTCGACCTGCTGCCCGAGGCTGAACGCGATGTTCTCCGCCACGGGCCGCGAGAACAGGACGATGTCCTGCTCGATCGTGGAGATCTGGGACCGCAACGAGTCGAGGTTCCAGTCGCGCACGTCGACCCCGTCGATCAAGATACGGCCGGAGTCGACGTCGAAGATTCGCGGCACCAGCTTGACTAGCGTGCTCTTTCCAGAGCCGGTTTCGCCGACGATCGCCACCGTCTCGCCCGGCTCGATGGTGAAGCTCAGCTCGTTGAGTACGGCCCCACTGCCGCGATCGTCCGCGTGGGCGAAACTGACGCGTTCGAACTCGATCTTGCCTCGCATCGGCGCGCTGTAACCGGCCGCGTTGTGGTCGAGCTCGGTCTCGGAATTCATGATCGACAGGATCCGGCGCGCCGAGACTATGCCGAGTTGCACCATCGAGTAAGCAAAGATGGAGATGAAGGTCGGGAATCCGAGCAGGCCGATCAGGCCCATGAAGGCCACGACGTCGCCCAAGGTCAGCTCACCCGCGTTGTACAAGAACAGCGCATGCCACAGCGCGCCGGCCAGCGCGACGGCGAGCAGCAACGTCGGCAGGTACTTCGCCTGAATGAGCCCGTTGCGCACGAACGAATCGCGGTACCGCCGGGCGTTGACGTCGAACCGGCGACGCTCCTGGTCTTCCTGCGCCGTGACCTTGATGACTTCGATGCCGCGGACGGCTTCGGCCAGCCCGGCGTTCAGAGTGCCGAACTGCTCTCGCATCTCGGTAGAGACCGGACTCAACTGGCGCATGTAGTGGCGCAGGGCGATCACGAACGCAATCACGAACAGCCCCGGAACCAGCAGCAGCCGCGGGTCGATGAACGCGATGAAGATCAGCGGAATGATGCCCTGTAACCCCGAATCGACAATCAGATCCAGGCCGGGGCTCACCATGTACGACAGCTGCCGGATGTCGTTGGCGGCCCGCGCCATCAGGTCGCCGACCCGCTGCCGGTTGTGAAACGTCTGGCTCTTGCCGAGCAGGCTGACGTACAGCTCTTCGCGCGCGTCGCGCTCGAGACGCTTGGACAGCAGCTCGCTGCTGAGGCGGGCGAGCAGGTCGAACACGCCACGCAGAAACACAACCGCCAGCAGCGCGAGCGAGACGACCGCCAATGCCCCGGCCCGGTCACCGTTGCTCGACAGAACCGCATCGAACGCGGCCCCGGTGAGGGTCGGCACCATCGAGTTGAGCACGACAGCGAGCAGCGATCCGCCGAGGAATGCGGTGAGGAAGACTCGCTGCCGCCGCAGCTGCGACCACAGCCAGCGCACCGGCCCCCGCCGATCGGTAGGGAGTGCTTCGGCGGTCGCGAACTCAGATGTCTGGGCGGTCGCGAGCACCCGACCAGTTCTACCTGAGGTCACTGACAGAACTCATGCCAATTACGCGGCCGCACACGCAAGCGGGCCCGAGAGCGACTCGAACGTCGCGCCCGAGCCCGCCTGGTTCGTTCAGGTGCCTACGGCTTGCGCGCCACGGCTCCATACGCGTCGATGTCAGGTACGTCAACAACTTCCGGGCGCCAGTGCGTGATCGGCGCCATCCCCGGGTCGACCATTTCGAATCCTTCGAAGCACTGCGCGAGCTCGTCCGGGGTGCGCAGGTAGTACGGCACACCGCCGGATTCCACGAGCTTGTCCGCACCCTCGCTGACGGCATCGCCGGTGGCAGTGCCGTCCCACAACACGAGGTAGCTACCGGACGGGAACGGCGCCATGAGGTGCTCGACGATCGATCGGACCTCGGCCAGCTCCTGGACGTAGCCCATCACGCCCATGAACATGACCGCCACCGGCTCGTTGAAGTTCAGGACGTTGTGCGCATCGGCGAGGATCCTGTCCGGTTCGTGGTAGTCGGCATCCACGTACGCCGTGACACCTTCGGGAGTCGTGTTGGCCAGCAGCGCCCGCGCGTGCACCAGTACCAGCGGATCGTTGTCGACGTACACGACCCGCGAGTCGGGGTTGATTCGCTGGGCGACCTCGTGCGTGTTCTCCATGGTGGGCAGCCCGGCGCCGACGTCCAGGAACTGGCGGATCCCGGCGTCGCCGGCCAGGTAACTCACGACGCGGATGAGGAACTGGCGGGACTCCTTGGCCATGGTGACGATGTCGGGGTAGGCATCGGCAACGGCGTCACCGGCGGCGCGGTCGGCTTCGAAGTTGTCCTTGCCGCCCATCCAGTAGTTCCACAGCCGCGCCGCGTGCGGAACCGACGTGTCGAGGTTGGCGGCCGGGTCGCTGGGCGCCCGCTTCATCCACGCTGTTGCGTCACTCATGTGTCCTTGACTCCCGTCTCGGCGTCGCATGACCTGGCCGGCAGCGGGTGACTGCTCATCCGCGGCCGTCGCGCTCGCCGGCACACCGGCATCGAACTCGCCGTCGGCGGGCGGTCGCCCGTTGTGACGTCGCGATCCCGGCGGAGCCGACGCGCCTATCCAAGCAGATCATCCGGGTGGATCACCAGTACCAAGATTCATTTAGTCTGCGCCTTGAAATCACGCAAGATCTCGTCGAGGATCTCCGGGGTTCGCGCCGGCGGCTCAGCCTGCACGCACAACTGCTCCATCATGGCGGTGTAGAAGTCGACGTCCTCGGCCTTGTCCAGATACAGCGCACTGCTCATCTGCTCGATATATACGACATCGGACAGGTCTGGCTCCGGGAAACGCAGGATGGTGAACGGGCCTCCCGCCGCAGCATGACCGCCGGAGGCGAACGGGATGACCTGAATCTTGACGTTCCGCAGTTTCGCGATGTCGACAAGGTGTGCGATCTGAGCGGCCATCACCGTCGAGCCGCCGATCGGCCGACGCAGCGCGGCCTCGTCGAGCACCGCCCAGACAGTAGGCGGCTTCTCGCGGGTGAGCACTTCCTGGCGCCGCATCCGCAGCGCCACCCGCCGGTCGATCTCCCACGGCGCCGCCATGTGGTGACCGAGCAAGATCACCGCCCGCGCGTACTCGGCCGTCTGCAGCAGCCCGGGGATGAACTGGATCTCGTACGCACGGATCAACGACGCCGAAGCCTCGAGTCCGAGATAGGACTGGAACCAGCCGGGCAGAATGTCGCCCTCGCGGTGCCACCAGCCGGGGGTGTTCGCTTCGCGGACCAGGGCGAGCAGCCGCGCGCGCTCCTCCTCGTCGTCGACTCCGTAAAGCGTCAGGAGGTCAGCAACATCGCGCTCTTTGAAGCTGACCCGGCCGAGCTCCATCCGGCTGATCTTCGACTCCGAAGCCCGAATCTCCCAGCCAGCCGTCTCACGACTGATGCCCTGCGCTTCACGCAATCTGCGCAGGTGAGAGCCAAGCAGCATCCTTAGAGCGGTGGGACCGCCGCCAGCCCCACCAGGTGGTTGCGTCATGCTCACGCCCCGACCCCCGTTGGCACAGTCGATCAGATCCCCGAACGGCCATAGTACTTGGTTTGGGGATCATGACACCAGCCCCCGGCCGGGCGGGCGCTGCTACTGGCCGACGAAGCCGTCGAATTCGCCGTTCTTCGACCCCTCGAGGAAGGCGGACAGCTCGGCCGGGGTGTAGACCAGCGCCGGACCGTGAGGATCTCTGGAGTTCCGCATAGCGATCCCCCCGCCGGGCAACTGAGCAAGCTCCACGCAGTTCCCGTTCGGGTTGCTGAAGCTGCTCTTCCGCCAGGTGACCCCGGTCAGTTCGTCCGCCGAGATGCCGTTGTAGGGCTGGAGCATCACGTTCTCCGCATCTAATGAGGGCTGCGACGGTCACACCGCCGCTCACAGGGGATTTGCACGTGCGCACGAACGATCTTGCGTTCGCATGCACCAACATACCATGCGGATGCACGTGCACGCGCACGATTTAACGCCCGAATCGCCTCGGCGACTGGAACGTCGGCCGGCGTCATGCTCCAGCCCTTAGACGATCTTCACGGTGCCGATTTTCTCGCTCCACGACTGGAATCGAGCCTGGAAACGGGCCCTTTGGGCAAGAAGTATGGCAGCAAGGGAAATTGCACGTGCCTTGGGTCTTGCGCTCGCACGCCATAAGTATCATGCTGATGCACGTGCATCGAGGATTCCTCGAGAGCGCGTTGATCCCCGTCCGCGCTGATCGAGTGAGAAGGGCAGGCGTACCGCGGTTTGCATATCCCCTGCACCGCGGTACGACTGCCGTTTCCTCCCAACCGTCCGCGACTCCAGCGAAGACGAGGCTCTGAAGATGGACCTACCGTCGTATCTGGCTATCGGCGCGATCGCCGTTTTATGGCTCGGGGCCGAGTTCCTTGCGTGGTACCGAACCGAGCGCCGCCACCGCTAGCGCGCAGGATCAGACCGCTCAATACATCGCGCCACTTCAGCGGCCGTAGCGCCGCTCGCGCTCTCCGTACGAACGTAAGGCCCGCAAGAAGTCCACGCGCCGGAAGTCGGGCCACAGCGCCTCGCAGAAGTAGAACTCCGAGTTCGCGCTCTGCCACAGCAGGAACCCGGACAGCCGCTGCTCACCGCTGGCGCGGATCACCAGGTCGGGATCCGGCTGGCCTTTCGTATACAGGTGCTCGGCGATGTGCTCGACAGTGATCACCTCGGCGAGCTTCTCGATTGACGTCCCCTTGGCCGCGTGCTCCTGAAGGAGCGACCGCACCGCGTCGGCGATCTCGCGGCGTCCGCCATAGCCGACCGCCACGTTGACGTGCATGCCAACGACGTCGCGAGTACGGTCTGAGGCCTCTTTCAACACGGCGGCGGTCTGATCGGGCAGGACGTCCAGCGCACCGACGGGATGGACGCGCCACTGGCCGGTTCCTGCTAGGTCCTCAACCAAGCCTTCGATGATGCGGAGCAATGGCACAAGTTCGTCGGCCGGCCGGTGCAGGTTGTCGGTGGACAACAAGAACAGGGTGACAACCTTGACGCCGACCTCGTCGCACCAGCCGAGGAATTCCCGGGCGCGGGCGGCACCGGCCTGGTACCCACTTGTCGTGGACGCGCCGAACGCGCGGGCCCACCGGCGATTTCCATCCAGCATGACCGCAACGTGGTTAGGGATTCGAGCGGGGTCCAGATTCCGCTGGAGCCTGCGCTCATAGATGTCATAGAGCAGGTCAGACAGTCCCATTGCGCGCACTTACCTCCCGCTGATGCTCCGCGGGCAGGTTACTCCCTGCACGGCGCGTTTGTGACATCGACGGCAACCGACCAATACCTACTCAACCGTAGGTTAAGCTCGCGACTATGGCGCTGGACGACCAGATCAGGGACGTTTACACGGCCGTCAAGCCGAAGCTGCGGGGTTGGCTGCATGCCGGGATCTTCCCGGTGGCGGTGCTGGCCGGCGTTGCCTTCGTCGCCGTCGCCCCGACACCAGCGGCCCGCGTGTCCGGAGCCATCTACACCGCAACCGCCGCCTTGTTGTTCGGCATCAGCGCGCTGTATCACCGTGGCCGCTGGTC
Source organism: Jiangellaceae bacterium (assembly GCA_036374175.1). Lineage (GTDB taxonomy): Bacteria > Actinomycetota > Actinomycetes > Jiangellales > Jiangellaceae > JASLBX01. The sequence goes on along the minus strand of DASUUH010000137.1, from coordinate 47,259 downwards.
GCCCCGACTGCGTGCGATCCTGCGGCGATTCGACCACGCCAATATCTTTCTGATCATCGCGGGCACCTACACGCCGTTCACGATCCTGCTGCTCGATAGCCGGGACGCACAGATCCTGCTCACCCTGGTGTGGGTCGGTGCCATCACCGGCGTGCTGTTCCGCGTGTTCTGGTTGAGCGCACCGAGGTGGCTCTACGTTCCCATCTACCTGGGCTTGGGCTGGGCCGCTACGTTCTGGCTGCCGTCCTTCGGCGCTCGCGGCGGGGCAGCGGTCCTCACATTGATCATCATCGGTGGGCTGCTCTACTCGGCGGGCGCGATCGTCTACGCGCTCAAACGGCCGGATCCATCACCTCGCTGGTTCGGCTTTCACGAGATCTTCCACGCCTGCACATTGGCCGGGTTCCTGACCCATCACGTAGGGGTGTGGCTCGCCGCGTTCGGCGTGGGCGCAGCCGTCGCCGTCTAGCCGCCGATCGGGCCCGCATCACGGACCTGCTCGACCTTCGCCATCGCCTCGCGGAGCTGACCGAGCCACTCTTCGGTGTGCTGGCCGACCAACTTGACGCACCAGGCCAGCGCCTCCGAGCGGGACCGTGCCACCCCGGCGTCGACGAGCGTGTCGAGGACCTGTCGTTCCGGCTGGCGCAGTCTTGTCATCACGGGTGCCGCCAGCCGGGTGAAGATGTGGTGTTCTCCCCCGCACTCCACGCCCCAGGCCACCTTGCGGTCGCTGCGGTACTCAAGCTCGCGGGCTATCTCGATCCGCCGCTCGCGGGTATCTTCCCGAAACTGCCTGACGCGTCCCGCGATAGCCGCGGCCCGCTCCACATCCGAGGCGTCGGCAGGTACCTCGGGCGGCGGCAGGGTTCCGACCACGGTGATTTCGTCACGGTCGATTGTTACCTCCGGCGGGCCATCGAACCAGTCGTCCGGCAGCCGGCCGGTGAGCCAGCCGCGCACCTTTGCCTCTCGGTCTTGGTTCGGCGTCGATGTCATGTAACGATGATTACATACTTACATCTGCACCCCCCACACCGGCGCCATTGGCCCGTGCCACGATGGGTGACGTGATTGACGTCCTCGCGTCCACAACTGACGGTTCCGGTGGCATCGGCCCTGGCGTAGCCGGCTTTCTGGTCTTCGTCTTCCTGATCCTGGCGGTTGTGTTCCTCTACCGGAGCATGCGCAAGCAGCTCAAGCGCATCGACTTCGACGCTGAGGGCCAGACCGACGCCGAACGGATGCGTGGGCGCCAGACTCCCCCGGACGGCCCGGACACGCCTGGTCGAGGGGTGTCTGGACGCTGATCCGCGGGCCGCAGCCATTACCGGCCGCATGACTTGCGGCATTCTCGGATGGTGACCAGACGGTGACAGCACTCCCACGGTTCCACCAGGGACGAAGGTCCTCCACGTAGGCTGAATCAGTGGGAGATGTGGAGGACCGCCGATGGCGAACCGGCTAGCCGACTCGACTAGTCCCTACCTGCTCCAGCACGCTGACAACCCCGTGGACTGGTGGCCATGGGGCGACAACGCCTTCAAAGCGGCTCGCCAGCGGGATGTGCCAGTGCTGCTGTCCGTGGGTTACGCCGCCTGCCACTGGTGCCATGTGATGGCTCACGAATCATTCGAGGACGCCGCGATAGCGGAGTACCTCAACGAGCGCTTCGTCGCCATCAAGGTCGACCGCGAAGAACGCCCGGACGTCGATGCGGTCTACATGGCGGCAGTGCAGGCGATGACCGGTCACGGGGGCTGGCCGATGACGGCCTTCCTCACGCCGGAGGGGCAGCCGTTCTACGCAGGCACGTATTTCCCTCCCGAGCCGCGGCACGGAATGCCGTCGTTCCGTCAGCTGCTCGAGGCGGTATGGGGCACGTGGCAGGAGCGTCGCGGCGAGGTCGACCAGGCTGCTTCTGCCATCGCAACCCAACTGGGGCGCCGCCCTGCCATGCCCGGTGCGGCCCCGCCGACGGCTGAGCGGCTCGACGAGGCGGCGCGGCGGCTGGCCAGCGAGTTCGATCAGCAGCACGGCGGATTCGGCACAGCACCGAAGTTTCCCCCGTCGATGGTGCTGGAGTTCCTCTTGCGCCACCACGCCCGAACGGGGGACGCCGAGAGCCTGCGCATCGTCGAGTTCACCTGCGAACGGATGGCCCGCGGGGGCATGTACGACCAGCTGGCCGGCGGTTTCGCTCGCTACAGCGTCGATCGGGAGTGGATCGTCCCGCACTTCGAGAAGATGCTGTACGACAACGCTCTACTGCTCCGCGGCTACGCACACCTGTGGCGGACGACCGGATCTCCCGTCGCCGCGCGAATCACCCGGGAAACCGCCGAGTTCCTCCTCCGTGACCTCCGCACTCCCGAAGGCGGGTTCGCCAGCGCGCTCGACGCCGACACCGTCGTGGACGGCCACTCCGTTGAAGGTGCGACGTACGTCTGGACGCCCGGGCAGTTGCGCGCTGTGCTCGGCCCCGACGACGGCGCGTGGGCTGCCGAGCTGTTGGACGTAAGCGAAGCCGGGACCTTCGAGCACGGGACATCGACTCTCCAGCTCCGGACCGATCCCGACGACCGTGACCGCTGGACCGACGTTCGTGAGCGCTTGTTCCGGGCCCGGCTCACCAGGCCGCAGCCCGCCCGCGACGACAAGGTGGTCGCCTCGTGGAATGGGCTGGCGATCGCTGCACTTGCCGACGCCGGTTCCCTGTTGGGCGAGCCGGCGTGGATCGAGGCCGCCGTCGCCTGCGCCGACCTGCTCGTCCACTTGCACCTCGACGACCACGGCCGGATGCTCCGGGTGTCTCGAGCCGGCAGCGCGGGCCCGCATGCCGGCCTCCTGGAGGATCACGCGAATGCTGCCGAAGCGTTCCTGGCGCTGGTCACCGCGACGAATGAGCCGGTCTGGCTCTCGTTCGCCGAGCAGGTGCTCGATGTCGTGATCAGCCGGTATACCGATCCGGCAGGCGGGTTCTTCGACACTGCCGACGACGCGACCGACATCCGGCTCGCCGGCATCCGCCGTCCACAGGATCCCACCGACAACGCCACACCTTCTGGGTGGTCGGCCGCTGCGGGGGCGTTGCTGAGCTTCGCCGCGCTGACCGGCTCGGTCCGGCACCGCCAGGCCGCGGAGAATGCGCTCAATGTGTACGACGCACTTGGCGCTCAGGCGCCGCGCTTCGCCGGCTGGGGACTGGCCGTGGCCGAAGCGCTCGTCGCCGGTCCGGCCGAAGTTGCGATCATCGGCTCGGCTGATGATCCGCGAACGGCAGAGTTGCGGGCAGCGGCGCTGCGCAGCACCTCTCCTGGCGCGGCCATCATCGCTGGCGACCCAGCCCATTCCGGGTCCCGGACGGTGCCACTACTCCGCGACCGCCCCCTGCTCAGCGGTGCGCCGGCAGCGTACGTCTGCCGCGGCTTCGTTTGCGAGCGGCCGACCAGCGACCCTGCCGAGCTGACCGTAGCGTTGTCCGGCCGCTGAGTTACCGCAGCCCGGCGAACAGGTCGTCTTCGGGCACTGACGAGTCGACGTTCGAACGCACCAGCTCGTAGTCCTCGGTCGGCCAGATCGCTCGCTGCACCTCGAGCGGGACAGCGAACCAGGGGCCATCCGGATCGATCTGCGTGGCGTGGGCCAGCAGCGCACGGTCGCGGACCGGAAAGTAGTCGGCACACGGCACGCGCGTGGTGATGCGCGCGTCCCAATCCGGGTCGGTTTTCCAATCCGCCAGGCGCTCGGTATACGGGGAGTCGAGCCCACGCCGGACCATCTCGTCGTGCAGGGCTTGGATGCGAGCCCGGTGGAATGCGTGGTGGTAGTAGAGCTTGCCCGGCTGCCACGGCGGGCCCGAATCCGCGTAGGCGTCGGGATCGGCTGCCGCGTCGAAGGCCGCCATTGTGATCTTGTGGCACATGATGTGGTCCGGGTGCGGGTAACCGCCACGCTCGTCGTACGTCGTCACCACGTGCGGCCGGAACTCCCTGATCGCCGCGACCAGCGGTGCAGCCCCCTTCTCCACCGGAACGGTCGCGAAGCAGCCGTCCGGCAGCGGCGGTGGCGGGTCGCCCTCTGGCAGTCCCGAGTCGACGAATCCGAGCCACTGCTGGCGGACGCCGAGGATTTCTCGCGCGGCGTCCATCTCGGCCCGGCGGATCTCCGCGATCCTCTCCCACACGTCGGGCCGGTCCATCTTGGGATTTAGGACCGAACCGCGCTCACCACCCGTACACGTCACCACGAGGACGTCGACGCCTTCGGCCACGTATCTGGCCGTCGAGGCGGCGCCCTTGCTGGACTCGTCGTCGGGGTGCGCGTGAACGTGCATCAACCGGAGTTGCTGGTCAGGCACGGGCTACCTCTCTGCTGGTCTCGGCATACGCGACAATGGTGCCAGCACCTTGCCGTCCGCTGATTCGGAGAGTCGTGACCCCGCCGATGAGCCGCCCCGCCGACCGGTACGGCGACCGCGCGCCGAGCCGGTCGCTGATAGTCGTCGCGGCAGGTATCGGCTTGCTCGTCGTGGTCGCTGTCATCATCTTCATCTCCCGTGCCTCGGATGCGCAGATACACGCAGAGGCGCTGTCATGGAGCGAACCGACTGACGGCACGATGGCAGCCACGATTGAAGTGGTTCGCCGCCCAGACACCGTAGTGGCATGTGACGTGGTGGCCGTCGATCTACGGCAGATCATCGTCGGGCAGACGGAATTGATCGTTCCGGCAAGCCCTGAGCGCCGGAGCGTCGTGGACGTTTCCATTCCGCTTCAGGGCGACGCGGTCGCGGTGTCCGTGACCGGCTGCAAGCCCCGGCCCGGTGGCTGACCTGCCGTTATGCCTTCGGCGTGCTTCTTGCTAGCCTAATTGTTTCACCCATGCACCGACCCGGGCGTGAGTCCGGTGGATGAGCGCACCTCCGGGTGCGTCCTGGAATACGACAAGCCAAGGGAGCAGATGCCGTGACCGAGAACGTCGCCTGGCTGACCCAAGAGGCGTACGACCGCCTGCGCGCTGAGCTGGACCATCTGACGGGACCGGCTCGCACAGAGATCGCCAAGCGGATCGAGGCGGCACGGTCCGAAGGAGACCTGTCCGAGAACGGCGGCTACCACGCGGCGAAAGAGCAGCAGGGCCATCAGGAGGCCCGTATCCGGCAACTGCAGGCGTTGCTGCACCGCGCCAAGGTCGGCGAGGCTCCGCCGGACGACGGCGTCGTCGAGCCCGGGATGACCGTCGAGATCCGGTTCGCCGGCGACGACGAGACCGAGAGGTTCCTCCTCGGCTCTCGGGAGTTGCTGGCCCTCGACGAGTCGGTCGACATGGAGGTCTACTCGCCGCAGTCGCCACTGGGTCAGGCCATCAACGGCAAGCGGATCGGCGACACCGTGTCGTACGAGACGCCGACTGGGGCAACGCTCAAGGTGGAGATCATCAGCACCAAGCCATACGGCGCCTGATCACCCGCTCCTAGCGCCCTACCAACCCTAGCGGTGCGGGTTACTTGGTGGCGGCTTTCTTGTACTTGTTGATCGCCAGCGGCGCGAAGATCACTGTGATCAGCACGCACCAGAGGACCGCAGCCGCGACCGGGTTCTGCATCGGCCAGGCGTCCGAGGCCACCGGGTTGGGGTTGCCGAAAAGGTCACGGCAGGCCGCCACGATCGCGCTGACCGGATTCCACTCGGCGATGGTGCGGACCACCGCCGGCATGGTCTGCGGCGGCACGAACGCGTTCGACAAGAAGATCACCGGGAACAGCCAGATGAGTCCGGCCGAGGCGGCCACCTGCGGATTGCCCACGGACAGCCCGATGAACGCGCCGACCCACAGCATCGCGAACGCGAAGAACAGCAGCAGTGCCACCGCGCCGATGAAGCCGAGCGCACCGTTCTCGACCCGCCAGCCGACGATCAGACCGCACACCATCATGATGATCAGCACGACGAACTGATTCGCCAGGTCTGAGACCACCCGGCCGGCGATCACCGCGGATCGCGCCATCGGCAGCGAACGGAACCTGTCGATCAGTCCCTTGTGCATGTCGTCGGAGAGCCCGACGCTGGCCGGCGCCACCGCGAAGGCCATGGTCTGCACGAAGATCCCGGCCATGAGGATCTTTCGGTACGCGAGCGGATCAGCCTCGAAGCCCGGCACCTGGATCGCCCCACCGAACACGTACGCGAACAGCAGCACGAACATGATCGGCTGAATGAACATGTAGACCTGCGTGTCGGGCACCCGCAGGCCGCCGCGGATGTTGCGCCACGCGATTGACATCGTGTCGCGGAACGCCTGGCCCAAACCCCCGCTCGATACGGAGCCGGTGCCCGCACGGGTCAGCTCGGTGGTGGTCACTTGGCCCCCTCCAGTTCTTGCGTTTCTTCGGCACGGTGGCCGGTCAACTTGAGGAATACGTCGTCGAGCGATGGCCGCCGCAGCGCAATGTCGTCGATGTCGATGCCGGCTTCGTCCAGGTCGCGGATGACGAGCACGAGGCCCTTCGAGCCGCTGGTCGACGGGACGGTGATCTTGCGCATGTGCTCGTCGACAACGGCCTGGCCGTCACTACCTCTGTGCAAGATCGCCGCCGCCTCGGACAGCGACGCTGCCTGGTGCACAATGATCTCTATCCGGTCGCCGCCCACCCGAGCCTTGAGCTCGTCGGCCGTGCCCGCAGCGATGATCTTGCCCTTGTCGATTACCACGATCCGGTCGGCCAGGGCGTCGGCCTCTTCCAGATACTGCGTCGTGAGCAGGATCGTCGAACCTTCCCGCACGCGGTCCCTGATGACGTCCCAGAGGTCGAGCCGGCTGCTCGGGTCCAGCCCGGTGGTCGGTTCGTCCAGGAACAGCACCTCAGGGTGGACGATCAGGCTGCCGGCGAGGTCGAGCCGGCGCCGCATGCCGCCGGAGTAGGTCTTGGCCGGCCGGTCGGCTGCGTCTGTCAAAGCGAACTGCTCGAGCAACTCGTCGGCCCGTTTGCGCGCCTGCTCGCTGGACAGCTGGTAAAGCCGGCCGAACAGCCACAGGTTCTCACGACCAGTCAAGTTCTCGTCGATGGCGGCGAACTGGCCGGACAGACCGATGCTGGCCCGCACGGCCTGCGGCTCCGCGATGACGTCGTGCCCCGCTACGACAGCCCGGCCGGCGTCGGGCCGAAGCAACGTCGTCAGCATGCGGACGGTCGTGGTCTTGCCGGCCCCGTTCGGACCCAACAGTCCGACGACCTGACCTTTGGGCACCTCGAGGTCGATGCCCGCGACCGCATGTACCGCCTTGTCGCCGGTTCCGAAGGTCTTGACCAGGCCTTCGGCAATGATGGCATTCACGATGGATCCCCAATCGAATGAATCAGTAGCGTCCGGAAGCGTAGAGGTTGACCCAGCGTCAGCCTCAAGTCGTTTTTCCGAGGGCAGACAAGCCGCCGGTCACCGTTGACGCAGCAATGCCTCGGCCTCGTCCAGGTCCAGCTCGCCGGCAGCAAGCCGGCGCAGTATGTCCTCGCGGTCCCCCGTGCCCTCCCATCCGTCGCTGTCCCCGTCGGTGCCCCCGGCCGCGGGGGCCGGTTCAATACCGAGCCGCTCCAGCAGTTCGGCGAACCGCTGACGGGCGGTCGGGTAACTCACGCCCAGCTCGCGGGCGAGCTCTCTCATATTGCCGCGTGAGGCCAGGAAGCTGCGCAGCATTTTCTGATCCTGATCAGCAAGCGAGCAGTACGGGCACGCTGTGAACAGTCCGGTAAGGCCGGTGCCACAGGATTGACATCCGAGCTGGGTGATGTTGAGCCGGTTCCCGCACACCGGGCAGTCGCTCGGTGGGATATGGGCGTGTGCGATCACGAGGGGGTCACCACCGTTACCGCACCCATCACAACCTCGACGTCGATCTCCGCCGCGCCAGTTCCGATCACGAGGTCCCGATCGGTCCGCTGCTCGGGCTGCGTGGAGAACTTGCCGAGTTGGACGTCATGACGGACCCGAGCGTCCGTCCCCTCCAGCAGTTTCAGCGTGAGCGAGCCGGACTCGCACCGGATCCGCGACCGGCCCCGGTTCTGCCGGGTCGTCACCTGCGCCGAGCCGGCCTGGACGAGCAGGTCCAGCGGAGCCTCCGCATCTTGCACTCGCAGCGACGCCGCCGTGGCCCGGACATGGTCGAGCCCCCGGACGCCTTCGGTGTGCAGGGACCCGGCGATCACCTCGGCGCCGACGGCGAGGTCGGGCCGTACCCGAACGGTGAGCTCCAGGTTCTGACCGAGACCGCGCTGGAGCCGATCGGCCACCTCGCGGAACCGACCGCCCGTGATCAGGACGAACGTGTCGTCAGTCGGCATCGGCTGGGTGTCACCGGTGATGTGGAGCGTCGACCCCTCCCGCCGTACCTGGTGTGGCCCATCGACGGCGAACTCGCGCACCGACGGATCGCCGAGCAGGCGGACCCGCCGCGAGGTGGCGCGCACCTCGATGCGCTCGATGGCGGGGAGGGCGGGCGGGGCCGGTGTGCCCGCGCCTTCGGCGGCCGCGGTGGGTCGCTCACTCTCGGGTTCGGCCTCGTCGGACTCGTCCAGCAGGGCCGCCGCTTCGGTGGGATGGAGCCGCCCGGCGGCCACGTCTTCCAGAATCTCGCGTCTCGTTGGCATGGTCTCTATGAGACGCCAGGACGTGAATAATGTCAAGGTGGTGTTGCCAGATTATAAAGTCGATCTACCTTTCTTAGTCTATGGCGGTCGTTTGTCAGCCAATCGTTACCGGATAGTGGGCGGTACGCAGCTTGGCCAGCACCCGATCGCAATGCTCCGGTCCGCGTGTTTCGACTTGCAGCGCGACCTCGACCTCGTCGATGTGCAAGCGAGCGCCGGTGCGCTCATGCACGACGTCCAGGATGTTCGCGTCGACTGCGGCAAGCTCGGCCAGCAGGCGCGCGAGCGCGCCGGGCTGGTCAGGGATGCGTACCCGGAACGACAGGTAACGCCCCGCTGCGGCCATGCCGTGCCGGATCACTCGAAGGAGCAGCAGCGGATCGATGTTGCCGCCGGAGAGCACGGCCACGACCGGCGGCTCGAAGCGATCGGGATGGTCGAGGACGGCGGCCACACCCGCCGCGCCGGCCGGCTCGACCACCTGCTTGGCTCGCTCGAGCAACATCACCAAAGCGCCGGACATGGATTCCTCGGACACCGTGATCACCTCGTCCACCCGGTCCCTGATGATTTCGAACGGGACGTCTCCCGGCCGGCCCACGGCGATGCCGTCGGCTATGGTGCTCATCTTCCCCAGCGCGACCGGATGGCCCGCCTGCAGCGACAGCGGATACGCGGCGGCATGCTCGGCTTGTACACCGACGATCCGGACGTCCGGCCGCGCCGCCTTGATCACCAGCGACACCCCGGCCAGCAGCCCGCCGCCTCCCGTGCTGACCACGACTGTCCGAACATCAGGGCACTGCTCGAGGATCTCCAATCCCACCGTGCCCTGCCCGGCGACCACGTCTACGTGGTCGAACGGATGGATTAACACCGCTGCGGTCGTCGCGGCGAACTCCTCGGCCGCAGCGAGGGCTTCGTCGACCGTCGCGCCAGCGAAGCGGACGTCGGCTCCGTAGGCGCGAGTTGCCTTCTCCTTGACGATCGGAGCGCCGTGCGGCATGAACACCGTGGCCGCGGTCCCCAGCATCCTTGCCGCGAGCGCGACCCCCTGCGCGTGGTTGCCGGCACTCGCCGCGACGACGCCGCGCGACCTCTCCTCAGCTGACAGCCGAGCGATGCGCACGTAGGCGCCGCGGATCTTGAACGACCCGGCGCGTTGCAGGTGCTCACATTTCAGATAGGCCGGACCGCCGACTTTGGCGGCCAACCAGCGGGACATCTCCAGCGGGGTGGGACGGACGACGTCACGCAGCAGCTCCCTGGCCGCCTCGACGTCCGCCGGGCTAAGCGACGCTGTACTGGACACGCCCGCGAGTGTCCCACGCATTCCGGTTGATCACGTTCAGCAGGTGTGGCCATGCCGTACCAGGAGCGTGCGGGTGGTACGGCACCGATTGATCACGTTCAGCAGGTTTGTCGGCACTGCACCAGGCGTGTGCGGGTGGTACGGCACCGGTTGATCACGTTCAGCAGGCTTGTCGGCACTCCAACAGGCGCGTGCGGGTGGTACGGCACCCATAGGCATGCTGAACGTGATCAACCGGTAGCGGGGGTGGGTTACTTTCTGGCGGCGAAGACGAGGTTGGAGCCCGTGTCCGCCACGAGTGCGACGTCACGGAATCCGGCTTGCGTGAGCAGGTCGATGCGCTTGGTCGGGCCACCCAGCGTGCCGAGACCGTAACGGCCGGGTTGGGCGAGCGACCCGGGCGTGCACAGCGACGTCGATCCCGAATAGTCGATGCGCAGTGAAAGGTTCCCGATACCGTCCTCGAGCCGGTCGATCGACCACGGTTCAACCGCCACCACGATGCCACCATCGGCCAGCACGTCGTACGCCCGGCGGAGCGCGGCCGGCGGGTCACCCATGTCGTGCAGTGCGTCGAAGTACACGACGACGTCGTAGGGGCCCGGCCCGACCTCGGCGGCTTCGGCCACCCGGAACGTCACGTTCTCGGGGCTGCCTGCTTCGATTGCCGCAGCGCGGGCCGACGCGATCGACGGCTCGTGCACGTCGAAGCCAGTGATGGTTGAGGCCGGCCACGTCCTACCGATCAGCAGGGTTGCGAAGCCCTGGCCGCACCCGACGTCGGCCACTCGTGCGCCGCGTTCCAGGGCGGGGACGAGCCCCGGCACCGCCGGGAACCAGCTCGCGGCCAGCTCCTGGGTGTACGCGGTCCGGAAGAACCGCTGCACGCCGTCGAACATGCAGTCGGGGAACGTGTCGTACGGGATCGCCCCGTCGGTGCGGAATGCGGTCTCGAGCCGGTCGAGCATCAGGAACTGGCCGGTGATGACCTCCGCAACGGCGACGAGGTACGCGGGTGAGTCGACCTGCGACAGGGCGGCGGCGTGCGCGTCCGGCAGTTCGTAAGTCTTCGCGGCCGGGTCATAGGTCACGTACTCGGAGACCGTCTGCGAGGCGAGCCACTCGGTCACCAGGCGCGGATGCAGACCAGTCTTGGCGGCCAGGCCTTCGGCCGTCACCGGACCTGCGCCGGTCATGGCCTCGTACAGTCCGAGCCGGTCGCCAATGGCGGTCATGACCGTGCTGGCTGCGCCGGCGAGGTCGGTGACGAACCGTTCGAGGAAGGCCTCGACGGCGGATTCGTCTTCAGTGGTTGCGGTGAGGTGCTCTGCTGTGGTTGTCATGCCGTCGACGATGCAAGACGCCGCTTGCCCGGCGGTTGCTGCGCGCTTGCCAGCGGCTGGCGGGTACGTCATCACCCGTCAGCTGTAAGCGGCGAGCGCAGCCAGCGTGTCGTTGACGACTGCGGTGCGGTTCGCCGGCCCGGCCGCCGGTGGCTGCGGCCCGAGGCGCTCCGCGATCAGCGCCCACAGCCGCTCGTGACGTTCGCGGTCGGTGTCGAGCACAGCGGGCGCGAGTGGGTCGGAGGTGCCGGCGGCAAGGATGCGCGCAGCGGTCTCGTAGTCGCCGAGTGCGACGAGTAACTCCGCGGCCAGCCGCAGGGAGATCCAGAGCTGGGGCCACATGCCGAGCGTCCGCAGGTCTTCGATCAAGCCACGGCACGCGGCGACTGCGTCATCATGCCGGCCCAGCCGAACGAGCACCGAAGCACGGCCTATCGCCGCAACCTCACGGTTGTAGGTGTGGCCCCGGTCATCACACAGCCGGTACGCACGGTCGAATTCACGGAGAGCGGTGAGCGGGTCGCGGCTCGCCATCAACTCGGCACGGGTGAACGCGACGAAGCCGTCGATCGGCTCTACCTCGGCGATCAATCCGGCCCCCCGGTCCATCCAGCGCTTGGCCACCTCGTGGTCGCCGGCGTACTCGTTGATCAGAGCTGCGCCACACACTCCCATGGCGGTCACCCAAGCCGGGGCGTTCGCGTCCTGCCCAAGCTCCAGGGCGTCCGCCTCGACACCCGTGACATCACCGGTGAACATGCGGTTGGACATCCGGAAGAACCGCGCCAGCCACATCCGGTCGTGGCCGGCCGGCAGCGCATCGACCGCAGCCGTCAGCAGCCGGTCCGCCACAACTGCCTCACCGGAGATCCACGCGGCCACGCCGGCCGCCGCGGCGCGCAGGGCGGCCGTCTCGGTCAGATCGGCGATATCCGCCGGGGCGAGGCTACGAAGCGCGTCAATCAGGGTGAGGTCCGGCTCGTCCGATATCGCGAAGGCGAGCGGCAACCCGATCTGGACGGCCAACTCCCACCGCTCCCCCTCAGCCGCCCACGACAGCGCATGGCGCAGGTTCGCTGCCTCCCGGCGCAACAGCGGCGTCGCCTCCGCCGAGCGTTGCCGCTGCGCTCGCCAGATGGCCGCCGCTACGTCGCGGCACCAACTGGCGTGGTCCAGATTCGCCGCTTCGAGTTGTGGCGGTGTGAGGTGACCACGGCACACGTGCCGAACCGTTTCCAGCAAGTAGTAGCGCGGCGGGCTCTGCGCCAAGTCGGTTCTGATCAGTGACGCGTCGACAAGCTCGGCGAGCAGTGCTTCGGGATTTCCGGCACCGTGCGGCGCCAGGTGATGCACGGCATCCAGGCTGAACCCGCCGCGGCACACCGTTAACCGATTCAGCAGGGCGAGCGCATCTGGATCGAGCAACCGGCAGGACCACTCGACGGTCGCGGACACTGCATTGGCCCGCGTGCCGCCCCGGGCCGGCTCCAGCACGTCCAGCCCGGCCGCGAGCCGGTTGCGCAGTTGCGCAAGCCCGAAGACCGGCTCCCGGCGGGCGGCCAATTCGACCGCCAGGGGTAACCCGTCGAGCCGGCTGCACACTTCGGCCACCAGCCGGCGCTCTGAATCGGTCGGATGGAAGTCAGCCCGAAGCAGTGCTGCCCGTTCGCAGAACAGCGCGATCTGGTCGGCCTCCGGCAGGGGCCCGAGGTTGAATACACGCTCGCCCGGAATGCCGAGCCGCTGCCGCGACGTCGCCAGCACGCGCAGCGCCGGGCACCGGCCGATCAGGTACGTGACAAGCTCCCCGATAGCCGCAATCACGTGTTCGCAGTTGTCCAACGCAAGCACCGCGGCCTCGGTACCAATCCGGTCGGCGATCGCCGCAGCGCTTCCCTCCGGAGCCGCGCGTAGTCCAAGCGCCGCAGCCACGACGGTCGGTATCCGCGCCGGGTCGGAGAACTCGGCAAGCTCAACGTGCCATGCGGGGTGCGGGACGCTACCCCGCGAGAGAAGCTCCTGCGACAGACGCGTCTTGCCGACTCCGCCTGGGCCGATGACGGTCACGATTCGGTGGGTGGCCAGCGCGTCCCACAACTCGCTGAGCTCACGCTCGCGCCCGATGAACCGGTCGGCCGGTGGCGCAGGACGATTCTGCGGCCGTTCCGTGCCGGCGGGCGGAGCGGGCTCCCGCTTCGGAACCGGCCCGTTCAGCGCCGAGTCACCGGTCAAGATCTGCTGGCGGAGTGTGGCGAAGGCCGGGCTTGGGTCCAGCCCGAGCTCTTCGGCCAGCCGCCCCGCGAACGCATCCGCCACCGCGAGCGCTTCAGTGGTGTGCCCGGCCTGGTGGTGCGCCCGCATCAACAGCGCGTGGGCCGCCTCAGCCAGCGGGTCCGCGGCCGCAGCCTGCCCCAGCTCGGGTAGCACCTCCTTGTGGTGCCCAGCCGCCAGCCGCAACTCGAACCATTCATCGCGCAACTGCCGGTGCCACTCCGTCAGTTTCGCGCGGTCCGGCCCGAACGCCAGCCGCTGCCCCAAATCCGACAGCGGATCACCGCGCCAGAGCGCGAGCGCCGCGCCCAGAACGTCGGCGCCGGCTGCAGGGTCGGTCGCGGCAATCGTTCTCGCCTCCTCCACCAGGTGTTCGGCCCGTTCGATGTCGAGTTGCTCGGCGGCCAGAACGAGCCGGTATCCGGCCGGCTCGCGGACGATCCGATCGCCGCCAATGGCCCGGCGCAGCCGCGACACGTAACTGTGCAGGTTGCCGACCGGATTGGCCGGCGGCCGGTCGTCCCACAACACGTCGATCAGGGCGTCGACCGACACGGCGCGTCCCCTGGCGAGGGCAAGTCCGGCGAGGACGACCCGTTGCGGTGCGCTCGACAGCGGCACCACCTCACCGCCCCGGCGCAGCAGCACCGGGCCGAGGAGAGCCACCTCGATCCGCACGTCCTCCACAGCCGACATTCTCTGCGATCGGTGCACGAGAAGCACATCCCATCGGCCCCGCTGAATGTCACGACACCAAGACAACTTGCATGATGCAGGCGTCCTCGATATTACTTGTGGGGTGCAACCAACTGGCCGAGCCACGCGTGAGGACGAACTCAGCGCCGCGCTCATCCGGGTCCTGAGACAGATCAAATCGCTCGTCGGCGCAGACACCGCGGTCGTGCCGTGCCTGGCAACACTCATGCGCGGCGGTCCGATGCGCGTGTCGGCGCTTGCCGCCGAGCTGGGCCTCGACGTGTCGACGGCAAGCCGGCACGTCAGCCGTCTGGAGGCGAACGGTTTGATCGCCAGGACGCCGGATCCGTCCGATCAGCGGGCCACGATGCTTGCTCTCACCCCCGCCGGTGTCGACCGGATGGACGTACACCTTCGCCATCGCGCCGACGTGTTGCGCGCGGCAACGAAGTCTTGGACGGAGTCCGACCTTGCCGCGCTCATCGAGTTGATCAACCGGCTGGGCGACGACATCGGTACCGCCGCGGCACCCGGAGAGCACGCGTGAAAAACCCGCAATCGGCTGCCGACCACGGCTACTTGTCGCATCGGCAGATCTTGATCGTGCTCGGCGGTCTGCTGGCCGGGATGTTCCTGGCCGCACTCGACATGAGCATCGTCGGGACGGCACTACCGCGCATAGTCAGCGATCTCGGCGGGCTGAACCATCTGTCCTGGGTCGTGACGGCGTACCTGCTCACATCGACGTCGTCCACGCCGTTGTGGGGCAAGATCTCCGACCTGTACGGCCGCCGGCCGATGTTCCAGACGGCCATCACGGTATTCGTCGCCGGTTCCGTGCTCTCCGCACTGGCGCAGTCCATGCCGATGCTGATCGGCGGGCGGGCGATCCAGGGCATCGGTGCGGGCGGTCTGATGGCGTTGGCGCTGTCGATCGTCGGTGACGTGATCCCGCCCCGCGAGCGGGGAAGGTACCAGGGCTATTTCGGGGCCGTCTTCGGGTTCTCGTCGGTCAGCGGGCCACTCGTCGGTGGCTGGTTCACTGACGGCCCCGGCTGGGAGTGGATCTTCTGGATCAACGTGCCGATCGGGATCGCCGCGTTGGTCACCACCACGATCGCCCTCCGGACGATGCCGAAGATCCGCCGGGAGCACAAGATCGATTATCTCGGTGCCGCGGTCATCGTCGCGTCGGTCACCGCGATCCTGCTCTACACCGCTTGGGCCGGCATCGAGTACGGCTGGACCGATCCGTTCTCGCTGGCATTGCTCGCCGGCGGTGTGGTCCTTGCCGTGCTGTTCGTGTGGGTGGAGTCGCGCGCAGAGGAGCCCATCATTCCGCTGCGGCTGTTCCGCAACCGGGTCTTCAGCCCGACGGTGGCGTTCACCGCACTGCTGGGCATCGCGATGTTCGGCGGCATCATCTTTCTTCCGGTGTACTTCCAGGTCGTCCAGGGCATGACGCCGACCGAGTCCGGGCTCGCGCTGGTGCCGATGATGGCCGGGATACTTGCCACCTCGATCGGATCCGGGCGGCTGATGACCCGTACCGGTCACTACAAGGTCTTTCCGATCGTCGGTGCCGGCGTTGTCACCGTGGCCTACCTACTGCTGCAAACCCTCGGCGCGAACACCCCGTACTGGCGGGTCGGACTGTTCATCTTCGTACTCGGCGCGGGTCTCGGGTTCACCATGCAGACCGTCGTCACGGCGGTCCAGAACGCCGTCGAGCGGCGCGACATGGGCGCTGCCACGGCGAGCGTGGCGTTCTTCCGGACAATGGGTGGCGCGTTCGGGACGGCCATCTTCGGCGCTGTGCTGACCTCTCGGTTGGCTCACTACCTGACCGAGGCCGGGACCGCGCTGCCGCCGGGTTCCGACATCGCCAACAACGTCCAGGTGATCCAGTCGTTGCCGCCCCAGATCCGCAACACGGTGGTCACCGCCTGGGTGAACGCCGTGCACGACGTCTTCCTCGTGGCGATACCCTTCACAGCCATCGCGCTGGTCCTCGCCTTTCTCATCCCCGAACTGGAACTCAAGCGGGCCGGCGATCCCGTGGCCGAACAGGTCCTCGCCGACTAGCTAGGGTAAGCGGGTGAAGTTCGCCTGGTTGTGCAGTCACGAGTCGTACCAGCCCGAAGACCTGGTTTCGCAAGCGGTCCACGCCGAACAGGCCGGATTCGACGTGGTCACCGGCGCCGATCACTTCCATCCCTGGGTCGACGACGCAAGCGCGGCCAGCTTCGTCTGGACGTGGTTCGGCGCGGTCGCTCAGGCGACGTCCCGGGTGGAGTTGGCCACCAGCGTCACCGCGCCATTGTTCCGCTACCACCCGGCACTTGTCGCGCAGGCGGCCGCGACCGTCGACCGGCTCTCGGGCGGACGGTTCATCCTCGGCGTCGGCACCGGCGAGGCGATCAACGAGGTCCCGCTCGGCTACGAGTTCCCCGGGTATGCCGAGCGCATCGCCCGCATGGAGGAAGCGCTCGCGATCATGCACGGCCTTTTCGCCGGCGAGAAACTCGACGTGGCGGGCAAGTACTACACGGCGCACACCGCCAAGCTCTACAGCCCGCCGGTCGGCCGGTTGCCGATCTGGATGGCAGCAGGCGGCCCGAAGTCGGCCACCTTCGCCGGCCAGCACGCCGAAGGCCTGATCACGAGCGTCAAGGAGCCGAGCGCAACGCTCGAGCGAGTCATCAATCCGTATCGCGAGGCGGCGGCCGCCCGTGGCGCCGGGACCACGATCATGGCCACTCGATGGGTCGTGCTCGCCGGCGACGACGACGAAGCCTGGGCCGCACTCGCCCCCATGCGCGGACTACGCGCACCCGGCCGGCTCGAGACGGCCGACCCGGCTGTCCTGCGCGAGCGGGCCGACGCGATGGACCGGGCCGAGATCCTGGCGCAATACACGATCGTCCGGGACGTGGACGAGCTTGCCGAGGCGTACCGTCCACTGATCACCGACGTGGGTGCTGACTACGTCGCGATCCAGGTGGCCAGCGTTGACCCACACGCGACAATCGAACGCATCGGGACGGACGTCCTTCCGCGGCTCCGCGGCTGGGCCGGCTGATCAAAGGACCGGGTCAGGTTCCCAGGGCTTGCGCCAGGTCGGCTATGAGGTCGTCCGCACTTTCGATGCCGACGGACAGCCGGATCAGATCGGCGGGCACCTCGAGGACGCTGCCGGCTGCGCTGGCGTGTGTCATACGCGCGGGATGTTCGATCAGTGATTCGACACCGCCGAGCGACTCGCCGAGGATGAACAGCTGAGTCCGCTCGCATACTTCGAGTGCGGCCTTCTCACCACCCGCGACCCGGAACGACACCATGCCGCCGTACCGGCGCATCTGTTTGCCCGCAACTTCGTGACCCGGATGACCCGGCACGCCGGGATAAAGCACCTCGGTCACCTTCGGATGGTTCGACAACAGCTCCACGACCCGTTCGGCGTTGTCGCAGTGCCGGTCCATCCGCACCGCGAGCGTCTTCAGCCCGCGTAGGACGAGCCAGGCGTCGAATGGGCCGGCGACTGCACCCATTGCGTTCTGGTGGTAGGCCAGCCGATCGCCCAGATCATCGTCCTGGACGATGAGCGCGCCACCCACAACGTCCGAGTGGCCTCCGCAGTACTTGGTCGTCGAGTGAACGACGACGTCGGCGCCCAGCGCCAGCGGCTGTTGCAGGTACGGCGTGGCAAAGGTGTTATCGACGACGAGCAAGGCACCGGCGTCGCGGGCCACCGCTGCCAGCGCAGCTATGTCCGCGACATTAAGCAGCGGGTTCGTCGGGGTCTCGACCCAGATGATCTTCGTCTCCGGCCGGACGGCGGCTCGGACCGCGTCGACGTCAGTGACCGGGGCGGCCGTCCACGACACGCCCCACCGCTCGACGACCTTGCTGACCAGACGGAACGTGCCGCCGTACGCATCGTCCGGAATCACCAGGTGATCTCCCGGTGCCAGCACCGTACGCAGCAGCGTGTCCTCTGCGGCCATGCCGCTGGCGAAGGCCAGCCCGCGACGGCCGTCTTCCAGCGCGGCCAGGCACTCCTCGAGCGCGGTTCGAGTCGGGTTGGCCGTCCGGCTGTACTCGTAGCCGCCTCGCAGCCCACCTACTCCGTCCTGGGCGTAGGTGCTCGTCGCGTAGATCGGCGGGACGACCGAGCCGGTCGTGGGGTCCGGCTCCTGGCCGGCGTGAATGGCGAGCGTCTCGAAGTCGTGCACGACATCGAACCATACGCATACGACTTCGGTGTCGCTCGTCAGGTACCAGGATGGGTCGCCGGAGTGTTCCCGGATCCGGTCCACCGACGCCCGTTCCCAGAAGTCGCGATGCTGCTCGCGCCAGTCGTCGATGTCGGTGAAACCCTCGCCCTCTGCGTCGGCGAACTCCCACGTCACGTCATCGAACCGAACTACTTCCACTTTGCTCACTCGGATCAGGCCCAGCCGCTCGCCGTCGTTGCCGACGAGCGCGAGGACTTCACCGGGCTGCTCGAGCACTTCGTCCTCGACGGAGTATTCGGCCAGCAGGCCGGCCGTCGCGCGTTTGCGTCCGTGCAGAACCAGGTCGGATAGCCGGCGACGCATCTCGCCCGGCGTCCCCAACTCGAGAGTGCGAAGCTGCCCCATGCGTGGCCAGGTCATAGAGTCCAGCCGAACACGTCACTGCGATCCATGCAACCCGGTCAGCCACCGACTGGCCGGCCCAGCCGCCGAGACCGCACGCTCCGGTCGGTCCGGAACGGTGAGGCGGGGCAGTAACAGGTGCACGAGCGGACCGATCGCAATGGCGTATAGGACGGTTCCGACGCCGACGGTGCCGCCGAGGAGCCAGCCGGTTGCCAGCACGCCTACTTCGATCGAGGTACGTATCAACCGGACGGAACGGCCAGTGCGGGCGACCAACCCCGTCATCAATCCGTCCCGCGGGCCCGGCCCGAGTCGGGCGCCGATGTACGCGGCGGTCGCGACACCGTTGAGTACCACCCCGGAGACCAGGAAGGTGATGCGCCAGGCCATCGGATCCGGCGGGGGCAACACGGCGAGCGCTGCATCAACGGCCAGACCGATGACGATGACATTGCTGATCGTTCCGAGTCCCGGGCGCTGCCGGAGCGGAATCCAGGCCAGCAACACCAACGCGCCGACGACGATCACGACTTGCCCGAACGTCAGCGGCAGCCGGTCGGCCAGACCCTGGTGGAAGACATCCCACGGATCAAGACCGAGTTCGGCCCGCACCATCAGGGCGAGGCTGACCCCGTAGAGGATCAGTCCGGCATACAGCTGAATCAAGCGCCGCGTCATGGTGTCCTAACCTGCCTGGCCAATGGCCTGTTCTTCAAGAGCCAATTATGAGAAAGTGGCTCTATGAGGTCTGTAAATGGCACTCACCTTGCCCGCCTGCTCGGTGACTGGGCGACGAGCGGCACGACCGGGCCCGGCTATGCACGGCTCGCTGCCGCGCTCCGCCTCCTCGTCCTGGACGGGCGCCTTCCGCTGGCTACCCGGCTGCCGGGTGAGCGCGAACTCGCCACTGCCCTGGGTGTGAGCCGGACGACGATCACTGCCGCCTACGACGCGCTGCGCGAGGCCGGGTATGCCGCCAGCCGGCGCGGATCCGGCACATGGACGACGCTTCCGGACACCCGCTCCGGGGGCTCAGGCAGCGCGCCATGGACTCCGTTCGCCCCCGACGGTGCCGAGTTGCTGGACCTCGCACACGCCTCGCCGGAGGCGCCGGCCCAGGCGCTGCGGGCCGCCTACGACGCCGCACTCGACCAGCTTCCCCGCCACTTGTCCGGCGCTGGCTACAACCTGCTCGGCCTGCCCGAGCTTCGCGCTGCCATCGCCGAACGGTTCACGGCTCGCGGGCTGTCCACGTCCCCCGAGCAGGTTCTTGTCACGGACGGCGCCCAGCACGGGTTCTCGCTCGTCTTGGCACTTGCCGCGAGTCCTGGCGACCGGGTTCTAGTGGAGCATCCGACGTATCCCAACGCACTGGACGCCATCCGCCGATCCAGCGGGCGCATCGTCCCGGTCGGCATGGGAACGGACGGCTGGGATCTCGAAGCGGTCTCTGCGGCACTCCGGCAGACCTCACCGCGGCTCGCGTACCTGACCCCCGATTTCAACAACCCGACCGGCGTGCTGGCCAGCGCGGACGAACGCAAGCACGTAGCCGAGCAGCTGCGCCGACATCGAACACTCACGGTGATCGACGAGACGTTGGCCGATCTCGCCCTCGAGGGTGACGTGCCGCCGCCGTTCGCGTCGTTCGCCGACGACGAGTTGACCATCACGGTCGGCAGTGTGAGCAAGACATTCTGGGGCGGGCTTCGGGTTGGTTGGATCCGCGCGTCCCCTGCGATGATCCGGCGGTTGGCCGCTGTCCGTGCCACTGTGGACATCTCGTCCGCAGTCGTGGAGCAACTCGCGGTGGCGCATCTGCTGCCTCGTCTGGACGAGCTTATGGTCACTCGCCGAGCCGAGTTGCGCACCCGGCGCGACGCCCTCCTGGCGGCGCTGGCCGAGCGGTTACCGCGGTGGAACGCGCGTCGGCCGGCGGGCGGGCTCGTGTTGTGGTGTGAGCTGGACCAACCAGTCAGCAGCGCTTTGGTGAGTGCAGCCGAGCGACACAGCCTGCGGCTCGCGGCCGGGCCGCGGTTCGGGGTTGACGGAGCGTTCGAGCGCCGGCTCCGGTTGCCGTACACCTACCCGGCGCCGGTGCTGACCGAAGCGACCGAACGGCTCGCGGCCGCCTATCGCGCCGTCACCGACACCTCGACCCAGTCGCCGGAACTCGCCAGCCTCGCCTGAGCCCGGAACAGACGCGGTCGCCGTGGCGTTGGGCCGAACAAAGGGGAGATGAGATGTTCAGCTTTGACCGCGCCATCAAACTTAGCCTCGTCAGTGCCGACCAGGCGCTACCAGGCAGGGCCACTCGTCCGTACCACCTCGACGGCATCCACACCGTGCTTCGCACACCGATCGAGGCGCCCGCGCCCGCCGGCCACGAGGAGATCGTCGTCGGCATGGGTTGTTTCTGGGGTGCCGAGCGGATGTTCTGGAAGCTACCCGGGGTGTGGACCACAGCGGCTGCTTACGCCGGCGGGTACACCCCTCACCCCACCTACGAAGAGGTGTGCTCGGGTCTCACCGGTCACGCCGAGGTGGTCCGCGTCATCTACGACCCGGCCGTCGTGAGCACGGACGACGTGCTCAGGACCTTCTGGGAGGGGCACGACCCGACCCAGGGCATGCGGCAGGGCAACGACGTCGGCACCCAGTACCGCTCGACCGTCTACTGGACGACACCTGCCCAACGAGATGCCGCCATCGCCTCTCGTGACGTCTACGCCAAGCGGCTGGCCGACGCCGGGTACGGAGCGATCACCACCGAGATCGGCCCGCTCGGCGACCTGTGGTACGCCGAGGACTACCACCAGCAGTACCTGTCCGACGCGAAGAATCCCAATGGATACTGCGGCATAGGCGGCACCGGGGTCTCCTGCCCAGTCGGCGTCATCTAACTTTTGCTCCGGTTGATCACGTTCAGCATGCCTGTGGGTGCCGTACCACCCGCACGCGCCTGGTGGAGCGCCGACAAACCTGCTGAACGTGATCAACCGGTGCTCCACCACCTGCACGCGCCTGGTGCAGTGCCGACAAACCTGCTGAACGTGATCAACCGGTGCCGTACCACCCGCACGCGCCTGGTCCGGCAGGCACACGCATGCTGGACGTGATCAACCGGCGAGGTAGTTGAGGAGGTCGGCCCGGGTCAGCACACCTGTGGGCTTGCCGTCATCGAGAACGAGGACCGCATCCGCGCTGCCGAGTGCCTCTACAGCGATCTGCACCCGCTCACCGGCGCCGACCGTCGGCAGTGGTGTCGACATGTGCTTTTCGACCGCATCAGTTAGGTGCGCCTTGCCGGTGAACAACGCGTCGAGCAGGTCGCGCTCCACCACGGCGCCGGCCACCTCGGCGGCCATGATCGGCGGCTCGGCTCGGACCACGGGCATTTGCGACACGTTGTACTCGCGGAGGATCGCGATGGCCTGGGCAAGCGTCTCGTTGGGGTGCGTATGCACGAGAGCGGGCATGTCACCGCTCTTGCGCCGGAGCACCTCTCCAACCGTCGTCCCTTCGTCGCGGGTGGAAAGGAAACCGTACGAGGCCATCCACTCGTCGTTGAAGATCTTCGACAGGTAACCGCGCCCACTGTCGGGCAGGAGCACGACGACGACGTCATCAGGCCCCGATCGGGCCCCTACTCGCAGCGCAGCTACGGCCGCCGTCCCGCAGGAGCCGCCGACGAGCAAGCCCTCCTCGCGCGCCAGCCGGCGGGTCATTTCGAACGACTCCTTGTCGGAGACGGCCTCGACCTCGTCGCAGATGCTTCGGTCGTAAGCGGTCGGCCAGAAGTCCTCTCCCACACCTTCGACGAGGTACGGACGCCCGTCGCCGCCGGAGTACACCGAACCTTCCGGATCCGCCCCGACGATGCGAACCCGGCCGTCGGAGACCTCCTTCAGGTAACGGCCAGTGCCGGAGATCGTCCCGCCCGTCCCGATGCCGGCCACGAAGTGAGTCACCCGGCCATCGGTCTGGCGCCAGATCTCAGGTCCCGTCGTTTCGTAGTGCGAGCGCGGGTTGGCCTCGTTGGAGTACTGGTCAGGTTTCCAGGCACCGTCGATCTCGGCGACCAACCGGTCCGAGACGTTGTAGTACGAGTCCGGGTGCTCGGGCGGCACGGCGGTCGGGCATACCACGACTTCGGCGCCGTACGCCTTCAACACGTTGCGCTTGTCCTCGCTTACCTTGTCCGGGCATACGAATACGCAGCGATATCCCTTCTGCTGCGCGACGAGAGCCAGGCCCACACCCGTGTTGCCACTGGTGGGCTCCACGATGGTGCCACCAGGACGGATCTTGCCTTCCTTCTCGGCATCTTCGATCATGCGCAACGCGATCCGGTCCTTGACCGAGCCGCCCGGGTTGAAGTACTCGACCTTGGCGAGCACGGTCGCCGGCAAGCCGTCAGCGACCTTGCGTAGCCGCACCAGCGGCGTGTTGCCGACTAGATCGACGACACTCTCGTAATAGTCCACATTCGTTTCCTGGCTGGTCAGACGGTTACCGGAAGCGCGTGCGGCTACCGAACAGTCCGCTGGGACGGGGCTGGACAGCATGGTACAGCGAGCCCACTCCGTACCACTCTTCGCATCCTCACGTCGGCAGGGCCAAGGCGCCGAAGCCGAAGACACGGCTGCGCTGCGGACGTGAAAAGCCAATTTCTCGTTTGTCCACTGAGCTGTTAAGCCGCGCCGTACTATCCCCGCATGGGCCGGAGACACCGGTCACACCGAAGGTTTGCTGCACCGGACAAAGGAGTGACGGTATGCAGACACATAGACCCGCCGTAGCTTTGGTCAGCGCTGTGTCGCTGGCGATCCTTGGCGCCACGGTCGCGGAAGCGGATCCGGACGGCCAGCACGGCACCGATGAGGGGCACCTCGTCGGACCCGGCGAGTGGGGCAAGATCGACCTGCTCGACGTCGTGGACCTCACCGACACCGACGACCTGATCGCCGACGTGACCGTTTCACCAGACGGCAACACGGCGTTCCTTGCCAACTGGGGTGAACCGGACTGCGCCGGCCCCGAGACCGGCGGCAAGACCAGCCCTGACGCCGGCGCCTACGTGATAGACATCTCCGACATCGAGTCCGATCCGGAGTCTGCCGAGCTGATCGGCTTCATCCCGTCCCACCAGGACACCCGACCCGGTGAGGGGATGCAGGTCATCGAGCTCACGACAAGGTGGTTCAGTGGTGATGTCCTCGTTATGAACAACGAGGCGTGCGGCAAGAACTTCAAGGGCGGCGTCTCGCTCTGGGACGTCACCGACCCGACCAAGCCGAAGCGGCTCTCGACACACTTCGGCGACCGTAGCGCGCTGATCAGCGACGCCAACACGATCCACAGCGCCTTTGCCTGGGACGCCGGTGACCGGGCCTTCGTCGTGATGACCGACAACGAGGAGTTCCCGGATGTCGACATCATGGAGATCACCAACCCGAAGCGGCCCCGGCTGATCGCCGAGCTCAATCTCAACGACTTCAACGTCACCCAGCCGGAGCTGGGCCTGACCGACTCGTTCCTGCACGACATGGTCGTCAAGCAGATCGATGGCGACTGGATCATGCTGCTTTCCTACTGGGACGGCGGCTGGGTGCTGCTGAACGTTGACGACCCGGCGAATCCGGTGTTCATCGCGGACAGCGACTACCCCGCAGTCGATCCGGAGCTGCTCGAGGAGCTCGGCGTCTCGTTGACCCCCGAGGGCAACGCCCACCAGGCCGAGTTCACGATCGACAACCGGTTCATCATCGGCACGGACGAGGACTTCGCTCCGTACCGGACCGACGAGTTCGAGATCACGACGGGCCCGCACGCTGGCGTCTACCCATCGGGCATCGTCCCAGGCGGCCAGGCGCCGGCGATCCTCGACGACCTGACCCTCAACGGACCGGTCGTCTACGGTGGGTACGGGTGCCCAGACTCGGCGCCGGTCCCCAGCCCCGAGGACATCCCCGGGTACCTGGCCATGCTCGAGCCCGGCGAGGAGACGATCATCGTCCTCCAGCGCGGCCCGGTCGGCGACCCGAGCGCATCCGAGGCGCCCTGCTTCCCGGGTGAGAAGGCGCACGAAGCCGCACTTGCCGGGTGGGACGCGGTGCTGTTCGTGAACCACCACGCCGGTGAAGCCGCTGGCGGCGAGCCATTCTGCGGCTCGGGTGCGTTCGTCGACGAGATCGTCGCGATCTGCACCACCCACGCGGCCTTCCACCGGCTGTTCGACCTGGCACCGCTCGACCCGCCATGGAGCTACCCCGAGAACCTCGCGATCGGCACGATCGGTGCGGAGATCGAGGTCGGGTCGATCTTCGACGGGTGGGGCTACGTCTGGCTGTTAGACCGGGAGACGCTGGAGCCCCTCGACACCTTCGCGATCCCCGAGGCGCACGACCCGGACTTTGCGTTCGGCTTCGGCGACCTCTCGGTGCACGAGGTGGCGGTCGATCCCCAAGATCCGTCGCTCGCGTACCTGTCGTACTACTCGGGTGGCTTGCGGGCGATCCAGATACAGTGTGCTGACCCGTCGGACAACTCCACGTGCGAGCTGGTCGAGGTAGGCGGCTACCTGGATCCCGCGGGCAACGACTTCTGGGGAGTCGAGACGTTCGTCGGTGAGGACGGGCGCACCTACATCCTCGGAAGCGATCGTGACAGCGGGCTGTGGATCTTCGTCGACCCGTGACCGAACAGCACCGCTGAGATGAGTTGATCATTGGAGAAGTGGGGCGTCAGGGACCAGGTCCGGACGCCCCACTTCTCGTGAGCGTTGCGGTCCGGGCGCCGGAGACAGTGAGAAAACATCGTCGGACCCAAGCACTAGAGTCCAAAGCATGCGGGGATTGGTGAGTGCCCGGACAGCCCGGCGGATAGCCCGCGGCGCGATGTTCGGCGGCGGGGGCATCGGCGCCCTCGGCGCGGGAACATATGGCTTCCTGCGGCTCGAAGCCATGCTGGCCAGGCGGTCGATCGGAGAGTTGGACGGAGGTGCGCCGGATGCCGACGGGGTGTACGGATCATACGAGGGTGAACCGCTGTCGTTCGTGGTCCTCGGCGACTCCGCCGCCGCAGGTCTTGGTGTAACCAGCCCCGACGAGACCCCGGGCGCGTTGGTGGCGGCGGGTCTGGCCGAACTCGGCGAACGCCCCGTCCGTCTGACGACGCTGGCTCAGTCCGGAGCTCAGACCAGTGATCTCGCTCGCCAGGTGGAGGGCGCGCTGGTGGAATTGCCAGCGGTGGCGTTGATCATTATCGGTGGAAACGACGTCACCCACCAGGTCCGCCCTGCGGTGTCGGTCCGGTTGCTCGACGAGGCGGTGCGTGCACTGCGGGCCGCCGGCTGTGCCGTCGTGGTTGGCACCTGCCCGGACCTCGGCACGATCGAGCCGATACCCCAGCCGCTTCGGTGGCTCGTCCGCCGAGCCAGCCGGCAGCTGGCGGCCGCCCAAACCGTGGCCGTCATCGAGGCTGGCGCGCGCTCGGTGTCACTCGGTCCGATTCTGGGCCCGGAGTTTCGCGCCGCACCTGCGGACATGTTCGCCGTGGACAGATTCCATCCGTCCGCGGCCGGGTATGCCGCAGCGGCCGCCGCCATCCTGCCGTCGCTAGCAAGCGCCGTCGGCTTCTGGCCCGACGACGAGGACCCGCTCGACACCGCTCGGGGTGACGAGGTGTTGCCGGTCTCCGTCGCCGCGGCGGCCGCAGCTGGACGCTCCGGTGCCGAGGTCTCGGCCACTCAGGTCGGCGGACACGACCGTGGGCCCTGGGGCCGGTGGGCGCAGCTGCGATTCCGGCGGCGCAGCCCGCTACCGGAACCCGAGCGAGAGGACGAGTCACCGCAGCGGCCAGAGTTGCGCTGAATCAGCGCTGCGCGGGCACGGCGATGATCAGGCCGACGGCGCTGTCGGCCGGCCTCGCTGTGAGGTTAAAGACAGTTCCAGATTGGGCTTGTATCCGCGACACTTGTAAGGCAGTCTCAAATTACGGAGCACCTCGAGCCACTTGGAGGCCGCCATGAGCCTGAACCATTCCGAGGAGACCCACCGCAACCTCGTTGCCCGGATCCCTGAAGTCACCGGACGAGATCTCCGCGAATGGTTCAAAGCCCTAGAGGCGGGCCCGGCATTCCTTCGATTCGAGGACAGGGTCAGGTGGCTCCGCTCTGAACATGACCTCCCGCACGGCCACGCAACCGCGATCGTGCACGAGCACGACCTGCGCCGCGCTGCCCGCTCCTTCGAGTAGGCCAGTCCCTCATACGAACGCCGACCCGCATCCCGGACGTGTTAACGGGTGGCGGGCCGGCGTAACGCGCTCCGTGGCAGCTACTCGCCCTGGAGGATGGCCAGCAGCCGCAGCATCTCGATGTAGAGCCAGACGAGGGTGACGGTCAGGCCGAACACCGCCGTCCAGGCGTACTTGGCCGGGATGCCCTGCTGGACGCCCTTCTCGATGAAGTCGAAGTCCAGCATGAGGACGAACGCGGCCAGCGCAATCGCGAACACGCCGATCGCAATGCCGAGCAAACCGCTGCGGAAGCCGAACATGTTGTCCGACCAACCGGCCAGCTGGGCGACCAGGTTGAAGATCACGAAGACCAGGTAGCCGCCCAAGGCCATCAGCACGGCGCGCTGGAACTTCGGCGTGACTCGCACCCGGCCGCTCTTGTACAGCCACAGCGACACACCGAACACACCCATGGTGCCGATCACTGCTTGGGAGACGATGCTCGGATCGATGAAGGTCGCCAGCGTCTGGCTGATCGCGCCGAGGAAGATTCCTTCGAAGCCGGCGTACGCCAGGATCAGTGCCGGGCTCGGCTCGCGCTTGAAGATGTTGACGAACGCCAGGACCAGGCCGACCACAAAGCCGATCCAGAACAGCCCCGGCGCAACCCAGCCGAGTACGGCACCGGCAAGCAGGACGGCGAAGGTGATGCCGCCCTTGGTGACCACCTCGTCGTAGGTCATCCGCCCGGCCTGCGGGGCCGGCGGGGCCTGATACATCTGCTCGAGCTGCTCAGCGCTCGCAGGTTGGGTCTGGTACGTCGAGGTCGGGCTGCTGAACGCCCGGCTCAGGACTGGGTTATGGCTCTGCATGCTCTCCTCCACGTCCCGCACTATGCGGGTATCTAATAGATCTAACACTAGGTGCACTGGTCTGCGTTCCCACAGCGGCACGGATCACAATTCGGCAGCGTCCACCACCGTTGTCGGTTCCGCATGCGAACATATGTTCGTGCGAGCTGAGGCGTCCATCTTGCATGCCGATCTTGACGCGTTCTACGCGTCAGTCGAGCAGCGGGATGATCCCAGCTTGCGCGGCCGTCCTGTCGTAGTCGGTGGCGGAGTTGTTCTCGCGGCCAGTTACGAAGCAAAGGCTCGAGGAGTACAGACGGCCATGGGCGGTGCCCAGGCCCGACGGTTGTGCCCTGACGCGATCGTCGTGCGGCCCAGAATGACGGCATACGTCGAGGCGAGCCGGGCTGTCTTCGACGTCTTCAACCGCACCACACCGGTGGTGGAGGCGCTCTCTATCGACGAAGCCTTCCTTGATGTGGGCGGGCTCCGCCGCATCGCGGGCACCCCGCGCCAGATTGCGGCGACGCTTCGCAGTGACGTTCGCGAGCAGGTTGGCCTGCCCATCACAGTCGGCGTCGCCACCACGAAGTTCCTCGCCAAGGTGGCCAGCGCGGTCGCCAAGCCGGACGGATTGCTCGTCGTGCCCGCCGGCGAAGAACTCGCCTTTCTCCACCCACTGCCGGTTGAGAGATTGTGGGGAGTCGGCACGGTCACCTCGGCCAAGCTGCGCGCACGGCGAATCACAACAGTCGCCCAGGTCGCCGCCCTCACCGAAGGCGAGCTGGCCACAATCCTGGGCCGAGCGGCCGGTCGGCATCTTCACGCGCTTGCTCACGGCCTCGACCCGCGGCCGGTAGAACACCGCCGGCGGCGCGGCTCCATTGGATCACAACGCGCCCTCGGCCGCCGACCACGCTCGCCCGATGAGCTCGACGCCATCCTGGCCGGCCTGGTCGACCGCGTCACCCGGCGCATGCGCCGGGCGCACCGGGTCTGCCGGACGGTCGTCCTGCGCCTCCGGTTCGCCGACTTCTCCCGAGCGACCAGATCGCGCACCATTGTCGAGCCCACGGCCGAATCCGAGCCCATTCTGGCGGTAGCCCGCGGCCTACTGGCTTCGGCACAGCGCCTGATCGACTGCCGCGGCATAACGCTGCTTGGCATATCGCTGGCCAACCTGGCCGACGACAACCCGCTCCAGTTGCCGCTTCCCTTCAATGAACGCCCGCGCGACGCACTTGACCTCGCCCTTGACGACGTCCGCGACCGGTTCGGCTCCACCTCGATCACCAGGGCTGCTCTGCTCGGCAAGGATCCGGGAATCGAGGTACCGCTGCTGCCGGACTGACCCCGTCAGAGTCTCTGTCGGCTCCGGATGCCATGCTCGTGCCGCAGCCGATCAGAAGGAGTTCAGACCGTGGGACACCCGGCCGGACGAGCCGGCTTTCGACTCCATACCGCCACTGTCGCCGCACTCATCGGACTTGGCCTCACCTCCTGTGCGAGCACGCCGGATGCACAACCCGCCGCCGATGCCCTGGCAGCAGCACTGACATCGCGTAGTTTCAACGAGATCCCGCTGCGTGGCGCGACGCCGCGCGACGCCACTGCCGCCCTCGGCGAAATCACCGAGCCGATGGGCGAGTCGACCTGGTCTGTAGCTGTGCAATCGGTCGACGAGGTGCCTGAATCCGAGCCGGCCCGCCGGCTCGTCACATTCGAGGTCACGTGGGACCTTGCGAATACCGACGAGCCGTGGACGTACCAGACGACGGCTGAACTCGAGCTCGCCGAGGACGAGTGGCAGGTTGACTGGAGCCCTGCCCTGCTGCACCCCGATCTGACCGAGGGTGATCAACTGGCCCTGCGTCGCCAGGCCGCCGAGAGAGGTGACGTGCTCGCCGGTGACGGCTCGCCGCTCGTGACGGAGCGGCCGGTCTTTCGCATCGGCATCGACAAGACGTTGGTCGAGCCGGCCGAGCAGACCGCGGCCGCCGAAGCGCTGGCTGAGTTGGTCGACGTCGATCCCGAGCGGTTCGCCGACCGGGTGGCCGACGCGGGCGAGCGGGCTTTCATCGAAGCGATCACGTTGCGCGAGGACGACGCCGACGAGGTGGTCGACCAGATCGCCGACATCACCGGCGCCCGGGCGCTCGAGGACACCATGCTGCTGGCGCCGACCAGGCAGTTCGCCCGGCCCATCCTCGGCACCGTCGGCGAGGCGACCGCCGAGATCATCGAGGGGTCCGAGGGACGCGTGCAGGAAGGCGACATCGTTGGGCTCTCGGGACTGCAGCGGGCCTATGACGAGGTGCTCGCGGGCACTCCTGGGATCCGAGTCGACATCGAACCGGCCGAGGGCGACGCGACGACGGTCTTGGAGCAGGCGCCCGTACCCGGTGAGCCGGTGACCACGACGCTGGACATCGAAATGCAACTCGAGGCCGAGCGCGTGCTGGCCGACGTCGAACCTGCCAGTGCCCTGGTGGCGATCGAGGCTTCGACCGGCAGGGTGCTCGCGGCGGCGAGTGGCCCGGGCGGTGAGGGCTACTCGACGGCCACGCTCGGGCAGTACGCGCCCGGGTCCACATTCAAACTCGCGAGCGCTCTAGCACTCCTGCGAGCGGGCCACCGCCCGGACGAAGCGGTCGACTGCCCTGACACGCTCACAGTGGACGGCCGCCGATTCGGAAACTACAGCGACTATCCGTCCAGTGCGCTCGGCCAGATAACGCTGCGCACCGCCTTCGCGCAGTCATGCAATACCGCCTTCATCGGGCTACAGGAAGATGTGCCGCAAGCGGACCTCGCCGCTGCGGCCGCCGCACTCGGCATCGGCGTCGAGGCCGACCTCGGCGTACCGGCATTCCTGGGATCGGTGCCGGATCAGGCTGACGGCACCGAGCACGCCGCATCGATGATCGGGCAGGGCAAGGTGCTCGCGTCGCCGCTGGCGATGGCCGCCGCGGCCGCTTCGGTCGCCGCCGGCCAGACCGTCGTGCCGGCAATCGTCGACCAGGGAGGCGGGCAGGGAGGTGAGCAGGTCGGCGGCACGCTGGACGCGGACGAGGCGCAGGAGTTGGCTGAATTGATGCGAGTCACCGTTACCGACGGCACAGGCAGCTTCTTGCAGGACGTTCCCGGGGAGTCGATCGGCGCGAAGACCGGCACCGCTGAATACGGCGGCGGCAACCCGCCCGACACTCATGGCTGGATGGTCGCGTTCCAGGGTGACCTGGCCGTGGCGGTGTTCGTGGAGGACGCCGAATCTGGTTCGGCGACGGCCGGACCGCTGCTCGCGGAGTTCCTTCGCGGAGTCGCCGCTCCGTAGGGCGGCGCGGCGCGGCGCTAAGGTGACTCGAAGATCGACATGTATCTTGCCTGGTTGATCTTTGATGTCTGTGAGGGGGCGACGTGGGTGTCATCAGAGCGATATTCGTTCTGCTCGGCTTGGGCATGGTCGGGGGCGGGATCTACTTCATCTTCGATCGCCCGCCGGGCGGGGGCATCGAGTACCTCATCCCGACGGCGACGCTGTTCTTCTTCGCGATCCTCATGTTCGTGGTCTTCGTCCCGATGGCATCAAGGCTGAACCACGGCAAACTGCTGCGCACCGGTGAGCCGGCAATGGCAACGATCGTTGACGTGGCTGACACCGGTACGACTGTCAACCAACGGCCCGCGTTCAAGTTCACCCTCGACGTACGCAACTCCGACGGGACCACCACCCGCGCTACCACCCACCAGATCGTCGATCGCACCTCGCTTGGCGCGATCCGTCCCGGCCTGGTCGTGCCGGTGCGCGTCGATCCCAAACGCCGGACCAGGGTGGTTATCGACAGCCAGCCCAGCGCGGGCAACCTCACCATGCCGGGCTGGCCGGCCGGCACCGCCGGAATGCCTTCCGCGATGCCCGGAACTGTTGGCGCCATGCCACCGCAGTTCGGCGCGATGCCCGCCGGCGCAGCACAGCCGTCCGGTCGTACATTGCGCGCCGCCGACGTCGTGCGGGACGGCGTGCAGACCACGGCGACCGTCCAGTCCGTCACGTTGACCGGCCAGACGGTGGGCCAGCTGCATCCAGACCAAGCGGAGCCGCACACCAAGGACGATCCGCTCGTCGTCATGATGATGTCTGTCACGGCCGCCGATGGCAGCACGTTCACAGCGCAAGGCATCCATCGTGTTCCGCAGTACCGCATGCAGCGGCTGACTCCCGGGGCCACGCTGCCGGTGGCGTACCTACCGGCCGATCCGGTAAACACCACCTGTGTCAACTGGGATCGCCTTTAACTCTCGACGCGCGGGTCAATCAGCCGTCGCTGCGGCCCGGCAGCGGTCACGGCGGCGAGGCTTGCCGGCGACCCCGGCGCAACCCCACTTCATACGCCACCAGCAGCGCCAGCCACAGGACCGTGATCGGAATGACGAACCAGAGCATCACTCCACTGACCGGCTCGACGGCGTCGTGCTCGGTGGCTGCCAGGAGTACGTAGGCCACGTAAGCGACGTAGTACGCGGTGAACATCGCACCCTCCCACCGGGTCACCGCGAACCCGGTGAACGCCACCGGAATGAGCGCCAGCGACACAGCAACCATGACCGGAATGTCGAGCCGGACGGCAGCGGATGCCACCGGCACGCCGTCTGAAACAACAAGACCGGTCAGACCCAGCACGGCTCCGATGTTGAACAGGCAACTACCCACGACGTTGCCGACAGCGATGTCGCGCTCGCCACGGAGCGCGGCGACCAAACTGGCGGCCAGTTCAGGTAGCGACGTGCCAACCGCAACCACCGTCAGGCCGATAACCAGATCACTCACCCCGATTGCCGACGCGACATCGGTCGCACCGGCGACAAGCAGGCGCGCACCGACGACGAGCAATGCAACACCGGCACCCACCAGCCCGACGGCCAACCATGGAGACGCCGCCGCGCGTTTTACGACGGGTCTCACCTCGTCACCTTGCCGGCGGCGGGCAACGACGACCGTCACCGCGAGGTAGACAACAAGCGCGAGCAGGAGCAGCCCGCCGTCGAGCCGTCCGACGGTGCCGTCGAGCGCGAGCAAAAGGGCTCCGACCGAGAAGACAATCATTATCGGAATGTCGGACCTGATCATCTGCACGCGTACCGTCAGCGGCAGCACCACGGCGCAGATGCCCAGGATCAGCAGGATGTTGGCGATATTGCTACCGACGACGTTGCCGACGGCAATGCCCGGATTGCCATCCACCGCCGCCTGCAATGTGACGGCCAGTTCGGGCGCCGATGTCGCGAACGACACGACCGTGAGCCCGACGACAAGGGGTGGGATTCCGAACGATCTGGCCAGCCCGCTCGCTCCGCGGACCAGGACTTCACCGCCGCCGGCGAGCGCGGCCACGCCGGCAAGCAGCAACAGAACCGTCGCGACACTCATCGCAGCGTCCCTATCGTCGGGCTGAATAATGATGACCCGTCGGGCGGTACCCGTCCACAGGATCACAAATCAAGCACAGTCCACCAGATGGAATACTTGACACGACCGTCAGTGCCGAACACTAATGTCTAACCATGGACCTCACCGCTGCGACACGTGGATACACGTACGTCACCCTGGCCGCCGTGCTGTTCGCCGTGAACGGCTCGGTGTCGAAGGTGGTACTCGAGTCCGGACTTGACCCCGCCTGGCTTGCGGCGCTGCGTTGCACCGGTTCGGCGGTCGGCCTTGGACTCATCCTGCTGGTCGCAGCGCGCCAACGGTTGCGTACGAGCCTTCGCGAACTACCCGCGCTCATGTTGCTGGGATTCGCGGGTGCAGCCATGGTGCAGTGGCTGTACTTCGTAGCCATCGACCGGCTTCCGATTGGTATCGCGCTGCTGCTGGAGTTCACCGCACCGGTATTTGTGGCGCTCTACGTGCGGTTCGTCCGGCGGCAGGAGGTTCGCCCGCTCACGTGGCTCGCGATCGGGCTGGCACTGGCCGGCCTGGCCCTTGTCGCTCAGGTCTGGACCGATGCCGGTCTTGATCCGGTCGGTGTCGCAGCCGCCATCGGGGCGGCCGTGTGCGTCGCCACGTACTTCCTGGTCGGCAGCCATACGGTCGCGGCCCGCGACACCAGCTCCCTGACGTTCTACATGTTTCTGTTCGGAGCCCTGTTCTGGGCGGTCGCCAAGCCGTGGTGGACGTTCGACACGGCCGTGATCAGCGAGAGTACGTCGATGCTGGGCGCCTTCGAATCGGCATCGGTGCCCGTGTGGTCCGCCGTCATTTGGATCATCGTCCTCGGTACGCTGACCCCTTATTCACTCAACCTCGCCGCCCTGCGCCATATCAGCCCGACGGCAGTCGGCGTGGTCGGGATGTCAGAGCCGCTGGGCGCCGGCCTGGTCGCGTGGGCATGGCTGGGTCAGGTGATGCGTCCGATCCAGATAGCCGGTGGACTTGTCGTGTTGGCCGGCATCATCCTGGTGCAGCGTTCCACGACCCCTGTCGCCGCACCGAACCCGCCGGAGCCGCCGCCGGCTACGAGAACGCACCGGGAATCGCGGGCCGGTGTGCCGGAGCCGGCTAACCGGACCTCGACCCCGGCACCCTGACGTCGACCCACACCAGCCGGTGATCCGAACTCGGGAACGGGAAGGTACCGACCAGCCCGAACAACGGATCGTCGGTCGTCGGCCAGAACACGGCGGCGTCCGTGATACGTAGGTTCTTGCTCGGCAGAACGTAATCCGCACGGAGGTTGCCCGGGGCGGTATCGGCGAAATCAGCGGTGTCGAACCGCGGGTCGCCCACGTGCGCCGCATTGGCGCCGCCCTGCAACTCGGCCTGCTCGACCGCACCCGCACTGCTCGGCGTCACGGACGTGTTGACCCTCGGGTGCTCGAGTAGCAGTTGGGCCGAGCCGGGGATGCTGTCGCCGTCGAACGGGTCGGAGTTCAGATCGCCGGCGATGACGAACGACGCTCCCGGCCGGAGGCCACCGCGACCGCCGTCGTCATCGTAGATGTAACGCGACCGCTGGCCAGGCTGAATGTAGTCGGCCCAGAACCTGATCTCGTCGAAGTTGCGGCGGCCGTTGCGATCCTCCGGTCCGTCGAACACCGGCGGCGTCGGGTGGCTGGCCAGCAGGTGGACGATCTTGCCATCGACGTCGATCGGCACATCCCAGTGGCTCTTCGAGGACAACCGGAACACATCGAGTTCCTCTGCCGAGTACCAGTCGGCGGGTTCGGGTGTAGCCGGGTCGTCCGGCAGCAAGGCTCCCGGCATGTCCTTCCACAAGAAGAGCTGGAAGGTCCGGATGTCGGATTCGACGATCGGGTACATCGAATAGACGGCCATCCCGAACTGGCCGGGGAAGAAGCCGAAGCCGAACGCGTCATCCGGACCGCCCACGACGCCGTTGTTGTTCAGGTCGAAGCCCGACGGGATCCCCGTGTTCGACGGCGCCACGAACCGGTACGGGTACTCGATCGGCGCCGCGCCACCTTGGGAAACCGACAGGTAGTTGCTTTGGAACAGTTCGGCCGCGGTTCCGGACTCGTCGAAGTCGAACTCGTTGATCAGCAGCACGTCCGGACGCACCCGTTGGATGATCTCGGCCACCGTCTGTACCTGCGGGTCGTCCGGCGTTGAGAGATCGGCCACCAGCTCACCCTCGACAGACCGGTTCAGCGACGCGTTGAAGGTCGCAAACCGCACCGGGTCAGGTGGATCTGCGTGGGCCGGGCCGGACGGCGCGAACACGGCCGCGACTGCGACGGCGAAGGCCGCAGAACCGATGCGCTTGATCATGATTCCTCCACGTCCATCATCGACCCACCCGGGCCGGTACTCGCAGGTTTGCGGGCGACAGGTTGTCCGCCGGAGTCGGTCAGGCGATACGCAGCCGAAGGTTCGGCCGCGACCCGTCGTGCGCTACAGCAGCCCCCGCTGCCACGGGCCCCAGATCGCGTACGTAAGCCCGTTGGACTGCATGTTGCAGTACAGCACCTGGCCGCCGGGGCCGAACGTCGCTCCGGCGAACTCGTCCGAGCCCCCGCTGATCGCGTTCAAGGCGAAGTCGAAGATCTGCCCGTCTCTCGTGAGCGCCCGCAGCATGTTGCCGGACGAGCTGTCTTCACACATCAGGACGCTCTTGCGGCGCGGCGAGATGATGATGTTGTCCGGGAAGTCCAGCACGTCGGGCCCTGGCGACTCGAACAGCAGGGTCAGGGTCTCGGCCTTGATGTCGTACATCCAGACCTGCCCGTAGCCGTCCCCGACCCCGGCGCTCGAGTTCGGCGGCGGGTCAGATACGAACGGGCCCCCGCCCTCGGTGGAGACGAAGAAGATCTTGCCGGCCCAGTACGCCATGCCCTCGTTGCGGGCGAAGCGTGCTGCACCCTTGCTCTCCCCTTCCTGGAAGACGATGCGCGCCGCCTCGTCGTTACTCAGTCCAGGCGCGAAGTCAGGGTCAGGGTCCTCGATGTCGATCCAGGCCACTCGGAAGGTGGAGCCGGGGTTCTGGTCGGTGTGCAGGTCCGTAGCCACGGGACCGCTGGCGCCGTCAGGAATCACGCCCAGGACCTGGAGCCGCCCGCCGTCCGCGACCCGCTTGTCCTTGAACGGGTTGTTGGGCGGGATGTACCGGTAAAAGCCCGAGGCGTACGCGAAGTCGTCCTCGGTCATGTAGACGATGCCGGTCGAGGGATCGACAGCGGCGGCCTCGTGAGCGAACCGGCCGGCCTGGGTGATGGGCTCGCCGACCTCGAGCTCGCCGGGGCCGCGGCTGGCCGGCACCTCGAACAGATAGCCGTGCTTCCGCTCGTAGTTGAGGTCGTCCGGGTCCCCTGGACCGACCAGGAAGCTACGCTGCTGGTCCACCCCATTCGGTGTCTCTTCGCAGGTGATCCACGTACCCCAGGGCGATTCGCCGCCAGCGCAGTTGAACGTGGTTCCGTTCAGGCTGGCCCAGCTGTGCACCTGTTCGGCCTGCGGCGTGATCTCCAGGGTCGTGGTGCCGCCCGGTGCCCGCGTGTCGTACGCCGCACTCACGTCACCGAACGCGCCCGTGACGCCCGGTTGGGTCACCTCGTGATTGCGAATCAGTCGGACCCGGCCGTTGCGCCACGAGAACGCGGCCATGCCGTCGTGCCGGCCCGGCGTTGTAGCGCCGTCCTCGGTGAGCGCCGTACCGGCCAGACCGAACGACCGGTACTGGAAACCATCCGGGAGGTGGAGCCGGACGACGCCGTCGCGCAGGTCGGGGACATCGTCACGCAGCGGTCCGTACCCTCCGTTCTCGCGAGCGAACTTCGGCTCCGCGAACGCGGCTCGCCACACCAGCCCACCGAACGGCCCTGCCGTCAACCCGGCGGTGCCCGCCGCGACCAGAGCGCTCTGCCTCAGAAACGTACGACGATCCATGCCGACCGCCTCTCCATTGAGTTGGGAGCATTGAGTCTGGACGCTATCCCCCGGCTGCGCGCCGGTCAACGGGTGCACTAACCTGCGACCACCCGGCCGAAGGATGGTGAGCCGCACATGACCGACACACGCTCGGCGAGCATCAAGACCTTCATCGAACGAGCTCGCAGACTCACCGACCAGGATCGACAGCGGCTGGCCGAGGAGAGAGCGGCCTCGGACGAGACGTTTCGCGCAGGCGCTTGGAAGGCGGCTACCGAGATCCTCGCCCAACACCGTCGCAGCTACCACGACGTATGGATCAGCATCGGCGCGGCCTTCATCCCTGAGCAGCTGGAGAAGCTGGTGCAAGCCGGAGCCGATCATGCCGAGATATCGCGTTGGCAGGAAGTCGCCCGGCTGGCGCGCATGGGCATGGACGATGCCCTGCTCGCGCTCACCGCCGCGGACATTCTGCGGCCCCCTGATGTCAGGGAGTTGTACCGGCCCTGGAAGAGAATGCTGGAAGGCGCGACCGGGCAGGCTGCCAACCCGTGATCGATGCCCGCCCGGAACGCTCGGTTACCCAGGAAAACAACCGGTCACGGCTTGCGAGCGACTCCGGCCCAATACCACGCAGCGTTCGGGTCGTCGACCGGCTCGTCTGGGTGCCAGCTCAGCACGGGAACGACGCCAGGCTCGATGACCTCAAGCCCGTCGAAGAACCGCTCCACCTCGCTCTTGCTCCTGGGCACCAGCGTGATGCCGGCCTGGGTGGCGGCGGCCACGGCCCCCGACACGGCGTCGGCATCGAAGTCGGCCGTCGGGTGGGTGATGGCTACGTAACTACCCGACGGAAGAGCATCGAACAGGGTGGCGACCCACTCGTAGACGCCCTCGTGGTCGTGGAAGTACATCAAGATCGCTACCAGCATCAGCGCGACCGGCTGCTGCAGGTCCAGGGTCTTCGCCAGCTCTGGCGCCGAGACGATCGACTCGGGCTCCCGCAGATCGGCCATGATGAACTCGGTCCGGCCCTCCGAGGTGCTCGTCATCAGCGCCCGCGCATGCGCCAGCACGATCGGGTCATGGTCGATATAGAGGACTCGGCTCTCGGGCGCGACCTGCTGCGCGATCTCATGGACATTTCCGGCCGTCGGGATGCCGGTGCCAATGTCGAGGAACTGGTGGACGCCCGTCTCCGAAACCAAGTACCGCACCGCGCGACTGAGGAAAGCGCGATTTGCCTTGGCCATAGCCGGCAGCGACGGGATGGCGCGGATCATCGCGTCGCCGAGCGCCCGATCGGCCTCGAAGTTGTCCTTGCCGCCGAGCCAGTAGTCGTACACCCGGGCGGAGTGAGCGACCGTCGTGTCGATTTCGGGGGCAGCTGGCTCCTCGGACGTGTTCTTCATCCAAGCTTGCGGGTCACTCATTCGCAGCGGCCTCCTGTTCGCGTCGGTAAGGCACCCCGAACAAGATTCATCCAAGCAAAGCACTCACCATCTGACCACCCACCGAGGCGTGAAAAGTTAATCTCGACGTGCGCAGCATCGCCGTGGCGGGCTCACCGCCTCATGCGACACCCGCCGGGAGGAACTGATGAGTCTACTGTCGTACCCCGACCCCCGTTATGACCGAGCCGAAGGTGAAGTGAGCACTGCGTACCGGCCCGGCGAGCAGGAACCCGAACTCGTCTACCCGTCCGGGGTCAAGGTCGACTACCTGGCGACCGGTGTGTCGACTGGCGGCGATTTCGGCCTCTACCGCTGGACGTTCGGACCTAACGAATCCGGGCCCGGGCCGCACTTTCACAAGACGATCACCGAATCGTTCTTCGTGCTGTCCGGCGTTGTCCGGCTGTACAACGGCGAGGAGTGGATCGAGGCGACGCCGGGCGACTTCTTGCACGTTCCGCCGGGTGGCATCCATGGATTCCGCAACGTCGACAGTGGGCCGGCGTCGATGCTTCTGCTGTTCACACCCGGTGCGCCGCGTGAAGGTTATTTCGAAGGCCTAGCCGAGCTTCAACGCGGTAAGCAACTCAGCGACGAGGAACTGGCGGAGTTCTACCTGCGGCACGACAACCACTGGCTCTAAACCGTTGTCATACTCGGCGCACGGCACAATCGGCTCGGTGCTCACCGCGCGAGGGCGGCCCCGAGTCGCTCGATGCCGAAGGCGTAGGCCCGATCGACATCTCCGCCAAGCCGGAATGCCCCGCCGAGTTCCATACTGATGAACCCGTGGGCCCAGGCGACGACTGTCCGCGCCGCCTCGAGTGCAACGTCAGGCCCGGCGAGCGACGTCGTTGTGCGCACGATCGCTGCGCTTGTCCGGGCCAAATGCTCCAGGTCGGGGCGAGCCCCTATCGGCAGCTGGGCGAACAGCAGGCCGTACGCCGTCGGATGAGCGTGCGCATAGGCGCGCAAGGCGTGAGCCATCGAACGGAGATCCTCGAGAGCATCACCAGTGCTGGCCGCGGCGTCGAGCCGGTCGGCGATTTCACCGGCGATACCCTCCACGACGAGACGGACGAGAGTGTCACGATTCTGCACGCGCTTGTACAGGGACGGTGCTTTGACGCCGACGGCGGCCGCGACCCGCTGCATCGTGAGGCTCTCCAAGCCGGTTGCCTCCACGATGGAACGGCCGGCCTTGACGATCTCCTCGAGCGAGGTGCGAGCCGGAGTGGGCACGTGACTCCTCCATTAAACGCTATTGACGTTAGCTATGATAGCTAGTTATCGTAGCCATTGTCGAACCGAGACACCAGAGAGGTCAGCTTTATGAAACTTGCACCATCCCTACATCGCGTCGGCTCCGATCTGGTCAACTGTTACCTGGTAGAGGAGAACGGCGCGGTTACTGTGATCGACGCCGGCCTCCCGGGTCACTGGAGGGAGCTCCAGGCTGAGCTGACGACCATGGGCCGCTCGCTTGACGACATCGAGGGAATCGTGCTGACCCACGGCGACACGGATCACATCGGCTTCGCCGAGCGACTCCGCAACGAGAAGGGTGTTCCGGTCTATGTGCACGAACTGGACGCCGCTCGAGCGCGTGGCGAGCAGACAAAACCGAACACCGGCTGGGGCAAGGTTAAGGTCGGCCCGCTGCTGCGGTTCCTCTGGTATGGCGGCCGTCGCGGTGGGTTCCGCGTCAAGCCCGTCACCGAGGTTGTCACGTTCGCGGACAATGACACGCTGGACCTGCCAGGATCCCCCCGGATCATCCACATTCCGGGCCACACACCGGGCAGCGTGGCAATCCACGTTCCTGCCGTCGACGCAGTGTTCGTCGGCGACGCCTTGACCACCGGCCACGTGTTGACGGGGCGGACCGGCCCGCAACCAGCACCGTTCACCCTCGAGCCGGCCATGGCCATCGAATCCCTCGGAAAGCTGGAAAACCTGCCGGCCAGTTGGGTGTTACCTGGGCACGGCGCCCCGTGGCGCGGCGGAGTCACCGATGCCATTCGCCAGATCCGGTCGGTAGCCGCCGAAAGCGACGCCGGCGGGCGGTGAGCTGTACCGGTCGGCATCCCATCCTCGGGACAGGAGCTGACATGAGCCGGATACCGCGGCTAACACCGCACGAACTGGATGCGGATCAGCAGCGGCTCTACGCGGCCATCACGGGTGGTGATCGCGCACGAGGACCGCAGTTCTTCGAGCTGACCGACAGCGAGGGCCGCCTCGTGGGTCCGTTCAACGCCATGCTGCTCAACCCGCCGATCGGTGATGCCCTCCAACGGTTGGGAGCGGCCATCAGGTATGGCGGCCGGCTGCCGGCCCGCTGCCGCGAGATCGCGATCCTTGCTGTTGCGGCGCACTGGCAGTGCGGGTTCGAACTGCGGGCCCACGAATCCATCGCCGCCCATGCCGGCCTTTCCGCCACACAGATCGCCGCGCTTGGCAACGGAGAGCCGGTTGACTTCGGCGATCCCGTGGAAGCCGAGGTACTCCGAACCACTCGGCACCTGCTCGAACACGGCAGTCTGGACGACGACAGCTACGCAGCAGCAGCGAGTGCGATAGGCCCGGACAAGCTGTTCGAGCTGACCACGCTTGTCGGGTACTACTCATTGCTCGCACTCCAGATGAACGCCTTCGCAGTGCGCTGAAAGCGACGAAAGGAAGCCGATGACCAGCACTCCGCCTCCGCCTACCGCTGATTCCTCGGTCCGGTTAGCGATGACGATCATGCCGGATGCGGTCGATGCCGATGCGCTTGCAGCATCGATCACCTTCCTGTTGAGCGACGACAGCGTAAACATCAACGGGGCGATCCTGCCTTCGGACGGCGGCTGGTCGGCGGCGTGACGCGCGCCAGGCGGCTGCGCGGACGGCCGGATCTGGCCGCCGGATCAGCTTTCCAGCACGGCGTCCATTCGGCCGATCGATTCCGTGAAGATTTCCATCGCACCCAGCCGGGCCAGCTGTTCCATGTGCTCGCGAGAAGCGAAGGTGGAGCGGACCTCCATGCGGGTGCCGCCCTGCCGCTCACTGAGCCACACCTGCACTGTGATCGTCGGCGCGCCGGCAACCGGGGTGCCGTGGCGGTCGGCGAATCCGTCGACGAACTCGAGGTGCTTCGGCGCGTCCACCGACGTGATGCGCCACCAGCCGTGGACTGTGTTGCCGTCCGGGCCGGTCAGGACGTATGTGACCGTCCCACCGGGAGCCAGGTCGTGACTCTGCACAG
Source organism: Jiangellaceae bacterium (assembly GCA_036374175.1). Lineage (GTDB taxonomy): Bacteria > Actinomycetota > Actinomycetes > Jiangellales > Jiangellaceae > JASLBX01. Next base: position 5,169 of record DASUUH010000137.1, on the reverse strand, counting down.
TCGCCGGGTGGGTCGGCGGCCCCCACCAGCGCTCCAACTTCCGAGGATCCGACCACAACTGCCAGACCTGCCCCACTGAGGCGTCGAAGTGGGCCACCACGGTCAGGATGAGGCGTTCAAAGTCCTTCTCCACACTGATGACGCTCATTCGCCAGGCCCTTCGCCGGGATCGCCGTCATAACCCGAGCCGGTACCGAGCAGACTCGACATCTGGCCGACCCGGTCGCGCCACATCATTTCCAGCTCGTCAAGGGCACGCCGGGCCCGGCGCACCGCCGCGAGATCAGTGCGCACGATCTGCTCCCGGCCGCGGCGCTCTTTGACGATCAAACCCGCTCGTTCGAGAACGGCGACGTGTTTCTGCACAGCGGCGAAGCTGATCGGGTATGCCGCTGCCAACCGCGATACCGACAGCTCACCGGGCACAGACCGACGGAGTATGTCGCGGCGGGTGGCATCGGCCAGCGCATGGAAGACCTGGTCGACGCGTTCGTCAGACACCGAATTCACAACCATTTGGTTGCACCTTAGAAGGTCCTCGGTTTTGTGTACAGCAGCGCTCGACCTACCCGAGTGAGGCCGCGTGATCAGGCACGTAGGTCTGCATCTCCTTCGGAGGGCGCTCGTATCCCGGTGAGGGTGGCCGAGACGGCAGTTTCAGAGGAGGGCGCTGGACCTCGTGGAACGGAATGGAAGTGATCAAGTGGGCGACCATGTTGATGCGCGCGCGCCGCTTGTCATCACTGTCGACGACGTACCAGGGGGCCTCAGGAATGTCCGTGTGGACGAACATGTCGTCCTTGGCCCGGGAGTAGCTCTCCCAACGGGTAATCGACTCCAGATCCATCGGCGACAGCTTCCATCTGCGCATCGGGTCGTCGAGCCGACGCTGGAACCGCCGTTCCTGTTCGGCGTCGCTCACCGAGAACCAGTACTTGCGAAGCAGAATCCCGTCCTCGATGAGCAGCCGTTCGAAGATGGGACACTGGCGTAGGAACCGGGTGTACTCCTCCTTCGTGCAAAAGCCCATCACCCGCTCGACGCCGGCCCGGTTGTACCAGCTGCGGTCGAACAGGACGATCTCCCCGGCCGACGGAAGTTGTTCCACGTAACGCTGAAAGTACCACTGGTGACGTTCTCGTTCGGTCGGCGCCGGTAGCGCCACGATGCGGGCAACACGTGGATTGAGGTACTGGGTCACTCGTTTGATGGTGCTGCCCTTGCCGGCCGCATCGCGCCCTTCAAAGATGACGACCACACGGGCGCCTTCCTCGCGAACCCACTCCTGCATTGCTACGAGTTCGGACTGAAGCCGGAATAGCTCCTTTTCGTACACAGCCTTGGGCATCCGCGGGGGCTCGACGCCGTGCCCGCCGGGGGCCTTCGCGGCGCTGGTCTTCTTTGCCATGGCCGTCCACCTCCGGTCCCATCTTCTCGCCCGGAGGGGATTGCGACTACGCCAGTCTCTTCGAACACGTAGTGCGTAGCTGTCGTCCCGGTACGCGCAAGCTCAGCAAGGCCGCGACGGCGCACAACCCAGCGGCTCCCAACCAGGCCAAGGTGTATTCGCCGGTGACGTCGCGCACCACTCCCGCCGCAGTGGCGGCCGCCGCGGCGCCCAACTGGTGCGACGCGAACACCCAACCGAACACAATGGTTCCGCTCTCGCCGAACAGGGCCCGGCACAGCGCGACCGTAGGCGGCACTGTGGCCACCCAGTCAAGCCCGTAAAACACGACAAAGACGACCACGCTTGGCTGAACGGTGTCAGCCAGCAGGGCAGGCAGCACGGCCAGAGCAGCACCGCGCAGCAGGTAGTACGCCGCGAGGAGAACCCTCGGATCAAACCGGTCGGTCAACCAACCGGAGGCGACCGTGCCCACGATGTCGAAGATGCCGACCAGGACGAGCAGCCCCGCGGCGGTGGTCTGCGGCATTCCGTGGTCGTGCGCGGCAGGCACGAAATGTGTTCCGATCAGCCCGTTGGTGCTCACTCCGCAGATCGCGAAGCCCACGGCCAGGGCCCAAAACGCGCGCGTGCGAGCCGCGGCCCGTAGCGCGTCGACGGCTGCCCGCGCCGGCCCCACACGGGGCCGGTCGGCCGGTCGATCCACCATCTCGTCCGCCGCTGTTTCCGCGCCGTAAGGCAAGACGCCCAGGTCAGCCGGACGCTCGCGCAGTACAAGCAGCACGAGTGGCACAACCGCCAGTGCAGCTGCCGCAATCACTAGCGAGGCCGCCCGCCATCCCGCGATCTCGGCCAGCCAGGCGACAAGGGGCAGAAACACCAACTGACCCGTCGCGCTGCCGGCCGTCAGCAAGCCCATCACCAGGCCGCGGCGGGCGACGAACCAGCGTTGGGCCACCGTGGCGGCGAACACCAGTGCCATCGATCCGGTGCCGAGCCCGATCAAAACACCCCAGCAGAGCATCAGCTGCCACGCCGATGTCATGAACACCGTCCCGCCGCTGCCGACGGCGACCAGAGCGAGGGCGGTCGCGGTGACCCGGCGGATGCCGAACCGGTCCATCAACGCGGCGGCAAACGGTGCAGTAAGCCCGAACAACACGAGGTTCACTGAGACGGCTGCGGCCAGCGTTGAACGCGACCATCCGAACTCGGCCTCGAGCGGAACGATGAGAACGCCCGGAGCAGCGCGGAACCCTGCCGCCGCAATGAGCGCTATGAAGGCGACCGCAGCGACCACCCACGCCGGGTGCAGTCGCCGGTGCGGGCCACGCCGTGACCCGACCGCGGGCACCATGAGATCGTCAGCCACCGCACGAGCATGCAGGCTGCCGGCCCTCCGGACCAGTGGCCTGACGGACACTCTTCGCTAGGATCTGGCCATGACTGCTGTCGCCGATGCTGCGCAGCGCCACACCGTCGCCGTCGTAGCCATCGAAGGTGTGATGCCGTTCGACCTCGGCATCCCGCCGCAGGTCTTCGGCTCGGCCGAGAACTCCAACGGCGACCACCTGTACCGAGTGCTCGTCTGTGCGGCGGGCGGCGCGCCGGTCCAGACTTCCGCGGGATTCGCCGCAGCCGTCACGCATGGTTTGGAGGTGACCCGCAGCGCCGACACCGTCGTCGTTCCAGGTTTCAGTGGGTCGAGCGCGGCAGCGCACGGCCAGTTCGACGAGGAGATTCTGCAATCGCTGCGGGAGGCGGCCCGGCGGGGCGCCCGGATCGTTTCGATCTGCACGGGTGCATTCGCACTTGCCGCAGCCGGCCTGCTCGACGGCCGGCCAGCGACGACTCACTGGCGCTACGCCAACCGTTTCCGGCGGCTCTACCCACAGGTACGGCTGGACCCCGACGTCCTGTTCGTGGACGACGGCGTGATCCTGACCTCGGCCGGGGTGGCCGCAGGCATCGATCTATGCCTCCACATCATCCGGCTGGACCACGGGGCCGAAGTGGTCAACCGAACCGCCCGCCGCTGCGTGGTGCCGCCACTACGCACCGGCGGGCAGGCCCAGTTCATCGAACGCCACCTCCCGGCCGCCGACACCCCGACGCTCGCGCCGGTTCAAGCGTGGACGTTGCAGCGGCTCGACCATCCCCTTACCCTCGCCGACCTCGCCGCTCAGGCCCGAGTGAGCGTGCGCACACTCACCCGGCGGTGGCGTGCCGAAACCGGGTTGAGCCCGCTTCGCTGGCTGCTCACACAGCGGGTGCAACTGGCTCGAGACCTGCTCGAAACGACAGATCTGCCGATCGAGCAGGTCGCTCGGCGCGCTGGGCTGGGCAGCGCGGCGTCACTTCGAGCCCACCTGCAAGCCGCGGTGGGGCAGACGCCGACCGGTTACCGCCGCGCGTTCCGGGCTGTACCCACCTAGATGTCAACTCATCACGGACGCGAGGAGTGGTCGACGTGCGAACAGCGCAGGAGAGGGCCGAAATCCGCAGGAGGTACGAGGCGGTGGACACGTCGAACGTTGCCGACGTCCTCGACCGGCTCGGCTATCCCGACCAGGGGTTGGCCCCGGATTTCGGTGCACTGAGCGGCAACCGGCTCGCCGGCTGGGCTTACACACTGCTTGGTCAAATGCGGCCGTACAGCGGTAGCGGCGACGCCGTGAAGATGGAGGCGTGTCAGGGCGCCGGTCCGGACGAGGTGACGGTGTGGGCAGGCGACGGTCACGGCGTGGGCTACTTCGGCGAGTTGATCGCCCTAGGCATGAAGGAACGTGGCTGTGTCGGCGCGGTCGTCGACGGCGGCATCCGCGACGTGCGCTGGCTGCGGCAACACGACTTCGCGGTGTTCGCCAGATACCGCACACCAGTGCAATCGATCGGGCGGTGGTCGGTCAGCCGCTGGCAGGAGCCGGTATACGTAAGCGGCGCAACGACCCGATGGGTTCGCGTCAGCCCCGGCGACTTTGTTCTCGGTGACGAGGACGGCGCCATCGTCGTTCCCGCGGCATTGGTCGACGAGGTGCTCGCCGCAGCCGAAGAGCTCACGGCGACAGAGGCATCGATTCGTGCCGCGCTTCGTGAAGGGCTGACACTCTCGGAGTGCCTGGCGCGGTACGGCCACGTATGACCGCCGGTCTGATCTGCGGCCCCCGTCACACCACAGTCACGCTGTAATCACACTCCTCCTGGCTAACTGAACGTTGTGCAGCAACGATGCCGAGGAGGATCACTAGAGATGAGTTGTTACAGACGTCTAGCGGTTGGGCCGGCCCGCGTCGGGAGCCGGCGATGAAGGCGCTCGTGACCGGTGGGGCGGGGTTCATCGGCACGCACCTGTCGCAACGGCTACTCGCGAGCGGGCACGAGGTGCTGTCCATCGACGACTTGTCCACCGGCGACCCCGGGAACGTCAAAGAGCTGGCGGCCAGATCCGGCTACGAGTTCGTCGAAGGCTCGGTTCTCGATTCATCCTTGATGGACGAGCTTGTTTCGCAGGTCGACACGGTCTTCCATCTGGCGGCGGCCGTCGGCGTCCAACTCATCTTGGACCGCCCGTTCGAGGGCCTTCGGACGAACCTGCAGGGCACGGAGACGGTCCTCGACTGCGCGCACCGGCATCGTGCTCGGGTCCTCGTCGCGTCTACAAGCGAGGTATATGGCAAGAGCTCAGCAGCCAAGCTCGACGAAGAAGCAGACCGAGTCGTCGGCTCGCCGCTGACCAAACGCTGGTCCTACGCCGAGGCCAA
>DASUUH010000136.1:0-2127 GCA_036374175.1 Jiangellaceae bacterium | reverse complement strand
GGTGGTGCTGGGCCAGATCCGGGCGGCCGGCAAGGGGCACGAGTTGGCGGCCGCGAAGGCGCTGCTGACGCAGGTGCCGGTTGCGGGGCGGGTCGTCACCGCAGACGCCCTGCTGACCCAACGCGACATCTCGGAGCAGATCGTCGCCGCTGGAGGCGACTACCTGCTGCCGATCGACGAGAACCAGCCCGCGCTGCTCGCCGACGCCACCGCGGCCCTTTTCCCCAGTGACGGCAGAAGTGGCATCAGGGTAGTGTGCTGAGGCGCATCCAGCGGGCCTCGAGGTCGGCGAGATAGGCGGCACGGTGGAGACGGAAGCGCCACATCTTGGTCTGGCGCTCCTGATTGGCACGAAGAATCGTCCGTTCGCGTTGCCAGGCGTCGGCCGGGACGGAGGCGAGGGTCTGGAGGAGGCTGGCCGTCGGAGTGGCTTCAGCGGCGGTGGCGTAGACCGCGAAGCCGCCGACACGGACGACGAAGGCATCGGCACGCTGGTGGCCGGTGATGCGGCGCTGGTCGGCCTTGACGCGACGGTAGAACTGTTCGAGGTCGTTGTCGGTGCGCGGGAGCCCCGGCACGTCGTAGCAGTGGTAGAGGCCGGGGCCGAGTCGGCACAGCACGGTGATGAGGTGCTCGACTTTGGGGCGGAGCCAGAGCGGAACCGCCTCCGCCTCACAGGCAGCAGCCACCTGGTCGAGATACGCCTCGACGTGAGCGCGGATCTGGGCGCCGCTCGCGGGTGGTTCGGCCGCGTCCAGTGCTGGCGGCTCCAGCCGTCGGGCGATCTCGATGAGGTAGCCGTGCGCCTGGCGCAGGTCCACAGCGCGCGGGACGCACCGCGCTTCCGCGCGGGCGATCAAGGTGCGGAGCCGGGCAAGTCGTGGATCCCCTTTTTTGCCAGGCACCGATCGAGCGTCTGGCCGAGGTCGGCGAGGGCGTCCAGGGCGCGCAGCCCGGCGAAGTCGAACGGCAGCTTGCCGCGCGCGCGGACGGTCTGTCGCAGCGCCAACACAGTGTCCAGCACCACGGCGTCGGCCGGGTCCGTTGGCTCCGCCTCACCCGGGCGTCGGACACGCTCCTCGACGTCACGCAGCGGGCGCAGCTCCTGCTTGGCCTCGACCAGCAGATGGCGATCGGCTTCCCAGAGGGGCTCGGCCGCCTCGCGCAAGGCGTGGTACTGGCAGAGCTGATGCGGGACGCCGGGGAAGACCTCGGCCACCGCCAGCCGGATCGACTCCTGTGCATCGCTGACGACCCCCAGCACCGGCAGCCCGGTCGCTTGGATCGGCTGCAAGAGCGGCACCAGGAACGGCGCGTTCGCCTGCTGGAGGTTCGCCGCGCCCAGGATCGCGCCGCTCTGGACCTCGCGCACCACCCACAATTGCTCGTTGCCCTGCTCCGGCTGCAGCCCATCCAAGGCCACAATCAGCCCGCCGTGCTCCTCGGCGATCGGGGCCAGCACCGTCCCCAGATCCGCCTGGCTGGCCCGCAGCAGCGCCAGATACACCTCCAGCAGGTTCTGGACGTGTCGCTCCGAGATCTGCACGGCCGTCTCCTGGTCGAGATACCGCCAGATCTCCTCGCGCGTCCGATGCTGGCCGAACCGCAGCGCCCCGATCTCCGCGACCACGTCCAGCCCGTAGCCGGAGCCTTTCACCTGGCACGCCTCGGCCCGGGCTGACCGATACACCGTGTGTGGAAACCGACAGCCCGGGTTCGTACAGCGATAGCCGAGGTTAGCGACGTGCTCGATCCGCGGCAACGACTGGATCGCCTTCGCCCAGACCGGATGGCTGTACCGCAGCCGCGCTCCGCAGTGCGGACAGGCCGTCAACTCCGGCCGATACCGAACGTGCGGCAAGGGACCAAACTCGCGTGGCGGCTTCATCACCCGCCTCCCGGGCAAAGCGGCTTCCTCGCGGCGACCGCCCACGCCTCGCTCGTGCCGGCCGCTCCGCTCTTCCCTACCCTCTACCTTGCCACGATCTCCCGCCCGTCGCCACTTCTGCCGTCACTGGGGGGGCCTCGGGCGAGCTGGGCCAGTTTGCATTTCGGTGCTTCGTCAATCCCCGACTGCCGGCCGAGATGATGGTGCCCAAGGTGCGTTGCGCGCCCGCTGCGTTGGCT
>DASUUH010000135.1:0-3100 GCA_036374175.1 Jiangellaceae bacterium | reverse complement strand
AAGCCCGATGGCGATCGAGCTGCCGATACCGGGTGTAACGGCCGACAAGGTGACCACGCCGGCCAGCACCGGCGCGCAGCAGGCGCTCGCGGCGCCGGAGAACACGCCGAGGGCGAACACCCCACCGGAGTCGGTGCGCTGTAGGTCAGGGGCATTGTTGAACATCGGCAATGACCAATGCAGCCCGAACACCACCACCGCGGCCAAGCCCAGCATGAGGATTCCACCGAGCGCGTACACCGCCGAGTGAAACCTCAGCAATGACTCGGTCAGCACTCCCACGCCAAGAGTGATTGGTACGAGTACGACCGCCAGCCCGGTGGCGAACACGAAGGTCAGCGGGACCAGTCGCCAGCGCCGGTTCCGCACCGCGGCGGCGAGGTATGCAGGGAACAACACGGTGATGCAGCACGGAGCGAAGAGCGCCACCGCGCCGGCGAAGAAGGCGGCGGCCAGCGAACCGCCGAGAAAGATCTCACTCATTGCCGCCCGCCAGTAACGGCGACGGTCCGCGTGGCCAGGAACCGGTCCAGGCTCCGCTCCGACAGCCGTCCATAGCCGGCGAGCTCTCCGTCGACCAGCATGATCGGCGGGTACGGCACCTGCCATCTACTGGCGATCGCGAACCCCTCCGGCGAAGCCAGCTCGACCTCGCGGATGCGGAGGGGGTGGCGATCCGCGAGGCCGGCCAGGACTGCGCGACCGCGTTCGCAGAAGTGGCACCGCTCGGTGGTCACGTAGACAACATCGAACTCCGTCATTGGTGCAGAGTCGGCCGGCGATGTGAATGCCGTGTGTAGGAGTCGTGCGCGTTGCGCGACGCCTGGCGAGCTAAGGACCTTGGTCGTCGGAGCGAAGGACTTTGGACCCCATGATATATACCCCCGGGGGGTAATAGTAGAGGTGGCTCGCCAATCCACGCACGATCGGAGACCGCAGTGCTGAAGGATCTGCGCACCGACACCACAGTGCTCGAGGCTCGCGGAGTGACCAAGACCTACCGGAGGGGCGTATGGCCGCGGCGCCGCTCGCTGGCCGTGCTTCGCGGCGCTGACATTGTGCTCTACCCCAGTGAGGTAGTGGGCCTGGTCGGAGAGAACGGTGCGGGCAAGAGCACGCTCATGAAGATCATCGTTGGCGCCCTCAGCCGCGACGCTGGCTCGATCCAGTTGTCCGGGATGGTGGGCTACTGTCCCCAGGAACCGATTCTCTACGCCCGGCTGACATGCGACGAGCACTTCGCGCTTTTCGGCCGCGGGTACGGTATGACCGCCATCGATGTGGGTCTGGCAAGCGCGGCGATCTACCACGCACTCGGGTTCGGCCAGTGGGCCGACGCTCGCGTGGAGGAACTGTCCGGTGGCACCCGCGCCAAACTCAACCTCGGCTTGGCGTTGCTGCCCGATCCGGATCTTCTCTTGCTGGACGAGCCGTATGCCGGGTTCGACTGGGACACCTACCAGCGGTTCTGGGACCTGGCCAGGCAGCGGCGCGACAGCGGGCGAGGCTTGCTGATCATCAGCCACTTCATCACCGACGAGGAGCGTTTCGACCGCATCTACGACCTCCGTGACGGAAAGGCACTGCTGCGATGACTGCAACTCTGACGCTGCGCGGGTTGCAGGAGTACGCGCGGCGACCGCTCAACCTGGTGCTGCTGGTAGTGGTCCCGGTGATCTTCGTAACGCTCACTGCTGGTGCGCTGGCCGACTTCTCCGACGCGTTGGGTAGTGGCGGTACTCGCGGCGCCATCGAGGCCGCCAGCGCCGGGTGGGCGGCTGCCATCCTGGCCGGGATCGCGGGGTTCTTCCACATCGCCGGCTCTCGTGAGCCGGACCGCCGGCTCGCCGCCGCTGGCGCCGGGACCCTGCGCATGGTTCTGGCCCGCATCTATTCGGCCGTGATCCTGGCGACGGCGGCCGCTGCGGGGGCTCTGCTGGCCCTGGCCGCGCGGACCGGCCTGGCCGACGCACCGCGTGCGGTGGGTGCAACGGTGCTGTTCGCAGTCATCTTTCTGGCTGTCGGCATGACCGTCGGCGCGCTGGTGCGTTCGGAGATGAACGGCTCGCTGCTGATCGTCTTCTTCTGGATCTTCAACGTGTTCCTCAGCCCTGCGATGGGCGTTGATTCACCGGCGCTGCGGGTCTTGCCTCTGCATTTCCCCAACCAGGTGATCACCGATGTAGCCTCCGGCCACGCCGGGCCACTCGGTGATCTCGGCATCTCGCTGGCGTGGGCTGCCGTCGGTACGGCAGTCGCGATCACGGCGTTGGTTATCACCACCCGACCGGTTCGCGTCAACCTTGACGTTTGGCCAGGCTCGCTTGCCCGGCTTCGCGCCGGGCTGCGTTACGGCTTCCGCGAGTACCGGCGCAATGTCGTGCTGTGGGTGCTGCTCATCGGCCTGCCCGTGTACTTCATTACCGTTTCGATGGCCACGACCCCTGACGATCCGGTGCCGGTGGAGGTCGTGGACGGCGGGGCGCGGGTGGTGCAGGTGCTGCCGATGTCGGATCTGCACGGCGCGATCATGGTGGCCATCACCGTGGCCTTCCTGGCCGGCCTGGCCGGGCTGTTCGTGGTGACCGGATCGGTGCAGGGTGACCGCCGCCTAGTCCTCGCCGGATTCCGGTCCCGGGAGGTGCTCGGCGCCCGGCTTGGCATCGTCGCGTTCGCCACCTTGCTCACCGCAACCGTCTCCCTGACAGTCACGGCGTTCGGCTTTCAACCGCGCAACTGGACGGTCTTCGCGCTGGGTACCGTCCTCACCGCACTGACCTACGCGATGCTCGGCGTGCTGATCGGCCCGTTGGTCGGCCGCCTGGGTGGTCTATACCTGATGATCTTGCTGCCGTTCATCGACGGGGGAGTGGCGCAGAACCCGATGTTCGACGCCGACCCGCCGGCCTGGGCCGGTGTCATGCCGAGCCATGGAGCGATCCGGGTGCTGCTGGACGGCGCCTTCACGGGCTCGTTCGACGAGACTGGCGGGCTCGTTCTTGCGCTGGGCTGGCTGGTGGCCGTCACCGCTGCCGCGGCGATCGTGTTTCGGCGGCTGGCCGAGCCGGCTCGCGCTTGAGGCTATCGGGCAGTGTCGGAG
>DASUUH010000134.1:0-31652 GCA_036374175.1 Jiangellaceae bacterium | reverse complement strand
ACATCTACGACTTCGGGCTGCGCGCCCAGGGCGCCGAGGGCGGAGAACCCGAGCGGCTCAAGGAGCTGTTCCAGGACGCGTTCGCCGCCGTCTGGCGGGGCGCAGCCGAAAGCGACGGGTTCAACGCTCTGGTGCTGCGGGCAGGCGTGTCCTGGCGCGAGGCCTCCGTGCTGCGCGCCTACGCCAAGTACATCCGCCAGGCCGGTTCCACGTTCAGCCAGGTGTACCTGGAGGAATGCCTGGTCGGTCACGTAGCGATCTCCCGGCTGCTGCTTGACCTGTTCGCCGCTCGGTTCCACCCGGACAAGTTCGGCGACGATCCGGACGCCCGCGACGCGACGGCGGACGAGATCACGGCCCGCCTGCACTCCGCGCTGGACCAGGTGGCCAGCCTGGACCAGGACCGCATCCTGCGCTCGTTCCTGTCGCTGGTACAGGCGACCGTGCGGACGAACTTCTACAGCCCGGACGCCGGCGCGATCACCTTCAAGCTCGACCCGTCGGCGATCCCAGACCTGCCCCAGCCCCGGCCGAAGCACGAGATATGGGTGTACTCGCCGCGGGTCGAGGGCGTCCACCTGCGGTACGGCGGGGTGGCGCGCGGCGGCCTGCGCTGGTCGGACCGCCGCGAAGACTTCCGTACCGAGATCCTCGGCCTGGTAAAGGCGCAGGCGGTGAAGAACTCGGTGATCGTGCCCGAAGGCGCCAAGGGTGGTTTCGTCGCCAAGCGCCTGCCCGACCCGGCAAACCGCGAAGCATGGCTGGCCGAGGGCATCGAAAGCTACAAAACGTTCATCCGCGCCATGCTCGATGTCACCGACAACCGGGCCGCCGACGGCAGCATCGTCGCGCCGTCGTGGTTGATCCGCCACGACAAGGATGACCCATACCTCGTCGTGGCCGCGGACAAGGGCACCGCGACGTTCTCCGACATCGCCAACGAGGTGTCCGGCGAGTACGGCTTCTGGCTGGGTGATGCGTTCGCCTCCGGAGGCTCGGCGGGCTACGACCACAAGGCGATGGGCATCACCGCCCGAGGCGCCTGGGAGTCGGTCAAGCGGCACTTCCGTGAGATGGGCCGCGACTGCCAAACAGAGGACTTCACCTGCGTCGGCGTCGGCGACATGTCCGGCGACGTGTTCGGCAACGGAATGCTGCTCTCGAGACACATCCGGCTGGTCGCGGCATTCGACCACCGGCACATCTTCCTGGATCCAAACCCCGACCCGGCAGTGTCCTTCAAGGAACGCGAGCGGCTGTTCAAGCTGCCACGGTCGTCGTGGAACGACTACGATCTGTCGCTGATCAGCGAAGGTGGCGGCGTGCATCCTCGTACCGCCAAGCGGATCGAGTTGACCGATCAGGTCAAGCTGCGGTTGGGCATCGACCCGTCCGTCGACGTGATGACACCGCACGAGCTGATCCGCGCCGTCCTGATGGCGCCAGTCGACCTGCTCTGGAACGGCGGCATCGGCACGTACGTCAAGGGCAGCACCGAGACGAACGCCGATGTCGGCGACAAGGCCAACGACCCGGTCCGGGTGAACGGCTCTGACCTGCGCTGCAAGTGCGTCGGCGAGGGCGGCAACCTGGGGCTGACGCAACTGGGCCGGATCGAGTACGCCCTGGCCGGCGGCCGGGTCAACACCGACTTCATCGACAACTCGGCCGGCGTCGACACCTCCGACCACGAGGTGAACATCAAGATCCTCCTGGACAGTGTGGTGCGGGACGGCGACCAGACGGCCAAGCAGCGCAACGAGCTACTCGCCGATATGACCGAGGAGGTCGCCGAGCTGGCCCTCGCGGACAACTACGGCCAGAACATCGCGCTGGCCAACGCGGTGGCGCAGGCGCCCAACCTGATGCACGTCCACCGGGCCTATGTCTCGCGGCTGGAGTCCGACGGGCGGCTCGATCGGACGCTGGAATTCCTGCCGACCGACAAGCAGTTCGCCGAACGGATGCAAGCCGGTCGGGGGCTGACGGCCCCCGAGATGTCGGTGCTGCTCGCCTACACGAAGAACCTGATGCAGGCCGAGCTGATCGAAACCGAGCTGCCGGACGACCCGTACCTGCGCAACGCGCTGCATGCGTACTTCCCGTCGGCGATCCGCGAGCAGTACGCGGACCGGATCGATGCCCACCCACTGCGGCGGGAGATCATCACGACGATGGTCGTCAACGAGTTGATCAACCACGCCGGCACGACGTTCGGGTTCCGGCTCAGCATGGAGACGGGCGGAACGCTGGAGGACCTGGCGCGCGCCCACACCGTGGCCAGCGTGGTCTTCCGGATGCCGGAACTGATGGCCGCGGTCAAGGCCCTGGACACCGTGGTGCCGGCCGAGTTGCAGACTCACATGCGCTTGGAGGGCCGGCGGATCACCGAGCGGGCCACTCGCTGGCTTGTGGTGAATAGGCGGCCGCCGATCGACATCTCCTGGCAGATCGAGTTCTTCGAAGAGCCGATCGCCCGCCTGCTCGAAGCCCTGCCGGGGGTGCTGGCCGGGCGTGAACTCGACCTGTTCATCGAGCGGCGGGACTCGCTGCTGGCCGACGGCGTGCCCGAAGATCTCGCGGTGCGGGTGGCTGTTTTGCCGCCGGCGTATGCCGGCCTTGGCATGGTGGAGAACACGCTGCGGACGGGGACGGACCTGCTGGACGTCGCACGGGTGCACTTCTGCCTGGGCGACCGGCTGGTGCTGGGCCGGCTGCTGGAGCGGATCATCGCGCTGCCGCGAAGCGACCGCTGGCAGACGATGGCTCGGGCAGCGCTGCGCGACGACCTGCACACCGTCCACGCCGCTCTTACTGCCCAGGTGATCCAATTCACCGAGGAGAGCGACGACCCCAAGCCGCGAATCGACGAGTGGGTTGCGCAGGACTCCGTTGTCGTCGACCGGGTGCGCCGCACGGTCGGCGAGATCGTCGAAGGAGACACGTTCGACCTGGCCCGGCTGTCGGTCGGCCTGCGGGTGGTCCGCTCGCTCCTGCGCAGGGACGTCCCCGCCTGATCGGGCTCGGCCCCGGACCTTCTCACCTGATCATCTTTGGGCCGGCGATCAGGTGAGGTTACGTCGTGGCGATGCACCGTTCGCAATGCGAGCGGTTTGCGTGGCGTGATCACCTCCGGGGTCTGCCCGGGAGCAGCTACGCTTCCCGGCGCGCGCTTCACAGCGGCCCGGCCTGACCGAATCGAGTAAATTGCCCGGCTGATCATCTCGGTTATCCACAATTTGACGAAGATCTTCACCAGGGGTCTAGTCAAGATCGGCGCACGCGAGCATAATCCTGCGGCGTCACGCTGATCATTCTGAGCTGTGCCACGGGAGGACCGACACATGCCGGCCGCCGTCGAGATCATCGACGCGGAAGTACGCGAGGCCGTCCGCCGTCAGGGCTTTGACCCGGTGAGCGATCCTGCAGCGGTGCGGCGCATCATCGACGAGATCGTCAGTGCATACGACGAACGCAGCCTGACACGGGCGCTGCCGCCGCTTGGCGACCCGACGAGCACGGCCAAGGCGGTTCTGGACGCGGTGGCCGGTTTCGGCGCGCTACAACCGTACTTTGACGATCCGACAGTTGAAGAGATCTGGATCAACGAGCCGAGCAGGGTCTTCGTCGCACGGCAAGGCCGAACGGAGCTGACCACGACGATCCTGACCGCGGAGGAAGTTCGCGACCTGGTGGAGCGCATGCTCAAGAGCTCCGGCCGCCGGCTCGACGTCAGCAACCCGACCGTGGACGCCACCCTTCCCGACGGCAGCCGGCTGCACGTGGTGATTCCAGACATCACAGCCGAGCACTGGGCGGTCAATATCCGCAAGTTCGTCGTACGGGCCACCCACCTGGACGAACTCGTCGGCCTCGGCACGCTGACCATTCAGGTGGCACGGTTCCTCGAGGCCTGCGTCGTCGCCGGGCTGAACATCGTCGTGGCCGGCGGCACGCAGGCCGGCAAGACGACGCTGCTCAATTGCCTGCTCGCCGCCGTTCCGGGTCGCGAGCGGGTCGTCACGTGCGAAGAGGTCTTCGAGCTCAAGGCGCCACTGCCCGATATCGTCCGCATGCAGACCCGTCAGGCCAGCCTCGAGGGCACCGGTGAGATCACCTTGCGGCGCCTGGTCACCGAGGCATTGCGGATGCGCCCGCAGCGTATTGTCGTCGGTGAGGTCCGCCAAGCCGAATGCCTCGACCTGCTCATCGCCCTCAACTCAGGCATGCCTGGCATGTCGACCATCCACGCGAACTCTGCTCGCGAAGCGGTGACGAAGTTGTGCACGTTGCCGCTACTGGCCGGCGAGAACATCGGCAGCCGGTTCGTCGTCCCGACGGTCGCCGGCTGCGTCGACATCGTGCTCCACATCGCTACCGACCGGGACGGCACCCGCAGGTTGCGCGAGGTCGTCGGCGTCCCGGGCCGGGTCGAAGCTGACGTGGTCGAGCTTGAGCCGATCTTCGTCCGGCAGGGGACACAACTGGTCCGGGCAGACGGTTATCCGCCACACGCGGAGCGGTTCACTGACGCCGGATATGACCTCGCCGATCTGCTCGGCGGTCACCGTCCTGAGCACGGCCTGAGCAGGCGCCCAGCGCTCGACGCGGAGGCAGCCGGCTGATGGGTGTCCTGCTCGGCCTTGCCTTGGGTGTCGGGCTGCTGTTGATCTGGCAGTCCGTATCGGCTCCGTCCAACCCGGGCGCTCGGCAACAGCGGACCCGCACCCGCCGGCTGGCCGAGCTCATCGCCCAGGCTGGGATCGAGGCGGTGACGCCCCGGCAGTTGCTGGCATCGTGTGCCGGTGCCGGACTTCTCGCGACGCTGGTCTTCTTCGGGCTCTCCCAGGTCGTGCCGATCGCCGTCGCGTTCGGTGCATTTGCGGCCTATCTGCCGGTCGGACTGGTCCAGTACCGCGTCCGCCAGCGTCGAGCTGAGCTGCGGGAACTCTGGCCTGACGTGGTCGACAACCTGGCCTCGGCAGTTCGTGCCGGGCTGTCGCTGCCCGAAGCGCTGACTCAGCTCGGCCACCGGGGGCCAGAACCGTTGCGGCGGCCATTCCAGCTGTTCGGGGCCGACTACCGGACGTCCGGGCGATTTCAGCCGTGCCTGGACCGGCTTCGCGACCGGCTGGCCGATCCGACCGGCGACCGGATTTGCGAGTCGCTGCGCATCGCCCGCGAGGTTGGCGGCACCGACTTGGGTCGCCTGCTGCGTACGCTGTCCGGCTTTCTGCGCGACGACGCCCGCACGCGCGCTGAGCTCGAAACCCGCCAGGGCTGGATCATCAACGCGGCCCGGCTCGCCGTGGCGGCGCCGTGGATCCTGCTCGGGTTGCTGTCGCTCCGGACGTCCGCCGCTCAGGCCTACAACAGCCCCGCCGGCTGGGTGGTGTTGGTCGTCGGTGCTGCCGTGTGCGCCGTCGCTTACCGGGCGATGATCCGGATCGGACGCCTTCCGGATGAAGTCAGGGTGCTGCGGTGAGCACCGGGGGAGCAGTTCTCGGCGCAGCGTTTGGTGCCGGTCTGCTGCTGGTCTGGTACGCAATCCCCCTGCGCAGGCGACAGGTTCTGGAGGCTCGGCTCGTCCCGTACCTGACCCGGCTCCCGGAGTCCGAAGCGACGCTGGATCGGGTCGTGACGCCCTTCCCCACGATGGAACGCCTGCTGCGACCGTATCTCGCTCGCGGAGCGCTTGTGCTGGAGCGGGTGCTCGGCGGTGGAACATCGGTCCGGCGGCGGCTCGAACAGGCCGGTAGCAGCCTGACCGTCCAGGAGTTCCGCGCGGACCAGCTGGTGTGGGGCGCGTCGGGGTTCGGCGCCGGTGCTGCGCTCAGTCTGCTGCTGCAGGCCGGCGGGCAGGTTCGCTCGCCGTTGGCGCTGCTGGTCTTCAGCGCGGCGGCGGGCGTGGCCGGTGTCGTGGCGCGCGACCAGCAGCTCACGCGTGCCGTACGCCAGCGTGAGCGGCGGATACTTGCCGAGTTCCCCGTGGTCGCCGACCTGCTGGCGCTTGCTGTCGCAGCCGGCGAAGGGCCCGTGGGTGCGTTGGAACGGGTCTCGAAGGTGAGCTCGGGCGAGCTCGGCAGAGAGTTGGGCAGAGCACTCGCGGACGCGCGGGCGGGCGCCAGCCTGGTGCAGGCACTTGACGGAATCGGCGAGCGGACCAGCCTGCCGCAGCTGGCACGGTTCGCGGATGGAATCGCCGTCGCAGTGGAGCGGGGAACACCGCTCGCCGATGTACTCCGGGCTCAGGCGGCGGACGTCCGGGAGACGCGCAAGCGGTACCTGATGGAAGTCGGAGGGCGTAAGGAGATCGCAATGATGGTCCCGGTGATCTTCCTGGTGCTGCCCGTGACGATCATTTTCGCCCTCTATCCGGGACTTATTCAGATCAGCACGATCGTGCCTTAGGAGAGACTGTGCGACGCAAGATGCTGCGGCAACTGCGGGATGAACGCGGGGATGTGCCGGGCTGGGTGCTCATAACGATCATGTCGGCCGGCATCGTGGCCGTGCTGTGGGCCTTCGCCGAGCCATACCTCAAGAACATCCTCGAGGCCGCGCTCGACGCCGTTGGCCCATGAGCCACCCCCGCGCGATCTTGCGACAATCCACAGCGTCGGACGGTGTGGATTGTCGCAAGATCCAACGTGATCGTGGGTCCGCAGTGGCCGAGTTCACCCTGGTATCGGTCCTGCTTACCGGATTGTTCCTGGCCGTGTTGCAGATCGGGCTGGTAATCCATGTCCGCAATACCCTTGTCTCCTGCGCAGCCGAAGGTGCCCGCTACGCGGCCAACGCCGACCGCGGTCTCACCGATGGCACGGCGCGAGCGGATGCGCTGATCGGCCAGTCGCTATCCGAACGGTTCACCGGTGGGGTGAGCGCCCGGTACGTCAGCGACGGCGGCGTGCAACTCGTTGAAGTCCAGGTGACGACGACCCTGCCACTTTTCGGGTTCCTTGGACCGGACCGCGGGCTCACGGTGCAGGGTCACGCCGTCGACGAGGCGGCACTGTGAAGGACTCTGAGCGCGGCAGCGCGATCCTGGAGTTCCACTTTCTCGGCATCCTGTTGCTGGTTCCGCTCGTCTACATCATGCTCGCCGTGCTGGACGTCCAGCGCACGGCGTACGGCGTCACGCAGGCGGCACGTGAGGCTGGCCGGATTTACGTGGCGACCGGCAACGAAGTGGCCGCCCGAGCCGCCGCTGCTGTCGCCCTCCGCGACCATGAGGTCGACGCCGCGGACGTCGACCTGGTCGTCCACTGTGCGGCGGACCCCTGTTACGAGCCCGGCAGTGAGATCACCGTGACGGTCGAATCAAGCGTCCCGCTGCCGCTAGTACCTGACGCCCTCGCCGGCGTGGCCAACGCCCGAATTCCGGTCAGCGCAACTCACGTCGCAGTAGTGGACGTCTACCAGGAGCGATCGTGACGCGAGACGAGTCCGGCCAGCTCACGCCACTGATCATCGGCTTCGCGGTGATCGTGTTGCTCGCGGTGGCGGTCGTTGCGAACGCGTCCAACACCTTCCTGCACCGGCGATCCCTGGTCTCCTGGAGCGACGGTGCTGCGACCGTCGCGGCTCAGCAGGTCGCCGAGCAGGCGGTGTACGCCGGGCGACTCGGAGAAACGCTGCCGTTCGCGCAGGACGCTGCCCGTGCGGCGGTGCTCGATTACGTTGCCCGCCACGACCTAGCCGAGCGGTTCGACAAGTTCTCCGTCGTGACTGTGACCGTCGACGGTACGACGGGTGCGGTGACGGTCGAGTTCGCTGCCCGGGTACCTCTGATCTTGGCCACCGAGACCTCCGGCTTCGGCGGTGGCGTTACTGTCACGGCGCGGACGACGGCCGTTTCGCCGCTTCGCTAGCTGCACCCGTACCCTTGATAGACGTGGCACGTGACGTTAGCGCCGAGATCGGCACCCTCGACCAGACCCTGAAGGGCATCGAGCAGGTGCTCGATCCTGCGCGCATGCGCGAGCAAGTCGCCGAGCTTGAAGCGCAGGCGGCCACTCCCGACTTGTGGGAGGACGTCGAGCGTGCCCAGCAGGTCACTAGCAAGCTGTCCTACCTGCAGGCCGAGCTCCGCAAGGTCACTGATTTGCGCCAGCGGGTGGACGATCTCGAGGTGCTCACACAGTTGGCGGACGAGGAGGACGACGCCGACGCCGCCAAGGAGGTCGAGCGAGAACTGGACGAGCTGTCACGGCTGGTCTCCGAGCTCGAAGTCCGCACACTGCTGTCCGGTGAGTACGACCAGCGGGACGCTGTTCTGACGATCCGCGCCGAGGCTGGCGGTGTTGATGCTGCTGACTGGGCCGAGATGCTGATGCGGATGTACCTGCGCTGGGCCGAGCGCCATGGGTACAACACCGAGGTCTACGACACGTCCTACGCCGAAGAGGCCGGCATCAAGTCGGCCACGTTCGTCATCCATGCCCCATACGCGTACGGGACGCTGTCAGTTGAACAGGGGACCCACCGGTTGGTCCGGATCAGCCCGTTCGATAACCAGGGCCGCCGGCAGACGTCGTTCGCCGGCGTCGAGGTGCTGCCGGTCGTGGAGCAGACGGACCACATCGAGATTCCGGAGGCCGACATCCGGGTCGACGTGTTCCGGTCGTCCGGCCCGGGTGGGCAGAGCGTCAACACCACCGACTCCGCGGTTCGCATCACTCACCTGCCGACCGGAATCGTGGTCTCCTGCCAGAACGAGAAGTCGCAGTTGCAGAACAAGGCCTCGGCCATGCGCGTGCTGCAGGCCAAGCTGCTCGAGCGCAAGCGGCAGGAGGAACGGGCCGCGATGGATGCACTGAAGGGCGACGCCGGCTCGTCGTGGGGTAACCAGATGCGCTCGTACGTGCTGCATCCCTACCAGATGGTCAAGGACCTGCGGACGGAGTACGAGGTCGGCAACCCGCAGGCAGTACTCGACGGCGAGATCGACAGTTTTCTCGAGGCGGCCATTCGCTGGCGCCGCAATCAGGAGAACGGCGCCACCTAACCCTAAGCATTGCAGCTTGTCCGGCCGGACACATCGCCAACCAGTAGAAATGGGGCTGTCCGGCCGGACAAGCTGGTTGCAGGAGGCCTGTGGCGGCCGTTCGACTAGGCCGTAGCGTTCCAGCGTCGTAGACTCACGCTGGCTATGGTGCGTTGACGTGCCGTAGTGGCCGACGGTCCGACTGGCGAGGCATCGTGATCCGATTCGACAACGTCACCAAGCTCTACCCCACCCAGAACAACGCCGCCCTGCATGACCTCACGCTCGAGGTGGAGAAGGGCGAGTTCGTCTTCCTCGTCGGCCCCTCGGGCTCTGGCAAGTCGACGTTCCTGCGCCTGGTGCTCAAGGAGGAGAAGCCCACGTCGGGATGGATCCGGGTCGCGGGCAAGGATCTGCACCGGCTGTCCAACTGGAAGGTCCCGCAACTGCGCCGCCGCATCGGCACGGTGTTCCAGGACTTCCGCTTGCTGCCCAACAAGACGGTGTTCGAGAACATCGCGTTCGCGCTGCAAGTCATCGGCAAGTCGCGGCGCCAGATCAACCGCGACGTCCCTGCGGTCATCGAGCTCGTCGGGCTGGGCGGCAAGGAGGACCGGTTGCCCGACCAGTTGTCCGGTGGCGAGCAGCAGCGAGTGGCCGTGGCGCGGGCGTTCGTCAATCGTCCGCTGATTCTGCTCGCCGACGAGCCGACCGGAAACCTCGACCCAGCCACCAGCGTTGGCATCATGAAACTGCTGGACCGGATCAACCGGACCGGCACCACGGTGGTCATGGCCACCCACGACCAGTCCATCGTCGACCAGATGCGTAAGCGGGTCATTGAACTTGATCATGGGCACGTGGTCCGTGACCAATCCCGCGGCGTATACGGTTACGCCCGGTAGGCCGTCCCTTCCAAGCCCGAGGAACTGCTCACACAGTTATGCGCCTTCAGTACATCGTTTCCGAAATCGGCACCGGCCTTCGTCGCAACCTCACCATGACCCTCGCGGTAATCATTACGGTCGCGATTTCGATGGCCTTCCTGGGTACGGGCATGCTCCTGCGCGCTCAAGCCGAGACCATGAAGGGCTATTGGTACGACAAGGTCCAGATCTCGGTCTTCATGTGCAACGAATACGATCGCGGCGAGCGGTGCACCGATGGCATGGTCACCGACGAACAGAAGGCCGACATCGAGCAGGTTCTGACCGCCCATCCCGAAGTCAAAACGGTGCACTTCGAGTCCCAGGAGCAGGCCTACGAGCACTTCAAGGAGCAGTTCGCCGACGACATCGCCGAAAGCATCACGCCAGATCAGCTCCAGGAATCTTTCCGGGTGGAATTGAAGGACCCCGAGCGGTTCGAGGGCGTGGTGTCGGCCGTCGCCGGATTGCCAGGCGTCCATCAGGTTCAGGACCAACGCGACCTGCTCGAACCGTTCTTCAGAGTGATCAACGGGCTCTTGTTCGGCGCGGTCGCCATCGCCGTCATTCTGTTGGTGGCAGCCATATTGCTGATCACCAACACCATCCGGCTCGCGGCGTTCAGCCGACGCCGTGAAACCGGGATTATGCGGCTGGTCGGCGCGTCCAATTTCTATATCCAGCTGCCATTCATCCTTGAGACCGCCATCGCGGGGTTCGTCGGAGCGGTTCTTGCCGGTGCCGGTGTGGCCCTGATCAAGGCAATTCTTATCGACCGGGTGATCGCGCCGTCGTTCTTGTTCATCGACGCGTGGGTGGGGTGGTCAGACATCCTTGTCATCGTGCCGTGGCTGCTTGCCGCCGGCGTGATGATGTCGGCTGTAGCCGCCTTCATCACCCTGCGGCGTTATCTGCGTGTTTAGTTGCCTAACCGGCATTTAGACCGCCCGCAGCCAACGACGCGCACTTGATTTTTCCCCTGCAGGTCTCCCGATCTTGCCGCCGACCGGTGTATCGTCCCTGTCATTAGTGGTGGCAAAGGGGCAGATGTGACTGGTGTGACGAGAGGGTGGTACTGGCTCGTAGCGGCGCTGTGCGCAGCCGCCGTCGTGCTGGCCACGTTCACCACCGCCAGTGCCCAGGACCCTCAGGATCGCAAGTCTGACGTCGAGCGCCAGCTGCAGGAGGCAAAGGCCGAGCTGAACCAGTCCACCAAGGAGCTCGACCAGGCTACGAAAGACTTCCAGGCGGCCCAGAGTCAGCTTCCGGCCGCCGAGCAGGCGCTGGCCGCCGCCGAGCAGGCGCTGGCGCAGGCGCAGGACGAGCTCGTCCGTGCGCAGGGCGAGCTTGCCGCCGCCAAGGCCGAGGACGCGTTGGCGGCTCAGCGACTCGCCGAGGCAGAACAGCGGGTCCGCGAGCAGGAGATCAAGATCGCCGAGGTCAGCGACGCGATCGACGACCAGCGTGCGGAGATCAGCAATATCGCGGTCCAGGCCTACCAGAAAGGCAGCATGGGCCAGATTGCCGAGGCCGCTTCTACCCTGCTCGACGCCGACTCATTGGGAGAACTGGCGACCCGGGTCAGCTACGCCCGGTCGGTGCTGAACGCCGAAGACACCGTCCTCACCGAGTTCAAGAATGATCGAGCGCGCCTGGCCAACGAGAAGGTCAAGCTCGAGGAACTCCGCAACGAGGCCCAGCAACTTCGCGAAGAAGCGGCGGCAGCGCTCCAGACATCGCAGGAGCTCGAGATCGCAGCCCGGGCGGCCGCCGACCACGCCGCGGCGCAGGAGACTGCGGCCACAGCCGCCAAGCAAGCTGTTGATGCCCTCATCGACCAGCAGTCGGCTGCCGTCGCGGCCGCTGAGCAGGCCAAAGCCGCGGACGAGGCCGAGTACGCCGCGCTGGAGGCAGAGCGCAAACGTATCGACGCGCAGATCGCCGAGATCGCCCGCAAGCAGCGGGAGGAGGCCGAACGCAAGGCCAAGGAGGAGGCCGAGCGCAAGGCCAAGGAGGAGGCAAAGCGCAAGTCCGGCTCGAGCACCTCGAGTTCGGGTTCATCAGCCACGAGCTCCGGGTCCTCGTCCGGCGGTTCGCGATCGTCGAGCGGCTCGCGATCGTCCACGTCGTCCACCGGCCTGGCCTATCCGGTCGCGAACCCCTACGTGACGTCTCCGTACGGAATGCGGACGCACCCGGTCACCGGTGTCTACAAGCTGCACGATGGGACAGATTTCCGGGCCTACTGTGGCACGCCGATCCGTGCGTCGGCGTCCGGCAAGGTGCAGTGGGCGAACTACCGCGGCGGTTACGGGAATCAGGTGGCCATCGATCACGGCATGATGGGCGAAAAGCACATGATGACCTCGTACAGTCACCTGTCCAGGTTCGCCGTGTCGTCCGGCAGCCGGGTGAGCAAGGGCGATGTGATCGGCTACTCCGGCTCGACGGGTTACTCCACCGCATGCCACCTGCATTTCATGGTGTACGTGAACGGCAGCCGGACAAACCCGATGAACTACCTCTGACGCGGGTGAGATCCTAGAGGTATGGCACGGGAGAAGGGCCGCAAGTTCATCGTCCAGAACCGCAAGGCCCGGCACAACTACGACATCGAAGACACCTACGAGGCCGGCATCGTCCTGACCGGCACCGAGGTGAAGTCGCTGCGCGCCGGCCGAGCGTCCCTGATCGACGGGTTCGCTGAGGTGCGCGACGGTGAGGTCTGGCTGCGCAACGTGCACATCCCCGAATACGACCAGGGGACCTGGACGAACCACGAGCCGCGCCGGTCGCGCAAGCTGCTGATGCACCGGGAAGAGATCTCTCGACTCATCGGTAAGACTCGCGAGCGCGGCCTAACGCTGATCCCGCTATCGCTGTACTTCAAGGACGGCTACGCCAAGGTCGAGATCGCACTCGCGAAGGGCAAGAAGACGCACGACAAGCGGCAGGCGCTGGCTGAGAAGCAGGCCAAGCGCGAGGCCGAACGGGCGATGGCTCGCGCACGCCGCCGCTGACCCGTTCGGTTGATCACGTTCAACACCGCTATACCTGCCGCGGCAGGCGCGTGCGGGTGGTAGGGCACCAACGCGCATGGTGAAGCTGTGCCGGCCTCACCCGCCGCAGTGGTGACTACTGGCAGACTCGCCGGGTGCGACGACTCCTGATCGCCTTGTTCGCGCTGCTCACTGCGGTCGCTGCGTGCACCGACGAACCCGAGGCGCAACCCACGCCCACCTCCGCACAGACGGCCACTGAGTCGACGCCCTCCCCGACGCCGACTCCCGAACCGGTTTGGCCGCTCACCGGCCTCCCGGCGCCGGACGGCGTCGCAGACCGGCCGGTGCTAGTGGTCAAGGTGGACAACACCGGGTCGGCCCGCCCGCAGGTCGGCTTGTCTGGCGCGGACATCGTGGTCGAGGAGCTGGTGGAGGGCGGCCTGACTCGACTGGCGGCCATGTATCACTCGGAGTTACCCGACGCGGTGGCCCCGGTCAGGTCGATCCGCACCTCCGACATCGGCATCGTCCTGCCCACCGGCGCGGCGCTGGTCGCCTCCGGTGGTGCGCGTCGAGTCTTGCGTGCGATGGACGAGGCCGGCGTCACGGTCGTCACCGAAGGTGCGGCCGGCTTCTCTCGCGACAGCAAGCGGCCCTCGCTGTACAGCGTCACGGTGGACCCAGAAGAGCTCCTGACCGAGATCGACCTCGACCCGCCGGACGTCCTGTACCTGCCGTGGTCCGGCCCCGACGACGCGCCGCCCGCCGGCGAGCCGGCTACCGAGGTGACGGCGCGGTTCTCCGGCTCCCGGACGACAGTGTGGGACTGGACGGACGGCGGCTGGCACCGGCGCGACAACCTGGCCGCCGAAGGCGACGAATTCATCGCCGACACCGTCCTGGTGCTGCGGGTCGCCATTCGGGACGCGGGCTACACTGACCCGGCGGGCAACTTCGTCCCGGAGACGGTCCTTGAAGGGTCGGGCGAGGCCGTCATGTTCACAGACGGGACTGCCGTCGAAGGAACCTGGTCCAAGCCGAGCGCCGAGGTGCCGTTCGCGCTGGCGGGTCTGGACGGCGAGCCGCTCTTCGTACCCGCCGGCAGGACATGGATCGGTCTGGTGCCATGGGACGGCGACGTCAGCTGGACGACTTCCTGAGGAGGGTCCCCAACGCGATCATGTCGGCCCGACAGGTGCGACACACCGCCGCTACCGGCCGGGCCGACATGATCGTGATTTAGGTCATGAGCCGTCCCACCACAGCGCATTCGCGACCTGCGGGTACAGCCCTTCAGGGTGGGCTCGGAACAGTGGCTCGGTACCGAACAGGGTGACGTTGGCACCCCGCGCCGTTCCACTCACCACCACCGCATGACCCGCGGCGGCCTCCTGACCCACCCAGTGTCCGGCCAGGAAGAAGCCCTCCGACTCCAGCCACTGGTCTACTCGCACGTCGCCGCCCACCTCGGTGAAGTACCGGGGCGAGCTGACGAACGCCGAGGTCGGCGTTCCGCCGGTGATCGGGGAGTCCGGATCGTTCTCGACTGCCACGATTCCGTTCGCGTCGCCCCTCCCTGCGGCATCGGTGACGTCCAGCAGGCCGGCGCGGCTGTTGAGCAGGATTCCGCCGAACCCGCGGCCAACGACAGTCCCGCCGTCGGCCAGCCACTCGTCGAAGGCTGCGTTCTGCGCGGCATCGAGGTTGAGCGGGTTGAAGGCCGTCGTCGAGATGAATAAGGCGTCGAAGTCATCGAACGAGAGCGTCCCTTCGTTGAATCCACCGTGCGTCACCGAGATCGGATCGAATCCCATCTGTCGCAGGGCGTAGATCTCACCGGCATTGGCCGCGACTCCCACCCGCACCTTGGAGACCGGCTCGGCCGAGCTCGCCTCCGCTGGCGTGATAGCGGTGAACTCGACCCCGTAGGCCGTCGCCACCTCACGGATGGTCGCCAGGGAACCGGAAACGACGAACGTCCCGTCGTCCGTCCGAGACACGTCCACGCCTTCGTCGAGCAGGTGGTGGACGGCCCGGATCCCAGCCAGCGAGTCGGCACTCAACCCGTAGGCCGGCAAGTTGCCTGGAGCGACGGAGCCAGTTGCGCGGGCCGCCTGCACTGGGCGCAGGGCCTGCAAGTCTAGGCCGGCGTCGTCGTTCACCCGATGTACGGTCGCTCCCCACAGGTGGCCGAGGCTCCACGCGGAGATGTCGTACATCTGGTCGAACTCATTGGTGACGTCGCGCCCGACTTCGAGGATGGTGTTGGCCAATCCTCGCTTGGACTGATGCATGTCCACGACATAGCTGCCGGCACCGAAGTTCGTGCCGTTCAGCGTGAACGGCCGCCAGGCGCGGTGCACCTCGACGTCGTTGTCGATCATGAACTGGACCACCCGGGCGGCTGCTGTGTCGCTGCGCTGACCCTTGCCCATGGGGATGACGTACGCCGCCGGGTACTCCTGCAGGTGCGTCTTGGCGTTGTCGCCGAACGCCAGGTCCAGCGAGAGCTGGTCGTCGATCGGCCGGGCCGACTCACCATCGACGCCGCGACGGAACCATTCCAGCTGGTTGGCGATCAGCGCGTCCTGGTTCTCGGTGGCGTAATCGATGTTCGCCTCGATCGTTGCGCGAGCGACTCTGATGTTGATGTCAGCTCGACGGTCCAGCATTTCTGGCGTCCACGTTTGGCTTGAAAGTGGCCTGGGGATCGGGACCTCGATCGTGTGACCGATCGAGCCGTGATACATCGCGTACATCGGAGTGAAGATCGGCGGCCAGTCGTCCCAGCCGTCGAACCGGTCACGGTACGGAATGTCAGCCTTTCCGCGCCATATCCGAACAGCTATCGGTAGCGCACCACTTTGCGTGTCGTCGGCCCAAGCGGCCAGGTCGTCGCCGACGTCGCTAACGACACGAGCCTCCATTGCCAGGCCGTTGCGCAGCGCCTTGGGGATGTAGAGATCGTACTCGTAGTTGTCGCCGTGCGGACCGGTAGTGGGTTCGATCAGCGTGGCACCGGTGTTGTTGCTCCACACGTAGCCATGGATGTCGAGCATCGTCATCGGGCTGTAGCGGACGATCTGCTGGCGAACCGCCCGGACTTCGGGTTGCGATCCCGTGATGTAGTCGCGGTTCATGTCGAAGCCGTTGGCGTTGGCCCGCACACCCGCGACCCGGCCGTCCGGGTTGTGCGTCACGATGAACGCGATCACGTGACTGTTGAGCTGCTCGATCACGGCTGGATCATTGGAGAAAGCAAGCTCCTCAAGCACCCGAAGGCTCGCGTCGGTGCCCTCCCACTCATTGCCGTGGATGTTGTTATTGATCAACAGCGGCGTGCGCCAATCGTCGTACGCACCCGCGTCGAACTCTGCCAGTGCGCGGTGCGGATCTTCGAATCGCAGGTCCGACAGTCGCTGCCATTCGTCCCACTTGGCGTCCGTCATCGGCGCGGTGGCGACGACGAGGTGCATGTCGCGGCCGAGGACGGACTGGCCGATGATCTCGACGCTGATCCGGTCGCTCTGCTGGAGGTCACGCAGCGCCGGCGGGATGTCGTGATACGGGATGACGCCGATCGGGATGGACGCGTCGTCAGGATTGACCGGCACGTCCTCGATGAGGTCGTTGCGCGGCTTCCCGGGCAACTTCTCTGACGGCTCGGGCTCAGCCGGCTGTCGCCCTGGGGCGTCTGTCGACCTCCCGCGATCGTCCGGCCCGATGCCGAACGGAAGGTCGGTATCGGACGGGCCACGGGGTGGATCGAGTTCAGAGGACGGAGGCTCCGGCTCGGGCGGCGCCGCGGTGACCACGGGGGCCAGGCCAAAGACCAGTAGGACTGCGAGCAGGAGTGTCGATAGTCGTCGTGCGTTCACGGGCGCACCTCTCCTCGGACGGGCAGAGTCGCGTCGGTAGCAACGCCTGGCGTTGGGGTCGCCAGGAACCACCATGACGATTGGGCCTGTTCTACCAGCCTGACGGCGCTACGTCGATAGCCCAGCACAAGGCGATCTTGAGACAATCCACACTGTCGTGCGCTGTGGATTGTCTCAAGATCGCTAGAGGAAGCGGCGGGCGACGTTTGGCCGGGGCTCGCCGGATCGCTCGGCGATCCACGGACCAGTGCCCTCCGACGGGTCGATGACGTCGGCCTCGAACCAGACGTGCTCGCCGGCAAGTACGGCCTTCGCCAACCTCTCGTCCACCACGTCGGTGTTCTTCCAAAGCGCGTCGAACAGCCGCTCAATGCGGAGCCGAGACTGCCGGCAGAACACGTCCGCAAGCTGCGCGGCCTGCTCACCGTCCCGGCCCTGATCGCGCAGCATCTGGGCGCGCACGCAGCAGGCCGCCATGGCGAACAGCTCGGCCCCGATGTCGACGATGCGGCCGAGGAAACCCTGCTTGCGCTCCAGCTTGGCCTGCCACCGTGCCATGCCGTAGAACGACGACCGGGCGAGCTTGCGTGAGGCCCGCTCGATGTACCGCAGGTGCGGGGCGAGGTTGCCGAACTCGGCGTACGAGCCGGGCACGCGTCCCTTCCCGGCGACCAGCTTGGGCAGCCACCGGGCATAGAACCCGCTTGCTTTGGCTGCGGCGCGCGCCTTGTCCGGCAGATCGGCGTCCATCTCGGCGAGAGCGCCGGCGGCCTGGATATGGGCATCGACCGCCTCGCGGGCGATCAGCAGCCGCTGGATCTCGTTGGTGCCCTCGAAGATCCGGTTGATCCGCAGGTCGCGGAGGATCTGCTCGGCAGGCACGGCCCGCTCGCCGCGGGCGCGCAGCGACTCGGCGGTCTCGTAGCCGCGGCCGCCGCGGATCTGCACCAGCTCGTCGGCAACGACCCAGGCCATTTCGGACGACCACAGTTTGGCCATCGCCGCTTCGATCCGCAGGTCGCGCCCGCCCTTGTCGGCGAGCAGTGCGGACAGGTCGAGCACCGCCTCCTGGGCGAACGCCGTCGCAGCGATGAACGAGATCTTGTGCGCGATGGCGGCGTGTCGGCCGATAGGCCGGCCCATCTGGACGCGAGCATTCGACCATTCCCGAGCGATCTTCAGGCACCACTTCGACGCGGCGGTGCACGTGGCCGGGATGGCCAGCCGGCCGGCATTCAGTGTGGTGAGGGCGATCTTGAGGCCCTGGCCTTCGGCGCCGAGGCGGTTCTCGGCCGGCACGCGCACCTTTTCAAAGCGGGTCAACCCGTTCTCGATGCCGCGCAGGCCCATGAACGCGTTGCGCTGCTCGACGGTAATGCCGGGAGAATCGGCCTCGACGACGAACGCACTGATTCCGCCAGGCCCTCCGTCGTGAGCCGGCACTCGGGCCATGACGACGAGCAATTCGGCCACCACGCCGTTGGTCGTCCACAGCTTGACCCCGTCGAGTTCGTACGCAGCCCCGCCGTCCACCGGCGTCGCGGTCGTGGCCATCCGGGCCGGGTCCGAGCCGACGTCCGGTTCGGTGAGCAGGAACGCGCTGATCGCACCCTGTGCGCACCGGGGCAGGTAAGCCTGCTTCTGGGCCTCGTTGCCGAACAACTTGACCGGCTGCGGGACGCCGATCGACTGGTGCGCCGACACCAGAGCGACGAGTGCCGGGTGGACGGAGCCGACCAGCATCAGGCCCCGGTTGTACGCCAGTTGGCTGAGCCCCAGCCCGCCGTACTCCTCGGGGATCTTCATGCCGAAGACGCCAAGGTCCGCCAGCGCCTTGACGTAATCGTCCGGAATCTTCGAGTCGCGTTCGATGACCGAGCCGTCCAGCTCGTTTTCGCAGACGTTCCGCAGCTTGGCCAGGAAGTCGTCGCTGCGCGCCTGGTCGCCCGGGGACTGGGTCGGGTGCGGGTGGATCAGCTCGAGTTGGAAGCGTCCGAGGAACAGTTCCTTAGCGAAGGACGGCGCCCGCCACTCGGTTTCGCGGGCGGCTTCGGCTAGCCGGCGGGCCTCGCGTTCGTCGACTGGGTGGCCGTTAGTTGTGGTCGTCATGGCAGCTCGCATCCTCCTGACGGGGATCGGTGCTTCCTGATCCAGGTTACCAGCGAGTAACCCAACGTGGAGGGCTCGCGAGCGCCTATATGACGCTGCGATGGCGGTCAAGATCATGCTGCGGCCGGAGTAAGCTGCCAGTTTGCCCGACAAATGGGACGGATCGCACCGTTACTCCGGCCGCAGCATGATCTTGGTCAGTGGACGGACGACGAACGGCGGCCGGGAATCACAGTGGTCGGTCCGGCGTTCTATCAAGTAGCCTGGACGGGCCGAGCCAGCAGCCAGCCCGTTCGGGCTCCAACTGTGAGGCTGGATTGACAACTAAACATGGGGGTGAACGGTTTCGACTTCGTTCGTCGAACCAGGGGAAGCGGGCCGAGGATGTCGCGTGAACTCGTTAACCAACGCGGCAACGTTACAAGTGCCAACGCTACGCGCACTGACTTCACTCTCGCCGCCTGAGGCAGAGTAAAGAAGTCTGTCGACCCGGGGATGCTTCCGACCCGGTGATCGGCATCAGCTAGGAAGCTCACCCGCCGGTACGGTCGCGGGACCGGTGGGAACATGTACGCGACTGGGCTCGTCACGGTGAACTTGCCTGCATGATCACCGGAGCCGAGTAGAGGCGACAGCAGGCTGCGCCCGGAGAAGCCCTGGAGGAGCGTCGAAGGACCCGGGTTCGATTCCCGGCACCTCCACTGTGATCGGTACCTCGCACGGTGTCTCGATAAGGCACCTGAGGGCGTACTGAACACACGTGGACCGACTCAACCGCCGTGCTCAACGGGTTGGTCGGGTTCACACAGCTGGCCTAAATAGGCCTACCCAGTTGATCGCGGGACTCCAGCGAAGTTGTCGTGGTCGCCGCCGAGCACTGCGACAAGGTTCGCTGCACCAGTCTGGCCCAGGGCAGATCGATGCTGCGCCGCTCGGGCTACCAGCTCGCCCAGGCCCCGGCGGGCTGCGAAGTCCTCCAATTCATCGACCCATGCGGCCGCCTCGGCCAAGCCACGCGAGACGGCGAACCGGCACAGGGCCTCGAGGGAGTGACCTTCAACCCAATCGTGGGCGTCGCGGATCCGGCGGCAGGCCCTTGGGGCCTCGACGAGCAGTTCGAGCGCGAGGTCGTCAGCGCCCTGAGCGGCTGCCAACAGCCCGCGGCCCCGAAGTGAGTAGCCCTCCCAGCAAGGATCGCCCACCTGGCGCGCAAGGGCGTAGGCGTGGTCGAACGCGGCGGCGGCCGGGCCCAGATCTCCCGCGGCCAGCCACACCTCGGCCAGTAAGGCTCGGGGAAAGGGAAGGAAGGCGGTCCAGCCGATGGCACTGGCGGCGGCGCACGCTGCGTCCAGAGTTGCAAGGGCGGTTGACTCACCGCGCAGCAATTGGAGGCGGCCCAGGGCGGTCAACGCGTACGCCGTGGCTCGGGCGTCCCCAGCGGACCGGGCGAGCTCAACGGCCCGTTCGAGCCGCGGCCGGGCACTCACGTAGTCGCCCTGGTCGGTGCGACCCATACCGCTGAAGAGTTCCACCCAGGCGAGGATGCACGGGTTTCCGGCGGCGAGGCCCGTGGCTTCGGTGAACCACACGTCTGCCCGTGAATAGTGGGCCCGGAGGGTCTCGACGTGACCGAGCTCGAGGGCGGCGCGGGCTCCGATTTCATTCTGTCCAGTGGGCCGGGTCAGCGCGATCGCCTCATGCAGGACGACGACGGCCTCTTCGTCACTGCCCCGGACTCCTTGGACCAGCACCGTGCCGAGTTCGACAAGGGATTGCGCGAGGCGGGCCTCGTCGCCGAGTGCTCGCGCTCCGTCGACGGCCGAGCGCAACAACTCGATGGATCTCTCGTAGGCCCCGGCGTGTGCGGCGCCGACGCCTCCCTCGATGGCGGCGTCCACCGATGCGGTAGTGCTGGCGAGCGCTGGAGGCGGTCGGTACTTGAGCGCGGCCGAGACAGCACGAGACGGCTGGACACCCAGCTCCCGGTCGAAGAGCGCCATGCACTCGTCGACCCGGGTGGCTGCCGCGGTCCGGTCGCCGGCGGCTACGAGGGCACGGATCAGTAGCTCGTGGCTCGACTCCACCAAGGGCTCGGCGGCGACCAGCCGGACCGCCAGATCCACAGCGGACGCAGAATCCCCCGCGGCGAGTCGAGAGTGCGCCGCTTCTCGCAGGACCGCAGCGGTCTGTCCGGCGAGCCGACGGCGCTCCGTGGAGAGCCAGAGGTCGAAGGTCGGGCCGACCCGCGGCGACACGCCTTCGAGAAGTTCACCGCCGAGGCCGGGCAGGCGCAGCGCCTCGGCCCACGAACCACGGGCGACCACGTCGGTGTCAAGCACGGTGTTCGGTCCCAGGGTCAAGACGACGGGGTCGCCACCCACCTGGGCCACGCCTCTCAGGGGCTTACGCAGCTGGGACAGGCTCCAACGCAGGGCTGCTGCAGGATCGTCGGCTTCCTCGAAGAGCAGCCCAGTGAGGCGGGTGCGCGGGGCGGGGACCTCCGTAAGTGCGAGATAGGCCAGCAGGGCCCACGTCTTGCTGCCACGGGGCGGGGCAAGCGGCCGCCCGTCCAACTCGATGGACGGTGACCCCAGCAGGTTGATGCGCGTTGACACACCTCATTATCCCATCCCCGATGGTCGCTCGACCTGAAGATGCTCCATGTCCCATCCGTCCGGCCGGCGGGCCGGCCTTCGAGACGGCACGGCTGTGGTCGTCGGTTACTTCCCGTTGCTCTCGCTGTCGGCGCCGCCTCAGCTCGGCCGGCGTAGATCCGTTCATCGCCTGGCTCAGCTCACCCGTGATGATCGCGGGAGCCGCGCAGCTCGTATAATGGAGATGCTCGGCCTCGGCACTTTGCGCAGCGCGCCGTCTTCCTGGTGAGGGCGCGGCCCGCCCGCCGTGAAGGTGGAGCCGTTCCTCTGCAGTTCGTGGCCCAGCGGTGCTTGCAGCGATCACCGTGCCGGCCCTGCTCGCCCCACGAGGGACGACATCGCCGTGGAGACGGTCGCATCCCTGATTGCCGCTGCCGTCGCTGTTGTCGTCTGGCGAAGCACTCGCAACTTTCCTATCCCGTTGCTCGCTGGCCTCCTGACGTGGTGGGGCGTGCTTGCTCTTATCTCTCCGTTGTGACCGCAGCCGCCATCACACGAATGCGCACACGCCCGTCTCGCATGATCGACTCGTCAACGTCAGTACCACTCGAAAGGAGCGGCCGCCATGCCGTTCGTCAACGTAAGGGTCATCGAGAACGTCTTCACCGATGAGCAGAAGCAGGAGATCCTCACACGCGTCACCGACGCGCTCGTCGCCGTCGAGGGTGAAGCTATGCGAGGGGTTACCTGGGTCGTCATCGACGAGGTGAAGAGCGGCGACTGGGCCATCGGGGGCCAGCCCCTCAGCACCCGTGCCGTCCACGAGCTCGCGGGCGTCGTGGTCGGCTAGCGCTAGCCCGATCGGTCAGCAGCCGAGGCTCTCCGGGGCGGCGGGTAATCGCCGCGGAGAGCCTCGGCTGCGCAGCGTTCGCGAGCGACGCCGTGGCCTAAGACTCCACGTATGCCGCCAGATTCGCCAGCGACGAGGCGAGGCCGGCGGCATGATCGTCCGGAGAAATGCCCGCCGGAACATCCTCGGCCCGGATTTCGACCCGAGACCCCGCCTCGACGGCCGCAACCTCCCAGCTCATCGTCATCGTGCCGGCATAAGCCGGGTCATCGGAGATGAAGTCCACAGCCTGCACGACTCGCACGCCGGGGACGATGTCGAGGAAGCGCGCCTCGACCACGTCGGAGTCCGCCGTGGCCTTGCCGGGTGATGCCGAGGCGTCCGAGTAGGTCAGGACCAACCGGTACGAGCCGCCGGGACGCGCGTCGAACCGCTCGAACCGGCCGCTCATCCCATCCGGCGGTAACCAGGCAGCGAGTGCGTCCGGATCAACGAGGGCGGCGTAGACGCGGTTGACCGGGGCCTGGATCACTCGCGACGCCTTGTCAGTCCGGGTCATTGCGTCATGGTATGGCCGCCGTCTGACAGCCCGGTCCGTGCGATCAGCCGGCCAGGATCGAGTCACCGTCCACGCTGATCGGAACCTCCGGGAGCGGTGCCTGCGCCTCCGGTGTGAGGCCGGAGGCCGCCTGCACGACGGAGCCGTCCTCGATGGAGAACTTGCTGCCGTGGCACGCACAGTTGATCGTCCCGTCGCTGACCGACGACACTGTGCAGCCCTGATGCGTGCAGGTGGCGCTGAAGCCCTTGAACTCACCGCTGCTCGGCTGGGTGACGACCACTCCGCGGTCGGCCAGGATCACGCCGCCGCCGACGTCGACCTCACCCGTCGTGGCCAGCACCCCGCCGCCGGACTCGTCACCGCCGTCGCCGGATTCGTCCGGTTGCGTGGCAGAACCCTCCGGCTCGGCCGCCGGATCGTCACGCCCGTACACCGTGCATCCGGTCAGCGCGGCCGCGGCGCCCGAGGCGGCCGCGACAAGAAGCGTCCGCCGTGGAGTCTGAGCTGTCACGTTCTCTCCTTCAGAACTGCACGCCGATCGTGGTGAAGAACCAGAGCGACGAAGTCCACCACAGCCCCACCAGCAGCGCGAACACTGTGCCACCGAGTACCGGCATCGCCCAACTCGGCAGGCCGTCGCGGCGCAGGCCGAGCATTTTCACGGTGAACGCTCCGAAGAACGCGCAGCCGAGCACCGAGTGGACGAAGACCCGCGTGGAGAACGTCTGGAAGCCCACTGCATAGAGACAGTGCACAGCCACTGGCACGGCCAGCAGAAACGCGGCCCGGCCGGACCACCTGTGCAGCCCACCGATCCAGGACGGCGAGGCGACCCCGGGCACCCTCCCATACATCACGAGTGCCGATCCGAGCTGGACCAGGGCGAACAGCAGCGCCGCCGACGCCACCCACACCTTCGCTTCGAGCGGGCCGGAGAAGCCGGCCAGATTGACCGCGATACCCGTCGGTGTGTGCAGCCCGCCGTACACGCCGAGAACCACGGCAACCACAGTGCCGACGAGCAGGGGGACCACCAGCAGCGGGACTGTGCGGTGCTGGAACGTGTCCTGGGTTGTCATCATCGCCTCCTGTCAGCCCAGCCGTTCGGGCTGCACGACCGTTCCGTCTACCGTGACCTGCCCATTCACCACGTCGAGCGCGGGCGCCGGCTGGACCTCGCCGTCCACGTTGAGGGCGCCCACCTGGCTGCCGTCCGGCAGGACGATCCAGCCACCGACGACCTCAGCGCCGCCGGAGATGGTGTCGGCAAACCGGTACAGCCCTTCCGGTGGGTCAACCGCCTCGACGGTGAACGTCCAGCTTCGGTCGTCGGCGGTGGCCTCACCCGAGGCTTGCAGATCATCGAAGCTGCCGGTCAGTGTGCCGTTGTCGCCGGTCAGGTCCAGTTCACCGGCTTCGGCGCTGCCCTCCAGCCACGCCTCGATCGAACCGCCGTCACACACGTAGGCGATCGCGTCGTCACCCGTGACTATTACCGCCACCGAGGCGCCACCACCGTCCACGTAACCCACGTAGGTGACGGGTTCTGCGGTTTCGGTCTCGGTAGGTGACGGTGCTGGCTCGGTGGTGATCTCCGGCGTCGGTTCGGGCGACGGAGTCGGCACGTCAGGGCTTTCGGTTGCCTCGGCGGCCGGCTCCGGGGTGTCCGCGGCCGTCTCGGCGGGCGTGGCCACCATGGCTGCAACAAGAAGCCCGACGCCCAAGACGGCTCCGGACAGCAGCGTGTACAGCGGCCCATTGCGTGCCATGTATGCCCCCCACATGCAAAGAGTGGAGACACCTTAGCGGCAACACGTGATCGAGCACCATGATTTTCTGCCGCCACGCCGGTGGCGGCATCAACCGGCCGGGGGCCGTCCGGTCAGGTCGTGGCCAACTGCGCCTCGTGCGCGATCGGAGCAGCGTCCACTTCGGGTTCGTTTCCCGCCTGAGCGAGGGCCCGCAGAATGACGCCGATCGACGAGTCGTCGAGGTCGGTGATCGTTAGGACGCGCTGACCGTTGTCGTGGGTGACTGCCCACGGCCACCCGTCCGTCGATCCTGGCTGGTATCGGATCACGACGGTGCATTCATGGCTGGTCGTCACGTTAACCAGTCTGCTCATGCGGGCGTTCAGGTAGAAGTACCCACGCTGAACAACTCGTGAATGATCCTGGACGGGTGATCGACGTGCCTGGCCACCCGGCTGGACGGGTTGGTGAAACTCGCTCGCGGCCATGTGTCGGCATACCGGACACTGATGGCCATGGGGCACATCGACCTGAACGCAGTCACGTACACCCTGCCCGACGGCAGGGTGCTGCTCGACGACATCACCTTCCGGGTGGGAGACGGCGCGAAGGTAGCTCTGGTGGGGGCGAACGGCTCGGGCAAGACCACGCTGCTGCGCGTCATTGCCGGTGACATCGCGTCGGATTCTGGTGCCGTTGTCCGTTCGGGTGGGTTAGGCGTGATGCGTCAGTTCGTCGCTCGCGGGTGGCCCGGCGGCCCGGTGCCGACGAACGTCCGCGACCTGTTGTTGTCGGTGGCTCCGCCGCGCGTCCGGGCGGCTGCCGTGACCCTCGACGACGCGGAAATCGCGATGATGGAACGCGATGACGAGCCGACCCAGCTGGCCTATGCCACGGCGCTGACCGAGTGGTCCGACGCCGGCGGATACGACGCAGAGGTGTTGTGGGACGTCTGCACGACGGCGGCCCTGGGCATCCCCTATGAACGGTGCCGCTGGCGGGCGATCGACACCTTGTCCGGCGGGGAGCAGAAGCGCCTCGTGCTCGAAGCCCTGCTGCGCGGGCCGGACGAGGTGCTCCTGCTGGACGAGCCGGACAACTTTCTGGACGTCCCGGCAAAACGCTGGCTCGAGGAGCGGATTGCCGAGTCGTCCAAGACCATCCTGTACGTCAGCCACGACAGGGAACTGCTCGCCCGCACGGCCACGCATGTCGTGACGGTCGAACTCGGGGCGGCCGGGAACACCGCCTGGGTACATCCCGGTGGCTTCGAGAGCTACCACCAGGCCCGTCAAGACCGGTTCGCGCGGCTGGAAGAACTGCGCCGCCGGTGGGACGAGCAGCACGCCAAGCTCAAAGCACTTGTCCTGATGCTCAAGCAGAAGGCGACCTACAACGACGGCATGGCCTCGCGCTACCAGGCCGCCCAGACACGCTTGCGCAAGTTCGAGGAGGCCGGTCCGCCGCAGGCCGTACCGCGGGAGCAGGACGTCCGGATGCGGCTGCGGGGTGCGCGGACGGGCAAACGGGCCGTCGTCTGCGAGCAACTGGAGCTCACTGGGCTGATGCGGCCGTTCGACCTGGAAGTCTGGTACGGCGACCGGGTCGCGGTGTTGGGGTCGAACGGGTCGGGCAAGTCGCACTTCCTCCGGCTGCTGGCTGCCGGCGGCACCGATCCCGAGCCGGAGCACCGTCCGGTGGACGACATGCCGGTGGCTCCGGTGGCCCACACCGGGCTGGCGCGGCTCGGCGCTCGCGTGCGCCCCGGCTGGTTCGCCCAGACGCACGAGCACCCGGAGCTGGCACGTCGCACCTTGGTGGAGATCCTGCACCGCGGCGACGGCCACCGCCGGGGCATGCCGCGGGAGGAGGCCAGCCGGGCGCTGGACCGCTACGAGCTCGCGTACGCCGCGGAGCAGACCTTCGACTCGCTGTCCGGGGGCCAGCAGGCCCGGTTCCAGATCCTGTTGCTGGAGCTGTCCGGGGCAACGCTGCTGCTGCTCGACGAGCCGACGGACAACCTGGACCTGATCTCGGCCGAGGCGCTCGAGGAGGGCCTGGCGGCGTTCGACGGGACGGTCGTCGCCGTTACCCATGACCGTTGGTTCACCCGCGGATTCGACCGGTTCCTGGTCTTCGGAGCGGACGGCCAGGTCTACGAGTCGCCCGAGCCGGTTTGGGACGAAGGACGGGTCGCCCGCGCCCGCTAACCGATCTTTATGTCGTTCGATCACGTTCGGCAGACGGCCCGACGTAGCTACATGGCTGCATGCATGTAGCTACGTCGGGCCGCATGGTGAACGTGATCATTCGGCAGCAGCGGGTAGGTGAAAGTTGCTGCAAGAGCCTTGCAAGACGGCTGCAAGCGAGCTAGCGTCTCGGCAACGACATCGTCCTGAACCAGGAGCGTCACCGATGCCCAGTGCGTTTCGCCGTGCCCGCATAGCCATCCCCGCTCTGGCAGTGGCGGTGGCCGGACCCCTTGCTGTCACCGCCACTCCCGCGACCGCGGATCACACCGGAACGCCGGCCCAGGTGACGGTCGTCGGCAGCCTGCAAGACGAGCTTGGCTGCGGCGGCGATTGGGACCCGGCCTGCGGCGGCACTCAACTCGAGCCGACCGAAACCGCCGGCATCTTCGAAGCCGTTTACACCGTCCCGGCCGGCTCGTACGAGTACAAGGTCGCCATCGGGGGATCCTGGGACGAGAACTACGGCGCCGGTGGCGAGCCGAACGGGGCCAACATCCCGCTCGTCCTCCTTGCGGACGCCGAACTACGGTTCACCTACGACCACGCCACCCACCGGATCGCGGTGGCCCCGGCCGCTCCGCAGCCCGGCCGCTCCGACGCGGACGCCGAACTGGCCGGTACCAGCCTGCGCGAGGACCTTACCCGCGAGCGGTTCTACTTCGTGATGACGGACCGATTCGAGAACGCCGACCCGTCCAACGACACCGGCGGTTACGAGGTGCCGCCCGGCACGCCGCCGGACGACGAACGCCTCGTCCACGGCTACGACCCCACTGACAAAGGCTTTTACCACGGCGGCGACATCACCGGACTGATCGACAAGCTCGACTACATCGCCGGCCTCGGCACGACCGCCATCTGGCTGACCCCGTCGTTCAAGAACCGGCCGGTGCAGGGCTCGGGCAACGACATCAGCGCCGGCTACCACGGCTACTGGATCACCGACTTCACCCAGATCGACCCGCACCTGGGCACCAACGAGGAACTCGAGCAACTCATCGACGAAGCCCACCACCGGGGCATCAAGGTCTTCTTCGACATCATCACCAACCACACGGCCGACGTCATCGACTACGCCGAGGGCCAGTACAGCTACATCACCAAGTCCGACGAGCCGTACCGCGACGCCGACGGCAACACCTTCGACGACCGCGACTTCGCCGCGTCCGACACCTTCCCCGACCTCGACCCGGCGATCTCGTTCCCGTACACCCCGATCTTCAACACGCCCGAGGATGCCACCGTCAAGGTCCCCGAGTGGCTGAACAACCCGATCTACTACCACAACCGGGGCAACGCCGCGTTCGACGGCAGCGAGGGTGACGAGTACGGCGACTTCTTCGGGCTGGATGACCTGTTCACCGAACACCCGGACGTCAGGGACGGGCTGATCGACGTCTACAAGTTCTGGGCCGGCTTCGGCATCGACGGCTTCCGCATCGACACCGTCAAGCACGTGAACATCGAGTTCTGGCAGCAGTTCGTCCCCGAGGTGCTCCAAGCCGCGCATGACGCCGGCAAGGACGAATTCTTCATGTTCGGCGAGGTCTTCGACTCAAACCCCGAGGTGATGTCGCGGTTCACCACAGAAGCGGGCCTTCAGGCGACCGCCGACTTCGGCTTCCAGTCCCGCGCCGCCGGGTTCGCGACCGGACGCCCGACCACCGAGCTACGCGATTTCTTCGCGCTCGACGACTACTACATCAGCGACTCGGGGAACGCCTACGCGCTGCCCACCTTCCTCGGCAACCACGACATGGGCCGAATCGGGATGTTCGTCCGCAACTCCGGAGCGACCGGGGACGAGGCGCTCGAGCGCGACCTGCTGGCGCACTCGCTGATGTATCTGACCCGCGGCCAGCCGGTCGTCTACTACGGCGACGAGCAGGGCTTCACCGGCGACGGCGGCGACAAGGACGCCCGCGAGGACATGTTCGCGAGCAAGGTCGACTCTTACAACGACAACGTCCTGATCGGCACCGACGCGACCACCGCGGACGCCAACTTCGACTCGAGCCACCCGATCTACCAGCACCTCGCCGACCTGTCCGCCCTGCGTGATGAACACCCTTCGCTGGCCGACGGCGCGCAGATTCACCGGTACGCCAGCGGCAGCGCCGGCATCTACGCGGTGAGCCGGATCGACGCGCACGATCAGGTGGAGTACATCGTCGCGGTGAACAACAGCGCCGAGTCGAAGGAGGCCACCTTCGCCACCTTCAACCCGTCCACCACCTTCCAGGGTGTCTGGCCGGACGGGACGGCCGACCTGCGGAGCACCAAGGAGGGACGGGTCAGCGTCACCGTCCCGGCGCTGTCCGCCCAGGTCTGGAAGGCACCGGCGAAGCTGAAGCAGGACAAGAATGCACCGGCGCTGTTCTTCCGCACGCCTGGCCCCGGCGGCACGGTGGGCGGGCGCGCCGAGGTCGGCGTCTCTGTGCCTGACGGCGGGTTCAACCAGGTGACGCTCGCCTGGCGGCCACTGGGCGGGTCCGAGTGGACCGTCCTCGGCACCGACGACAACGCGCCGTACCGCGTCTTCCATGACGTCTCCAGCCTCGCGCGAGGCACGCTGCTGGAGTACCGGGCGATCTTGAAGGATCACTCGGGCAACCTCGCCGTTGCCGGGACGTACGCCAGCGTGGGCGACCCGGCGCCGTCCGGACCCGGTGAGGACCCCGGCGGGCCCGTCACTCAGCCGTCCGCGGTCTCGATCCCCGGCAGCCTCAACACCGAGATGGGTTGCCCGGGCGACTGGCAACCGGACTGCGACCAGGCACAGATCACTCTCGACCCGAAGGACGACGTCTGGAAGGGGACGTACGCGCTGCCCGCCGGCAACTGGGAGTACAAGGTCGCGATCGACAAGTCCTGGGCCGAGAACTACGGCGCAGGCGCCCGCCGGGACGGACCCAACATCCCGCTGGCCCTGCCCGACGCCACCGACGTCACGTTCTACTACGACCACGCGACCCATTGGGTGACGAGCGACGCCCAGGACCCCATCGTCACCGCTCCCGGCTCGTTCCAGAGCGAGCTGGGCTGCCCCGGCGACTGGGACCCGTCCTGCATGCGCTCCTGGCTCAAAGACATCGACGGCGACGGCATCTACACCTTCTCGACGTCGGCCATCCCCGCAGGCAGCTACGAGGTCAAGGTGACCCACGGACTGAGCTGGGACGAGAACTACGGCGCGGGCGGCGTCCCGAACGGGCCGAACATCGGCTTCGTCGTCCCGGCCGGCGCCAGGACGACGTTCGCCTACGACATCGAGACCCACGCCCTGACCGTCACCACGGGGGCCGCGGCGGCCCCGCCCGACCTGTCCCAGGCCCGGGCGCACTGGCTGGAACGCGACCTGATCGCCTGGGACCTGCCGGCCGCGGCCGAGCAGTGGACGTTCCGGCTGCATTACGCCGCAGAGGGCCGGCTCGGCGTCGACGCGGAGGCGATCACCGGCGGGCAGTCCGTGCCGTTGACGCTCGACCCGAACGGGCTGCCACCGGACGTCCGCGAGCAGTACCCGCACCTAGCGTCGTACGAGGCGCTCCGGCTGGACAAGAAGTACGCCAAGGACGTCGAAGACATCCTGACCGGCCAGGTGGCGGTCGCGGCGTACGACGACCTGGGCCGGCTGGTCGACGCGACGTCCGTGCAGATCCCAGGCGTGCTCGATGACGTCTACGCGGCAGCGCTGGAGGCCGAGCTGGGCGTCACCTGGAAGGGCAACTCGCCGTGGCTCGCGGTATGGGCACCCACGGCGAAGAGCGTCACGCTGCTGCTCGACGACGAGCGCATCACGATGCAGCGAGACCTGGACGGCGTCTGGCGAGCCAAGGGTTCGCCGTCCTGGAACGGCGCGAGCTACCTCTACGAAGTCGACGTTTACGTACCCCAGACTGGGCAGGTCGAGACCAACCTAGTCACCGACCCGTACAGCCTGGCGCTGACCACCGACTCGCAGCGCTCAGTGATCGTCAACCTGGAAGACCGGGCCCTGACGCCGGCCGGTTGGGACACCCTGGCCAAGCCGGAGCTCGCCCAGCCGGACGACTCGACGATCTACGAGCTGCACGTCCGCGACTTCTCGATCACCGACGAGTCGGTGCCGGCCGGCGTGCGCGGCACCTATCTGGCGTTCACCGAGGAAGGCAGCGAAGGCGTGCGGCACCTGCGCGAGCTCGCAGATGCCGGCATGAACACGCTGCACTTGTTGCCGGTCTTCGACATCGCCACCATTCCCGAGCGGCGAGCGGACCAGGTGGAGCCGCCGTGCGACCTGCCGGCGCTGACCGCGACCAACCCCGCCGGCACCGAGCAGCAGGCGTGCATCGAGCCGATCCGGGACCAGGACGGGTTCAACTGGGGTTACGACCCGTGGCACTACACCGTGCCCGAGGGTTCGTACGCCACCGACCCGGAGGGGCCGGAGCGCACGCGGGAGTTCCGCGAAATGGTCGCGGCGATCAACGATGCCGGGCTGCGCGTGGTGATGGACGTGGTCTACAACCACACGACCGCGGCCGGCCAGCACGAGAAGTCAGTACTCGACCGGATCGTGCCGGGGTACTACCACCGGCTCTCTCCGACCGGCACCATCGAGACGTCCACGTGCTGCTCCAACACCGCCACCGAGCACGCCATGATGGAGAAGCTGACCATCGACTCGGTCGTCACCTGGGCGCGCGACTACAAGGTCGACGGGTTCCGGTTCGACCTGATGGGCCACCACAGCCGCG
>DASUUH010000133.1:0-5851 GCA_036374175.1 Jiangellaceae bacterium | reverse complement strand
CACAGGTGGTGGCGCGGGTCCGCGTCCCGCCGAGCCAGGTGTTCGAGATCATGAAGGCGCTCGAGCGCCAGCTGACCGCCTGGGAGACCGAGACCGGCCGGCGGCCACGCCCGTCGCCACCATCGTCCGAGTCCAAGTAGGCGAAAACCGGTTGCGGCGTCGGGCGGCGTAGCTCACTGGGGTCGAGACGTTCGGCAAGGCGATAGATCGCGGGGAGGCGGGCGACAACGCCGCGCTGCTGCTTCGCGGGGTCGCGCGGAACCAGGTGAGGCGGGGCCAGGTAGTGGCGGCACCCGGCACCGAGTCCGCCCACCGCACCTTGATCGCGCGCGTATCTACTTGTTGACCGCGGCCCAAGGTGGGCGACACAAGCCGGTGCTGGCCGGGTACCGCCCGCAGTTCTACCTGCGCACGACCGAAGTGCCCGGTCGGCTGCTTCTGGATCGCGAGGCGCAGCCGGGCGAGACCGTGGAAGTGCGAGTGGAGTTGGGAGAGGCGGTCGCTCGAACCGGGTTTCGGCTTCGCCGTGCGCGAGGGCGCCCTGACAGTTGGTGCAGGATCGGTCATCGAGGTCGTGGATTGACGGGCTGATCACTCCCGGGAAAGTGCTCGACGCAGGACTGTTCGTTCGGCGACCGTCCAGCTCGTGCTCGTCAGCAGATAGATGCCGGCCGCTAGCGGGACGATCGCAGCGACCAGGACGGTGCCGAACGGCAGTAGGCGGATCACGCCCACACCGGGTGTGTCCGCCGGCGGCGCGGGAGTCAGCCGGCGGCTGAGTATGGCGACGCCGATCAGTGCCACGCCGAGGACGGCGAACACCAGAACGTCGACGCCGGCGACGTCGAGCAATCGGGCGCCGAGCGGCACCCCGGCGAACGTGCTGGTCAGCAGCGTGTTGGCCTGCCCGCCGACTTCGGCGGTCAAGAACAGCCCGTACAGCACCATGAACACCGGTGCCTGGGCCAGCGCGGGCAGGCAGCCGGCCAGCGGGGAGGTAACCTCCCGCCGGTACAGCGCGGGAAGTTCGCGGCGCAGCCGGTCGGGGTCGTTCCGGTATTTGTGCTCGAGCTCGCGCAGTTTGGGCGCCAGTGCCGCACGGGCCAGCTCGCCGCGTACCTGTGCGACACCGAGTGGCAACAGGACGGCGCGGACGGCCATGGTGAGCGCCACGATAGCGACGACGGCGCCGGCTGGACCGAAAAGTGGCGTGAAGGCAGTGATCAGGGCATTGACGGCGATGGAGAGGATGCCGATGGCAGCAGCCAACGGTGGAAACGAGTACATGAGATGGCCCCTCGTCGGGTGAACGGATAGGACGACGAGTTGAGCCGCGAAGCGGCAGAGACGGCTTACGCGACCCCTGGGCCACCAGAAGGTGCTCGAGGACGGGGGCGTCCTGCCGCATCGGGATCGCACAGTGCCAGAAAGACCGTGTGCTCAGCACGCCGCCGGACGGCGAACGCGACCA
This sequence comes from Jiangellaceae bacterium, assembly GCA_036374175.1. Classification (GTDB taxonomy): domain Bacteria; phylum Actinomycetota; class Actinomycetes; order Jiangellales; family Jiangellaceae; genus JASLBX01. The sequence goes on along the minus strand of DASUUH010000133.1, from coordinate 4,380 downwards.
CTGAACCGCCGACCGGCACGGCCTGTACCGTGACGATCGCCGTTACGAGCAGCGCAGCGGCCGCGATCACGGCGAGGGTGGCCATGCCCGAAGGTGCGGTGGCTAGCTCGGCAGCGGCTCCGATGGGGCCGGTCAGCAGCTCGAGCAGCAGCAGGACGAACGTGGGCACAGCGCCAGTCTAGTTGCAGGGTTGATCACTGATGATGTGAGCGGTTCATCCTTGCCACGGCGCTGACGCGGGGCAACTGGCGGCCGGATCGTCGTACGTGTGGCGTCGAGGTCCATGGCGTCGTTGTTGCCCGGCTGGAGCAGCACCGTGGAGGCTTGGTGCGCGCGGCCCACAGCATCGTGGAACCTTGGGGTTGTGGGTGGTGTGGTGCGGTGGTCGACGGACAGCAACCCGCTCAGGTCACTCAGTGACGACGGTGACGCCGTCCGGCACGTCGAGCACTTCCACGTCGCTGCCTCGCACCCGCAGCCCGAGTGTCCCGGCGCCGAGCGGAATGCCGGTCACCAGCAACTCCTCGTGGTCGGGCAGCACGGGAGCGATCTTCACGAAGCCGGCCGGGACGTCGGGTTCCAATCGCAGCACGGAGCGCAGCAGCAGCAGCGGTGCCGCCGCACTCCACGCCTGCGGACTGCACGCCACCGGGTACGGTACCGGCTGAGCGATCTCGTCGGCCGCCATTCCACCGAGCAGTTCGGGCAGTCGCCAGTCGAATGCCGCCGCGGCCGCCAGCAGCCCGTCCACGAGTCTGCGGGCGGCATCGATCCGGCCCTGGCGGATCAGGCCGGCGATACCGATTGCCGTGTCGTGCGGCCAGATCGAGCCGAGGTGGTACCCCAGCGGGTTGTAGGCGACCTCGGTTGCCGAAAGCGTGCGCAGCCCCCACGTGGTGGCGATGTCGGGGCGAGTCAGCCGCGTTGCGGCAGCCGCGCCGATCTCGCCGTCGAGTATCCCGGTCCAGAGGCAGTGGCCGACGTTGGACGCCGAGACGGCGAGCGGCCTGTTGCCACCGTCGAGTGCCATCGCCACGACTCCGCGATCGGGCAGCCAGAACGCGTCGGCGAACGCGTCCCTCAGCTTGGTGGCCTCGGTCCGGAGCCCGGGAGCGCGAGACGGGTCGCCGAGCCGCTCCTCCAACTGCGCCATCGCCTGGTACGCGGCATACAGGTAACCCTGCACCTCGGCCAGTGCGATGGGCCCCTGGGCCAGGCTCCCGTCCGCATGGACCATGGAGTCGCCGGAGTCCTTCCAGCCCTGGTTGGCCAGCCCCTGCTCGTCGCCCGCGTACTCGATGAATCCGTCCCCGTCGACGTCGCCGTACTCGGTGCACCACGCCAGGGCGGCCCGCGCGGCGGGCAGCAGATCACGTACCTGGTCATCGGGCGCGCCCCAACGATGCAGTTCACCGAGCAGCATCACGAACAGCGGGGTGGCGTCAGCCGTTCCGTAGTAGGCGACTCCGGGCGCGACGTTGAACACCGATGCCAGGCCGGTGCGCATCTCATGAAGGATCTTGCCTGGTTGCTCGCCGGTGGCCGGGTCGATCTTCCGCCCTTGCCGGGACGCGAGGGCCCGCAGCACCTCCAGCCCTAGTTGGGTGCCTGAGATGAGGCTCTCCCAGGCGGTGAGCAGGGTGTCGCGGCCGAACAGGGCCATGAACCACGGAGCTCCGGCGCCGAGATACCGCAGATCCATCGACGGGACCTCGACGCGCAGCCCGCGCAGGTCCGCGAGCGAGGACGCGACGCTGCGCGTCCAGCGGTCCGAGCCGCTGCGGACCTCGAGCGTCTCGACAGGAGCCGGCAGGGTCGGATCGAAGGCGGGTGCGGGTTTGTCGACCGCGGATGACGGCTTTATCTCCAGGTCGAGCGCGCTGTGCTGCCCTGCGCTGAGCTCGAGCCGCCAGGTGATGCCGTCCGGCCCGACAGTCACGTTTTGGCCGGTGGCCTGGATCTCGACACCGATCCGCGGAGCCTGAGCGGAAAGTTGGGACCCTGCCACCCGCGCGCTGGCGGCCTCCGGCGGCGTCCGTCCCGCCCGGAGTTCGAGAAGGTTCGCGAAGTCGGCCGCCAGGGTCAAGTGGAGCAGGGCACCGTCCAGCCTGCCGGCGTAGACGCGCGCCACGAACCGCTCGCGCACCACCGAGCCCACCTCGCGATGCCGCGACAGTACGGCGATGGAGCTGCCGTGCTCATCCGTGGCCAGGATGTAGACCCAGTGCGCGTTGTCGGCGCCCACCCGGTCGACCGCGAGCACTCTCGGGCTGGAGCCGTCGAGGGTCAGGACGCTCGACGAAAGGACCCGGATATCGCGGTGGTACACCCCGAGATGCCCGTCAGGGGTGATGTCGCCGGCATGGTCCGACATCACGAACGTGCCGCCGTGTACCAGCGTGAGCGAAAGTCCCTGCGCGATCAACCTATGATCCTATCTCGATTGCTGCCACAACGTTAGTTGTGTTGATCGTCGTTACGACTCCTAGAGCTCGGCATGGCCAAGTAGGTCCCACGATAGCTGCGGTCGTGAATTAGGCACCATTTGGCCAGTGTCGAAAGGCGGTTCACGCGACCACATACGTACGGTTCCGGTCGCTGGACCATGCTCATCGTCATCACAGATCATTCCGAGAGTTGGTGCCGCTCGGAATAGTGAAATCTAAGGTCTGGTAGCAGATCGATGTCATCGGGAGCAGAAATTCGATACTCAACCAAGTTCACCGGCAATAAGATTGGCCAAGTCGCGCGGCGCCGACCGATAGCTGCTGCGCGATGATTTCCGTCGAGGACAACCACTCGATTTTCTGAGATCTCCATAGTTACGATCTCAGTCATGGGTAGGGTGCCCTCGGACCGTATCTGGAGTCGATGTGACATCGATTCAATCGTTGTCTTATATTCGTCAGGAAGTACATCAAATACTTCATCTATTTCTTGGAACGAGATTGGCTTAGACTTGGGATTATTATAGTTCGTAAACTCTCCATTGTGAGTAATATACCATACAGAGAACACGACGTAAGATTCAAGCCACCGTGGGGACCAATGGCGATATATCCTTATACTTGCCTCGCCGCGACTGGTGTATTCTCGCAGTAGGTCCCAGTTAAGCAATGGTCGTATCCGGCCGCTTACGTCGCCGTGCCGATAGCTTCTTTCGAACGGATCGAAGGGGACAGTGTTGCCGATCTGAACAGTGTGCGCGATTGAGGCGAGTCTGGTCGACAGCTGTGCAAAGGTTGGAAGTTCCTTTTCACTTCGTCGCAGCCGAACCTGTAATGTAGCGATAAGGCTTTCGGCTTGTTTGGAAAGGTTGGCCCATTGTTCGGAACTCCACGATGCGTAGGGGCGGGTACTTCCGTTGATGAGATCCTGTAGGCTCTCTGTTGCGTCGTCTAACGCTTCTAGATATTCACGTCTGGAATTGCTGTCCGCATAGGGTAGTAAATGGAGGCCAGCACGGGAGTCGATGAGAATTTGTTGTGCAATACTTGCACTACAGGTCTTGGTTAGGCGATCGAGTGCGCCGTTGATAGCTGCATACTTTCCGAACAACTCTGTGTCTGCGATAGACTCTTGAACCCTGCTCTGCCTTCTTGTGAGGAGAACGGACGCAACGGCAATCGCATATGCAAACACTATGTTGCTCGCCCATTCGGAAGGCGACCATGGTTGACCAAGGTAGGTGAGTAAGGGATGGATTCCAACTGCCAGAATGGGAAGGGCGAACAATGGCCAATACTGGCGGAGCAAGACTCGAATCATGTCCCTCACCTACTTGGGGTGTACGAGAGGACTGGAAGGGATGCGCGGCGGGGGTCTGATCATTATGGTATGCAAGCCGCACGTGCAGGCATGGTATGGATCTTTGCCGCGAACATGTGGGTATCGGCAGTGGTCGTGGCGTTGTGTGTCATGGTGCCAGGCAGCCGCGGTGGGTCGTCGGTGCACGTGAAGGACTGAGCAGCCTATTCCACCAGGCACGTGGCACGCATCTGGCAACTCTCGGAGTTGGTCGCCGAGTCGCACCTGCTCTGACAATGGTCCAGGCGAGTGATTAACTTGACGTGAATCGAACTCGTGTTCGATTATGGAGTGGTGAAGTCCCTGGCCCAGGTTGAGCAACGGGTCGAGCAACGCCTCGGTGGCGGCCCGCCGCCGGCAGAGCCGATCCCGGTGCTGCCGGCTCTCCGGGGTCTGCTGCCCGGCGGGTTGCCTCGCGGTCAGGTAGTCACTGTCGACGCGGCTGGCGCGCTGCCGCTTGCGCTGGTGGCCGGTGCGGTTCCGGCGGGCGTCCCGACCGTCGATATGTGGTGCGCAGTGGTCGGGCTACCCGAGTGCGGGATGCTGGCGGCCGCCGGCATGGGTGCGAACCTC
>DASUUH010000132.1:0-5052 GCA_036374175.1 Jiangellaceae bacterium | reverse complement strand
ACGCGAACCCGACCGCCAGCAGCACGCCCGCCGCGGCAGACCAGCGCACCGGCCGTGACTGCCACCAATGCTCGGCACCGTCCGGAGGCGGCAGCCGGTCCGCCCGCGCCGCCTGCTCAGCGCGCCCGGTCACTCCCGGCCCTTCCCGGCTCGTCCGCGGACACCATAAGTGGGACACAACGCCACCGCCTCACCAGTGGCGGCCAGCAATTGCTCAGCCGAGGCCAGCAGCTCCACCAACTCCGGGCGGCTCAACGAATAGAACACCTGCCGGCCCTGCGGCCGGCCGGTCACCAGGGCACAGTCCCGCAGACACGCCAGGTGCCACGACACCGTCGACTGCACCATGCCCAACTCCCGAGTCAAATCCACCACCCGAGCCTCACCACGCGCCAGCCGGCGAATGATCGCCAACCGGACCGGGTCCCCCAGCGACCGGAACAACGCACCCGCCCCGGCCAGCTCCTCCCGCGGATTAACGCTGGCCGAGTCGACGGTATTCATTGGCATTTTTCGATGATAGCGGTAAGTCTCAGTCAATTGAGTGTGCTGACCGCCGACGGTGCTCGTACTGGGAGTCGTGCTCATCGTGGCGCAGCGGCTGTCGCCAGCATCACGTTGTGGCCACGCGCTACTGGCGCCTGGCCACATAGGCGTAGTAGTTGCTGCTCCCGAAGAACACGCCCGCCTCGGAGTCGTGCCGGAGCGCGGCAGCCCAAGCGTTCGCTTCGTCCTCGGCCATCACCCCGGCCTTCGGGATCAGCCGCCGGTATGCCTCGATGGCCGAGGACCAGAAGTCGGCCCGGCCGATCTCGGACAGGACGTGCGGGAAGGAAGCCGCCAGCTCGAGCCCGGCGTCGGGCAACAATCGCGGCAACTGCCGCATGACGCGAGGGTTGGTGACCACGGCAGTGATAAGCGCCTCGTCGTAGGCCTTTCCTCGCACAGGATCGGCGTTGCCGAACGTCAAGGACGCGTAGTCTCCGTCGAATATGCCCAGCATCCCGCCAGGTCGCAGCACGCGTGCGGCCTCTCGAATCACCGATGACGGGTCCTCGACGTGGCTCAGGAGGGTGTGGGCGATGACTGCGTCGAACGTCGCGTCGGCGGCGTCGACAGCGCAGGCATCCCCGGTCCGGAAGTCCAGCCGCTCGTCGATGCCTTCCTCCCGTGCGAGCCGCTGCGCGGCCGTCACAAGGTAGGGGCTGAGATCGATGCCCAGCACGGTTCCGGAGAAATCCGCGCGGCGCGCGATGGCGCGCGCCGCCAGGCCGGTGCCGCAACCCATGTCGAGAACCGTTGAGGCACCGTCGATACCCATGGCGTCGAGGTACTCCTGGAGCATTCGAGAGAACACTGGGGATGCGCCCCTGGCCTCGAATCGCGCGACCAGCGCCTCGAGTGTGGCCTCGTCAAGCTGATCAGTCCTGCCGAACGGATCGAGCGCACTCATTGCCGTCACTCCTTGGAGCGGGATCACGAGCATAGGGGCGTGGCTGCTCAATGAGAACTGGCCATGCCGGCATCCATGGCGGTGTGGACCGTTGATCCGGGTCGCGACCGCCGCTCGGGCCTTCCGTGCGGTCGCAGGGGCCGGGCAGCTGTGCTCACAAAATGCCGAGCGCCGGCTCAGCGTCTGAAGCGATTCCTCGTGCCGGCCCAAGGCCTCGGCCGCGAGGGCGCCTACCAGCGGCCTGATCAGGATTTACGGCGCCTTAGGCCCTGACGACCTCGTAGGTGAGGTGGGTCGCCCGCGGTGACTCGGTGACCTCCCGCTGGACCAGCGTCGTTGGGCCAACGAGTTCGAACAGCCGCGTGCCACCGCCGAGCACCAGCGGTGACAGGTGGATGCGAAGCTCGTCGACCAGACCCGCCGCCAGGCTCTGATCGATGACGTTCGCGCCGCCCATGACGACGACGTCCTTGCCGCCCGCGGCCGTCCTGGCCTGGTCGATGGCCGCCGCCACACCCTCGGTCACGAACCGGAACCTGGACGCAAGTCGCACCTGGGCGGGCCGTTCGTGGGTGACGACGTAGCACGGCGGTGCGGCCGACTGATTCTGGTCGTGTCCGTAGCCGACGTCGTCGTTCCAGCCGTGCGGGCCGTCCACGATGTCGTACAGCCGCCGTCCCATCACCACTGCGCCGGTCCGCTCGAAGCTGTGCGCCAGCACCGCTTCGTCGACGGGGGAACGGGGCTCCTCGAGCACCCACGCGTGGATCGCCTCGCCGCCGACGCCAAGGCCGTGCTCCAGGTCCACGCCGGGTGCGGTGACGTATCCGTCCAGTGACATCGAGATGTCGGCGATCACCTTGCTCATGCTCGCTCCTTAGAGGGTCTGCCTGTCCGGGTAGACCGAACAAGTGCATAGAACTAATCGGGCGACCTGGCCCTGCGCCAGTTGAACCGGGGTTGCCCGTGCTGCTTGACCGTAGGCAGAGATACACATCGTCCGCATCGGTGAATCCATCAGCTCCAACACGGAGCGGAGAACCGGCTCGCTGAATGCTCCGACCTGCCGGCGTGATGCGAACCGATTGTCAAGACTCGTGGATCAGGATCTTTGGCGTCATGTCGAATCCATCCCGTCCCATTCGACGCGCTGCGAGATCGAGTTGACGTCTGAGGATGGGGACGTCCGGCTGCGCGTCGCCAACGACGGCGTCAGCTTCAACCCGGACGAGACGCGGACGCGCGACCAGCGGAGGCGCGTCGGCGGGGATGGGCTGGCCAACCTGTCCGCTCGCGCCGTGGCCTTCGGCGGTCGCCTGTCCACCCAAGTCGAGGATGGTCGCTTCGAGCTCACGTTCGCGATTCCACGGACCTCTACTCCTCTGCCGTCCTTGCCGTTGTAGCGCTCACGCAGGACGGCTTCGTCACGCGGCTACAGCCAGCCGGCCTCTCGGGCGATGCGGGCGGCGTCCACCCGGTTGCGGGCGCCGAGCTTTGTGACCGCTGACGCCAAGTAGTTCCGGACCGTGCCGTAGGACAGGTGCAGCTCCGCGGCGATCTCGGCGGCCGAATCGCCATCGGCGTGGTGCCTGAGGACCTCCGCCTCACGGGACGACAGCGGGTTCTCTGCGGTCTCCAGCGCGGCCACGGCCAGCTTGGGGTCGAACACGCGGCCGCCGGCAGCCACCTCGCGCACCGCGGCGACCAGTTCCTCTGACGGCGCGTCCTTGAGCAGGAAACCGGACACGTTGGCGGCCACCGCTCGGCGCAACTGCCCAGGCTGGGCGAGGCCAGTCAGGATCAGAGTGCGACAGCTGGGCACCTTCTGGTGCAACTCGGCGGCGGCGGTAAGCCCGTCGACGACGGGCAGGTCGATATCCAGCACGGCCACGTCCGGATGGTGTTCTAGCGCTGCGGGAGCGATGCGGTCACCGGTCGCAACGGCGGCGATCACTTCCAGGTCGTCCTCGAGGTCGAGCACGGCCACCAGCGTGTCGCGAAGAATGCGCATGTCTTCAGCGACGAGAACCCGGACCACCCGTTCCTCCTGGACTCGACGGGGCCGGCTTGGTGGAGGAGACCGGCCTCAACATCGACACCGTAGTTGGAAGCCGCATCGGGGATGCCGCCTACGGCCCAAAGGCCACGTGAGCAAGAACGGTCAAGCATCCGTGCCGTCACGCTGGCCACACTGGTGACATGCCGAACAGACGCACCGCCTACGGGCCGTACACACTGCCGTCCTGGGTGATGACCGCCCGCGACCCGTCGAGGGCCGGCGAGAACGTGCGATTCGCTGGCGGCGACGCCCGCCGTGAGCAGCGATGACCGAGCTTCGGCTGTCCGACCGGCTCGCGGCGGTGGTCGACGCGCTGCCACTACGCCCCGGGATGCGGGTTCTGGAGATCGGCGGAGCGCCTGGCGCCGCCGCCAAGGCCGTGGCACGGCGCATCGGGGACGGACACATCCTGGGTCATCGACCGGTCGGTCAAGGGAGTGGCTCAGATCGAGCGGAACGCTGCCGCCGAGATCGCGGCCGGTTTGCTGAGCGTGCGCCACGTCGCCGCCGAGGACTTCGAACTCCTTCCCGGCGAGCCACGGTTCGACATCGCGTTCGCGATCCGGGTAGGGGCGCTCGACGGCCGGCATCCGGAAGCCGGCGTGCGCGCACGCCAGCGAATCGCCGCCGCTCTCACCCCTACCGGCCAACTGTTCATCGATGTCGGTGACCCACTCCGTTCGGTGAGACTCGGCGACGCATAGGCGAACTGGGCGCCGGCGCGGACCGGGGCGACGAGATGGCGCTGACTGCCCGCCACCCTGACTAGAGTGGTGTGCGATGAAGCTGGTTGTGCAAGAGTTCCTGACGCTCGACGGTGTCTCCCAGGGCCCGGGGTCCCCGGACGAGGACACCAGCGACGGGTTCACGCGCGGTGGCTGGTTCGTGCCGCACCTAGACGAGGAGTTCGACCGGCTGGTCGGCACCTGGCTCGGCGAGGCGGACGCGTTCCTGTTCGGCCGCCGTACCTACCAGAACTTCGCGCGGGACTGGCCGAAGATGACCGACCATCCCTTCGCCGGCATCTTGAACGGCCTGCCGAAGTACGTGGCCTCCCACAGCCTGACCAAGGCCGAGTGGAACCCGACCACGATCCTGTCCGGGGACATCCCCGCCCAGGTCGCTGAACTGAAGCGGCAGCCCGGCCGGGAACTGCAGATCCACGGCAGCGCCCAGCTGGCCCAGTCCCTACTGGCCGCCGGGCTGATCGACACGTTGCGGCTCGTGATCGCCCCGGTCGTGGTGGGCCAGGGCCGACGCCTGTTCCCGGACGGGGGCGCACCGGCCGGCCTGCGGCTTGTCAGCCATCAGACGACACCAGGCGGTCTGTCGGTACACATCTTCGAAACGACGGGGCTTCCGGAGTTCGGGACCTACAGGGCCAACGCGTAGGCACCCGGTGCCGGACCGGCCCATTGAGGTCAAGTCAGCCGTCACGGCAAGAAGTGAAGACTTCCGTGGTCTCCGCTACTTGAGCGACCGAATCGGGTCGCGATTCCTCTGCGGCATCCTCTTGCACGCCGGCAACGAGACCCTGCCC